>NZ_JACJPV010000012.1 GCF_014696225.1 Anabaena sp. FACHB-1237 | reverse complement strand
TAAGAGCTTTGTTTGCCCTAATTGCGGTTATGACATACCGCGAGATTTTAATGGAGCTTTGGGGATTTTCCTCAAGGCAATGTGGGATACCACCTTTATCAACTCAGTTGGTAATGTTGTACTGGACATTCACGATATCTCAGATGTCAGGGAATGTCTCGGTTAAAAGTATCAGTAGGGCGTGAAATGGGAATTGTCAGCTTTAGCAGTGATAAGCTGTTGTGCTTTTAATTTGGATAATAGATGCAAGCATCTTGCTTGCACTACAGTAATTTTAGGTTTTTTAGTTATAGAGTTTAGCCGCACATCAGCTTAAATCCCAACTTCCGACTCCTCAATTATTTACCCTTAACATCCCTTCCACTCTATTTACACCATCTAAATCATTATTTTGGCGATATAAATTTAAAGCTCTTTGTAAAGCCCCATTTGCTTGGCTAATTTGACGTTTTTTCTTAAACATTCCCGCCATTAACTCATAAGTACGAGGGTTATTTTTATTCAACTCTAATGCTTGTTGATAAGCCCACATAGCTGCATCAAAATCACCTAGCATGGCTTGAGTCACACCCAAACCTAAATAAGCATTAAGATTATTACGATTAAGTTGGATGGAACGACGATAGGCTTCTTTTGCTCCTACAATATCGTTCATACCACTTTTGATATAACCTACAGCATAGTAAAAATCGCTGTTATTAGGATCAATAGCTAAGGCTCGACGATAAGCTGCTAAAGCATCAGGAAATTTACTTTGTTGCGTATATAAATAACCAATTCCAGAGTGAATTTTAGCATTTCTTGGCGCTAATTTACTCGCCTCTAGATAAACAGCGATCGCTCCATTATAATCACCAGCATCTACTAATCTTTTCCCCTCTTCTAGCAAGTTTCTCAACTCTGACTTATTAGCTTGTGACACTAATAAACTTGTCTTTGCTACCACAGGTGTAGTAGTGTAAAAACATCCTAATAATAAAACCGCTAAAAAGAATGATGTTTTCTTGTACACAGTTAATTCCCTAAATATCTTTACACTTTTTCGATTTGTATATTAAAACAAAAATTTTCATTTTTGTAATCTTAATTTCTTCACATTCATACAAACATTCACAGAAAAATAATCATATCTTATGATATTGATATCTGAACCTTCTTACCAAAGTTTTTAATCTCATCTATAAGCCATTATATAAATCATCATATAATTGTAATTATATAGTTTATGCTCCACATACCACAAAAGGTCTCATTTGTCAAGCACTGTCTTTTTGGTTCTCATAAAACTAGATGATACTAGATAATTTTTGGTAAAATTTTTACCAGAATCTTCCATAAATTTTCCTCCCAGTGTTAAGTTTTGTGTTTTAGTTTTTTGGTTTTTTGGTTTTAAATATTGCCTAAATGTTGCCCAATTCTGAAATAGTTGTCAAGCAAGGGTTTTAAAACTATACATTCAGGCAATTTATTATTTGATTATTATTTGACAATAAAACCCCATTGTACAAATCTTGTAGAATTATACCAAATCGCTGAAAGTATTGCAAGATCGTTGATAAATAGAAATAATTCTCAATTAATGATTAAGACAATATAAAAATGAATGGTTAGTAAACTTTTGTTAATTATAAATTTTTCAACTATTTTTGATAATTAATAAATTATACTTATGAATAGTCGAGAAAAGAGGTTATAAAAAAGTTGTTACCTGTTATCGTTCAAACATCAAACAACAACAGTAACAACCAGTAAAAACCAAAATAGGCTTATTTAAAACGGCGTTTACGTCTAGCAGCAACAGCTTTCCGTTTGCGCTTTTCTAAGGGTGTTTCAAAATGCCGGTGATACTTCACATCAGCCAATATACCAGCTTTAGAAACTTGGCGTTTAAAGCGACGTAGGGCTGAATCTATGCCTTCATTTTCTCCTAAAACCACTTGGGTCATTCTTCGTCAGTCCTCGATTTACCTATAATTTCTATTTGTGACATTTTTCATCTTATCAAATGCTTGATGGGATTTATCAAAATACTAGTGAGTAATTATCTATCAGTTATTAGCTATCAAATATCAGGAGTCAATAGTCAGCAGTTAGTAGTCAGCTATCAGCTATCAGCAGTCCCCCCTTTGGTGCGAAAATTAGGAAGTTCTACAGAAGCTAAAGATTTACGTCCTTTTGGGGGGCGTTGAGGGTAAATTAAAGGAGAAGGTGATTGTTGGGGTGATAAAGTCTCTTTTTTCTCCTCCTGTTCCTTTTTAATTGATTCAGGTAAAATAGAAATAAATGCATCATCGCTTAAAGTAGTTTGTGTACCAGATGGACTATCTAACCAATAATCTTCCATTTCTTCATGATCAATCTTAGAGGTATTATTTGTAGGAGAGGTAATAGGAGTAATATTTGATAATTCTTGTACCTGTGATAACTCTTTCATCACCTCTTCAATTAAGTTATCTGGTAAATTAGTACTTGGTTGATTTTCAGGAATAATATTTTCAGAACTTTCAGCAATAGCTATAGTATCCTCTAAATCTACCGACCAAGGTTGAATGGGTTGGGGATTATTTAGGATAGAATGGGCTTTACGAGAAAATCTTGTTTCTCTATAGTGAGGATTATGGGTAGGAGGACAAGCATCTTCTATAGTATCCCCATGGAAAACTGGTTTATCCAAACATTTTTCCAAAGCAGCCTTAAATTGTAAAGTTTGTCGTTGTTGACGCATCAACCTAGTTCTTAACTCACGACAAGTATTTTCCGAATGTAATAATTGTTGAGATTCTTCTGAGTAGTTAGTTTGTAGTAAAGAACATTCCCTTTCTAGCTGTGCTAAACGATGCTGACTGATTTGCAGTTGAGATTTATAGGTATCAATCATAATTTCTTGACGCTGTACAGTTTTATTTGATACATCTAGCTGCTGATATAGTGACTGAATTTGTTCATTAGCTGCGGAAAGTTCCTGGTTTTGTTGATTAAACATAGATTCTGTAACAGCAGAACGGGTTTTTTGCCATTGTAATATCTTTTCTGTTTCTGCTAGTTCTGTTTTTAACCTTTCTAATTCAGAATATAGGTCATTATTAGCCTGACGTAATTCTTCATTGAGGTTTAGTAATTGCTGAAATTCTGTATTAACAAAATTCTGCTGATTAATATCAGGTTCTGCAATCCAATCTTTTTGATAATTATCTTCTGAATTTTCCATAACTACTACTCTATCTTGATTATCTGTAGCTGGTGGGATAAGAGGTGTATTGTTGAGGTTCATGACTTGATGATATTCATGATGTACCTTATTATCCAGCAACAAGGAACCAGGAACATTAGTTTGTACAGTTTGTAAAGGTTCTGGGGAATGAACAAAATTTGTAGATTTAATTACATTGCTATGGTTTGCAGTTGTATTTATAGTCATTACTGTATATCCACAGGCTGAAAGAAAGTTTTGCTACTATTGTGAATTTAACATTGTTAGTCCAAGTTAATCCAACTTATGATTTTAAGTCTCAAGTTCGGCAAATTTGCTAGGGGACTGTACCATTTGACAGAATCTCCTCAAATCTACTACTATGGAAATATTTTCTGATCAAAATACTACCCATTAATATCTGTATTAACCTAATCTTATCTAATTGTGGATCAAAAGAAAACATCTCTATCCTTGTCTCAAAGGGTGTTTAAATTTGATAACTGTGGCTTTGCATAGGACAGAAGTTGAAACGCTGCAACAAATTGAAAAAAAGTGGCTAGATTATTCGTGTTAGCCTGTAAACTAGATAAGCTAATGTGCAGCACTCACTGTATAATTAAAAAACCTGAAGTTACAGTAGCACAAGCATCTTGCTTGTATTAATTATTCAAGTTAAAGGCACAACAGCTTAGTACAGACACTTCTAGGAGTTCAGTGAGCGCAGTCGAACTGATAAAGCAGGAAGAAGAAGCTGGTAATTGTTAGCATTTGTAAGTTTTTTTATGTCGGATGTAGATTAAAATAAACTCCGTTTTGGAGGATGTATTTAATTCTACAAATTTTGCACCTGATAGTAAATAATTATATAATCATTATTTATCCAAATTTAGAAAAAATCATCTCAATTTATGTCTCAACTGATGCAAGATACCATAGTTTTGATTACAGGTGCAAGTAGTGGTATTGGTGCGGCCTGTGCCAAAATATTTGCAGGTGCTGGTGCTAAACTTATTTTGGCTGCTAGACGTTTGGAGAAATTACAAAAATTAGCAGATTCGTTACATCTTACAGATGAACAAATTTATTTATTAAAGTTGGATGTGAGCGATCGCTTATCTGTAGAATCTACTATTAATAACTTACCTCCAGCCTGGTCAAAAATTGATATTTTAATCAATAATGCTGGGTTAAGTCGTGGTTTAGATAAACTCTATCAAGGGGACTTTCAAGACTGGGAAGAAATGATAGATACTAACATTAAAGGGCTATTATATATGACTCGTTATATAGTTCCGGGGATGGTAGAACGTAATCATGGACATATTATTAATATTGGTTCAATAGCTGGACATCAAACCTATCCTGGGGGTAACGTTTATTGTGGAACAAAAGCGGCAGTTAAGTCTATAACTCAAGGTTTAAAACAAGATTTGTTAGGTACAGCAATTAGAGTAACATCTGTTGATCCTGGAATGGTAGAAACAGAATTTAGTGAAGTAAGGTTTCATGGAGATATAGCAAGAGCGAAAAAAGTTTATCAAGGTGTAAAACCATTGGTAGCAGAAGATATAGCAGATGTAATATTTTTTTGTGCCACGCGATCGCCCCATGTTAATATTAACGAAGTTATTCTCATGCCAGTAGATCAAGCCAGTGCTACATTAGTAAACAGAACTGGAAATTGACAATTGATAATTGATAATTGATAATTAAAATTTTCTTACAGTAGATTAGGCTTCTAGCCTGACTGCCACTATAACACCAACTAATAAAGATAAAAATAAAGATAAATTATGGAACATAATGTAGAAATTAGAAGATTATTAGATATAATGCCAGCTTCAGGGAGAATGATGACGAAAATAGTCAGTAAACCAGCACAAACAAAAGTCATAGACAGCGATTTTCCCCTACCATTTACCAAATATAGACCAATATATATTAACTTTGACTTATGGATAAAACTTACCAAACCCCAAAGAGATTTAACCTTACTACATCAAGTTTCCTGGTTAATTAGTATTAAATGGTTACAACCCAATATTAATCAAGGAATAGTAATATTAGGACTATTAGGAGGAATATTTGAAACCACACAATTAGATATAGTAGGAATAGCAGTTTCTGGAGGTTTAACCGCATTAGCTGCGGCGCGAATTTGGCAAAATAACAAATCTCAAAATAGCTTATTAAATGCTGACTTAGATGCTGTTAAAATTGCCCAAAGACGAGGTTATTCAGAAGCAGAAGCAGCCGAAAATTTATTAACAGCAATTACCACAATAGCACAAATAGAAGGACGTTCTGGTTTAGAATTTAGTGAATTATTGAGAATCCAAAATTTACAAGCTATAGCTAATTTACATAATCAATAAGAGGATGTTTGTAAAGTCTAAATTAACACAAAAATTGGCTATTGGAAATTAATTGCGTTTACACAGGCAAAAACAGCCTACGCAGCTTAAAAATCCTTGGTTTTTCCTTAGTCCAGGCAGGTGGTCACTGAGCCTGTGGAAGTGTGGACTTTGCCTGTATACTAGCGATAGCGCAGCGTGGCGTAAGCCTTATGATATTCGCCCCATAGTTTTAAAATATGTTTTAAAACATCCTCTAATAGAATAGATCATAGATACCCAACTTTTTAAAGAAGTCGGGTATCTGAAAACAACCATCAAAATAACTAAAATGACATTAGCATTAGGAATGATAGAAGTATATGGTATTCCCAGCGCCATAGAAGCAGCAGACGCAATGTGTAAAGCAGCAAGAATAACATTTGTAGGTTTTGAAAATACCGACTTAGGAAGAATTACCATCTTAATTCGTGGAGAAATTGGAGAAGTTAAACAAGCAGTAAACCAAGCATTATCCACCATAATAAAAGTTAATGGAGGAGAAATCCTTTCCCACCATATAATTCCCCGTCCCCATGATAATTTAGAATATGTATTACCCATTAATCTGACTACAGAAATTCGTTTTCCTCCACCATTAAGTAACTGATAATTGATAATTGAAAAACACCAAACTATGACAAATTTACTTTCGCGGATGAACGCAATACAAACGCCAATTATTCCCGTAGTTGCGGAATTAATAAAAAACTCACCAGGTACAATTTCGCTAGGACAGGGAGTGGTGTATTACAGTCCACCAAAGGAAGCGATAGAAGCATTACAATTATTTTCAAGTAATAGTAATAACCATCTTTATCAACCAGTAATAGGAATTTCTCCCTTATTAGAGAAACTCAAAATCAAATTAGAAAAATGTAACCGCATAGAAATTAATAACCATAACAGTATTGTAGTTACAGCAGGAAGCAACATGGCATTTATGAATACCATTTTAGCCATCACTTCCCCAGGAGATGAAATAATATTAAATACTCCCTACTATTTTAATCATGAAATGGCCATCAGAATGGCAGACTGTCATCCTATTTTAGTAGAAACAGACCCTAATTATCAACTAATTCCTGAAACCATATCTCAAGCAATTACCAATAAAACCCGCGCTATCGTGACAATTTCTCCTAATAACCCCACAGGAGTAGTTTATCCAGCAGAAACATTATATGAAATTAATGAAATATGTCGAAAAAATAGCATTTATCATATTAGTGATGAAGCCTATGAATACTTTACATATAATGGTGTTGAACATATTTCTCCTGGTAGTTTTCCTCATAGCAATGAATATACAATTTCCCTATTTAGCTTATCCAAAACTTATGGTTTTGCCAGTTGGAGAATTGGATATATGGTAATTCCTAAACATCTATTAACTGCTATTAAAAAAGTCCAAGATACCATCTTAATTTGTCCTCCAGTAGTGTCGCAATATGCAGCATTAGGGGCATTAAATAGTCCAGATAATTACTTAAAAAATCACCTAGAAAATCTTGCCAAAGTGAGAGAAATAGTATTAAAATCACTCCAAGACTTAGGAGATATATGTACCATTACCTTATCAGAAGGTGCATTTTACTTTTTCATAAAAGTACATACAGAAATGGAGGATATGACATTAGTAAAAAAACTAATTGAAGAATATAAAATTGCCGTAATTCCCGGTTCAACCTTTGGAATGACAAATGGCTGTTATTTGCGAGTAGCTTATGGTGCATTAGCAAGAGAAACAGCACAAGCAGGAATAAAAAGACTAGTGGAAGGAGTGAGAAAATTGACAATTGATAATTGATAATTGATAATTAACAAATTAGGACTAACAGAAAATCTCTCTCAAACCTTATTACCTTCGTTTCCTTGGTCCCTATCTCTTCGGGACACTGTGCGAACGTCGTTAATTACAGCAAATTCCAAGTTTATGATTTACAATCACAAATTGAGCTTCAATTTTTAAAACTACCTTATCAAATTGGTATATCTCATTTACTCCAAAAGTGCTGTATTATATGACTTATACGCAAGTAATATAATTAATAAAAAAATTAGAACTTCGACCTATTCCTTATGGCCTATTTTCTGTTGTATGATACCTACAGATAAAAAATTGATACCTGTCTATTATCACCATGAGTCAAATTGTTTGGATGGCAAGACACGCAAACCGTCTTGACTTTGTTAACCCTGATTGGTTTCTTACCGCAGAAAGAAGATATGATCCTCCATTATCAAATGATGGTATGATCCAGGCGCAACAATTAGCAAAACGGTTAAAAGGGGAAAATATCTCTCATATTTTTGCATCTCCATTTTTGCGAACAATACAAACTGCTAACGCTATTGCAGAAGTTTTAGACTTATCAATTAAATTAGAAACAGGCTTGAGTGAATGGTTAAATGAAGCATGGATGACAGAAGAACCAGAAAGACTGTCAATTTATGCTTTAAAGAAATTATTTCCCAGAATTGATACTAGTTACACATCCCGCATTTCTGCACAATACCCTGAAACCCATGAAAAAGTGCGAGAACGTTCAGGACAAACTGCTAGATGTTTAGCCGCAGAATTTTTCCCAGATGATATCCTATTAGTGGCACATGGTGCATCAGTTTTAGGTGGTGCAATGGGGTTAGTAGGAGATATAGCTAAAAATGAAGTTAAGGCTTCTTTATGTTCTTTGGTGAAATTAGTGCGTCAAGAAACAACATGGTTGTTAGAACTTAAAGGAGATACATCTCATTTAACCAAAGTAGAAGAATTAGTTAGATTTGTCTAACTTGATATTTTCCTACATATTTTTTTAACGTTTGCCTAAGTTTTGCGTCCTTGATAGACGCAAAAATCATGATTATTGTTTGCTAACAACCAACACAATTACTAAGTAATAAAGATTATGACATTATTATTGGCGGGAGATATTGGCGGTACAAAAACGATTTTACGCTTAGTAGAGTCGGAAAATTCACTTTTGTTGAAAACTCTTTATGAGGAAAGTTTTAAAAGTGCAGATTTTCCTGATTTAGTACCAATGGTAACAAGGTTTTTAGATAATACTAATTCCACAACACCGGAAAAAGCCTGTTTTGCTATAGCAGGTCCTGTAGTAGAAAATACTGCCAAATTAACTAATTTATCTTGGTATTTAGATATAGCAAGATTAACTAAGGAATTGGGCATTTTATCTATGTGTCTAATTAATGATTTTGCTGCTGTAGGTTATGGCATTTTCGGGTTAACAAAACAGGATTTATTAACTTTACAAGTTGGTACGATTAAATCAGAAGCACCAATGGCTGTAATAGGTGCAGGAACAGGTTTAGGCCAGGGATTTTTGATTAAACAAGGTTATCAATATCAAGTTTTTCCCTCGGAAGGTGGCCATACAGATTTTGCCCCGCGTAATGAGTTAGAATTTCAACTATTACAATATTTAATTACTAAACATCAGGTAGAAAGAGTATCTGTAGAAAGGGTAGTTTCTGGTTTAGGAATTGTTTCTATTTATCAATTTTTACGAGATAGAAATATAGAAACTGAAACTCCAGAAATTGGGGAGGCTGTGAGAAAATGGGAACAAGGGGAAGCAGATAAAAACATTGATATTGGGGCAATAATTGGTAATGCAGCTTTAAATAAAAGTGATAAATTATCAGTGCAAACAATGGAACTTTTTGTATCTGCTTATGGTGCAGAAGCGGGTAATTTAGCTTTAAAATTATTACCTTATGGGGGATTATATATAGCAGGAGGCATAGCACCGAAAATTCTGCCTTTAATCCAAAATGGGAGTTTTTTAACCAGCTTTACTCAAAAAGGGAGAATGTCATCATTATTAGCAGAAATTCCTGTCCATATAATTCTTAACGAACAAGTAGGATTAATAGGTGCGGCTTTATGTGCAGATAGATTATAATTTGTAGGTTAAATTTCACTGCGTTCTACCCAACCTACCATTGATACTACTGGTTGATTACAAATATTCCCTAGTATCATTTTTTGGGCAGGGACAATTCATGAATTGTCCCTAGGATAATTTATTTACACGGTTTATTTTTACACTTAGATAGAAGACCCCTTTTCTATCAGGGTTTATAATCATTTTTGCTGGGGGGAAATACAGGGGCGAATATAATTCGCATCTACACAAATAAAATATATCTACGTAGACTAATGAAAGATGATAATATTCTTTAGCAATGGAGTAAAGTAACTGATGTGCAAATCAGTATCGGAAAATTTAGTAAAATCCCGTAATTATGCGGTAGCTTTTGCTAATGGCGGTGTGACATTGATTATATTAATAATTTCCCGTTTAAGCTTATTGACGGTAATTATTTGTACTCTATCTGTGTTTTTGAGTAGCCTCATTATAGGTTGGATATGCGATAAGCCTTTATACCAGCTTATCAGCGATCGCCATCGGGGGGAAATTTCCACCCAGTGGGAGTCTGATAATATAGAGTTTATCAGTGAAGAACATGAAAATTTACCAAATTAGGAGCGTTAAAAAAAATGAGTTTACAAGCAGTATCTCTATCTTTGGAAAAAACGGCATTTTACCAAGATTTACACTATCAATTTTTGTTAATTGAATTAACTTCAGAAGATAGAATAATCACACCCAGTGATTTAAAAAGTATAGATTTACCAGCAGGAATTGATACTACTGGAGGTGTGGTAATTTCTGGTCGCGCTCCTATATGGCTATATGGTTATTTAGTTCACTTACTCCATCCAACGGCCTGGTTAGGTTCTTATGATCCGCGTATAGGAGTTGTAGTAATTAGTAGTCATTGTAAATTAGTACAACCTGGACAAGTAATACCAGTACATCCAATTAATGGGAGATTAGGCGAAGTTAAGAATTTAGGAGTGAAAGAGAATACTTTATGTCCTGCGTTAATGATAGTTGGACCACCAAATAGTGGTAAGAGTGTACTTTCCCATACTTTGTTTAATGCTTTGTTACCGCAATTCCCGAATATTTACTTACAACGCGCCCATTGGGATGGGGAGGGTAATTATTTATTGGAATTGGGGAAAGATGCGACAGAGGAAGAAATTGAGGTGTTTAAATTGCGCGATCGCGGTAAACTAACGGATAGATTTTATCCTTATCATGCCGATGCTATATTACAATTACGTCGGCAGAAGTCTTTAGTAATGGTTGATGTTGGGGGGATGGTACAACCGGAGAAAGTACCGATTTTAGAGGCTTGTAGTCATTATTTAATCATTAGTTCACAACCAGAAGCAGTAAAAGCGTGGCATGAGTTTTGTCATGATCGGGGTAATTTGACTCCCGTGGCGACTATTCTTAGTAGTTTAGAAAATGTTACGATTATTCACAAAACTTCACCATTTTTAGAGATGACTTATGGTAGTTTTATTATGGGTCAGAATACCGTGTTACCGGATCAGTTATTACAGCAGGTTAAGGGGTTAATTAAATAACACAATTTGAGTAGGAAAGTACAAGAAACTGCAACAAAACTAATTACAATTATTCAACTATTCAACTACAGTCATGAATGAAAAATCTACTCCTAGCAACACAGCTTTAAAAGTCATACAAGAGGGTGTTAAAATTTTAGCAGAATGGGCTAAACCTGAAAATTTATTTGAATCATCTCCAAATACTATTGATAGTGCTGTCCAAAAAGCTCAGAAAATTCTATCTTGGCCTAAAGAGGGAGAACCCCAGGCTTTAAGATTACTATTTGATTATGTGAATCTTGAAAAAGAGCATAAAAAGGAGACAAAAGAACATTATTGGATACCTCAAGCTATAGATAATAACGATCCTAAAATTCCCTATCCAGTAACAGAAAAACCTGGTTTAGAGAGTTTAAAAAAAGATATCAAAACAGCCTTAGAGAGTTTACAGCAGGAAGATTATCAAAATCTATCCTTGTTAACATTACTTTTGGAAAAATTTGGCTCATTTATTAGTTTTGGAGAGAAAAATGAAAATATAGCCTTAATAGATTTGGTAAAAAGTACAGCCGCAGTTGCAGAGGCTTTAGTAAATAATTCTGAGTCTCAAGATATAACTTTAATTGCTGGTGACTTATCAGGGATTCAGAAATTTATTTATACTATATCTTCTGATGGTGCATTAAAATCATTAAGAGCGAGAAGTTTTTATTTAGAATTAGTCACGGAAGAAGTAGTACAACAATTGTTAGATAAATTAGAACTTCCTCGGACTAATGTAATTTATGCAGGTGGTGGTAATTTATATATTTTGGCATCTGGAAAACAAGAAGTTAAACATATCATTGAAGAAGTTAGCCAACAATTTAATAAATGGCTTTTGCATGAATTTCAAGGTAAAGTGTTTCTGGCTTTAGATTGTTTAAATTTTGCTAAAGATGATCTGAAATCAGAATCTAAAACTGAAACCAAAACCAAAACCAAAACCTCTAAATTTGCAGAACATTGGTTAAAAGCAACCAAAAATTTAGCTAAACATAAATCTCAGAAATTTTGTACTCAAATTAGTGATTTTATTAACCCACGTTATAGCCATGAACCTTGTCGTGTATGTTATCGTGATGATATAGAATCAGATAAGTTAAAACCTCTGAATGATAATGAACCAGATTCAGTTTTAGCTTGTCCAAATTGCCGGAGTATGTTTGATTTAGGAACTGAATTATTTAAAGTTAATGCTATTGTCAGATCAAAACAGAAAAAAATAGCAAATGCTTTACATACACTGTCATTTTCTGGAGATATTTACTATCATCTTTTTGAAAATTGGAAACAAATAGATCCTACTGCTGATACAGTTTTATTAGTCAATGATTGGACATTAGAACATTATCAATTCAAGCATTTTAAAAATGTTTATCCCTTGTTATTAGGTAATTATGGCAAGGAAAAGGAAAATCAAACAGGATTTTTACGTGCTGAAGAAATGGCAGATATAGCAAAAGGAATTAAAAGAGTTGCATCTTTAAGAATGGATGTAGATAGATTAGGACAAATATTTGCTAAAGGTTTAGGTGAAAATCAAACATTACCTAGATTAGCAGGACTTTCCAGACAAATGAGCTATTTTTTTAAAGTCTATCTGAATAGTTTGGCAAAACAAAGATCAGAAAATATTCCTGCTAAAAATTTTAAACAATTATTGCCAAAAAATGAGGAATATAATATACTATTTATATATGCAGGAGGTGATGATTTATTTATTAGCGGGGCATGGAATGAAGCGGTAGATTTTGCTTTTGATGTTTATCAATGTTTTCGATCCTATACAGGATATAATCCAGATATTACTCTATCAGGTGGAATCAGCATTGATACACCTAAATTCCCTCTTTATCAAGCTGCAAAATCTTCTGGTCATGCTGAAGATGCAGCCAAAGGAAATGGTAAAGATAGTTTAGGTTTGTTTGGTCAAGTTTTCAAATGGGATGAATGGTTAGGAACTTTAGAAAACCTGAAAGAACCTAGCGAATTTGATGAAATTAATCAAAAATATGCTCAACGAGAAATTAAGCCAAATTTATTAGGTATTATCCCATTTGTGGAGATATTATCACAGCCAAATATTGGAGTTAATTACTCTCGTACTTTTGTGAAAAACTTGTTAATTACTGCACAAATTCAAGAACAGGCTTTAGAAAAGTTTAAAGATAAAAAAACAAAGGAGGCTCTAGCAACTCGCTATTATTTGCATTTACCAAAGATAGCTTATACTTTAGCGAGATTACCAAGAGAAGTATTAAATAATGATGATTTTCGGACTTCTTTAAAAAGTCCATATAATGCGCCATATTTTCGCGCCATAGCTACTTGGATTGAATTATTAAATCGTGGATGATAATTTACTATGTCAGAAATAGTTAAATCTAAACCAATAGTTGAAGAAATTTTAGCTACTATTCAACGCTTAAAAAATTTCAAAGACTATCCGATCAGAAATTTAGTTAATCACGCTAAAGAATTTGGACCATTTCTAAAAAACCAAAGATTAGAAACTAATCAAGTGCGTAAATTTCTTGATGCTGTCAATCGTTTAAAGGCTGAATTAGCTGAAAAAGGAGAATTTTCTGCAATAGAAACAGAAGTAGTTTTATTGCAACCAAAATTAGCCTATGCAGCAGCTAGACAAAAACCAGCAAAACCATTAAGTGATGTTATGTCAGTTGCTATTGATAAAGTGAATAGCAAAGAAGATTTTGAGCGTTTAGTACAATTTTTAGAATCAATTATTGCATATCACAAAGCAGAAGGAGGAAAATAATCATGACAGTATCTTATGCACAAACATCTTTATTAGGAAAAGTTTCTCTCAAGTGTCAATTAACAGCACAAACAGGTTTACATATTGGTGGTGGTGGTGAAAATTTAGATATTGGTGGATTAGATAAACCAGTAATTAGAGATCCTTTAACTAAATATCCATATTTACCAGGTTCATCAATTAAAGGTAAATTAAGAGCAACATTAGAAAGGTTATTAAATAAACCTCTAAATCGTCCTGGTAGTCGTGATACTCGACGTTATGAAAGTGATGATTTAGTGGATGGTTTTACCGAAGTAGAAAGAGATCGTTTTATCCGTTATGAAGGTGCTAGAACTTGCCAAATTAGCCGTTTATTTGGTTCTACAGGTGGTTCTAACTTTTGGATTCCTATAGAGTCAGCAAGAAATGAAGGATTATTTTCTGATAAAAGTCCTACAAAAACAATTGAAGGTCAAAATTGTGTAAAAATTTCTAGTGGTAGAAATGCAACAAGTCGGTTAATTATTAGAGATAGTCATTTACATCCAGATTCTGCAACACAATTAAAACAAGTGGATACTGGTTTGTTTATGACAGAATGGAAATGTGAAAATAACATTGATAGGGTTACAGCAGCAGCAAATCCTCGACAATTAGAAAGAGTTCCTGCGGGTTCAAAGTTTAATTTTGAGTTAATTTACACGGTAGAAAATGCAGAACAAGCTGTAAAAGATTTAGAAAATATAGCGATCGCACTTGCATTTTTAGAAGATGACGCATTAGGTGGAAATGGTTCAAGAGGATATGGAAAAGTAACATTTGAGAACTTTCTATTTACCTATCGCAGTTTAGATCAATATCGGCAAATGACACAAACAACTGGAGGAAAATCAGCAATACAAGCATTAGAACCTATTGCTAACACCGCAGCACTTTTAGAGAACTTTAGAAATTTGCGTGAGTACATCCAGCGATTATTACCAGGAAATTAATCATGAGTGTTTGGAAATTAGTTAAACTCAACTTTGGTAACAATCCCGCACATTTTGGGGAAATAGGAATAGGGATGGAAGAAACAAGCGATCGCGCCCGTTCTGATACCCTATTTAGTGCATGGGTAAGTGTTTATGCAAAGTTGTTTAATACAACAAATAATAATGCAGTAGAGGAATTATTACAGCTATTTCCTACTAAAAAAACCCCTGAACTAATTCCACCATTGAGAATTAGTTCCACCTTTATTTATCGAGAGGTAGAGAAAGATGGAAATAAAAATACTATTTATTATCTTCCTCGTCCTCTCAAATTTCCAATCAACTATCCAGATCATGATTTAGCATTTTTTAAAACCTATAAAAAGCTGAATTATTTACCCTTAAAAATTTGGCAAAGATGGTATCAAGGAACAGGATTTACAAAGGAAGATGAAAAGGAATTACAAAATTATCGTGAAGATAACCCAGAAGGAAAACTAGCAGAAGCAGAAACATTTAATTACAAAAAAGCCTGTAAAACTCATCAACTGCCAAAAATAGGAATTGATAGAGTTACCACAGCTACCAACCTTTATCATACAGGCTTTGTTCACTTTGCTACTGATGATGCCAGTGATAAAAATACCGCAGGTTTATATTTTCTTGTGGAACTTTCTCCAGAAGGTGAAAAATTAGGTGATAAATTACAAGCAGCTTTGCATCTTTTAGGGGAAGAAGGAATAGGAGGAGAACGTTCTAGTGGTGCGGGAAGATTTACTGCTGAATGGTCAGAACTACCAAAAATTTGGCAAGAAGTTGTTAATTTTAAAAGTGGTAAATTTCACACTTTGATGAGCTTATTTTGGGATTCTGAAATATCATCAAACTTTCTGGAAAATTCCAGTTATGAAATTCAAGAAAGAGGAGGATGGATAGTAGAAAGCCAAATTCGTCGTCAAATGGTGCGGATGTTTAGCGAAGGTTCTGTTTTTACCTCCTCACGTTTAGGAAAATTGGTAAATGTCACACCAAAACAATTTACAAGACATGAAATTTACCGTAGTGGAATTAGTTTAACTCTACCAATTAACACAAAAGAGGAAAAAGATAATGACAATTGTTGCTGAATTAGCATTGAAAAAACCTGACTTTTATGAAACTAGAAGAATACAGTTAACCAGTCCTATTTTACATATTGGTTCATCTGTATCTAGGTTAAATCCCTTTGAATATGTACAAACTGCAAAAAAAGTTTATCTTCCTAATCAAGAAGCATTAGCTAAGGCATTATTAAAAAAAGGAGGAAGGTTTTTAAATGATTATGTTCAAGCAATTGAAAATAATGAAAATATTACCAGACTTTTAGAACAAGCATTTGGCGATAAATGGTGGAATGCAAAAGATACAAATGAAAATCCCATTTTTCCTGAAAATGCAATTAGTCAAAAATTAGCGGAAAGAGTTACAGATTTACGTCCAATGATTCGTAATGGTATGGGATATTTATTTATCCCTGGTTCATCTATTAAAGGAGCAATAAAAACTGCGATACTTTATCATTTATTAAAAAATCCAGATAAATATCAAATTCCCAAAAATAGCAGAGTCAGTGAAATTGAAAAACAACTAAAAGCAAGATTAGGAGAATTAAGCAGTAAAGGTAATCAAACATTTGCTGATGATAAAATTATGGATAGTTTATTTTCTGACTTTTCCTTAATTTATCAAGGTAAAACATTTAGTGGTAGTAGTCAAAATACAGATATTTTACGCTGTTTAAAAGTTAGTGATTCAGAATCATTAATTAAAACAGAAGTTACCGGAAAAACAGGTAGACCAACTCCTATAAATTTTCCAGTAGTGGTAGAAGTGATAGTTTCTAGTAGATTTGATGATTATCGAGCAAAATATAAAGCATCGCTTTATGTGGAAATGGTCAGGAATGTGAAAACAGAATTTACTATCACATTGGATAAGGAAATGTTGAGTTGGTTTAAACATAAACAAGGAATGAAATTACCATTTAATAACATTGATGAATTATTACAAATATGTCAAGGATTTGCACAAGAACAATGGGATTATGAACATGATTATTGGAATGCAATAAAAAATAATTCTCAAGCATCTGGTAGGAATTTAGATTTTAGTAATATTGGTGATTTTTATGAACCGGAAAAATGTCCTTATGGAATGCGATTAGGTTGGGGTAGTGGGATGACAGGAACAACAGTAGGTTTATGTTTTGATGATGAATTGAGGGCAAAATTAAGAGATATTTGTGGTTTGAAAGCACCTGGTTTTGAAGCTCCAAAATCTCGGAGAACTATTATCACTTCTGATGGGGAAATTAAGCTCGTACCAGGGTGGGTTAAGTTTAGGAATTTATCCGCTTTGAGTTAAGTTATGATATTATCTAAACTAGGATTTTGTTGTTAAGGGGGAATTTTATATGACAAATGAGATTACAAGAATAGAAATTATTGGACTTCATAATATGTTTGATATTGACCAAAGTTTTCAAAAGGGAGTCAATATAATTTATGCTGCTAATGGAGCAGGTAAAACAAGTTTGATCCATTGTCTTGCCAATATATTAAATGGAGATTATTCACGTTTTTTGTATGTAAACTTTTTTCGGATAAGAGCTTGGTTTAGTAATGATAACTTTGTCACAATTCATAATGAGAATTATCAGCAAAATCAAGACCCAGAAATTAGAATATGTATTAATGATGATAGAAGGGGAAAAAGAATAACTGAAGGAGAGAACGGATTTAATGAATTTAATAAATTAGACTTTGAAAATGATCAATCAAATCAAGAAAATCAACAGCTATCTTATAAATTTGATTATACTCAAATGAAAGTTTTATTATCAACTGCTTATTTTCCGGCATTTAGAACAATGATAGAAGCATGGCAAGCAGTAGAAGATAATATGAATATAGAGCAAATAAATTCCTTTGCTAGAAAGATATTTGGTGATTTTTTACCATTAATAGAATATCCAACTCCTAAAGATATTGAAAAAAGTTTAATTAATCAACTAAAAATAATTAATCATAAAATATCAAAAATTGATAGACAGTTAATGTCAGAAATATCTGTAAAATATTTTGATGCTTCTTTAGAAAAGAAATTAAGCTCAAACATCAATGATTATGAATTGAAAATGAAAGAAATTACATCTATATTTGAGCAAATTAAAACTTTCCCAGTTACAGAAGAAAGTTATATTTCATCCAAAGAAATATATATAAATATTTCAGAAAAAATATCATCAAATATTATCAATAAACAAAATAGTCAAGAATTTGTTACATTTTTAACAATATATCATAATTCTCTGAAGAAATTATTAGGTGAAATACAAGATAAGTTTTATTTATTTCTTAAATTTTTATCATCAGTTAATACTTTTTTAAAAGATAAAAAAATAGAAATAGTTAATATAGAAACTCCGGAAAATAGGCAATTAGTAAGAATTAGATTTGATAATAATTCTATAATTGATGGTTTGAGTGCCTTATCATCCGGCGAGTATCAAATAATTACAATTATGTACACGGCAACTTATATGAGTGACAAAAAAGTAATTTTGATTGATGAGCCAGAAATATCTCTTCATCCAGATTGGCAGAGAAAATTAATTAAAACAATATATCAACAGTTGTCTGAAACCCAGGTTATTATTTGTACTCATTCTCCTATGATTGCTGCTGATTATAACCCAAAAGAATTGGAATCAAAATATACTAATAGGATTTTATGGGAGTTATATGAAACAGAAGAAGAAATTTTCACCAATGAAGATGAAGAAGATTATATAGAAGAAAACAACAATAATTATGATGAATAAATAACCTATTTAATTACATTTAAAAAATTAGGAGAAAATCTAATGAATGGCTTTGGTTATACTCTTAAAGAATATGAGTTTTTTATCGGTGAACAAAGTAACGAGAAACATTTAATTGTTGAAGGAAAAACAGATAAAACTTTTTTTAAAATACTATTAGATGAATATTCACAAACAATGAAAACAATGAATAACAAAATTATTGAAGAAATTAATATTGATGACATTGAAACAATGATTCAGAAAAATGATGAATTTAAACTATTGATTACTGGTGTGGTTGGTAATCGTAGAAAAATAGAATCTATTCATAAAAATATTCAAAAGTCTTCTAAATATAAGAATTTGGTATTTTTTATAGATCGTGAGTTTGATGACTTTAGTATTTCTCTTAATCAAGAAATTCAAGATTATATTGGTAAACATAAGGTGGATGGTTCAATGATTTGGTCTAGGGGACATTCTATAGAGAACTATTTATTTGATTTTAGTATTCTTCGTAACCCTCTTAAAGAACTATCAGATATAGAATTATTTAATGAAGCAATCAAACTTTTTGAAAATAATTTTTATCAAATAATAAAATTAGCTACTGCTATTAGTATAACCCTTAAAGAATGCAAAAGGATCAAAGAATTGGAAGAGATAATAGATTGGGAATTAATTTGTTTAGAAAATAAAAATTCTATTACCATCAACATAGATGATTTGCAAAAGAGAATCTGTGAACGGAAAAAATTATCATTAGAAGAATCTAAGAAAATAATAGATATTTACCAACAATGGCTGAATAAAATAGACCAAGAAAATGTAGATATTGATATATTAAGATGGCTGTGTCATGGACATATTGGAACTAGAATTATTTTGGAAGCATATCGTACCTGCATTAACTATTCTTTTACCAGTAAAAATCCAACAAAGACAATTAACCAAGACATAGATAAAAAAGCAAATAAGAAAATAAGAAAAAATGGTCAAGAAGAAATATGGGAGAAAATTGTCAATTGGTGGGCTGATAAAGCTATAAGGAATGAATGTTTATATCCATCAGAAGTTTTACAAAAATTATGTTTGATTAGTAATAGTTAATACATAATTTATTTTTTGTCTTTTTTGTTTTATAATCAATCAAGTACCACAAAATGTTAATCAATTCTACATTTACCTTAACCGTACCCACATCAACAATTTTACCCCGTCCCTATGGGTTAGAATTAATCAAACAACTACATCAAAAACTCAACCTAGAAATGGGAAGCGAAATAATTCCCTCAGTTTCTTACTCAGGAATAACAGGAGATTATTTAACATCCAAAGATTTTACTACATTCCATCCAGAGGAATTTTATCAATTATCCCTATCTGGATTAAACGAAACATCTGCTAAAGCAATTTCTCATCTTCAATTGGGAGATTCATTAGAATTTTTAGGAGGAAAATTTAACATTATTAATCGAGAAGATGAAATTAGCAGCTATGAGGAATTATATACAACATTAGTAGGAAATGAACCAGAACCTATCAGAAATTATCACTTACAATTTATTACTCCTACGGCATTCTCTCAAGGTGGAACAAAATTATGTTTACCTGTTCCCACATTAATGTTTTCTAGTTGGTTAGAAAGATGGAATAATTTTGCACCTGTTTATTTAGGAGGTGATGAATTAATTGCTTATTTGAATAATGCAATATTACTTAAACATCACAAAATTCAAACTCGCACTTTTAAGTTTAGTAAAGGTTTTGTCAATGGATTTGTTGGTGATGTCAAGTTACAGGTTTTTCAACGTGCTGATCCTTTATTAGCGAATGTCGCTAATTTATTAGTTCAATATGCGCGGTTTGCTGGTACGGGAATTAAAACACGGTTGGGAATGGGACAAACGATTATAAAACTACCAAACTTTAAGGAGTAAATATCATGAAAGCAATTTCATTTCTTGGTTTTAATAAAAGAGGTTATCAAGAAACGACATATCTTAATCCAATTGCTTCTGGCGAATATAAAACAAAATTTATTCAGCAAGCGTTAGTGGAGTTTTATAAACCTGAAACTCTTTATGTTTTACTAACAGATACAGCAGCTAAAGGAATACCAGATAACGAAACTGAATCAAGTTGGACAACTTTACAAAATAAGCTGGCTGATAAAGTTGATTTGCAACCTATAATGAATATTCCTGAAGGACACACTACATCTGATATCTGGAAATTATTTCAAATGTTAACAGACTGCTTACAAGATGGAGACAGAGTATTATTTGATATTACCAACGGCTTTCGCTCTCTACCTGTTTTAGCCTTAATTGCTGTCAGTTATTTGCGAGTTGTTCGTCAAGTCCAAATTGAAGGTTTAATTTATGGCGCATTTGACGCAAAAAGTAATGATAATAAAACACCTATTTTTGATTTATTACCTATAGTTAGTTTGCTGGAATGGACAACAGCAACAGACCAATTTCTCAAAACAGGAAATGCTCAAGCACTAGCAGGATTGTTACATAATGGAGATCCTTCTACTGAGGATTTAGCAAATAACATTGATAAAATAGCCCAGGGTTTACAATTACTCCGACCCATAGATGTAATGCAACAATCTGCATTATTACCAGAAAAAATTACAACGGCATCCTCAACTATTTCTCAATCATTACCACCATTTACGACTCTATTAAAACGAGTAGAAAATGATTATGGTAAATTTGCTTTAAAAAGTCCAACAGAATATACGATTAGTCCTCAATCTTCTCTTATAAGACAATTGAGAATGGTAGAATGGTATGCAGAAAAAGGGCAAATAGTTCAAGCTTTGTCCATTGCAAGGGAATGGCTACCCTCTCTATTATGTTATCACTTTAATATAGATCCGCAGGTTGAAAGACCTAATCGGTCTGAAATGGAACTTTTATTAAATGGAGGAACAGGACAGAAAGACTCACAAGGTAATAGATACATCTCACCATATCTTGAACAGTATAAAGCAAGCATTCCACAAGAGAAAAGAACACAGTTATCTAACCTTTGGTCAAATACTTATAGACTTGCAAATCTACGTAATGATGTACTTCATGCAGGTTTCCGTAAAAATCCTCAAGGTGCAGAATATATTATTCAGCAAACTAAACAAATTGTTGAAGAACTTAGGAACATTGCACAGGTTTGGGATTTAAAGGATGAAGAATAATCTAACAATTTATTAACCCACAGAAATGTAAATTTCGACTTAAATAAGAGTATAAACCAATGAATAAAACAATTTCTCACACCCTTATTTGTACAGTAGGAACAAGCCTTTTTAAACCTAATCTTTTTGGATTACCAACTACTGAAAATTATGAATCTTGGTTATCTAAACAATCAGAGTTAGATAAACGATATTTCTCATCTGAGTTAATTGATAGCTTAAAAACAACAGTAAACAATAACTTACAACTAGCTTTAGAAAAGCAAAATTGGAAAAATACAGCAGGATATCTCAGTAAGTTACCTGGAAATGTAAGACTTTGTGGAGCAGAAATAAATTCAATTACTGATTTAATCCAACGTGAATACTGTACAAATAATTGTGATTTAGTTTTTTGTCACTCTGCTACACCTGAAGGATTACAAATTGCTAAAATATTAGAACATTATTATCAAATCAAAGGACATAAAGTTGATTTAAAAGAAATCAAAGACCTACAAGATAAGAATCCTAAACTTTTTCGGACTAAAGGACTGAGAAACCTAGCTAAAACTATCAGTCAAATTATCAGAGAAAAAGGTTCTCAATTTTGTGCTATTAACGCTACTGGTGGATATAAAGCGCAAATTGCTATCGGAGTATTAATGGGTCAAGCATTAGGGGTTACAGTTTATTATAAACATGAACAGTTTAGCGAAATTATTGCATTTCCACCAATGCCAATCGGTCTTGATTTTAGCTTATGGTTAGAAATCAGTGGTTGGTTAGTTGCTTTAGATCGTCCTCAAGAAATGGTACGAGAAGAAAATATTAAAGAAGACTGGAATGAAAGAATGGAGACTTTAGTTGAACGAGTAGAAATGGATGGAAAAATATATTTTGAGTTATCACCAACAGGTCAAATTTTCCATGAAACCTTTAAGGGTAGGTTTGAATCTGATAAGGATGCTGTTTTACCATCACCCGTACCGAACCATCAAAAACAATCTCCAGAACTAACAGATCATGGTTGGGGAAAAGCTAGAAATCCAATTTTAAGTCTTTTAGAAAATATCACTAATTCCTGTTCCTATGTTCGTTTATGTCGTACCCATTATTGGAATCCAGATTTATCTTCTCCCACATTATTTAGACTGAGAGGAGAGCAAATAGAAGGTATTTTTAGTAATGGAACATGGACTGTTAAATTTTTCGTAGAAACTTCGGCTAATACACAAGGACAACGAGCAGCTTGCATAGCTGATCTTAATAATCGTCTTGGTGATTGGTTATAAGAGTGTAGCGATCGCTCTTAACAATTTCCATAAAAATCTCACAAAGTTTTAGCATAGAATTAGCATAAAAATTAATGATTTAACTCTTGTGTTATAGGTATCTTTTTTACTAGTTAGGATATATTTAAGGAGTAATTTAGTTGTTTTGATCTAAAATTTAGTAAGTAATGACAATAGTTTTAAAAAAGTTAGTTGAAGGTGAATCTAAAATGGATAACATGATTTCTGTAAATAATTCTGTAAAAATTGCGATCGCCTGGTGTTTGGCTTGGGGAAATGAACGTAAACCCCAGTTTGACATTGCTATTTTAAAATCAATGTGTGACGCTTTAAGAAATGGTCAAGAAGTACCCAAAGAAGTTAAGGAAATAGTTGATCAAGCTAAAAAATTGCAGGAAATTGATGAGAATTATTTTCCCAAAACTTTGGAAGAATTAAAAACTAAGTATTCTGATTTATGGAATCAAAATACCAGAATTGGCTTAGTTTATGGAGGTGTCACCAAAGTTAAACAATATGTATTTGAATCAGCAAAACTTCCTGATATTCGAGGAGCTTCTGGATTATTAGATAGAATCAATTTAATTGACTTACCCGCATTTTTTAGTTGTGAACAAAGCTCAAAATATGAACAGTGTGAACGAGCAAAAGATGATTGTCAAGACATTAGAGAAAATTGGTTAGATCAACAGGAAAATTTTCCTGAACTTTCCCAAGCACTAATTCCTGAATTAATTATTTACTCTACAGGTGGTAATCTTTTAGCCTTTTGTCCAGCGGGTTTTATAGATGATTTAGCTAATGCCATTGAAAAACGCTATACTCATGAAACATTAACCGCTAATTCTTGCGCTGTTGGTGCTAAATTTAAACTTTTAGAAATTAGATTTGGATTATTACCTGATCAAATTACTAATGATACATTTTGGTTAGAGCAATATCAGAAAAACAAAAATCATCCATTAATTTCAGCATACTTTCAGCAAGAAAAAGGTTATTCACAAACATATTTTCAAGACCGAAAAACATTTAATGAATTAGCAGGTAAATTAGCATCATTATTTAATCAACGTCGTAATGGTAATCAATTACCAGGAAGTAATAGACCTTTGCGTTGTTATCCACCTATATTTGAAACTCATCCCTATCTGAAACGAGATGAAGGCGATCGCCGTTCTGCTATAATTCAGGTTAAAACTGATCCTGAAGACTCTACCAAAGGACTTCCCGGTGATCCTTGGTTTTCTGAAGCATCAGCACGGAAAAGACTTGTAGGACAAATCACAAAAAGAGATAATAGTAATCAACAGTGGTATGAAGAAACAGGTTTAACTTGGCAACCTGGAAGTAAAGAAGCTGTTGAAAGTTGGGTGAATAAATTTGAGCAATTTTTATATGAAACACCACATAAATATTATGGTAAAATCCGTTCAGAAAATTTACATCCTAGCCAAGTAAAAGAAGCTCTTTCAGTCAGAGAAATTGGAGATGCTAGTATTAGTAAAGGATTTGTTGCCTATATTTATGCAGATGGTAACAATATGGGAAGATATATTCAGAAAGAAATTAAAACTCCTGAATCTTACCAAAACTTTAGTAGAGATATTTTTTATGCTACAGAAAAATCAGTTTATGCAGCTTTAACTAAACATCTTGCTCCCCATAAATTAAGTGAGACTTTACAAGCTGAGAGAAAAAGCAAAAAAGAAATTTGGATTCATCCTTTTGAAATTTTAACCATTGGTGGTGATGATGTAATGTTAATTGTTCCCGCAGATAAAGCTTTAGCTATTGCTAAAAGTATTGGTGAAGAATTTGAAAGAATTTTGTTAAGTAAAGAAGGAAACTATAAAACTGATGAAACTTATATTAGTGACATAGTGCATCGTTATCACAGTCAGGAACAAATTACAACAAATCAACAATGTAAATTGAGTATGTCCACAGGAGTATTAATAACTGCTGAAGATACACCAATTTATTATGCTCAAAAACTGACTAATCAATTGCTAAAATCAGCAAAAAAACTAGCTAAAGATTTGAAAGAATGTCATTATTACGGTGGTACAGTTGACTTTTTAGTGATGAAATCTGTAACAATGATTTCTTCTAATATTAGTGAATTTCGTACCAATGGTTTAACTAAATTAACACAAGGAAAGCAAAAATTAAAATTATATGCTGCACCTTATACCCTGCATGAATTAGGTGGATTATTGAAAACTGCACAAACTTTAATAGATGCAGAATTTCCTAAATCACAACTTTACCAAATTCGTAGTTTATTGGAACGCGGGAAACAGACAGCAATACTTAACTATCGTTATTTCCGAGTGAGGTTAAATAATAAAGAAGCTCAAAAATCATTAGAAGATGAATTTGAAAAAAAATGGTGTTTACCCAAGGATAAAGATAATTCTGGTAATCTTGCGCCTTGGATGTCCTTAAAAGACAAAGAAGAATGTGAGGAGAAAAATAAAAAATCTAAGGATAAAAAACCCCAAATAGAGGATAAAGTTACTTATGAAACTATTTGGAGAGAATTAGTAGATTTATATCCTTTTTTCCAAAAACCACAAAAAAAATCTGATACTAAAAAATCTAAACAAGAGGTATCATAGCTATGATCAATTTACAAAACTTACCAAAAAATCCAATTGAAACAATATCATTAACCGCCATTATTGATACTGCATTATGTATAGGTGCGGGAGGTTCTGATGGTTCATTAGCAGATAAACCAATAGTTCGTAATGCAGAGGGAAAATTATTAATTCCTGCATCACAATTAAAAGGGAGATTACGCCATGAATGTGAAAAAATAGCCACAGCATTAGGATGGCAAATTTTCCCAGCACCAAAAGCAGAAATACTATGTCCAAATGAAGATCAAGTACATGAGGAATTTCAGCAGCAATATCAGCTAGAAAATTACAAAGGGTATCATTGTTTTGTTTCCCAAATATTTGGTAATCCCATTCTTCCATCTCGGATCATTGTTAGTGATTTAATTTGTGATATGCAAAAAGAAGATTTACCAGAAGTTATACGTCCTGGTGTAACTATTAACCGTCGTCGTCGTACTTCTGAGGAGAAAAAATTGTATTTTTTGGAAACTTCTCTCCCTAATAGCAAATTAGAATTTACAGGAGCAATTCAGTTATTACCAGATTGTCCAGAATATACTAAACCTTTAATCTTAGCAGCTTTACACCATATTTATGCTTTAGGTGGAAGCAAATCAGCAGGGTTAGGTTGGTTAACTTGGGAAGGATTAGAAAACTTACAAACAAACAATACAAACTGGCAATTATTATTACCTAATAAAACAATATGCAACGAATTAAGTTAACAATAACAGCTTTATCACCATTAGCGATCGCAGGTAAAAAACCTGGTTCTATAAGTGAAGTAGAAGATCACATTCCTGGTGCTGTAATTCGAGGAGCGATCGCTTCTCAAATTCTGGAAAGATCCAAACAACAAATACCAAACATAGCAACACAAAATTTAACAGAAAATGGTGGAGATTTTGCTACACTATTTTTAAGTGATGAACCTACAATTTTTCAAAATGCTTATCCAGCAGTGGCAAAAATCAGATATGAATCACAAGAAAAAGGGGAATTAATTTCTCAGGTAGTGAATGATGAAATAATGGTTTTACCTGCAACTGCGGTTAGTTCTAAAACAAAACCAGGATTTAAAACCGAGGAAAAAAATCATGGAGTTTTTGATACTCTAATTGATCGTTTTTGTGCAGAGGCTTATAATTATCCTTATGATCCTACTTGTCCTAAAGATTTTGGAAGAGTAGAACCCTTTGGAGGTTTTTATAGTAAATCAAAAGATAATAAATATCACAGTCATTCAGTTAGCACAAGATTTTTAACAAGAGTGGGAATTAATCGTCAAAGAGCAACCTCTCAAGATGATATACTTTATAGTATTGAGGTGTTAAATGAGTCATTTTCTGAAAGTTCCCACAAACAGAATTGGCATCCCGTAGTTTATCAAAGTGCAATTTTAGTTCCTGATGTACATTTAGCTAAATCTCTAGTTAATTTTATCAATGAAAATTCCTCTACATTTCGCTTAGGAAGTTCTACATCCAGGGGTTTAGGAAAAGTTAGAATTAAAGCTGAGATTGTAGAAAATGCTGTAACAAATGCTAAAAACCGAATTGAGAAATTTAATGCTAATCTTAAATCGCGTTGGGAATTATGGTCAATTTTTTGTAAACCAGAAAACGATTTATTAAATAATCGGATGTATTTTACTTTAGACCTTCAAGCTGATGCTATCTTCACGGAAAATTGGCAACATACTACAGTTATTTCATCAAAAATGTTGTGTGAATTTGCTAATGTAGAAGAAAATGCTTTACCAAAATTAGAAGTAGCATATACCACTTATGATTATCGTTCTGGTTGGAATGCTGCCTGGGGTTTAATGAAAGACATAGAACTAGTCACAAATAGGGGAGGTGTGTATTTATTTAGTGTAGATAAAAAGAACGAAAATTTATGGCTTGATAAATTGAAAGAATTAGAACTGAAAGGGGTAGGAGAAAGAACTTCTGAAGGTTTTGGACAAGTACAAATTTGTAATGAATTTCATTTAGTATTAAGAGAAAAGGCGGTATAGGTTATGTCAAAAATTTCTGTGATTGAATTAGAACAACAACTAACTTTAAGAATTAATCAAGAGTTAAGTAAACAATTGGATGATATCATAGTAAAAATGCAAGAAATGGCTAAAAAATTTGATATTAAGCAAGTACAAGAACGTTCTCCCTTAAAAAATGTTTTAACAACAGCGACAGATCCTACATCTTCCATAGAGGTGGTTAAAAACTATATTCGTTATCAAGTAGGCCGTAAGGATGCTAGTAAAATTTGGAAACTGGAAAAAATAGAGAATGGAAAAAAGGAAATATTTGCTCATGCAGTAATTAACCAAATTGATGGTTTAATTAGCAACATTAACAATATCTTTAAATCTATAATATCCAGTATAGATAAAGAATTAAATCCATTTTTAGGAGAAAATGATCAAGACTGTATCAATCCTAAAATCAATAACCAGCAACAAGAGAAACTAGAGTCACTTAAAGAATATTTACAGAAAAATGAATCCAGTATCAGTAAAAATATTCATCTGAAATTAACTCAACTCTATCTTGGTTATCTTAGTCGTGAGCACACAGCTTTAATAGCTTAATAAATCATTAACAATTAATTTATCAGGAGATAATTGAATCATGCCAAAAATTCTTTTCATTACAGTCGGTGGTTCTCATCAACCTATCGTAACTGCTATTCGTGAACTACAGCCAGATCGAGTTGTTTTTCTTTGTTCTGATGGTGCTAAAGGTAGTAAATCCCAAGTAATAGGAAGTGGAACTCCTTGTGAAGTTAGAAGGGGAACAGAAGTAATTGAAAAATTACCAAATATTCCTACACAAGTAGGATTAGGTGATAAATTTCAACAAGATAGAGACTTAATATTGATTGAAGAACCAGATGATTTATCAGAATGCTATCTGAAAGCATCATTATGTATTCAGAATATTCAGGAAAATGTACAAGATGCTCAAATGATGGCTGATTATACAGGTGGTACTAAATCCATGTCTGTAGGTTTAGCAATGGCATCTGTTGATTATCAACTGAAATTATATGTCACCACAGCCGTCCGTACAAATATCATCAAAGTTGAAAGAGGAGAATTAACAGGACAAGCAAGTGTAGCACCAGTAGTTGCACAACGCACGATAGAACAATTTTTGCCTATTTTTTTACAACAGTACAATTATCCAGCAGCGATCGCACAACTAAGACGTTTATTATCATCAATGGCATTACCATCTGAGATTAGACGACAAATACAAACTTTATATGCTTGTTGTTCAGGTTTAGATGCTTGGGATAGATTTGAACATAGAGATGCTTTAGAGTTATTAGAACCTCAAATGAGAAATCCTGTAATCAGAAATTTAGTTCTATTTCTCAAAAAAGTAATTAATAGTAGAGGACAAATAGATGAAAAATTTGATTTTAGCAACGGAACAGAAGGACATGGTTATGAAATAGTTCAAGATTTAATACTAAATGCTGAAAGACGGGCTGAACAACAGCGTTATGATGATGCAGTAGGTAGACTTTATCGAGCTTTGGAATTATTAGCTCAAATTCGGTTGTTGAAAACCTATGGTATTAAAACAGGTGATATTGATACTGCGAAATTACCAGAAAATTTACGGGATAAATATGAGAAAAAACGTTCTAATATCAAGGGAAAAATTCAAATACCTTTAAGAAGTAGTTATGATCTTTTAACTGAACTTCCTGAAGATCCCATAGGCAAAATATATCAAGAAAATGCTAACAGAATTATCAATGCTTTAGAAGTTAGGAATAACTCCTTATTTGCTCATGGCTTTGAGCCAATTACTAGCAGTGACTACGAGAATGTCAGTGAAGTATTTGTTAATTTCATTAAATCTTCTATTAATTCTGTAGTTAGCAATAAACCACAAATACAACTTCCTCAATTTCCAACTGACCTAGAAATTTAATCCCTTGATTAAGTCTATAATGTTCATAGAATACCTTAATTTAAGCGGACTATAAAATTGCTAAAACTATGATCTCCACTCCCGTTACTACCTTAATCTCCTTAGCAGAATTTCTGCAACAACCAGAAACAAAACCAGCTAGTGAATATATTGATGGTAACATCTACCAAAAACCAATGCCTAAAGGTAAGCACAGTGCAATACAAACATTTTTAGCCTCTGCTATTAATCAAATTAGCACACCTCAAAAAATTGCTCGCGGATTTACAGAATTGCGTTGTACCTTTGGAGGTCGTTCTATTATCCCAGATATTAGTGTTTTTAATTGGGAATTAATTCCCCTAGATAATTATGGAGAAATTGAGAATGAATTTACAATTCCTCCTAACTGGGTAATTGAAATCTTATCACCTGAACAAAGTTCAACCCGTGTCATTAATAATATTTTATTTTGCTTAAAACATGGTACAGAATTAGGTTGGTTCCTTGATCCTCAAGAACGCTTAATCATTACTTTTTTACCAAATCAATTACCAGAAGTTAAGCAAAATCAAGATATTTTACCAGTTTTAAATTCTTTACCAGATTGGAAAATATCTGTGGAGGATATATTTAGTTGTCTCAAACTGAATTAATAATTAAGGATGAAATTATATGTTTGACACCTTCAAAAACCGCCTAGAAATCACCGGAACACTCACAACAATTACCGCACTACGCATTAGTGCTGGACGTTCCACCGAACCAATTGGAACAGATTCACCAGTAATTAAAGACGCATTAGGACAACCATTAATACCCGGTTCTAGCTTTAAAGGAGCATTAAGATCAAGATTAGAAAGTTTCTTGAGAGGAATTGATTCCAGTTTCGCAGAAGATCCCGCAGATTTTACAACTTCAGATAGGAACAAATACGTCAAAGATTTAAAAGACACATACAAAGATAACGACTTAGAACTAACAGAAAAACTGTTAGATATGACAGACTTAATTTCTCTATTATTTGGTTCACCTTGGATAGCCAGTAAATTTCAAGTACGCGACTTAACCGTAGTACCAAAAACCTGGTTTGATCAATATCAAGAAAGGGACGGAGTAGCCATTGATAGAGATACAGAAACGGCAGCCGATGGTAAACTATACGACTTTCAAGTAGTACCAGCAAGTACACAATTTCAGTTTCATGCTATAATTGAAAATGCCGAAGATTGGGAATTAGGCCTATTAATGATTGGTTTACACCAATTTGAAACTGAACAGATTCCCCTGGGTGGAGGACGTTCTCGCGGTTTAGGAGTGGTAAGATTAAATATAGATAAAATGTGGTGGCTTGATGTTAATAATAAGCCAGAAAAATTATTAACTTATTTACAAGAATTAGTTAGTAGTAAAATAGGAGACAAATTAGATATTTATGAAGATGCTAAAGATTTTGATTTTAAAGACGTTTGGACTAAAGCACTTATCAAACATTTAAGGGAAAAAATATCCAATCACCCCCCCAGAACTGAAGTTCCGGGCTAATAGTCAAAGTCCGTTAAAACGGACTAAATCTATCAAATATAGTCGTCTGAAGACGACTTGCGCTATTAGCCTCAGAATGAATTCTGAGGTGGGCTAAAAACCAAACCAATAAGAGGTAAATTATGGCATTTAGTAATTACAAAACCATTGGTGAAGTCCTCAAAATATTTCAAGTTACTTACACTGAAACCGACTTTATCAGCGAAATTGCTTGTACTATTCCCGACTATTTCCGCCAAGATTTACAATTTATGATGCGGTATGGTGTTATTACTAACTCAGAATATGCTATCTGTGAAAATCTGATTTATCCAGTTCTTAAAGAGGTTTGGAAAATTTACCATGAACATTTTATTTTATGGAGTCATCAATCATTAAATTATGATGAAAAATTATCAGGATTTCCTGAATATATTTTAGCTAAATGTTCTCCATTAGGTAAAGTTGTTTTTGATAAACCCTACTTTATTTTAGTAGAAGCAAAACAAGACAATTTTGAAACAGGATGGGCGCAATGTTTAGCAGAAATGATCGCTGCTCAAAAATTAAATGGAGAATATCAAATCATTATCTTTGGGATTGTTTCTAATGGCACAACATGGCAATTTGGTAAACTAGAAAATGACAAATTTACCAAAAATATCACTTATTACACAATTCAAGAACTAGATAAATTATTTGCTGCTGTTAACTTTGTATTTCAACAATCAGAATTACAGTTAAATAACCTAGTTTTAACTACTGCTTAAATCTTGATTAAATCTTGATTAAATCTTGATTAAATCTTAATTTATCACCCCATTAAACTAACATTATGCACAGAAAATTTGTTAATCACTGCACCATAGATTTAACCATTATTCCCGATGGACCAATATTAATTAAATCTGGAAAAGAAGGCGCAGATCCCACAAAACCAGATATGGAATTTGTAGAAACCTATCACTCTGGAGGACGTACTATATACTTACCAGGAAGCAGTTTAAAAGGTGCAATTCGCGCCCATGCTGAACGTATTGTGAGAACAGTAGGAGAGGAAAAACCTAACAGTAAAAATCTACCTTGGGCTAATGATCCATTAAATGATAAATATGACTATTTGAAAAATAAATCATCTAGTGATATTTATAAACTTTCTTCCTTTACTGATCAAATGTTTGGTAATACTTCTATTGCTAGTAGAATCAGAATAGAAGACGCTTATCCAGATAATGCTAAAGCAGTAAAAACAGAAGAAAGAAATGGTGTAGCAATTGATAGAATATTTGGATCTGTTGCTGTAGGACCATTTAATTATCAAGTTTGTACAGCAGGAGAATTTAAAACCAAATTACATTTAAAAAATTTCACTTTAGCACAATTAGGTTTAATAGGTTTAGTATTGCGTGATTTAGATGATGGTTGGTTTGGTTTAGGTTTTGCTAAATCTCGTGGTTTAGGAACGGTAAAAGTCAAATTAAATAAAGCCGTTGTCCAATATCCTGGTTGTATTTTATCAGAAGATAAACAGGAAATTTGCGCTTTTGGTACTAACAAAAAATGGCCACATACTCACCTTTTAGGAGTTGGGGAATTTTTACCAGAAAATGACGCAAAATCCTATAATTTTCCAGCAAAAGATAGTCAAGATACACCAGTAGCAGCACAATTAATGGATTTAGATTTTGGTGTACAATTAACTTGGCACGAAGGAACAGTTAAAGATTTGTTAGAGCGCGGTGTTAGATCCTGGAGTAAAGTATTAGTTTAGTAGGTGCAGAATGACAGCTTTTATCGGATATCAAGAACATCCATTATCTGTTGATAATTTATTAGTATTAATCCATAAGTTAATCAATAAATCAATCACAGATAATACCTATTATTTTCTCCGGTGGACTCATGGAGTCAGTGGGATTTATAAATTGGAGAAAAACTCAATTAGTGATCAATTTCAATTTCCCATGTTGGAAGGACAAATATTTAATCATCAATTGGAACTAAGATGGAAATACAAAAAAAACAATACTTATGAAGTTTTACTGTTAAGTATTAATGGCGAAGATCAGGATTTTCAAGCATTAGATAAAAAATGGTACACAGAAGATCGCCAAGCTAATTTTTATCCACCAACAGAAACTCGCTTTCCTAAAGTTTTTAGTTATCCTGATCCTGAAAAACTCCAAATTAAACAGCGATATTTTCAAGATCAAACAACTGCAACTGTTCACTTTATAGCACTCACATTATAGGCAAAACCATGAATAATAGAAATGATGAAAAAGTACCCAAACCTTATGATTTTGTTTCCTTTCCTCCAGGAAGACCAAATTTACAGCGTCCCTATGGACATCATAAATATGATCAAAGTCGTTTACATGGAACAATTTATTTAACTTTAAAAGTTAAAACTTCTTTACATATTTCCACTGGTGCAGTAGTTTTAGGTAGCGATATTGGCCAAAAAATCTCTTTAATTAAAACCATGACTCAAGGAGTTGATAATAAATTATCAATTCAAGGAAGTTCTTTAAAAGGTTGTATTCGTTCGGTTTATGAAGCAATTACTAATAGTACATTAGGTGCAATTACTTCTAAATACAAAGATAAAATGCCTAGTGAACGTTTACCTTGTCGTAAGAAAGAAGAACTTTGTCCAGCTAGTCGAGTATTTGGAGCATTAGATTGGCAAGGTTTGATAGAATTTAATGATGCTAACTGTGAAAATGTTAATTTTGCCACAGGATTTATGCCTTCTTTATATAGTCCTCGTGTTAGTTGTGACGCATATTATAAAAATGGCAAATTAGCAGGACGTAAATTTTATTATAATATGTCCAAAGCCATTGATAAAAAACAAGGAGACGGAATTTCCGTACAACAAGCAGGAAAAGAATATACTTTTAAAACAGAATTACATTTTAAAAATTTACTTCCTGAAGAATTAGGAACACTGTTAATTATTTTAGGACAAGATCAAAAATATCCTCTAGCTTTAAAAGTGGGAGGAGGTAAACCAATTGGTATGGGAACGATGACTGTAAATGTTGATAAAATTAATCGCCCACAAAATTTAAAACAGCGTTATTCATCATATCAAGTCAGTGAAAATGATGATTTAACAGGGGATAAATTAAAAGATTTTATCCAAAAACAAATTCAAGTTGCACATTCAAAATTAATTGCTAAAGAACAATTAGATCAACTAGTAGCTATTTTACGTTATCCCACTGATAGAACACCACCAGCAGGAATGTATTAACTTAGTAATTTAGGAATTGATAAATTATGAATTTAACAGATAAACAATGGGAAATTGCTCATGCGATCGCTATTGAATTAGTTCAAGAAAATACCGATGCTAACGAAGTAAGTAAAACTGTGGCATATTTAAGGACAATTATTGATAAAAATAATGCCACATCCACATTTTTAACCTATCTGAAAGTCCTAGTTAAAGAAGGTAAAATGATTGGACATAGTAAACAAACTTCTGAATATTACAGCAGTATAAACGATACTTGTAATCAATATTTCAAAGCTAATAGCGATCCTCAAACCATCTTACAAATATTAGGTTGGGTATCCAGATTAATGAAATATTATAATAATTCTGGTGTTCCTATTGGAGGAATTAGCGCACCAGTTGTAACTGTTGTTGAGTCAGCACGTCAAGCGGAAATAGCAAAAGTTACTGAATCTCAAGAGTTTAAAGAGGGAGATATTATAGAAGCAAAAGTTACCAAGATTAATGGTAATAAAGTTACGTATGAAATATTAGGAGTAATTAAAATTACTGAAAAAGAACCTAAAAAAGCTAGTTTACTTCAGGAAGGACAGGAAGTAAAGGTAAAAATTGGAGCGTTAAAAGAGGATGGTAGTATTAAAAGTGTAAAATGTGCCGAATAACTTGTCACTGAGAAAAAATCATGATAGTATAAGGACTGTGTTCCCAGCTTGACAAGGACTAATAACAAGTATGGAAGAATACCAGTATGCAACAAGTTAAAAACGACACAAATAATTCTAACCATCCTGCATCTGCGGCATTTAATTTTTCTTATGAAAAATCTGTAAACTCCTCTCATGGTAGTTCTTATCAAACTTCTGTGAGTAATAACCTTACTGGTAATACTACCAGTGATCAATCTGGTCATTTGCTCTTCAAATTTAAGTCTAAGGAATTAGAAGCTGTTTATATTCATCAAGAAAGCAAAAACTATCCAAAAGCTGTAGTTAAAGGCTTCTTAAAAGCGATCTGGATGATATCAGCAGCTAAAAATGAGCAAGACTTATATACTGTTAAAAGTCTGAAATTTCATAAACTTAACCGAAATTGTAAACAAGAATACACCTTATCGCTAACCGGTAATTGGCGGTTAATTACCAAATTTGAAGAAGAAGGAAGTATTAAATACCTTTTGATTCTTAAGATAGAAGATTATCACTAAAGTCTAAAGCTGTAGAGAGGATTTTTTTCACCTCTACAGCTTTTTAGCTACTCTTAAGATCAAGGATGAAATTATAGACAGTCAAACAATTAAAGCAATGAATCAACCGTTTTTTCCAACCGTCCTATTTTCACCTGGGGAAATTTTACAGGATGAATTAGAATCCAGTGGTATAACATTACAAGAACTGGCTAATATTTCACAAGACTTACCTAAATTAGTTAATGAAATTATTCAAGGTAAACAGTCAATAACTTCTCAAATAGCGGATATTTTATATCAGGTTTTAGGTACATCTCCCGAATTTTGGATAAATTTAGAAGCTGACTATCGTTTTTATCTTAATCATCCTCGCAAGGGGACGGAAACACTAATCCGTGAGATGCTGGATGATTAGACTTGTTTTCAGTCTCCCATCTCTCTTCCCCGCAAGGGGATAAAAATTACAAAAATTATAGCAAAAACTGTAGATTAGGTAGAACCAAGTGAAACCCAACAAACCTAGTAAAAAACATTCAATAATATGAAAACAAAACCTTTTAGCGAATTACGCAACAAAATGACTCCAGAGCAAAAAGCTAAAAGTCAAATTCTGGGTAAAGTAGCTTTGCTTCATCTTAAACTGGTGGAATTACAGCACTCTTTGGGGTTAACACCAGAGGAAATAGAAGCAGATTTTGATAAATTTGAAGCCACTATTTCTGACTTAGAAAATCAGGAGAACATTGAACTTTCCACTCTTTCCCACTATATCAAAGCACTGGGAGGCAATATCAAAATAGTAGCTCATTTCCCCAATGAGGATATTACTCTTGCTCAATTTGATTAATAACTAATAAGCAACAACAAACTGATGGTAATTTAGAGCCAAAACAGCGAAGAAAGCCAAGATTTAGTTATCTCCCAAATGCTGAATTATACCCTGAAAAATACCCAACATCCTCACAAATAATCATTCAAAAATATCCTGAAAATCCTAAAATCCTGGACATCCTGATTCAGACAAAGTATAAATAAAAATCAACTTAACAAAATATATTTCCTCCACGCCTTGACAAAAATCTAACTTTCTGCCACACTATTGTTATATTGGAAATCTGTGCTTCCAGATATACTCAACATTTTAACCATTATAATATTTGTCAGAATCACGATATCCAGGATGTTGATCCGATTTAATAATTTAATATCAAAAGCGATCGCTTAACTGATATCTGGTATATTTGTCAGAATGAGTTTGTAGAGTGGGTTAGAAGTGCAAGAATATCGTAAAATACACCAATCAATTAAATACACGACGTAACGCACCATTTTTATTGTCAGAATCAGGATAACCACCGATTAAAGGATGAACAGGATGGTAATTTTTAGATGGTTGATAATCATTTAAAGAAAATCATCAAAAACATCCTGAAAAATACCCAACATCTTCACAAACAATCATCAAAAACATCCTAATTTTTACTTTATAATCATTATGAATAACTTATCTAATCTCAAAATTAAAGATATTGGTGAACAAGGACTTTTACAAAAATTGCAAAGTTTCTGTCCTGCACATATAATTGGCGATGATGCCGCAGTATTACCCACTAACCGCGAATATTCCTTAGTCGTCACCACAGATATGTTAATAGATGGGGTACATTTTAGTGATCTTACCACATCTCCAGAGGATGCGGGATGGCGAGCAACCGCCGCTAATTTATCTGACTTGGCCGCAATGGGAGCTACACCTTTAGGAATTACGGTAGCATTAGGTCTACCCAGTGAAATATCTGTGAATTGGGTAGAAAGACTTTATGATGGTATCACCCAATGTTTGCAAAAATATCATGTTTCCATTGTAGGCGGTGATGTGGTGCGATCGCCCATCACTACTTTATCCATTACTGCTTTTGGAGAAGTAGACCCTAACTATGTGATCCGTCGTCATACAGCTAAAATTGGTGATGCGATCGTTATCACAGGTTTTCATGGTCTATCCCGTGCCGGCTTAGAACTGCTATTAAATCCCGAAATAGGAAAACACCTCAAAGCAGAAGACAAGGCGGCTTTAATCACGGCTCATCAGCGTCCCCAGCCACGTTTAGATGTGATATCCATCCTGCCAAAAACTGCCTTTCCGATTTCTGGTATGGATAGCAGTGACGGTTTAGCAGATGCAGTATTGCAAATATGTCGAGCCAGTGGTGTAGGAGCAAATATACAATATGAGCAAATACCCATACCAGAGGTATTTAATCATTTATTAAAACCAGAACAAAGAGTACAATATATTTTATATGGTGGAGAAGATTTTGAATTAGTATTGTGTTTACCACAACAGGATGCATTAACATTAGTGCAACAACTGGACAAAAATGCGGCAATTATTGGATACATTACAGAAAATAAACAAGTTATATTAAGCGATAAAAGCGGTAAAATCCCTGATCAAGTATTAACACTCAATCAAGGATTCCAACATTTTTGATAATTGTCAAGGTTCAATTGTCAATTATTTAAGCCCATTTAATAGCAACTAATTCTGCTAAATCTAGAACTCGTTGGCTATAACCCCACTCATTATCATACCAAGCCATCACCTTAACCATGTCATTACCCATAACCAAAGTTAAGCTAGAATCAACAATAGAAGATTCATTTGTACCTTGATAGTCAGAGGAAACTAAGGGAAGTTCGCTATAACCTAAAATTCCTTTCAATGAACCTTCAGCAGCATCTTTGAGAGCTTGGTTTACTTCTTCAAGAATGGTAGGTTTTTCCACTTGTACAACAAAGTCCACCATAGAAACGTTAGGAGTAGGTACACGCAAAGCCACACCATTGAGTTTACCCTTCAAAGCAGGGAGTACCAAAGCCACAGCCTTAGCTGCACCAGTGGAAGTAGGAACAATGTTCATAGCTGCTGCTCTAGCACGACGTACATCACGGTGAGAAGCATCTAGTAAACGTTGATCACCAGTATAACTGTGCGTAGTGGTCATTGTACCTTTAATAATCCCAAATTTTTCGTGTAAAACCTTCGCAATGGGAGCTAAACAGTTAGTGGTACAACTAGCATTACTAATAATATTATGAATGTTGTGATCATAATCATGATGATTTACACCCATAACAAAAGTACCATCTTCATTTTTACCAGGAGCGGTAATAAGTACCTTTTTAGCACCAGCGTTAACGTGCTTCATTGCACCTTCTTTGCTGGTAAAAACGCCAGTAGACTCGATAATTAAATCAATTCCCCATTCTTTCCAGGGCAAGTTTTCTGGGTTACGATCAGATACACACTTAACTGTTTTACCATTAATAATAATGGAATTATCATCAGCACTGATATCTACACCCTTTAATTGACCTAGCATGGTGTCATACTTCAGCAGGTGTGCGTTTGTTTTGGGATCGGATGTGTCATTAATACCGACTAATTCAATATTGCTATTTTCTCTTCCTACCCAACAGCGTGCGAAGTTACGTCCGATGCGTCCGAAACCGTTAATTGCAACTCTAATCACAGTGTCTTGCCCTCTGTATTTATGCTTATACTTTGATATCGTGAACCTAATCATACCGCAAAGCGGGGATCTATTAATATGTAGGAATTTTTTATTTTTTTAAGAAATGTCTGTAACTACTATAGTGTATGTGATGTTTAAGGATTGAAAGCCGCTTTGTGTATGGGTTTCTCTATTTTAGATGAATTTCGCATCCTAAATAGGTAAGTTATCCGCAACTCTGTTTTGATTAGTGTTAGTTTAATTATGAAATTCCTATCATTTCTATTTTTTATATAAAAATATATGTATTTATTACATACAAAAAACTAATTTACTTATATACTACAAAGCACTTGACAAAAATTGACAATATTTGCCATAATCAAATCATTAGAAATATAAAAATTTATTAGCCATGACCACAGTAAATATTTCTCTTCCTGATTCTATGAGAGATTTTATCAATCAACAGGTTGCAAAAGGCGGGTATAGTACCACAAGCGAATACATTCGCCACTTGATTCGTCAAGACTTAGAGAAAGTAGCACAAGCACGACTAGACACATTGTTATTAGAAGGATTAGATAGCGGTGAAGCGATAGAAATTACCGATGAATGGTGGGAACAAAAACGCACTCAGCTTATTGAGAGACTCCGCAAGTAATAGCAATGACTATACGAATTGTAATTAGACAAAAAGCTAGTGCTGACCTTGACGAACAGTTTGTTTATATTGCTGAGAATAATTTTGATGCAGTATTAAGTTTTTTGTGATACTATAGGGCTTACGCAAGTGTCACACTAAGAAATCTGTTGTAGGGTACGTCAGATATCAACAATTTGGTTATTTACATGATTTATACTGTCTGACGTGGTTGGTGAGCTTGTCGAACCACACCCTACCAATATGCCAATTGCGTAAGTCCCATACTATAAGAGAGACTTTTTCACAATTAGCAAAACTGCCTGGTATTAGTAGTGTTTATAGTGTTTATATCGAATCACCCATTTTCACCAGATATCTACTATGTCTTTAACCCAAGAAATTCTCAGCCAAATACCAGGAGATATATTAGGCAATTTACGCCGTACAGATAGCATTTTAACATCATTAAGAACCGAGGAAAATTCTATCCCTCAAGTAGTTACAGAAAACCCTGAAAACTTACAAAAAATAGACAGTGATGTAATTATTTGTGGTGGAACTTTAGGAATTATCATAGGTTGTGCTTTAGCTGTACGCGGTTTAAAAGTCACAGTTTTAGAAAGAGGAATATTACAAGGAAGAGAACAAGAATGGAATATTTCTCGCCACGAATTACAAGTATTTAGAAAATTAAATTTACTCACAGAAACAGAATTAGAAACCGCTATTGTGACTGAATATAACCCGGCACGAGTTAGTTTTGCTGCTGGTACAGAAATATGGATAAATGATGTTTTAAATATTGGTATTAACCCACTTTATCTATTAGCAACTTTAAAAAATCGCTTTCTTGCTGCTGGGGGTACATTACTAGAAAGGACACCTTTTAATAATGTGGTAATTCACAGTAATGGAATTAAAGTAAATAATGAATTTACTGCCAAATTATTACTTGATGCTATGGGACACCTTTCACCAATTACTAAACAAGCGCGTCAAGGTAAAAAACCAGATGCACTTTGTTTAGTTGTGGGAAGTTGTGCTTCTGGTTTTCCGAAAAATGACTCTGGAGATTTGTTATTATCTTTTACCCCTTTACAAAATCAATGTCAATATTTTTGGGAGGCTTTTCCAGCTAAAGATGGGAGAACAACTTATTTATTTACCTATGTGGATGCAGAACCAAACAGACTAACTTTAGAACATCTTTTTGAGGAATATTTACGCCTATTACCAGAATATCAAAATGTGGAATTACAGCAATTAAAATTTCATCGTGCTTTGTTCGGTTTCTTTCCTAGTTACCGTCAAAGTCCTCTACAAACTCCTTGGAATTTTATCTTACCAGTGGGAGATAGTAGTGGCAATCAATCACCTTTAAGTTTTGGCGGTTTTGGTTCTATGGTACGTCATTTATCACGACTAACTCTAGGAATTGAAGCAGCAATAAAAACTGATCAATTATCATCTTGTGCTTTAGGACTACTTCAACCTTATCAACCTAGTTTAAGTGTAACTTGGTTATTTCAAAAAGCCATGAGTGTGGCAGTTAATCAAAAAATTGACCCTCAACAAATCAATTTATTGCTATCAGCAGTTTTTCAAGAAATGCAAAGTTTAGGAACTCCAGTGTTAAAACCTTTTTTACAGGATGTTGTACAGTTTATTCCCTTAACTCAAACATTGTTAAAAACTGGTTTATCCCATCCTCTGCTAGTGGCTAAAATTATTCCTCAAGTTGGTTTATTAAGTTTGTTTAATTGGGTGTTACATTATGTAAATTTATTGGTGTACACTGTTTTATTTGCTATGACTTTTGTGGTAGAAAGATTTATAAATTATCTCCCTGAAAAACAAAAACCAAAAATATTATACTATTGGTATCGTTGGGTTGATGCTTGGAAATTTGGCTCTGGTAGTGATTATTGACAACTTTCTTTACTAGGACTTACGCAAGTGTCACACTAAAAAGTCTGTTGTAGGGTGCTTCAGATATCAACAATTTGGTTATTTACATGATTTATGTCGAACCACGCCCTACCAATGTGCCAGTTGCGTAAGTCCTGAAATCATATCTGAGGATATGGTATTTGATCAATTCAGAAGGCAGTTAGAATATAAAACACAACTGTATGGCAGTAAGTTAGTAGTGGTGGATAGATTTTATCCTAGCAGTAAAACTTGCTCTGATTGTGGAGAGAAAAAATCTCAATTACCACTATCTCAAAGAGTGTTTAAATGTGGTAAATGCGGTTTTGAGTGTGATACATCACATTCCATCTACATGAGGTACACTATGAACCAAGCAAGATGCCTGTGTTACAAAGGTTTTATCATTAACATCTGTACCTCATAATCACGGAAACTGCTGTATCATGTCCGGTAGAACACTTATCATATCTGTTGAGGCTGGTAATGGGTAATTGGTAATTGGCAAAAGGCAATACAATGATGAACTATATCGTAAGTGATTGGGCGGACATGATATGATAGAGATTTAAACGCGGCAACAAATTTAAAAAAAAGAAGTGGTCAGTGAGCTTGTCAAACTGCGGTTAAATTAACCGTGTTAGCCTGTGGACTAGATAGTGCCGACACTTCTAAGATAAAGCAAGAAGAAAAAGCGCACTTTTGTTAGCATTAGTTAGCTTTTTTGTATCGGTACTATTAGAGATTGGCGGAAATAAACTCACTATTCTAAATCGTTAAAAAGCCTATAATGTCTTACTTTTGACTTTTGAATCCATGAATTACACTTTGCGGTACTATGGCTTTAGCCCTATCGTCTCCTGACTCGGTGAGTTATGAAAGCACTCTAGCTGATGGCTGATATTTGACTCCTTAAATAAATGTCAAGCAATGCAAAGGATCTTAAAGTAAAGTCAAGGAAATATTTTTTATTAACCATAAAGTGTTATTTTAAATATATCAGCTAAATGGTCTTGGAAGGATTTCTAAAATCGGCATCAGGTGAAAATAACGTCAAGATCGAATTTTCCCACAGACTCGTTATATAATATATATATAAGATTTAAGTTGAGGGAAAATAAAAAAAGTAACTAGTTATAACTTTGTTAAGTTACTTTAAGAAAAAAGTAGCAGTCTGCCTGAAATTCTCTAGTTCAGATATAGTAATTCCCAGGGAGAGTAAGATATAAATTGATGATCAAAATCAGACGGAAGTAGATTTATCAACCTGTCCGCTAGTCCCTAATAACTACTATGGTTGTGCTGGAATAGCTAATTGGCAAGCAGTTGTGCGTCGTTAAGATGATCAAAATTATCATCCAGACGGTTTTATAAAAACAAACAACTGATCAGGTAACAACCAGTGAAAAAGGATATGATCTAGCGTGCTGCTATTGATTTAAAAGATACTGATTTTGAGTAAGTACATAAAACAATAGTAAAATTTATACTGGATTAATCCCTGCAAATAAGAAGATGCCGACATCGTGAATATAAGCAGGAAATAAACAAGAAAATACTCTAGTCAGATCAGAGTAAGTCCAGTGAGTTTTGTATTGTGGAATGTATCCAAAACCCTTTACAAATTGAATTGGTAATAGTTATAGAACTTACCGCAATATCTATTTCTATACCAAAATATCAAATCTAAAATTAGGCGGGAGAGTTTACATGAAGCTTGTCATCCACGGTAAAAATATTGAAATCACCGATGCAATTAGAGACTACGTGCATCAGAAGATAGAAAAAGCAGTTAGTCATTTTCAGAACATCACAAATGAAGTGGATGTCCATTTGAGCGTGGCTCGCAATCCCCGAATTAGTACAAAGCAAGCTGCGGAAGTGACTATATATGCTAATGGTAGTGTTATCCGTGCCGAGGAGAGCAGCGAAAACTTATATGCTAGTATTGATTTAGTTGCAGATAAAATAGCTAGACAATTACGTAAATATAAAGAAAGAAGACAGGATCACAAGACCCAGCCAGTGTCTAAAGATGAGGTAGTTGCACCGGAGAAGATTGTAACGGATTTAATAGGCGATCGCACACCAGAATTACCAGAGGAGGTAGTACGGACAAAATATTTTTCTATGCCACCAATGACGTTAGCAGAGGCATTAGAACAATTGCAAATGGTGGGACATGATTTTTATATGTTCCGTAATATTGAGTCTGGAGAAATTAACGTGATTTACGAAAGAAATCATGGCGGATATGGTGTGATTTTACCTCGTAATAATGGTAACAACAATGGTTATAATGGCAAATCCAGCCAAAGTAGTGTTACCACACCAGAAAAAGCAAAAGCGTGATTGTTAGATTGTAGATTTTGGATGTTGGATTTTCGATTTTAGATGTTGGATGTTGGATGTTGGATTTTTGATAGTTAATTTGTTTTCTTATGAAGAACAAAAAAGGAACAACAATAAATCCAATAATCTACCATCATGTAACCAAAAATATCACCATCCAAAATCCCAATTACAGCAGTTTGCGTTATTATGAGGTATAGATTTTAATGATAAAACCCTTGTAACACAGGCATCTTGCCTGTTCACAGTGTACCTCATGTAGATGGAATGTGCTGTATATATGTTGTGCTTTTAATTTGGACAATAGATGCAAGCAAGATGCTTGCACTACATTAATTTTAGGTTTTTTAGTTATACAGTTTAGCTGCCTATCAGCTTAACTGATAGCCCTTACAACTCTTGAATTGTTTTTAAAGACTCTTGAACATGACCCTGAAAATTCAACATTGAATCAAATACATACCTAACAATACCTTCTTTATCTATGACATAAGTAACTCGGCCAGGAATGAAGCCGAAAGCCATAGTTGCACCGTATTGTTTACGTATTTGATCGCCTTTATCTGTTAATAAGGTAAAAGGCAAATTGTGTTTAGCTGCGAACTTTTGATGAGACTCTGGAGAATCTCCACTAACACCAATTACCTCAGCACCAGCATTTTTAAATACTTGATATTGATCACGGAAAGCGCAGGATTCTATAGTACATCCTGGGGTATCGTCTTTGGGGTAAAAATAGAGGACGACGGCTTTTTGGTTGCGAAAATCGCTTAAACTAACGTTTGTACCATTTTGGGATGGTAGGGTAAAATTAGGGGCAGTATCTCCGATTTTTATGGACATTAGGAATTCTATTAAGAAATATGGAATTAACTTAATTATTATCTCACGCAAAGGCGCAGAGACGCAAAGAGTGATATAAGTAAGTATGATTCTGATATTTTAATGACAATATAGTATATACTCAATCATTAGAAATTCAGTTATTCAATATTTATTGATTAGTGATGCGTTTAGTTTCCCTAGATGTTTTTCGTGGTATGACTATTGCTGCGATGATTCTTGCTAATATGGCTGGAGTAGCCGATAATGTATATGCTCCCTTAAATCATGCAGAATGGCATGGTTGTACATTCACAGATTTAGTTTTCCCGTCCTTTTTGTTTATTGTTGGTGTAGCTATGAGTTTTTCTCTAGCGAAATATCACACTGGTGAAAAGCCTAAAAAGTCTGTTTATGTCAGTATTTTCAAAAGAACAATAATTTTGTGTATTTTAGGATTGTTTTTAAATGGTTTTTGGAATAAAGGAGTGTGGACATTTAATTTTGAGAGTTTAAGGTTTATGGGTGTGTTGCAAAGAATAGGATTAACTTATTGTTTTGCATCTTTGGTAGTTTTGCATTTAAAACCGAAATATCAATGGATATTAGCAGCAGGTTTATTAGTGATTTATTGGGTGACAATGATGTATATTCCTGTTCCTGATCATGGTGCAGGAGTACTAACTAGAGAGGGAAATTTTGGGGCTTTTATTGACCGGTTAGTGATTAGTAAACCCCATTTATATAAAGGTGATGGTTTTAATTATTTGGGAGATCCAGACGGTTTATATAGTACAATTCCGGCTATAGTTTCCGTGCTTTTTGGTGTATTTGCTGGGGAATGGTTGAAGAAACAACAAGAAGCAAATTCTAAGATTAGTATGGATTTGGTGTTATTTGGTTTGTGTTGCTTAGTGTTAGGAATTATGTGGGATGCAATATTTCCTATGAATAAAAAATTGTGGACTAGTTCCTATGTTTTGTTTACTAGTGGTTGGGCGTTATTGGTGTTAGCGGGTTGTTATGAAATGGTAGAAGTGAGATTAAAAAAAGATTGGTTTAAACCATTTGAGGTAATGGGAGTAAATGCGATCGCTCTTTTTGTTGCTTCAGTTTTGTTAATTAAAGTGACAACAAAGACGCAATTAGGAACAGGAGATAATGCCATTAGTATTTACAATTGGATCTATGAAAATGTGTTTGCATCTTGGTCTGGTAAACTGAATGGTTCTTTATTATTTGCGTTAGTGACTTTGTTATTATGGTATGGTGTAGCAGTGGTAATGTATCAGAAAAAGTGGTTTATTAAGGTTTAATTAATCTGGTTTTTTAGCCATTTTCTAAACTATCAATAATTAAAACCTATCTTCCGCACCATGAAATTTATTTCATGAATAATACGTAAAGTGTAATAAATTTATACTAGTTGTACTAGAAAATGAAGTGCGGAATGTAAGTAGAAACTAAAGTCTAGTTTTGTCTGGGTTTTATATAGCAGTGTCCTAAACTCTTGTAAGATGAGAAACTATCAAGTAAGCTAAGATATTACTTGCTGATACAGGTGAAATAATGGAAATTCAAGAAGTTAAAAGATTCCATAAACCCAGGAAACCAGAAAATGAGATCAGAAATTTTCAGCACGTCAAGATCCTTGACTGCAATGAACCAGTCTCTAGGGTAATTTATGAGTGTTGGCACTGCAAACAAGGACTGTTGACAGAGGTAGATGTCACTTCTTCCCAGTTTTTAGAGGTAGAATGTCCTAATTGTGGCAGAACTGCCATTAGGCTAATGGCAAATAAGGCAATTTCTACCACTCCTATTCCTTCTCCTTGGCAGTAGTTATCACTAGCTTCTAAGGTGCGTTAGCGGTAGTTTAACGCACCTATAAACTGCATTAATGCTATTTTTTCCTTCTTTCTGCGCTTCCTGTGGGAATAGCAGCAATTAGTTTTTGAGTATATTCTTGCTGGGGTTGAAGATAAATATTTTCTGATGTACCTGACTCGACAATTTTACCTTTATTCATAACTAAAATGCGATCGCTCAAAAATTTTACCACACTTAAATCATGGGAAATAAAAATATAAGTCAAATTAAATTCAGCTTGAATTTCTTTCAATAAATTCAAAACTTGTGCTTGTACAGAAACATCTAAAGCAGAAACTGACTCATCACAAATAATAAATTTTGGATTTAAAGCTAAGGATCTAGCAATACAGATTCTTTGTCTTTGTCCACCAGAAAATTGATGAGGATAACGTCCCATATCATCGGCACTTAAACCAACTTTTTCTAATAATTCTACGGCTCTATCTTGCTGTTGTTTTTTTGATTTACCTACATGATGAATTAACAATGGTTCAATAATGGCATTTCCTATTTTCATGCGAGGATTTAAAGAGCTAAAAGGATTTTGGAAAATAATTTGCATTTCCCTTCTTAACTTTTGTAATTTTTTTCCTACTAAATAGGTAATATCTTGATCATTAAAAACGATTTTACCACTTAAAGGATCAATCAATCTTAATAAAGTTCTTCCTAAAGTAGTTTTACCACAACCTGATTCTCCTACTAAACCTAAAGTCTCTCCAGGAAATACATCAAAAGAAACGCTATTAACCGCCATATTATAACTTTTATTTTCTCCAAATATTCCCCGCACTGGAAAACCCACTTTAAGTTTTTCCACCTTTAATAATGGTGGTTTATTAGTTATTTTTTCCAATCGAGAATTAATTTCTGTAATGGTAATTTCTGGAGGTTGATGAGGTTCTTTAGCTGTAATTTTTAACCTACCAAATTCATCTAATTCCGCATTCATATAATCAGAAACTGTGAGTAATTTTTGCGGACGACTATGAAGAGTTGGACGACAAGCAACTAATCCTTTAGTGTAAGGATGTTGAGGATTATTAAAAATTTCTGATGCTGCACCATATTCAACTATTTTACCCTGATACATTACCGCAACTTTGTCAGCAATTTCGGCAATTAAACCTAAATCATGACTAATAAAAATCATGGACATTTGCCGATTTTTTTGTAATTCATGCAATAAATCTATAATAGTTGCTTGTACCGTAACATCTAAAGCCGTAGTAGGTTCATCAGCAATTAATAAAGATGGATTACAAGAAATTGCCATAGCAATCATAATTCTTTGTAATTGTCCACCAGAAAATTGATGAGGATAACGTTGTAATAGTTGTTCTTTATGATCTGTAACTAACTTAGCTAAATTAAGTAAATCTGGAGAGGATGAGTGACTACCATAATTATGAGTAAAATCAATATATTGCTGTTCAATTTGTGCATCTGTTTCTAATAATTTTACTTCTTGTAAACCAGCGATCGCTAACCTTTTTGCCTGTTCATAATTAACATTTTGATGTCGCATAATTGCTTCTGTTAACTGAAATCCAATACTATAAACTGGATTTAAGGAGCTCATAGGTTCTTGGAAAATCATTGCTAGATCACCACCACGATATAATGACATTTCATCAGGAGGTAATTTTAATAGATCTATTAGTTGACTACCTTGAGAAAATAAAATCTTTCCTCCCGTGACCTTACCAGGATTTTGCAATAAACCCATTAATGCTAAAGCTGTAACGGACTTACCACTTCCAGATTCCCCTACTATTCCTAATGTTTCTCCACGTTTTAATTCAAAGCTAATTCCATCCACAGCTTTAACTTTATTGTAATCACCAATAAATTCAACTTGGAGATTGCGAACTTGTAAAATAGTTTCTGACATAGAATTGAGATTTGTAGATTGTAATTTGTAGATTTTAAGAGGATGTTTTAAAAGTATAGGGCGAATATCATAAGGCTTAGGCCACACTGCACTATCGCTACTATACAGGCTTAGTGACCACCTGGGTGGACTAAGGAAAAACCAAGGATTTTTAACCTGCGTAGGCAGGTTTTGCCTGTGCAGACGCGATTTCCAATCGCCGATTTTTGTGTTAATTTAGACTTTACAAACATCCTCTTAGACGCTCCTCTGCGGTAATTTTTTCAAACCCGATAATTTTGGACATAATCTTGACCTTATTAAGTAATAGAATCAGCAATTAATCAAGATTATAGTCAATTTTGTCACATATTGAACTTTAAATAATTTATAGCTTTTCTTGTATCTCGTGAGATAAGCTAATGTGCAGCACTCACTGTATAATTAAAAAACCTGAAGTTACAGTAGCACAAGCATCTTGCTTGTATTAATTATTCAAGCTAATTTACCTAATTTATTTACTGTTCTCTGTTCCCTGCTATACTACAACTTTGGTAAAACTTCTGGGATCAAATTTCCTGGAAGTTTAGATAAAGCCAAATTTTGTCCGTGAATACCTAACTTATTGTGAAAAGTCCTGACTGTAGTAATAATATAATTCATAGTATTTTCATAATTCTCCGTTTTTGGTGTAAAACCAGTTAATGCTTTTAAATAATTGTCTAAAGCCATTTCTAAATGTTCAGATACAGTGTTTTTATCACCTTGAAAAGACTTATCGCTAACTAAATGATAATGTGCTAATCCGAGATTATTATATGTCATCCACATATTAAAACTCAATGGTAAATTACCATGACCATCGGCAATTTTTAGAGTTTTTTCATAAGCATCAATACAAGAAAGAATAAATTTTTGTCTATCTTCTTTAGAAGTTTCTGGTAAATTCGCCAAATGCCAATAAGCAATACCTAAATTATTCTGAGTAGCAGCATAACCATGAGGGTAAGAATCAGGAGTACGATATTGGAGAGCTTCTTGATAAATTTCAATAGCTAACTGGAGATTTATCATAGGTTCTTGATATTGGGACATATTCCAATAAGCAGTACCAATATTATTTTGAATCATGCCATATTTGAAAGGTTCTTCACTAGGTTGATAATAATTAACTGCTAATTTATAAGCAGCGATCGCTTTTTTCAAATTTACCAAGGGTTCATGATATTGTGCTAAATGCCAATAAGCTGTTCCCAAATTATTTTGACAAGCAGCATATTTTAAAGGTTCTCTGGTTTCATCACGATAATGTAGAGATTCATGGTAAGCAATTAACGCTAATTGCCAATTTTCCTTATGTTCAGAAAACTTAGATAAATCTCCATAAGCTGTCCCCAAATTATTTTGTACACGGCTATAAATATCTGGCTGTATATCCGATGGAACTAACTTTAAAGCTAACTTATAAAAATCTATTGCTTGCTCTAAATACATCTGTGCTTCTTGGGAATTATTAGGAATACGATGTAACATCCAATAAAGAGTTCCTAAATCATTTAAAATATTTGGCAATTCCGCCGAATGTTCATCATGACTAACAGCCTCTTGATAAGCCAAAATAGCGGTCATTAAATTCTCTAAATTAATACTTCCTTCTTCAATTCTTGTTCTATATAAATTACCCAAATTTTGATAAGCAATAGCTAACTCATCTCCTGGGGCTTGCTGACAGTGTAACTGTTCTATTTCCCGTAATAAATTTTGAATTTCATAATTTTCCTGTGGATTTGTTTCTCCAGGATTACTCAATGCAGCCCTAATTAATTCTTGTAATTCTGGGTTAATAGCAGATAAAGATGGAAAACATTGATTAGTAAGATGTGCCGATTTTTCTGTTATTACTTCCATTAAATTATTATTGACAGAATTATCTACACCATCATTTACAGGAGAATTTTGATAATTAACCTCTGGCAAATCAGCACGATGATCTTGTTTAATAGGTAAAGTTGAATAATTTTTCAACTCCACATTATCTTGATGATTAAAATCCACGGGATAATGACGATTATCTACGGTAGGAGTTGGTTCTCCTGCAAATATAAACACACCATTACGACAATGCCAAAATTTTGGCGCTGATTGTTGAATAGCATACAACCAAGGACGAGAAACCCAAAATAATAGACTAGATTCTAAAAAATTATTAGATTCTTTACTAAATAAATATTGTTCATTTAATCGTAAATGATCTAAAAATAAATGTTGTCCTGCTACCGATTGTTTCGTCAACATTTCTACTCCAACTATTTGAAAAGCAGGAATAGGTAAAGGTTTACCAGGATTATCTGGAGATTTTCCTACTAGCGGAGGTGGATAATTTGCTAACCATTGATTAATTTGTGCAATAGGATTAGGATCATTAATATTTAGTCGTAAAGTTACTAATCTAGGATAAGCTGGAGTGCTAAGTTCTCCAACATGAGATCGTTGATATAATACCTTTGCTACAGGATAGGCTAAATTAGAATGTAGCCTAGCTGCAATTCGATTTCTTAAATTTAAGTTATCACAGACAGCGAATAAAATTTGCCGCCTTAAACCTAGACTAAGAGCCAGTTTTAGTCGTTGATATACTTGCCGATTCCAATTAACATTTTCTACTTGTACAGTTTCATTCATGCTCGTGGTAGTAAGAGAGCCAGAATAAGGTGTACATCCTGACCTCACAAATTTACGATTAATATTACATCTTATGATTCTGATTTTCATGTAGATGTCTTAACATCAGGATATTTTAACCACCTATCTCTTCTAGTTTACATTTTCAGTTTCACTTTTTCACATCACAAGAAACTACAAACACAAAACCAGTACAAACTTTGATCCTTGGGATATTATTAGAATCCAGTGACTTACGCAACTGGCATATTGGTAGGGTGTGATTCAACAAGCTTACCAACTACGTCACACAGTATAAATCGTGTAAATAACCAAATTGTTGATATCTGACGCACCCACTCAACAGATTTTTTAGCGTGACACTTGTGTAAGTCCTATGGATAAAATCACAATTTTACTTGATTAATTAAGAAAACTTGACTTTAATTTCATAATATCCTATAATTTTCTGTAACAAAATCTACAAAATCTACAAAATAAGTTTTTTGTCAACAAACCAACACATTCTTCAGCAACAAAAACAGTATAAAGGTTAACAATATGACTAACAATAGAGTACAAGCTATCAAACAAGCAGATAAAACACACCAAGAAACTGTTATTAAAACTTTACAGCATCGCCTAGAAGTAGCTAGGGATAAAGGTGATGGGGATTTATTACGTCAACTAGAGGCTGAAATGAGCTATTACAGGTAATATCAAAAAATGATACAATTAAAAGAGTTTATTTTCTCCAACTTTGTGAAAAGTTGGAGATTTTTTGATGCTTGATATTGTTTGATATTTTTTTATGATAAAAATTTGCGATATGATCATGAAAATAGGTAAAAACAGTAAAAATTAGTAAAAAACAGTAGTATTTTCATGAAAACAATTCTGAAAATAGTAGCATTTGTTACGATAACTATTTTAGTTAGTATTAGTATAGTTATTGTTCATAGAAATTCCCAGAGTAAACAAATTAGCACATCTGTAATACTAGAAGATTGTGTAATTAATACTAATAATAATTGTCGAGAAATAACGCCAAAAAAACCAGGAACCGAACCAGAATTATTTGTACCAGAGCAACAATTAAATCAAAAAGATAAATTTATAGAAACAATTAGTAAAACAATATTAACTGTGCCTATAAATGGAACTTTTGAATATATTTTATTAAAAAATTATGGTGCAGTATTTATTAATCAACAACTAGGAGTTATCTTACCAGAAAAAGTGATTTTTAGTGGTGAACCCGAAACGCAATATTGGCAAAGTACCATACCCATGAGTTTAGTAAATGGTACAGCAGAATGTTACTTACAAAAACCAGCAGCAGCAGCATTAAATCAGGCAAAACTATTAGTAAATATTCCTTTAAAATCGGGATATGCTGGAGATTGTACTCGTGATTTTGCTACAACTGTAAGATTTTGGCAAAAATATGCTAATAGTCAAACTTTAGATTTAGTTAAACAAGGTAGAGAGACAAAAATATTAAGTTTAGTAGCACCTCCGGGATCATCTCAACATATTTGGGGATTAGCAATTGATTTACAAGTATCCACAGAAAAACAAAGACAGGCCTTAAATGAAAATGGTTGGTATCAAACAGTAGTTACAGATTTACCCCATTGGACTTATTTAGGTTGGAATGAAGAGCAATTACCACAATTTGGGTTAAAGAAAAAATTTGTCCAGGGAATTAAATATTGGGTAACACCATTATAGAACTCAGATCCCAGACTTCTTAAAGAAGTCGGGAATCTTGGAAATTATATGTATAATAGCTGATATAATCGTTACAGATTAAGCAAAATCTTATCAAAGTTGAAAACCAGGAGCAAAAACAGTGAGTTTATTTGATGATTTAAGTAAGTTTTTAGAAAATAGGTTAGAAGAATTCTTAAAAAATAACCCCCATTTAGAATTAGAAGCACTCTCGGACCAATTACGAAAACAGGAAGAAGATACATTAAAACTGATTGCGGAATTGCAAATGCAAGAAAGGCGATCGCAAGATGATATTCTCACTACAGCCCAAGAAATTCAAAAATGGCATATTCGTATTCAAAAAGCTAAAGCCGCAGGAAGAGAAGACTTAGCTATTCCCGCACAACAAAAAGAAGCATCATTATTACAAGAAGGTAATGAAAAATGGGGAAGAATGCAAGGTTTACAAGAACGCATTAACCAATCTAAAGAACTGTTAAAAAAAATCCAACAACGTCGTCAAGAAGTGCAAAACAAAGCACTAGAATTACAAAAGATGAAAACCCAAAACCAAGAACAACAAAAGTTATATACTGATAAATGGTGGGATAGTTCTAGTAATTCTAACTTTGATGACTTAGACGCTAAATTTCGCCGTTGGGAAACAGAAGACGAATTAGAAAATATGAAACGTAATATGGGAAAATAGGAATTAATAATTGACAATTCACGGGTAAAACTGTAGGGGGTTTAGCATGACTAAACCCTGTTGATAAATGTTGTGATAAACAAAAGACAAAATTATCATGAAGATTAAACATAAATTATCGAAATTAACCACATTAGCGGCAGTTTTGTTATCTACAACTTGCATTTTTTGTAACATTCCCATATTAGCCCAACCTAAGCCCAATCAAATCCAAACTATTAGAAAAACCGCATTATTTCCAGAAATTGTAGGAAATCAGGAATTTATTCAAAAAACCACTGCTGCTTTACAATTACTACAACTTTATGCACCCAAAGATTTGAGATTCATTCGGCAATATGTAGGCAGAATTAAACAGGCAGAAAAAAGTGGTATGGTAGCTTATGTTAACCCGCCTACATTTGAATTATCTGCTGTAAGTATGGTATCAAAAACCTGGACTGCTAGTATTATTGCCCATGATGCCTACCATTCATATTTATATCAATATTATTTACGTCAATATAAACCTCGTGGGATGAAAGTACCCTATGATTTATGGGGAGGTTTTGAAGCAGAAAGAAAATGTATTAAATATCAGATGGGAGTTTTAAAAAAAGTTCGTGGTCCAGCCCATGAAATAGAACATTTAAGTAAACAAGATGGGACGCATGGAGATGTGAATAAAGATGGAGTTTTAGACTGGAGAGATTATGAATTAAGGAATTGGTAAGATAGAAGTCAGGGCGAACGGCTGTTTCCCCGTACAGGAGTCAGGAGTAAGAATTTTGACTTTTAACTTCTGACTTTTGATTTCACAAAGTGCTCCCTGCAATAATCGCAATTGTAAACTGTATAATACAAAGCAGGGATGGCCATAACCATACATTAAACTGGTTGTTACCAACAATTATTTGAGATTTTCATAATGGATGCTAAGGTACTTTGGCAAAGATATCAAGATTGGTTATATTACCACCCAGGATTAGAATTGTATCTGGATGTTAGTCGGATGCGGTTCGATGATGCTTTCGTCAAATCATTACAACCCAAGTTTGACAAAGCATTTCAAGATATGGCGGCATTAGAAAAGGGAGCGATCGCCAACCCTGATGAAAACCGCATGGTTGGACATTATTGGCTACGGAACCCCGATCTCGCCCCTTCCTCCGAACTCACACAACAAATAGTCCAAACCTTAGAAGCGATCGAAGCCTTCGCCGATCAAATACACACAGGCGCGATCCATCCCCCCAAAGAAAGCCGCTTCACAGACATTATTTCCATCGGTATTGGTGGTTCAGCCTTAGGTCCCCAATTCGTTGCAGAAGCCCTTTCTCCCGACTCTCCACCCCTGAACATTCACTTTATTGACAACACCGATCCCACAGGAATAGATCGGGTATTAGCCCACATTGGTCATAAACTAGCCACCACACTAGTATTAGTCATTTCTAAATCTGGTGGCACACCTGAACCGCGCAACGGCATGATCGAGGTGAAAAAAGCCTATGCAGCCAAAAATCTGGACTTTGCTAAATATGCAGTAGCCATTACTAGCGAAGGCAGCAACCTAGATAAAGTAGTTAAAGCTGAAAATTGGTTAGCCTCCTTCCCGATGTATGACTGGGTAGGAGGCCGCACTTCGGAAATGTCCGCCGTAGGTTTAGTACCCGCCGCATTACAAGGGATTGATATTCGCGCCATGTTAGCCGGGGCAAAAGAGATGGATGACGCTACTCGCACTTCTAACCTCAAAAATAACCCCGCCGCACTTTTAGCCCTATCCTGGTACTATTCAGGCAACGGTAAAGGCGAAAAAGACATGGTGGTGTTACCCTACAAAGACAGCCTATTATTATTTAGCCGTTACCTGCAACAATTGGTGATGGAATCTTTAGGTAAAGAAAAAGACCTAGATGGTAAAACCGTGTATCAAGGTATTGCGGTTTATGGTAACAAAGGTTCTACGGATCAACACGCCTACGTACAACAATTGCGGGAAGGAGTACCCAACTTCTTTGCCACATTGATAGAAGTATTAGAAGATCGTAGCGGAACATCACCAGAAATTGATCCAGGAGTAACATCTGGTGACTATCTTTGTGGTTTCTTGTTAGGAACTCGTCAAGCATTGTACGAAAATAATCGTGATTCTATTACTGTTACCATTCCTCAAGTTAATCCCCGCACCGTTGGGGCGTTAGTTGCATTGTATGAGCGTGCAGTAGGACTATATGCGAGTTTGGTAAATGTCAATGCTTATCATCAACCAGGAGTAGAAGCTGGTAAGAAAGCTGCGGCTGTAATTCTTGATTTGCAACAGAAAGTAATGAAGGTACTGCAAAGTGAGAAAAAACCACTTTCTCTTGCTGAAGTTGCTGAAAAAGCAGGTGCATCGGCAGAAGTAGAAGCAATTTATAAAATTTTGCGTCATCTTCATGCTAATCAGCGTGGTGTGGTGTTAACAGGTAATTTAGCGAAACCTGGAAGTTTAACCGTTTCTTTAGGTTAAGTTAATCGGGTTTAAATATAATTGAAAATATCCTCGGCTTATTCTGTTAAGTCGAGGATTTGTTATAGAATAAAGTAGATTGGGTTCAAAAACCCAAACCCAACATTTTCAGGAAATAGTAAAAATACAGCACATTCCATCTACATGAGTTACACTAGGAACAGGCAAGAAGCCCGTTTTACAAGGGTTTTATCATTAATATCTGTACCTCATAATAACGCAAACTGCTGTAACAAAATTTTTCATATTCCTAAAAAATAAATAGGAGTCAGAGGTAATCTTTTCTTATCTTCATCTGGTAATTTTTCATAAAATTGCTGCCATAAACTAATAAATCTACCAAAATCTATTAATTCAATATGAGTATGAGAACTGCGAGTTTCATTTTTAGCATCACTAGTAAAACCTCCAGTAGAAACAAAAATTCCCACATCGCCATCTTTTTGTAACACTCCTCTTAATTGTCGAATTTCATCCACAGAAGCAGGTGATTCTCGATGTTTAATTTGTACTTTAATTCTAGGTGATACTGTTCCTAAAGGGTCCTGATATGCAATGACATCTAAACCACCATCTTTTCCTTTTGGTGCAATAAAAGGTGTATAATAACCCATTCCTCTTAATAAAGCTGCGACTAAATCCTGAAATTCATAAGCATTCAAATTTCTCACAAATTTTTTTAATCCTTCCACTGCAATTTCTTCATATTCACTAATAGTTACTTCACTGACGTTATCAACATCATTATCTACTTCTAATTCATGGTTAATTTCTGAATCATGGGCTAAAATTGTACTATTTTCTTTTTCTGCTTTCCACTGTTTAAAGGCTTGAGTGGCATCTTTTAACAGTTGAGATTCTCCTAAATCTAAAGCCTTTTCTCCTTCTGGAGTTAAATACCAAATACCTTTATTTTTTAATAAAAAACCAGCTTTAATACAATCTATAGTATAAAAATGTAAAACACTTCTCCAACGAATATAACCAGATTTTTCATATCTAGCTTTTGCCCAATCATCCAAATCTACTCTTTTCTCCACTTCTTCAATTACTTGTTTACCTTGTAATTGTCCTTCATTTTCTTTGAGAATTTGTAATGCTGCAAAAATTATCTTTTCTGCTAATTGCCATGATTTAGAACTCCTATTTTTAGCCATAAGGATATATATATCTATAATTTAATTGATGTAAATCACAGGATTATACATTATTTTTGTAATTATGTAAATCTTTAAATTTTAATAACAACACTAAGCTACCGATAAAAATTTTCCTATGATATTCTTTACAGTCTTTTCCATCTTTACAACATTACAGCACTTTCCGTTATTCTGAGGTACAGATATTAATGATAAAACCTTTGTAACACAGGCATTTTGCCTGTTCCTAGTGTACCTCATGTAGATGGAATGTGCTGTATGATATAATTAGTAAATCATGTTATCAATAAATAACCTGTATGGAAACACCAAGCATATCCTTTATACTTTTAATGTGGGTGATTTTTATCGTGGGAGTAAGATCCTCAACTTCTTTAAGAAGTTGGGGATCTTTGTCTAACGATGATTCTATAAATTGTTTGGTATTGTCTTAAATTTACTACTTGAACCTAAAGAATAATCTTGTAATTTGAAATCAGCAAAAGGTTTTCTTTCTAATCTATCTCTTAATGCTTCATCTAATATTATACCTTCATCTTGTTTTTTAACTCCAATAATAATAATACTCCGTTGATATGCTGTGAGATCCTGACTTGCTTGACAGTCTTTTCTTTGAAATTGTCCTAAATTTAATAAGCGATATCCCCGAATACTATTTGTTTGACTAAATATCTTTTTTGCTAATAGTTGAATTTGCTTAGAACGTTCTAAAGCACGATTTTGTTCAGCATTAATATCTCCTTCACAAGAAGCTGTTCCTACAGAAATAATTTCATCGGGATTTTCCATAATTTTCTGAATCCCTTCTTGTTCTAAATTGGATTTTAAAGAATCAAGAGTTATGGTTTGACCATTATAATTAATTTGATAGGTACTCCCTAATTGCCATTTATATTCTACTGATAAAACTGCAATATTAAACTCAGCAACTTTTCCTTGACTATCTTTACCTGGTTGATAGGTAAAATAATCAATTTTGCCAGTTTTACCTTTTTTTTCTGGTGCTTGGCCATAGTCAGGAGGTAATACCGCAAATTGAGTATTTTTGGTAGATAATGCTATCCACCATAGGATAATTAAGGATACTATTAAAGCCGCAAACCATGATAAGATGGGTAATTTTTCCGGTTCTTGTTCTGGTGGTTTTAATGTGGAATTTGTAGTTGTATTTGGGTGATTTACTGGACTAATTACTTGTGTATTAGTGGTAGGATTAATGTTAATATTGCCTATGTTGCCATTTTCTAAATTTGCTAAATCATTTAATATTTCTCTAGCATTTTGGGGGCGATCGCTGATATTATTATTCATTAACCAATCAATGAAATCTAATAATGATTCTGATACATGATTAGCTAAATGTCGCCATTGTAAATTATCCAAATGTGCATCATACAATTGTACAGGTTGACATCCCGTTAATAAAAATACAAAGGTGCGTCCTAATGCAAAAAAATCTGATGCGGGTAATGCTTGACCATTCATTTGTTCTCTAGGACTATAACCAGAGGAAGAAATAGCTGTCATTCCTCCACTATTAGCAATATAAGTTTTAGTAACTTCTCGCGCTGTACCAAAATCAATTAATACTAATTGTCCATCGGGACGAATCATAATATTAGATGGTTTAATGTCTCGATGGAGATATTGCTGGTTATGAACTAATAATAATATTTCTGCCAACTGTTTTAACCAAGCTATTGCTTGTGCTTGAGAAATAGGACGGTTTTGTTGTTGTTTTAACCACTGTTCTAAATTTGGTCCTTCGATTTTTTCCATTACCATACAATGCAAGGTTAAACCCTCTCTGGTTTGATAGGAAAAATAACCTTCTGTTTGGGGAATACCAGGATGATTTAATTGTTCTAAAACATTAGCTTCTTGTTGAAATAATGATAGGGCTTTACTATTATTATTTAATTCTTCTTTGAGAACTTTTAATATTTTTGGTTGATCCTGTTGATAGGCTTCATATACATTACCAAATCCTGTTTTATCGCTTAATAACCGCAAGACTCGATAACGTTTTATTAATTCTAGTTCTGAACCACAACTTTGACAAAAACGGTTTTCATCATTATCAGGATGGTTAGGTTGAGAACAGTTGGGGTTAATACAAAGACTCATAAAAGACTCATAAATAATTGATAATTCTAAATCTTGAAGGTAATTATTCAACGCATACAAACGCAGATGCACGAGGTTATATGTTAATATTTGTGTAAGTTCTCTATTGTCATTTTGAGAAAATTAGCAACGGTTTGATTAAATTCTGTAGGGTTGGTTAAGAATGGCCAATGGTTGCCAGGAACTTTTTTGATGGTAAGATTCTTTAAGTTGGTTTTATAAGGCTGAATTTGCCAATTTTGACGGTTTACTCCTTTTTCTGGTTGTATCAATAAAGCGGGTATCTCCACAGGATGAATAAAACCTGCTACGTCTAACACCTCATCAAAAATACCATCACGGGCAGCAATGGTAAATTTACTACCCCAAGTTCCATCGGGTTTTTGTTCTATTCCTCCTTGAAAAACCTGTTGTTGTAAATTTGTCCAGGTTTGATAGTGACTGAGTCGTTTAATCTTGCTTTCTGCTTCTTCATAACTACTAAATGGTCCCATAATTTTAAGAGAGGGCAATACTTTATATAAAAGCGGAAAAGTGATTTTCAACAAGCTGGGCATTTTCCAGATGAAAATGGGATCTACAAGTGTAATACTTTTTAAACGTGATGGATTTTCTCTAGCCCAAATTGCAGCGAGTTTTCCAGTCCATGAGTGACTGACTATATGGGCATTATCCCATTGTAAATGATCCATGAGAGATTCTAGGTCAGCGATCGCGCTGGCAAAACTATAATCTTTCATGGGTTTACTACTTTCACCATGGCCACGCATATCTGGTGCAACTATGTGATAATTAGATGCTAAGTAATCTCCTAGACTTGACCATACTAAGGCATGATCACCCATACCATGTAATAGTAGTAATGGTTCTTGACCTATATTCCATTCTAGGTAAGAAATGTTTACATCACTAGTAGATAGAGTATTACGTACATTCATAATTGCAGTTAGTTAGGAGAAAATAGTTTCACAACCAATTTGTACAAGAACATCGTCCAAATTCAACAATTTTTAATGTTAAATTTTCAAGTTAAATTTTCTAGTTGAATTTTTCAGATTGTACCGATCAACACGAAATAATATATCTCAACAATGTCAAGATCAAAAATATCACTAACTTTAGGATCAAACAAATATTATGCCAGAACTACATCAATCTATAGCCCAACATTATCACGATCGCACTAAATACGATCCCCAAACCCTAGCCACTAAAACTCATCAAATAGACTGGGCTAAACAACCTGTACCCTTTAAAGAGTATAAAATCGGTACTAATATTGATCTAAAACCATATTTAGAACAACCATCAGCCACGATCAAAAATAACCCCCAGTCTCAATGGTGGTCAAGACTATCTCAATTATTATTTCACAGTTACGGCTTAACCGCAAGAATGCCATCTATGGGTAGCGCAGTTTACCTACGTTCTGCCCCTAGTGCTGGGGGTTTATACCCAGCAGAATTGTATATAGTGTCTCGTGGTACGCCGTTATTACCACCGGGATTATATAATTATCAATGTCGCACTCATTCTTTAGTGTACTATTGGGAAAGTGATGTTTGGCCTTCATTACAAGCTGCTACTTTTTGGCATCCTTCCCTAGAAAATACCCAATTAGCTATTATTACAACTGGCATTTTTTACCGTTCTGCTTGGCGTTATGAAGACCGCGCTTATCGGCGTATTCTATTAGATACTGGTCATCTTTTAGGCAATATTCAATTAGCAGCTAATATTAGTGATTATCGTTCCCATTTAATTGCTGGTTTTGTAGATGAAGCTATTAATGATTTATTGTATATTGATCCAGAAAATGAAGGAGCAACAGCCATAATTACTTTAGCTGATTTATTAGATGTGCGACAAAATCTACCTCTTAAACCTGCTGCTTTACCCTCCACTACAGAAACTACTTATCCCTTTATTCCTGATGGCCAATTATTAAAATATTTTCATAAAAATACCCAAATTGCTCCGACTACCAATGTAAATTGGAATTTATTACAAGTAGAACCAACTGTTGGTTTAAGCGATAAATATAACTTCCCCTTTTGTGATAAAATATCTACAAAAACTAAACCAATTAATTGGGGAGAAAATTTATCAGAATTATCAAATACCATTTATAAACGACGTTCTACTAGGGCTTATAGTGGAGAAAATTTAACTTTTGCCGAACTTAAAGCCTTATTAGATTTTACTTATCAACCCCAAAATTATATTGATCAAAATTTAGATCCTCATCCTGACTATCTGGACTTGAATTTAATTGAAACTTTTATTGCTGTTTCTGGAGTAGAGGGTTTAGATTCCGGTTGTTATTATTATGCCCCAAATGCTCAAGAATTACGGCAAATTCGCTTTAAAAATTTCCGTCGAGAATTGCATTTTCTCTGTTTGGGACAAGAATTAGGCCGAGATGCGGCTGTGGTATTATTTCATACGGCAGATTTAAAAACTGCCATTGCGAAATATGGCGATCGCGTATATCGTTATTTACATTTAGATGCTGGCATTCTCGGTCAAAGACTGAATTTGGCCGCTATTCGGATGAATTTAGGTGTTAGTGGTATTGGAGGTTTCTTTGATGATCAAGTTAATGAAGTTTTAGGTATTCCCATTGATGAAGCAGTATTATACATCACTACTTTGGGCAGACCTAGATAAGTTAATCAGGGTTTAGCAAGACTAAACCCCTAAATTTTTGATCCCACATTCCGCACCCTGGGGTGTCACATGGTATTATCACTTAATTTTCTCTTGATTTTTGGATATAAATTATGCCTTGCTGCCATCCTACCTCCGTTAATTTTTTGAGAATTAGTATACAATACAACCTCATGTTATCATAAAAAACGGTAAAAACCGATTGTGACAGTTGAGGGTGCGGAAGATAGGTTGTATCCCAGATTTTTGGTCAAGATATCAATTCTAAGTTATTTATCCAAAAAATATTTCAGTAATAATCAGCGATAAACTAATATTCTATTAGCTACATCCACACAGATAGGCATCACAGATAAACGATTTCCTGGCCTGACTAAAAGTAAATCATCAGCAGTAAATTGTTCTTTGAGAGTAGCTAAAGAAATAATCTCAGGAAAAGCCTCCACAAACTGCACAGTCACAGTGTGCCATCTAGGAGAATCAGAAGTGGATTTAGGATCATAATATTTACTAGTAGGTTCAAATTGTGTAAGATCAACCACATCAGTTTTAACTATCTTCATTAATCCCACAATTCCCGGAGGTGTACTATTAGAATGATAGAAAAAAGCTAAATCTCCTAATTTCATTTGTCTCAAGAAATTACGAGCTTGATAATTTCGCACACCATCCCAAATAGTATCATGTTCTCGTTGTAAATCAAGAATACTATAAACATCTGGTTCTGATTTCATTAACCAATAATTTGCCGATTTTACAGAGTTCATAGCTATCCTAACTTAGATTTCTACCTTAGATTTTCAAATCCTGCAAAGCGAGACGGATTTGTTCTAAACGTCTGCGGTTAACACCAAAATCAGACTCTCCTACACGAGAAGCAGAGCGAATATGAATCACTGACTCATTAGCAGGAAAATAAAATTCCACATCATCTACAAACTTAAAAATGCGACTTTTAGAAATAGCATGAATATAATTATCAGCTTGCTCTATTACTTCAGTACGGGGAACAACAGAAAGAACCTTTAATAAAGTGTCTTTAGCGGTTTTTTGATCAACATGATAAATTATAGGATCAATAGCATGATCCGGATCTGGATTTTGACTAACAGCACAATTAGGAGAAACGGGACAAGGTGCCAAACTTTGTATAGCATAACTGTTATTTACAGGAATAAAAAACATTAAACCTGTGAAAATAACAGCAACTAACAACTGTGATAACCGAGGAAAAACTAGAAACCGCATATAATTATCTTGATGAATTGACATATTAAAGCAAAAAATCTCACCTCTGAAACTCTTACTCTCCGTAACTCTTACTCTCTGTAACTTTGCGCCTCTGCGTGAGATAAACTATTAGTTCATCCTAAAAACAGTTTATAGGCAGGGTTATTACTTTCATCCCAATATTGATAACCTAAAGAGTGCAGAAATGATTGCCATTCTTGCATTTCATGAGGTGGAACTTGTATTCCCACTACGATTCTGCCATAATCAGAACCATTATTGCGATAATGAAATAAACTAATATTCCAATCAGGAGACATGGAAGTTACAAACTGCATTAAAGCACCCGGACGTTCAGGAAATTCAAATCTATATAATAGTTCATTGTGGGCTAAAAGTGAATGTCCTCCTACTGTATGTCTCAGATGAAGTTTTGTTAATTCATCATCGCTTAAGTCTAGGGTTTTTAAACCTTGAGATTGAAATTTATCCACCATTTTAGCCGCATCAGCACGATTTTCTATTTGTACTCCTACGAAAATATGAGCTTCTTTTTCATCCGCTATGCGATAGTTAAATTCTGTGAGGTTACGTTTACCAATACATTCGCAAAATTTTCTTAAACTTCCTCTTTCTTCAGGAATAGTTACAGCAAATATCGCTTCTCGACATTCTCCAAATTCTGCTCTTTCTGCTACAAATCGTAATCTATCAAAGTTCATATTTGCGCCACAGGCTACAGCTATTAAGGTTTGATTTGTGATTTGTTCTCTTTGGGCATAAAGTTTTGCGCCAGCGATCGCTAATGCTCCCGCAGGCTCTAAAATAGAACGAGTATCTTCAAAAACATCTTTAATTGCAGCACAAGTAGCATCGGTATCTACTAAAATAATGTCATCTACATATTGCTGACACAGGCGAAAAGTTTCTTCACCTACTTCTCTAACCGCTACACCATCAGCAAATAAACCTACTTGAGATAGTCGTATTCTTCTGCCTGCTTTTAAGGATTGGTACATGGCGTTAGCATCTACAGGTTCAACCCCGATAATTTTAATCTCAGGGCGTAACCTTTTTACATAGGCTGCAATACCCGCGATTAGTCCACCTCCTCCAATAGCCACGAATATAGCATGAATAGGTTGTTGATATTGGCGTAATATTTCCATACCTATAGTACCCTGTCCGGCTATGACATCAGGATCATCAAAGGGATGAATAAAGGTTAACCCTTTTTCTGCTTCTAGTTGACGCGCATGGGTATAAGCATCATCATAAGTATTACCGTATAAAACTACTTCTCCGCTTCGTGCTTTAACGGCATTTATTTTGACTAAAGGAGTGGTTGTAGGCATAACAATAATTGCTTTTGTGCCTAAGCAACTAGCAGCTAAAGCGACACCTTGAGCATGATTTCCAGCAGAAGCAGCAATTACACCTTGATTAAGTAAATCTGCGGGTAGGTTAGCCATTTTATTATATGCACCTCTTAGTTTAAAGGAAAACACAGATTGCATATCTTCTCGTTTGAGAAACAGCTTATTATTGATGCGGTTAGAGAGATTGGGAGCGTATTCTAATGGTGTTTCTTGGGCTACATCATAAACGCGGGCTGTCAGTATTTGTACTAGATAATCACAAAGCATGGGAGTAGGGAGTGGGGAATAAGGGAGTGTGGGGTGTTTCGGGTTTAGTAGTGTTTATTGGTGTCAATTTAAGCTATGGATGGCTTATTTGTTTGGCTGACACTCGCGCCTGGAAATTCCAGGCTAATCACTAAAGTTTACTAAAGTAAACTAAACAATTTAAAAAATGTTCTGGTTATTTAGTCATCTTGTTTATGAATTTTGCTATTAGACATAGGAATTTATTCCCAGTCAGGCTATGGGTTGTACCTTAAGTTAACACCAATGAGCACTGCTAAACCTCTACTGACGACTGACGGTTGATAGCTAATCAATAGATCCAGCTTGTCGTAAAATATTGGCAATACCTCGATAATTGTGCAATTCTGCAATCATTAAGGCTGTATAACCACCACGATTTTTGGCGTTTACATTCGCTCCGGCTTGTAATAAGGTAACTACAGCCTGAGCAAATCCTTGGGAAACTGCCCACATTAATGGTGTTGCACCATTATAATCTGGATAGTTGACATCCACTCCTTTGGTTAATAACATTTTGAATATTTCTGGATGATTACCTGTGAGTGATTTAATTAATGGTGTTGCTCCATCATCTGCTAACTTGTTCATATTAGCACCATGATCTAATAATACTTTTACTGTGTCTTGATGTCCTTGGGATATGGCTAATGTTAATGGTACTTCTCCCAAATTTTTCTCTTCTATATTTGCCCCTGCTTTAATTAATATGACTACAACATTTGCATATCCTTGAAATGCTGCTATTAATAATGGTGTATCTCCTAAGTTATTTCTGATTTCACAGTTTGCACCTCTTTGTAATAAGATTGTCACTACATCAATGTATTCTTCTACTACTGCAATGTGTAATGCTGTTTCTCCATCTTGATCTTGATGATTTATTTCTGCACCTGCATCTAATAAATTAATTACTATGTCTGTGTTTCCTGTGGCTACTGCTGCTAATAATGCTGTTTCTCCATCGCTGTTTTTTAGGTTGACATCTGCCCCTAATGATATCAATATTTGCACGATTTCTGTATATCCTAAATCGGCTGCTATCATTAAGGCTGTTTCACCTTCTTGATTTTGCTGATTCACTATATCATGATTTTCTAATAGTGCTTTGACTATTTCTGTTTGTTGATGCTTAATTGCTAATTTTAAGGCTGTGTCCTCGTCATGATCAGCAATTTCTACATCCGCACCAGCCGCTAATAAAATATTTACTATCTCAATATGCCCTTTCACAACTGCTGCCATTAATGCTGTACTACCATCTTCATTCATAGCATTAATATCTGCTCCTTGAGCAATTAATAGTTTTACTATGTCTTTTTGATTAGCTGTAGCTGCAAGCATTAAAGCTGTTAAACTATAAGTTCTCCTTTTTAAATTAATATTAGCACCTGCGTGAACGAGCGATCGCACAACTTCTGTATAACCTAAGTTAGCTGCAAACATTAACGCTGTTGTACCATGTGTATCACAAGCATCTACTTTCACACCAGTAGCCAATATTTGAGATAATTGCTGGATATTACCAGCCTTTGCTGCATTTAACAGCAAAATATCATTATTTTCAGTCATCTTGTCTATCCTAATGAAACCGATTTTTTGTGTTAATTAGCCTTGGGAAATAATGGAAAATAAATTATGAGACATTTTAAGTTCTATAATTATCGCTAACTTATGTAATTATCATGATGATATAAGGAGATAATTATCATTATCATGGGCAAGATACCCCATTACAAGATTTTTCTCTATTGAGAAATATAAATTAAAAGTTTATGCAACAGTTAATTTATACATATACGTCTTTTAGCTAAATATTAACATACTGGTGCGAAAGTTGCTGAATTTTTTTTAGGTTTAGGTATTGACATGATGGTAAAAATCTGTTGACATCAGTTTTATAAGCAAGAACTATTTTAATCGTATAAGCAGAGTTATATAACCCACATTCCGCACCCTGAACTGGCACAGATCAAAAAAGCCGAAGAAGTAGTACATAAAAACTAAAAATAAATTAAATAGAAAGAGTCTTAATGAGAAGAAGTAGCATTAAAAGGAGAGTGATGTGAGAAAGTAAAGTTTCCTAAAGATGCCGAAAGAAAAAGAAAATTCAAGATGATTAAAAAATTCATTATTTAGAAAGCAAGAAATGAGAGAATCACAATAGACAAGTAGAGGAAACTGTTGTGAAATTAAAACCTCAAGAAATAGAAATTCAGAACATAGACCATCTAGGGATAGTAGTGTCAACTATCAACTGTCCACTGTCAACTCTCAACTGTCCACTATCAACTGTCAACTGTCAACTGTCCTTTTAATGCTTGATCTAAAATTTCCCTAGCTTGTTCAGCTTTTCCTCGTGCTTCTTGATAACGTATATTAGCTTGAGCGAAATTTTTTAAAACTTTAAAACCTTCTTTTAGTTGGGTAATCTCTTCCTCAGTTACACACTGATCAGAAAATAATATATCAATAGCTTTACGCACTTCTAAAGCCTCAGTTCTTGATTCTTGTACTTTTAATTTTAAAGTTGCTAAGTTACTCAAAATTTGTACAGATTGAGTAATCTCATCTTCTTTACTACTAACATCTATTACAGGTTCTTTTACCTCAATTAATTCTTGAGGACTAAAACCTGATTCTAATTCTGTTGATAGTTTACCACTTTCCATCAACTCCATTAATTGATCCATAGCTTTATCACGAGCTTTACTAGAATCTTTCCCCGGAACTGTAATGATTAATTCTGGATTTGCTGTAAGAGTATATTGCACCATAATAGATAATCAATAAATTAACTAAACTAATTATAACACTTAGGTGAAGAAGATCCCTGAATTATTCCAGAAATCGGTGAGGGCATCTGAATAGCTACATCTTAGGTAAGCTAATGTGCAGCACTCACTGTATAATTAAAAAACCTAAAGTTACAGTAGCACAAGCATCTTGCTTGTATTAATTATTCAAGTTAAAAGCACAACAGCTTATTTGCTAAATTATTGGGATTAATTCCTTGAGAAACTAAGTAAGCTATGAATTTCTCTTTTTTCTACTCTTTCTTTAGCAATTTGTTATAAAACCCAAACTAACAAATTACCATCTTTATCCTACCATAACCAATAACTTGCCATTGAGATTACCTGTACTTGATTTCTTTAGTTCAGCAATACCAATTTTCACCCCTATGTCTAATCAAAAGACGGTCAATTGTGTTTAGTTATGGGCACAACTAAACACAAAAAACTGGGAAACTCTAACATCTCCCAGCTGATATTGGTAGGGATATAGCCTAACTCATTAGTGTCAAATATGGTTTATTTGTTTAACTTCCACATCCACCCAGAAATAAATTTCTACAGTTACTAAACTTTACTCAAGTAAACTCAAGAATTTAAAAAATATTCTGGTTATTTAGTCATTTTTAAGATGACTTTTGCTATAAGACTGGGAATTAATTCCCAGTCGGACTATGGGCTTTACATTAAGTAGACATTTATCAGTCTAGCTACACCCTAATTTATGGCTGAAAAAGATAGAGAAAATTAAACCTTAGCAGCAGCCTTCATTACCAATTCACCCTTAGCATACTTAGCAGCAAAATCTTCTAAAGAAACTTGCTTAATCTTGCTTGCATTACCAGCAGTACCAAACTGTTGATAACGATCAGCACAAACCTTTTGCATATATTTAATAGAAGGCTTGAGGAAGTGACGAGGATCAAACTCCTTGGGATTAGCAGCTAACGCTTCACGAACAGCAGCAGTAATAGCTAAACGATTATCAGTGTCAATATTGACCTTACGTACACCACTCTTAATACCTTTTTGGATTTCTTCCACAGGTACACCGTAGGTTTCAGGAATAGCACCACCAAACTGGTTAATTAACGCAATTAAATCTTCAGGAACAGAAGAAGAACCGTGCATTACCAAGTGAGTATTAGGTAAACGGCGGTGAATTTCTTCAATACGGCTAATAGCCAAAATTTCGCCTGTGGGCTTACGAGTAAACTTATAAGCACCATGACTAGTACCGATAGCCACAGCTAAAGCATCCACTTGAGTAGCTTCTACAAAGCTAACAGCTTCATCAGGATCAGTTAACAATTGAGAATGGTCTAGAGTACCTTCAAAACCGTGACCATCTTCAGCTTCACCAGCACCAGTTTCTAAAGAACCCAAACAACCTAATTCACCTTCAACGCTGACACCTAAAGAGTGGGCTACATTAACAACTTCTTTGGTAACTGCAACATTATATTCAAAACTTGCAGGAGTTTTAGCATCAGCTTGTAAAGAACCATCCATCATCACACTAGTGAAATTGTTCTTAATCGCTGAATAGCAGGTAGAAGGAGCATTACCATGATCTTGGTGCATGACAATGGGAATATGAGGATATGTTTCTACTGCTGCCAAAATCAGGTGGCGCAAGAAATTTTCCCCAGCATAATTACGAGCACCGCGAGAAGCCTGTAAAATTACCGGGCTATCAGTTTCATCCGCAGCTTTCATGATTGCTTGAATCTGCTCTAAGTTATTAACATTAAAAGCGGGAATGCCGTAACCGTGTTCAGCAGCGTGATCTAAAAGTAGCCGCATAGGTACAAGCGCCATATATCATCCTCCTAATTTGGGTATCAGCTAATCAATTTAATAGAAGCGTAATATTCATTGTAACGTAATTGTTACTTCAATCTTAAGAGTTTTTTCAACTTCTGGAAAATTATCCTAGCCAGTAGGGTGCGTTAGCGCTAGTATCACGCACCAAAGTTTATCCCAATATCTATGATTAGCTAATTGTCACACCAATAGGACAAGCCACATTAGTACCACCTAAACCACAATAACCACCGGGGTTTTTTGCTAAATATTGCTGATGATAATCTTCAGCATAGTAAAATTCAGGGGCATCTAAAATTTCTGTGGTAATTTTTCCATAACCAGCAGCAGTTAAAGCCTCTTGATAAGCAGATAAAGAACTTATTGCTAACTGCTTTTGAACATCAGAATACACATAAATACCTGAACGGTATTGAGTACCCGTATCATTACCCTGACGCATACCTTGAGTTGGGTTATGACTTTCCCAAAATACTTTTAAAAGTTGGGCATAACTAATTACTTTTGGATCAAATACAACTAATACAACCTCATTGTGACCTGTTAAACCAGTACAAACTTCGTGATAAGTCGGATTAGGAGTGTAACCAGCCGCATAACCTACAGCAGTGGTATAAACTCCTTCTTGTTGCCAAAATTTGCGTTCTGCACCCCAAAAACAACCTAAACCAAACATGGCAGTTTCTAAACCATCATTAAAAGGTGGTTGTAGAGGGTTTTTATTAACATAGTGTTTGGCAGGTACAGGCATTTTTGTAGCTCGTCCTGGTAATGCTTGTTCAGGAGTAGGCATTGTTGCTTTTTTACCAAATCCGAATAATCCCATTGTTATTGCTCTTAATTAATGATTTGTTAACTTTTATAACATTATATAGTAATAAGTTAAGAATTTGGTTATGGCAGGGAACAGAGTTAAAAGTCCTGTATGATTTCTTAGCTAAATTCTGTATATTATTCAAATGCATATCGCTATATCAGAATTAAGATATCTAGGATTTGAGGATTTAAAAGAATTAGAGAATATAGCGTTTCCCAGTCTAATGAAGTACAAAATTATCTGCGTTTATATGCGTCCATCTGCGTTCAATTATTGCTGCTTGTAACTGACTTGAATAGGAATGGTTATATATAAGATTTTATTGAAAATCAATTCACTATTAAAATTGAGGAAACTAATTTTCATCGTAGTTGAAATTTAGCTAATAAATGCGCTGAAGTGCAACTACAGCTTTTACTAACAAACCACAGGAAACCAATTTTCATCAAGAATTTGTTCTAAAGAACCAATGGGGATAATAGGAAATATATCAAGGGGTAATTGAGAGCGATAACTAACCTGTTTTCTAGCATCTTGATAACATTCATCAAAGATATCTAAAATATAAGGTTTTAAACTAGGACTATCTTGAATATATCTTTTAATTTGTCTCCGAAATTCTATAATTTCACCTTGCCAATGTCCTTGATTTCTTTCTCTTTCACTTTCCCAACATTGAAGTTTTAAAAGATGTTCAAGCAGTTTAATTAATAAACTTTCAATTGCCCTTTTTTCACTTCTACCCATAATTTCTAATTCTTCCAATAAATTATCTAAATCAACAGCAGTAAATTGTCTAGTACGCAATTGATTAATAGTAGTTTTTAACCATAGGTAATAATCTTGATCATATAGAGTTGGGATTTCTTTAGAAGTTGGTTGTAAAGTGGGTATTTCTGTTTTCATATCTTGGAGAAATTGTAACTAGACTTGCTAATATTATAGCGAAAAACTGAATAAAAATGTAGTTGAGCTTTAGCTCCTAATGGTGCTGAAGTGCAACTGCGGATACAATAAAAAATGTAGTTGAGCTTTAGCTCTTTTGCGCTGAAGCGCAACTGCGGATACAATAAAAAATGTAGTTGAGCTTTAGCTCTTTTGCGCTGAAGCGTAACTGCGAATACAATAAAAAATGTAGTTGAGCTTTAGCTCTTTTGCGCTGAAGCGTAACTGCGAATACAATAAAAAATGTAGTTGAGCTTTAGCTCTTTTGCGCTGAAGCGTAACTAGGGATACAATAAAAAATGTAGTTGAGCTTTAGCTCCTAATGGTGCTGAAATGCAACTACGGATACAATAAAAAATGTAGTTAAGCTTTAGCTCCTAATGGTGCTGAAATGCAACTACGGATACAATAAAAAATGTAGTTGAGCTTTAGCTCCTAATGGTGCTGAAATGCAACTACGGATACAATAAAAAATGTAGTTGAGCTTTAGCTCTTTTGCGGTGAAGCGCAACTACGGATATCCGCAGGAGTCAATTACCTATATTGCAATGCTTTGAGGAATAAGAGAAGGTAATAAATAGGTGTAAGGTTTCTTGATAGAACTATTGCGAATATTAATTTGATCTTCAATATCCACTAATTGAGTTTGTAATTTTTGAAATGCTGTTCTTGCTAACCCATCACGAAAAGGATTTTCTAATGTTAATAACGAGTCACTAGAATGGGGAGGAGACATAGTTAGCACCTTAACTAACACAATTTGCTGGATACTTTGGAAACGATTTGGTAATAGTTGAATAGGATCAATTTTTGTCGGACTATCTTGAAAAGTTTGATAAAGAGCAAAAGGATTATTTGGTATCCATGCTGCATAATCATATTGTCCAAAATTAACTGCTGCGTGTTGTGCTGTGGCTGTAAAAATGATATTTGTAACAACTTCAATTAAGTCTTGAATAGTGTTCAATTCATTATTTTTCTCTGGTGGAAGTAACCCCTTAATGTTACCAACGGTAATAATTTCTTGTTTCCAATTTTGGATTTGTTTGTCATGAATTACATCATCATCAGTTTTATATTTAATGTTAATCACTTCAGTAATATACTTTTTAAGAGCATTCCAAAGTAATAAAGCATCATCACGATAATAGTAATTTGGTAAATCTAAAACATCACGAGATGCTAAACTATAGGGTAATGCTAATTGATAGAATTGTAATGGTTGAATTTTATCAGCATAACCGTTATAACCTCTATCAAGTAATTTATTAGATCCTGTATAACCGAGAGAACCAGTTATATCAAAAAATCCACCTCTACCTAAAAATGTACTCCGTGCCATATTATTAATAGCAAAAGTATTAAAATAATGAGGTGTTAATAGTTGATAAATAATGTGATCTGGTGATAATTTGCGATAAGTACTAACTGCAAATGGTTCAATAATTAAATGGGTATAAAGTAGATGGGAAATAATACCTTGATAAGCTGCATCTGCACTAGATACTGCTATTTTAGCTGCTAACCATTCTTGGCGTGTTTTTGGGGTAATAATGCGATTAGTTTTGGTTGTTCTATCTTCACTTTCATACTGTACTTGAATCGCAATAGGGATTAAATCTTTTTGTTCATCTAAATATAGTAAACAAATGGGAGATTGAATATATCTACCTAATTGATCTTCAACTTCACTGTTGAGAATATCATCTAAAATAGGATATTCTAAAATATATAAACACTGGTTTTCTAAAGCTGTTTGCAGATTGACAGTTTTCTTTTGTATTGGATTAACAATTTCGTCTGTAACGGGAAATTTACCTTGAATATCAATGTCTTCAAGTTTACATTTACGGATAGAAATTGGATTTAAACCATTTAATCTTTGTCGTCCAAATTCTATATCATCTTGCCATTCATAGGAAATATCTGGTTCTTTGAAAAATGTCCAAGGTTGAAAAAAATCGTGAAACTCTTGAAAGTTATTCCAGTTATTAAATTCTGCAAAAATTGCTTTTAGTCCTAAATCTGCTGTACCTGTAAGTATTAATTCTCTGTGGGATATTTTATCCCATAAATAAGGAAATATATGCAAAAATTGCGCTGTTAATAATCCTAAAATTCCTTTAATTGTGGTAAATAAAAAAAGTAATAACTTTTGTAAACTAAACCCTTGTCCTTTGGGAACTCCTTTAATGTGTCCAGGCAGATTAGTATATGTTTTTTCCCATTGATAAGCGTTCTCTGGTTTGGTGGTTTTCTGTAAGTTCATAATATGCTATTTTTGCTGTTAAGTTTGTGTTTAAGTTTGTAAGTAATTATCGGGTTTAGGGATGGTTTTTTGGCAAATTTTAGAGATTTTTAAGATTTGGGGATAACCAGAGTCAGATCCCTAATTGATCACAGATATGAGGACATTATGGTATATTATTGTCCAAAGTGACTTAATTTTAACCAAAATTTTTACCTTTATGACTAAAAAACGAGTTTTATTAACAGGTGCAAGTGGCTGTATTGGTCATTATATCAGTGAAGTGTTAATTGCAGATCCTAATTATGAAGTATATTTATTAGTCAGAAACCCGCAAAAATTACAAGTTGATATTCATAAACGTGAGGATGTTCATGTTTTAACTGGAGATATGCAAACTATTGAACAATTTGCAGATTTATTATCAACTATTGATGTGGCTATATTAACTGCTACTGCTTGGGGAGGAGAGGAAACTTTTAATGTTAATGTCACGAAAACTAAGGTTTTAATGAATTTATTAAATCCTGAAAAATGTGAACAGGTAATATATTTTTCTACTGCGAGTGTTTTGGATAGTGAAAATCAACCATTACCGGAAGCGGGAGAAATTGGTACAGATTATATTAGTTCTAAATATAAATGTTTGCAAACTTTAGATCAATTGGCAATTTATCCGAAAATAACTACTGTTTTTCCGACTTTGGTATTAGGAGGAGATCAGCAAAAACCCTACTCTCATTTAACTTCTGGTATTCCTGAAGTCACGAAATATATTAATATTATCAGATTTTTAGCAGCAGATGGTAGTTTTCATTTTATTCATGGTAAAGATATTGCTACTGTAGTTAAACATTTAATAGAACATCCTCTAGCAAGTCAAGAACAACGGAGGTTAGTGTTAGGACAATCTCGATTAACTGCTAATGATGCTATTGCCCAAGTCTGTGAATATTTAGGTAAAAAAATCTATTTTCGTATTCCTTTATCTTTGGGTTTAGCAAATTTAATTATTGCAGTTTTCAAGATTCAAATGGCGGAATGGGATAGATTTTGTATGAATTATCGTCATTTTAGTTATGCTAATGTGGTGAATCCAAGTAAGTTTAATTTGCCTAATTATTGTGCAACGATGAGTGATGTTTTGCGGGTAAGTGGTGTGAATAAAAGATAAGATGATTGAGATATTCATCTTGTTTAAGAAGTTGGGTATCTGAGTCTTTTTAGGATTGTTAAGCTAATGTGCAGCACTCACTGTATAATTAAAAAACCTGAAGTTACAGTAGCACAAGCATCTTGCTTGTATTAATTATTCAAGTTAAAAGCACAACAGCTTATATATCCTCTTATGTTTCAAGACTTCTCATTCTGGTATTGCTGAACTCAGGTATGAAATTAAGAAATTCAAAATTTGAAACTTTGCATCTAACGCAAGTTCTTCGCTTCGCTGATGCGCGAAACCAGAGTCAAAATGTGGTTCATTTACCTGAAATAACGGGAGATTTCAGAACTACCAGTACATCTCTATCTGATCACGGTTCTGTATCACCACGCGCTTGAAAACCAAAGAAGGTACGGTTTTCTAAGCGATCGCTGTTTGGGAAGATAAGCGTGATAGCGTATTTCTGACGAGTCTCGTAGAGATGGCACTCCTTATGAATCGCTCAACTTAAACCCTTGTAGGGACAATTCATGAATTGTCCCTAGTAATTAATTTTGCAATCTTAAAAAAGAATCACCTAAAATTCTCAAATAGCAACCATAATTTTACAAGTGGCGGGTATATGGATATTAAGGAACATCAATGGGAATTAACCCATTTTCCGGTAAATAATTCTGAAAACACCCATCCTCAGATGATACCACAATTAATCTTAACGGATAATCTGGCGGTACTTGCAAATCAGCCCAAGGTACTGCTATCTCTATACAATTATTGAATGCTACTTGAGCCCGAGTTACACGAGGATACCATTGATAATGATCTCCCGCTTCTCGAAATTGTACACATTGTGTCAATAAGTCAATTTCTAAGTGATGATGGTATAAATAATTCGTTGGTGCAATATCTGGAACATCTGCTAAGGGTATGGGACTATTAATCATGGTTCTATCTGGATAATACCATAATAGATTTAATTCTCTGGGTAAGTCTTTTCCTGGGATCACTCCATTTTTTATATCTACTCGTAAGTAAAAATTCAGATGATCTACTCCATACCATAATCGCTGGATAACGCCACTACTGTGCATTGTTCCTCGCGCACCTCCAATTTCAATCCTTCCCGCTCTATCCCAGTCTTGCTCGTCACCGTAGCCGTCTATAGTTGGATGAATAAAACCCTCTGGTCGTCTGTCTGTTTTAGCAATATGCGCTTCTACTGGTTTATATAAGTATGGTGGTATCGGTTCATTCAGTGCTTGATACAGTCCTATGAGATGTTCTCTAAATAGTTTATCAAACATTGCATCTTGATTAGAAGTATGTCCTTCTCCAAACCACCAAAACCAATCTGATCCTTCTGCGGCGTATAATGCTTCCCATGCTGCGGGGTTATTTTCTTCCGTAGCTTCGGGATGATTTGCTAATACTTGTCTTGCTTGGGTTAAATAATCCCAGGCGCGGTTTTTTGCTGGATCTCCGATCCATGTGGTAAAATTGCCGTCTACCCAGGATCCGCTATGGAGTTGTTGACTGGGGATGGTAGCTTGAGGAGGGTATTTTTCCAGGTATTCGGAAACTGTGACTAGTTGGAGGTTGGGGGTATTGCTCAAGGTTTCATAGAGTGTTTCTAGGAAGTCTTTACCGTCTTGGGGGTAAAATTCCCAGCAGTTTTCTCCATCTAAAGCAATTGTGACTAACCAAGGTTGACTACTAGAACTATTATTTTGCATTTTGGCGATCGCTTGCAAATGTCCAATTAAATTTGACACGGCATTTTTGGTGGACATTGCTCCGTAGGTAAAACCGATTAAATCTGATAATCTGTGATCACGAAATACTATGGATAAATCTCCCGCAGGAGTTTCTAAACGATAGGGACGATATAATAATTCTGGTTGTTCTAGATTTCCCGCACCATCTCGATGGAAGAAATGTTTTAATGACCATCCTAATACAGCTTCATCAGAACATATCCATTTAAAACCTTGTTTAGCAATATAAGGTAATATTTCAGGACTTACAGACTGTTCTGATGGCCATAAACCTTTTGGTTCTTGTCCAAACTTATTTATATATAAATCCCAAGACTTTCGCAAATGTCGGGGAATATCTTCAGACCATTGAAAGCGATGATGGGGTAATGTCATTTGCGGCACTGCTACTCGTCCGGCGTTACTATCTGCTAATAGTGGCAAAATGGGATGGGTATATGGTGTGGTAGTAATTTCCAGTTGTCCTCTGTGTTGCATTTCCCGATGTTGGGGAATAATGCGACTGAGGATTTCTTTTTGTTTGGAATAAATGCGTTGGCGATCGCCTAAACTAAAATTACGACCTTTTTCTAACCACATTGCAATTTCTGGATCATCCCAAAACAACGGATCAATCCATGCTAAATTATGCCAAGCTAGTAAATCACCATAATCTGACAAGTCCCAATTCTGTAAACACCAACCTCGTCCTTGCTGCTGTTTTTGATGATATAGTTGAGCATAACGAGGATGAGGATCAATCAAGGTATGATGATTCGCGTCAAAGAAATGGTCAACAATAAACTCCTTTTGTTCCTGTTTTAACTTTTCCACAGGAGTTAAACTAGCAGTTAAATAGGGATCTAAAGCCGTACCTGCAATATAATCTTCTAACTGCAAAATTAAAGAGGGTACTAAATTTACAGTTTGATGCAGCTTAGGATACTTTGATAACAATAAAACTAAATCCAAATAATCCTTAGTACCATGTAATCTTACCCAAGGTAAACGATATTGTTGACTAATGCTAACAGTACCGTTTTCAGGACACTTATATAAAGGTTGATGTTGATGCCAAATAAATGCAACGTAAAGAGGATAAGACATAAGGTGTTAAAAAATAAAGTAATAGGTGGAAGTTAACAGGTAATAGGTGATAGACTAGGAAGAATTTTACCAATCACCTATCACCAATCACCTATAATCTTATTCCTAAAGCAAGATTAAATCACTTAAACAACTTGTTCTACTTCAGAAATTTCAGGAATCATTTCCTTTAAACGACGTTCTAAACCCATTCTCAAAGTCATGGTGGAACTAGGACAAGAACCACAAGCCCCTTGTAACCGTAGTTTGACAATGGGTCCGTCCAACTCCACCACTTCCACATTACCGCCATCGGACATCAGATAAGGGCGCATTTCGTCTAATACAGTTTCTACATTTTCTAGGGTTAATTCCATGATTTCACACCTACTTGATTCACAACATTTTCTGCTAAAATAACTCACTTTGGGCAAAGAAAACAGTCTGAAAACTTCTTTTTCTGTTTTCCAATCCTCTAATATACTAGACATCTTGTGATAATTAAATATGCGTTTTCTACAACCCCTGTAGAGACCTTCCATAGAACGTTCCTAGATTAATTATCGCACAGGTATACTATCCACTAGCTAGTTTAGTTATTCTTAAATGTAATAGTGTCTATATTAAATTACATAGTTTGTATTTTAATTAATTTGGATGATAGTTAGTTGACAGAGCAATACCGTACAATTCTAAAGAAATTTTAGCAAAACTCGGAAAACCTTTTGACATACTCACCGACCTAAAGGCACGGTGATTCTTGACGCTTCACTGACTGATGCTACCTAAATAGACATCTTGCTGTGTTCATAGTCTACCTCATGTAGATGGAATATGCTGTATTTCTGACTTTATGACCCTGACAAATTCACACAAGTATTAATCAGTTCTTCAACTCCAGTTACAGGGAATATTTGAGTATTTAATTTTCTAGCTACATCCTCAACTTTCAAATCATCTAAAAATACTAATTCTCCATACTTCAACATCACACTAGGTAATAATATTCCATCTCCTAAATCTTGACCAGATAAATGTAATAATAAATCATGTCCTGTAATTAAACCTGTAACACTTATTTTTTGTCCCCAATAGTCACTAGATAATGCGGCCATTTTCACTTCTAAATTGACCACATTATTTAACTGTTGTACTAAAGGTTGAAAAGCGGTTTCTACGGCATTACCTACTACCCAAGTAAATTTACGTTTTTGATGAACTTTTGCTGGTAATAATTCCTGTGCAATTTCGGTAAATTGTTTGATAAATAAACGAATTGAACCCACTCCATTATCAATTTGTGGATATTCTTCATATTCTGCTTCACTGGGTAATTCTTCCCCAGCAATTAAAAACCATTCATCTGCTAACCAAACCACACTAGAACCATATTTTTGTTTGAATTGTCCAATCAAGAATTTCACTTGAGAAATCACTTCCTTAGCTTTTTCTCGTGTTACTGGTATTAACTGATCTTCTACAGGACGGAATTTTGTTAATCCCACAGGTACAACTGCTACAGATGCGACAGTTGGTAGTTGATCATCATAAAAAGATGTTAATTCTCTCAGGGTAGTTTCTAAATATTGATCATCATTTATTCCCGGACAAACTACAACTTGAGCATGAATTTGTAATCTTCGTTCTTGAAACCATTTAATTTGTGATAATATCTCTCCTGCACGGTTATTTTTTAATAGTTTAATTCTAATTTCTGGTACCGTTGCATGAACAGAAACATATAAAGGAGATAACCTCATTTGTTCAATTCTTTCCCATTCTTTAGCACTCAAATTAGTTAATGTTATGTAAGAACCATACAAAAAACTTAATCTGTAATCATCATCTTTCAAATACAAACTTGATCGTTTTCCTGGTGGTTGTTGATCAATAAAACAAAAAGGACAACGGTTATTACATTGAATTAAACCATCAAATAATGCTGTAGAAAATTCTAAACCCAAATCTTCATCTTCGTCTTTTTCTATTTCTATATAATGGGTTTTTCCACTACTGTCTAATACTTCTAATTCCAAAAATTCATCTGCACATAAAAATTGATAGTCTATTAAATCTCGTGGTTTTGTACCATTAATAGCAACAATGGCATCGCCAATATCAAAACCAATTTCGGCAGCAATGGAGTTAGCAAGAACTTTAGTAATTTGTGCAGGTTGAATATTATTGATTGCCATATATAAACTGATAATTTTTCTAATAGTCGCCAAGAATAGATAGGTAATTATAACCCATGAGAGAATATTTGTAAAGCCATAAGCAAAAGCCATAAGTGATTATAGCACTTTTTTTGACTTTTCCCCACTCCGCACCATATCATTTAATGATCTTAAATTGGTGGCGTTGCTAAATCATCCCATTTATGCAACGCCAAATTAATAATAAGCTGTTACGCAGCTAAATCCAATAATCCTGATATTGTTATTTCTTGTGGTGCAGGCATCTTACCTGCAAGAATTATACAAATTAAATGCACAACAGCTAATCATTTAATGATCTTAAATTGGTAAACGATTAATGTCTTTATTACAACCAATTACCACCATAGCAGAGCCTTTTTCTAAACGTTGACTAGGTTCAGGATTAATAGTAAATTTACCATCGTGACTGACAGCTAACATATTTAAACCATAACGATTGCGTAATTGTAACTCAGCGATAGTTTTACCATGAAATTCATCAGGAACAATTATTTCCACAATACTATTCTCAGGATCAAGATCAAATCTTTCTAAAATTGATGGTTTGGTTAAAGTTCTAGCTAACACACAACCAGCTTCATATTCAGGAAATACAACATGATCTGCACCGACTTTTGTAAGTAATTTGCGATGCACATCACTGGAGGCCTTAGCAACTATATGAGGTACTCCAGCTTCTTTTAAATTCAAAGTAGTAATAATACTTTCCTGAATATAATTCCCAATAGCCACAATAACAGTATCAAATTCAAAAATTCCTGCTTCGTTTAATGCTACTGCTTCGGTGGAGTCTAATTGTAAAGCATGATGAACAATTTGTTCTGCTAAAGCCTCAGAAACTCTTTTTTCATCCACATCTGTGGCTAAAACTTGATAACCTAAATTATGTAATGTAGCACAAACAGCACGACCAAAACGACCTAAACCAATTACTGCAAATTGTTTATTTTCTTTGCGTAAACTGCGGAAAAATTTTAATGATGAAAGGTTCATAAGTAAATTGATAATTGATAATTGATAATTGGATAGTAAAGCTATCAATAGCTGATAGCTGACCCCTACTGCTACTGACTACTATCCCACAAGTAAGTTTTCTTCAGGATAGCTAATTCTACTGGGACGAGGATCACCTAATATTGCTGACATTAATAGTAAAACTCCCACTCTTCCTATATACATTGTCAGAATGATAATTAACTTAGCAACTGTAGAAAGATTTCCCGTAATACCTGTAGAAAGTCCCACCGTACCAAAGGCTGATACTACTTCAAATAGGATTTGAATAAACTCAAATTTGCTGTCTGTGAGACTAATAAAAATGGTGGCTATAATCACTGTAATTAATGAACCAAAGACCACTCCTATGGCTTTAAAGACTAAGGAAACTGCTATTTTGCGATCATATAGTAAAACCTCTTCTTTGCCTCTTAAAATTGCCCTAGTACAACTACTTAAAACTCTCACTGTAGTTGTTTTAATTCCTCCTCCTGTACCTCCTGGACTTGCACCAATAAACATTAAAGCAATGGTAATAAATAATCCTGCATCTGTCATTTTGCCAATATCAATACTGTTAAAACCTGCGGTTCTAGGAGTTACAGATTGAAACCAAGCTAATAAAAATTGAGTGGAAAAACTAAAATTACTAAAAGTTTCTGGGTTTCTCTGTTCTATTAGCCAAAATGCAATTGTGCCAATAATTAAGAGTAAAGCTGTTGTACTTGTAGCTACTTGAAAGTCTAGGGAAAATCTGATAGTATTTCTCCTTTTCTTGATTGTATCTCTTAACCAAAGATACATTTCTAATATTACTTGATAACCAATACCTCCAAAGATAATTAAGCCACTAATTGTCATTATGACTATCCAGGAAGATTGATAACCAATTAAGTTATCTGGAAATAGACTAAACCCGGCATTATTCCAAGCACTCACACTATGAAATATGGCTAACCACATTCCTTTTTGCCAACCATGATCAGGTACAAATGCTATCATTAATAAAAATATACCTGTGATTTCAAAAATTAGGGTTGTGGCAATAATGGAACGGATAATTTGGGCACTATCACTCATTCCTTGCCTATCTAATGCTTGCTGGATAGCTATTTTCTCTCTGAGGTCAAATTTGCGGCCAATTAATAATATTAAAAATGTGGTGGTTGTCATATATCCTAAACCACCAATTTGCGCTAATAAGGCAATAAATAATTGCCCTAAAAAGGAAAAATGAGTACCAGTATCAACTACTGCTAAACCTGTAACACAAACTGCTGATGTGGAAGTAAATAGTGCCACAATAATATCATTCCAGTTACCACTAGTAGTAGAAAATGGCATCATTAATAGGATAGTTCCTAATGTGATTACCGCTATAAATCCTAAACAAATTGTCCTAGCAACAGTCATATATTCTTGACAAATTATTGAGAAATTATGGAAACTTGAGATTACCAACTTTTTGGATAAGTTAGGGTTTTTAACTCTTGTCTGATCTAATCAAAACATAAATGGTCATATTATGAATACCTTTTTTGAAAATTTTTCCAAGATTTTAGCAAAATTCCGTACAGTGGATATTTTTTAGTTCATACATATCAAATAATTCCCTGAAAAAGTCAGTAATTCTACTGTAGCTTTTCCATCATTGGGCTGAATTTATCTATCATAGGACTTACGCAACTGTCAGACTAAAAAATTTTTTGTCGGGTGCGTCAGATATGAACAATTTGGTTATTTACATGATTTATACTGTCTGACGTGGTTGGTGAGCTTACCCTACCAATGTGCCAGTTGCGTAAGTCCTGTATAATTAGACATAGGAGCGAAAATTATCGTAGGGATAATTCATGAATTGTCCCTACTTTGGTGGTTATGATGATGGTGAGTTGTGTTGCTTTTAATTTGGATAATGGAAGCAAGATGCTTACACTAGTGTAGTTTTAGATTTTTTTACTTATACAATTTAGCTTACAATTTAGCTACACATCAGCTTAAAATTATAAAATAATGCAGTCAAATGACATCAAATTAATTTGACATTGATTTAATTGAAAATTTGTTACACTAGTAACAAGTTAAAAAAGCAAACTAATACCCATTGATATACTGCTGTTATACTTTTTGCATTTACACTTCAAGGATTTTTTGGCCGATTGTGTGCAGGTTAGAGTACAATTCAAGGAGATTTATTTTCTAGGAGTGGGAAATTAGATATTACAATTGGTATTTTCAGACATTAAAAAAGGATAGTCATGAATCAGTTTTATCAACAGAATTATTCACGAATTGTGGGAAATTGGCTAAATACTTTTTGGAGATTTTCTCGTCCTGATACTATTATTGGTACAAGTTTGAGTGTGTGGGGTCTATATTTTTTAAGTTTGGGAGTAACTGATAGTAAATTTGCAGGTTTTCATATTAATCAACTTTTGGCAACATGGATAGCTTGTTTATGTGGCAATATTTATATTGTGGGTTTAAATCAAGTTGAAGATATTGAAATTGACAAAATTAATCGGCCTGATTTACCCTTAGCATCAGGAGATTTTACTAAAGAACAGGGGCAATTAATTGTCATTATTACGGGAATTTTAGCTTTAGTAATAGCTTGGTTAACAGGACCTAGTTTATTTTGGATGGTAGCAATTAGTTTAGCAATTGGTACAGCTTATTCTTTACCTCCCGTCAGGTTAAAAAGATATCCTTTTTGGGCGGCATTATGTATTTTTTCAGTGCGGGGAACCATAATTAATTTAGGACTATTTTCTCATTTTAGTTGGGTATTCCAAAAAAGTCAGGGTATTCCTGCTGCGGTGTGGTTTTTAACGGTGTTCATTTTGGTGTTCACTTTTGCTATTGCCATTTTTAAAGATATACCAGATTTACCAGGAAATAAAACTTACAATATGACGACATTCACGATTCAACTAAGACCCAAAAGGGCATTTTATTTAGCACTTTGGATATTAATTATCTGTTATACGGGAATGATTTTAGTTGGTTGGTTGAAAATAGCCGCAGTTAATTCATTATTCTTAATTATTACCCATCTGATTATCTTGATTTCTGTATGGTGGCATGGTGCAGGGGTAAATATCCAAGATAAAAGAGAAATTAGGGGATTTTATCAACTAATTTGCAAACTATTTTTTTTGGAATATATCTTATTTCCCATTGCTTGTTTATTAGGTTAATATTAGGTGTGTAAAACTAGGTAAAAATTATGGATACATTATCAAATTCTCAAATCATTGCTGCTAGTACGATTATTTTGATTATCGGGTTTTTAGGTTATTTAGGAATTAAAACTTTGATGATCTCCAACTGGTTTAAAAAAGCAGTTTATCTCTATCAAAATAAAGATTATGAAGCAGCAGAAACAGAGTTTAGAAAAATCATAAAAATCGCTCAAAGTAATGATGTAGTCAGATTAATGTTAGGAGATTTATTAAATAGACAAGGTAGATTAATAGAAGCACGAGAAATGTTTACAGAAGTGATTAATCGCAGTCCAAAAAATCCTGATGCTTATCTGCGGTTAGCAAATATTTTAATGTTAGAAAATCAAAAACAAGCAGCAATAACTAACTTAGAAAAATCCCTGGAATTATTTGAAAAGCAAAGACAACCGCAACAAGCGCAAAAAGTGCGTCAAATACTTCAAGAAATCACAAATAAAGGTTAATTGTAGGTTGGGTTGCGAACCCAACAATTGATTTATCAGCGTATATTTACAACCATGATTTAAGATAGTTTTGAGATGATGACAAACCCAGGAAAAGTTTATTTAGTTGGTGCTGGTCCAGGAAATATTGAATATTTAACAGTGAAAGCATACCGTATCTTAGAAATAGCTGAAGTTTTGATTTATGATGCTTTAGTAGATGAGGAATTATTAAATATCGTGCCTGATAATTGTTTAAAATTCAATGTGGGCAAAAGAGGAGGAAAACCCAGTACATCTCAAACAGAGATTAACAGTTTATTGGTGGAATATTGTTTACAAGGTAAACAAGTTATTAGACTAAAATCGGGAGATCCTTTAATTTTTGGTCGCTGTATTCTAGAAATTGAAGCATTAAAACAAGCACGTTGTAATTTTGAGATGATTCCTGGTATTTCTTCGGCATTAGCAGCACCATTATTAGCAGGAATACCTTTAACAGATCCAGTTTTAAGTCGTTGTTTTGTGGTATGTACAGCACATGATACTAATGAGTTAAATTGGCAAACATTATCAAGTTTAGAAACTTTGGTAATTTTAATGGGAGGAAAAAATTTAGATGAGATAATTTATCAATTAAGAAAATATCAAAAACCAGAATTTACTCCTATAGCCATTATTCGCTGGGCGGGTACAGATTGTCAACAAATATGGGTAGGGGAAATAAGCAATATTATTGAGAAAACCGCAGGTTTATCTTTATCTCCCTCTGTTATAATTGTTGGTGAAGTTGTGAAATTACGTAACTTCATTATTTAATTTAAGATCCCGGACTTCTTCAAGAAGTCCGGGATCTGAGAAATTTCCTATTTGATAGATAAAAGTTATGTCTAATAATCTTCCGCTTGCTGGTAAAACTATCCTGGTTACTCGTTCTGTGGGACAATCTAGCGAATTTAGCGATCGCTTAACTTCCATAGGTGCTATAGTGATAGAAATGCCAGCTTTAGAAATTGGACCTCCTAGCAATTGGCAATGTTTAGATGAAGCAATTAGTAATTTATCTACCTTTGACTGGTTAATTTTGACATCTACCAATGGAGTGGAATACTTTTTTCAAAGATTACAAAAAGCAGGTAAAAATATTGAGGAATTTTGTAATTTAAAAATTGCAGTAGTAGGAGAAAAAACTGCCCAAAGTTTGCAATTACAAAATATCAAACCTGACTTTATTCCTCCTAACTTTATTGCAGATTCATTAGTGGAACATTTTCCCGAATTATTAACAGGAAAAAAGATATTGTTTCCTAGAGTTGAAACTGGAGGAAGGGAAGTATTAGTCAAGGAATTAACAGCAAAAGGTGCGGAAATAATTGAAGTTCCTGCATATCAATCTTGTTGTCCCCAAAATATTCCTCCCCAAGCAGAATTTGCCTTAATTAATGATAGAATAGATGTGATTACTTTTGCTAGTTCTAAAACAGTGCAGTTTTTCCATCAATTAACAGCAAATATCTTTAATAAATATCCTGAAAATTTAGCTAAAATTGCTATAGCATCCATTGGACCACAAACATCAAAAACTTGTCATACTGTTTTTGGTAGAGTGGATATTGAAGCGGAAGAATTTACATTAGAAGGGTTAACAAATGCCATAATTAAATGGGCAAATTAATCATAATTTGATTCAGATCCCTGATTTATTAAACAATTAAGGGATCTTGCAAACAGATTGGTAACAAAACTTATCATAGGTAATACTAATAGTACATTTTGGGGATATTTTGTATAAAAATCGCCCTTTTTAACCCTGATAATGTAATCTTTGATCACGGTAAAAATAACGTATCTTTAAAGACTGTGCTGAACTTGTTAAACTTCCTGAATAATTTAATTTACCGAACCGGAATTAAACTTAAAAAGTACAATTAATATCAAACATGAAACAACAAATAAAACCTAACGTTCACAAACATCTCATTGGTTTAACCGGAGGAATAGCTACAGGTAAAAGTACCGTTACAAATTACCTAGCTACCCAATATCAACTAACCATATTAGACGCAGATATTTACGCTAGAGAAGCAGTATCTTTAGGTTCTCCAATTCTTAACCAAATTGCCACAAAATATGGTGAAAATATCCTTTTAGCTGATGGGAACTTAAACAGAATGAAATTAGGAGAAATTATTTTTCAGAAACCACAAGAAAAAATTTGGGTAGAAAATATGATTCATCCCTATGTGAGAAATTGCTTTGAAAAAGCTATTAACGAACTATCAGCAAATATTTTAGTTTTAGCAATTCCCTTATTATTTGAAGCAAAATTACAAAGTTTAGTTAATGAAATTTGGGTAGTTTATTGTTCCCATGAACAACAATTACAAAGACTAATAGAACGCAATAATTTAAGTCCAGCACAAGCAATAGCACGAATTAACAATCAATTATCTCTCACAGAAAAAATTGCCCTCGCAGATGTAGTTTTAGATAATTCTGGTACAGTAGCATCATTATTTCAACAAATAGATATAATTATGAAAAATTACCACAAATAATCTGCGTTGTAAATTACAGAAATTACAGCAGTTTCCGTTATCATGAGGTACAAATCTTAATGATCAAACCCTTGTAACACAGGCATCTTGCTGTGTTCATAGTGTACCTCATATAGATGGAATGTACTGTATCAATTACTCCTCCATTTCTCCTCCCACAACCACATCTTTAATTCTTAAACTTGGACCACCACAACCCACTGGTAGGCCATTTTGTCCTCCTTTTCCACATCCTCCCGACTCATCCCAGTAAAAATCATCACCTATTGCTTCAATATCTGCCAAAGTCTCAAAAACATTTCCCGATAATGTAACATCTCTCACTGGTTCTGCAATTTTGCCATTTCTTATCATCCACGCTTCCCCCGCGCTAAAAGTGAACATTTCTCCATTAGTCATTCCACCTAACCAATTACGGGCATAAACCCCTTCTTTTATACCTGTGAATAAATCTGCTACTGGTGTTTTTCCTCTTTCTATCCAGGTATTAGTCATTCTTACTAGGGGTGAAAAGTGATAATTTAGACAACGGGCGTTACCTGTAGGCTTTTCTCCTAATTTACCAGCAGTTTCACGGGAATGTAAACGACCAACTAATACACCATCTTGAATTAATTGCGTAGTTGTCGCAGGTGTACCTTCATCATCGTAAAAATAGCTACCTCGATGACCTTGGGGTGCAGCACCATCAAATATTTGCAACTCTTCTGGTCCAAAACGTCTGCCAAGGGTCATCACTTCTAAGATATCTGGATTTTGATAGGCCATATCTGCTTCTGAAAGATGTCCAAATGCTTCATGAACAAATAAACCTGATAATATTGGATCTATAACTACTGTGTAGGTATTACCTTTAACTGGTGGTAAAGATAATGCTGCTAAAGCTCTTTCTCCTGCACTTTTAACTTGTGTATCTAAATTAACTAAGTCTTCGTAGGCTTTGCGTGATCCTGTGGTTTCTCTTCCTGTTTGTACGGTGTCTCCATTCCTTGCTGTAGCCGCAAAGCGCATTTCCATATCTACCCAAGATTGCTCTATTAATGTCCCTTCTGAAGTAGCAATAATTACTTTTTGGTTGCTGTCACTATATCTCACTGAGGTGGTGGTAATACGGTTATCTAGGCTTTTCAAAAGTTCAGTATAGCGATCGCACAATTCCTTTTTCTGTTTTAAACTAATATTACGCGGATCTATACCTGTCAATGGTAATTTACAAATTGCTTGTATGGGATCAATAGGTGCTAATATAGTTTCCTCATCTCCAATAATTCTAGCAGAGGCGATCGCTTCTTTAATTCTTTCTTCAATAGTTGCCAATTTATTAAAACTACTTAAACCCCAACCACCTTTATAACAAGCGCGAATATGTCCACCAATGGAAATACCCTCGCTGAGAGTTTCCACTTTATCGCTACGCAAAACAATATCTGTTCCTTCTGCTTCTTCTAAACGAATCATCAGATAATCTACAGAAGAAGCATAGCGAGAAATTAGATCCGAGAGTAAATTTTGAGCATCAATAATGATATTTGGCATATTAGTAAACGTTTATATATGAATAAATATTAGACATCTGGTGAAAATTAAATAGGCGGATCCTATAACCTTGTAGAGACGTTGCATGGAACGTCTCTACATTAATCATGTCCAAATTACTATAACAAAGATTACAAACAACAGATCCACAACTTCTTAAGCTGTTGTGCCTTTAACTTGAATAATTAATACAAGCAAGATGCTTGTGCTACTGTAACTTCAGGTTTTTTAATTATACAGTGAGTGCTGCACATTAGCTTACCTAAGCTGGGATCTATTATTTACAACACCAAAGCTGATAACTGATAGCTAACTAACCAAAATATTTGATAATAGCATCAGCAAATTCAGAACATTTCAAAGGTGCTACAGCAGGTGTCATTAACCTTGCTAAATCATAGGTTACTTGACCATGAGCGATCGCTTCACTTAACCCTTTTTTAATCAAATCTGCCGCTTCCTGCCATCCCATATACTCTAACATCATCACGCCAGAAAGAATCACAGAACCGGGGTTAATTCTATCTAAACCAGCGTGTTTTGGTGCTGTACCATGGGTAGCTTCAAAAACCGCACAAGAGTCGCCAATATTTGCACCAGGCCCCATACCTAAACCACCAACAATAGCAGCAGCAGCATCAGATAAATAGTCTCCGTTTAAATTCATTGTTGCCAAGATAGAATACTCATCTGGACGAGTTTGAATTTGTTGGAAAATACTATCAGCGATACGATCATTTACCATGATCTTATTCTGCCATTTACCATTGCCATGACTATCCCAAATTGACTTTAAAACTGCTTCAACTTCCTTAACAATTTCCGCTTTTTTCTCAGCAGTTAAAGCATCAAAACCAGGGTCAATCATTCTAGCATTATCTTCTAAAGAAATCTGAGGATTTTTTTCCTTATTGCTTAAAATCCAAGATTCTCTTTCAGTCACACATTCTTGACGAAATTCTGTTGTAGCTAATTCATAACCCCAATCACGAAAAGCACCTTCAGTGTATTTCATGATATTACCTTTATGCACCAGAGTCACCTGCTGCTTATTTTTAGGTAGTTGTAAAGCGTGCTTAATGGCACGTCTAACTAAACGTTGAGAACCCGTTTTACTAATAGGTTTAATACCTATTCCTGCATCTAAGGGAATTTGTTTTTTACCATGTTCTGGTGTCCCAGGAATTAATTCATTATTCAATAAATTAATTAACCTTGTACCTATTTCACTTCCCTGTTTCCATTCAATTCCTAAATAGATATCTTCGGTATTTTCTCGATACACAATAACATCTAATTTTTCAGGATTTTTGTGAGGAGAAGGTGTACCCGCATAATAACGACAGGGTCGAACACAAGCATACAAATCAAAGATTTGTCGTAATGCAACATTTAAAGACCGAATACCGCCCCCCACAGGAGTAGTTAAAGGTCCTTTAATTGCTACACCATATTCTTTAATTGCTGTCAAAGTATCCTGGGGTAAATACTGATATGTGCCATATAAATCACAGGCTTCATCACCAGCATACACCTTAAACCAGCTAATTTTGCGTTTACCACTGTATGCTTTTGCTACTGCTGCATCTAGTACCTTTTCGGTAGCTGGCCAAATATCAATTCCTGTACCATCACCACGAATGAAGGGAATAATAGGATTGTCAGGAACAACAGGTTCACCATTTTTGAAGGTAATTTTTGTACCAATGGTGGGGGGAGTAATCTTTTCGTACATATTTTACACATTCCAATAGAGTAGTTACGGATTTAGAGATTATCCCTTAACTTTACCTAATAGACATCTCCGGTAATGAAAATTTTGCGACAGTAGATTAGGCTTCCAGCATAATTTCTAAAAGATGTCTAGTGAAGTCCTGATTAAGTATTTCTTTCTGGCGGAAATTATTTGAACATAAGCAGGTACATTAATAGTTTAGATCAGATTGGCAAAATCTGTTTACTTAGAGGATTTACTCAAAGTGATACAATATGCTAAATGTATCACATTTATACAGATCCTCAGTTGTGGTAATACGTCTGTCTAGTTAATATAGCATTATCAAATTACAGCAATTTCCGAAGTTATGAGGTACAGTTAGTAAAGTAAGAAAAAAAGAGGATATTGTCATGAAAGCATATTCAGTGGATCTCCGAGAAAAAATAGTTGCAGCACATATTCAGGAGAAAATATCAATTAGGAAAGTAGCAATCAGATTTTCTGTTAGTAAAAGTCTAGTGCAAAAGCTGATAAAGCAACAACAAACAGATGGTAATTTAGAGCCAAAACAGCGAGGAAAGCCAAGATTTAGTTATCTGAAAAATGCCGAATTAGAGATAACCGAAGTGGTGTTAGATAATCCAGATGCAACAATAGTAGAATTATGTGAATTATTTGCGCTAAAAACTGGAAATCGGGTGAGTCCTACAGCAATGTGTCGCGCCTTAAAAAAGTTAGGATTAAATCGCAAAAAAAACATTACGGACTAGTCAAGGGCTAACAAGAGTATATGAAATGAAACCATTTTATCATGGTGCAAAAGTTACAGTAATTGGAGCAATAAGTATGAAAAAAGTGGTAGCATTAATGACGATAAATAACTCAATGGATGGTAAGGCATTTGAAGTATTTATTAAGGAGTTTCTAGTGTCTCAATTATGGTCAGGAGCGGTGGTTGTTATAGATAATTTACCTGGTCATAAATTAGCATCAATTGAACCAATGATTAAATCTGTAGGTGCGAAAGTTATTTGTTGATCTCCATACTCACCTGATTTTAATCCAATTGATTTATGGTGATCCCAACTCAAATTTTTTTACGCAGTTTTTCACCAACTACAACCGAAATTGTTGATAAAATCATCTCTTTCGCTCTTAACTTAATCGATCCTAAACATTTAAAAAACTGGTTTACTAATTGTTGTTATTGTACCTCATAACATTTTTCCGCTATAACTGATTTAGAAAACTGGTTCCAACAAAATGCTAACTAAATCATAACTAAATCATAGCTAAATCAAGTTAAATTCAGTGGTGCGTTAGGCTAAAGCCATAACACACCCTACTTTTTAAGTTTTTAACTAACTTGTGGTTGCACTAAATTTTCAATTCCTTGAATGACATTTGCTGACTCAATAACATCACCAGCTTTTAATTTATCCAAAATGTCCTCACCTTCCACTAAATAGCCAAATACAGTATAACGTCCATCTAAAAGATTACGTCCTGCGGGTGTAAGTTCCGGTTCAAATAAGAAGAAAAACACCTGAGAAGAAGCACCATTAACATCACCTTCAGGACGCGCCATAGCTAAAGCACCGAAGGATGAAAAAGGTAAAACTGGCATATCTAAATAACGTCCAGTTTCCTCTAAAGTAGTGCCATAAGTTGGTTCTTTATCGCCTTCCACCAAAATTTCTAAAGGAATGGCGCGGTATTTATTAGTAGTTGGATCAATAAAACCAACTTCTTTACCTACAGGATCTCCAGTTTGTAAAACATAGGATTCTTCAGAACGGGTAAATTCTAAACCGTTATAAAAACCTCTTTCTACTAAGTCTACAAAATTTCCCGCAGTTACAGGTGCGCTATATCCATCTACAACCACTTTTAAATCACCTTTATTAGTTTTAATTGCTATGGTGGCACGTCCTTTTAATTGAGGTAAGTTACTGTATTCTGATGGAACTTCAAAGGGAAATTCTTTGACCATAGATTCTTCTAACAAGCTGACAATATTTAGTAATTTAGATCTACCTACTAAAATTGCTTCTTTATCTTTGGTTTTTACTACTTCTAGTAATTCGCTGATACCAGTTCTTAATTCATTAATCCAAGTTTCTGCTTGAGGTTGACGCTCTTCTGGTACACTAGTAAGGATTTGTTTAGGGTTATCCAGAACCCGTGCGGCTTGTTTGAGGTCGTTATTAATTGCGCCCCATCTTTTATTAGCTCGTAATTGATTAGAAATGTCTTCTAAACTGCTTTGTAATTTTCTTACAGGTTGATTATCTATAGGTAGCGCGTAGCGTAACAATGCTTTACCGTCAGTGATGGCGTTACCAGATGGTAGTGCGGCGTTACTGGTAGGAGTCCAGCCAATTGTGGTGATGCCTAAAAATATAGTTATCAGCAATATTGCTTTTAAACAGTTCTGTACCCAGGACTTAAATAAGTTCAACAAGTTCAACATGAAATTTCTCAAATACAGGTGAAAGTGTGGTTTAGAAGTAAACATTAATTATCTTCCCATATTCAGGGCTGGTCTTAATACCATAAAATCCTGACTAAAGGTACAATGAATGCCGATTGTATTTTAATATTTGCTAATTTCATGATTTCTAGTAACGATTTTCGCCCTGGTGTTTCAATTGTATTAGATGGTTCTGTGTGGCGTGTAGTGGAGTTTCTGCACGTCAAACCAGGTAAGGGTGCTGCATTTGTCAGAACTAAACTCAAAAATGTCCAAAGTGGCAGTGTGGTAGAAAGAACCTTCCGGGCTGGAGAAACTGTACCCCAAGCAAATTTGGAGAAAAGCACAATGCAACATACTTATAAAGAAGGTGATGAGTATGTGTTTATGGATATGGAAACTTATGAGGAAGGTAGGTTAAGTGCGGCACAAATAGGCGATCGCGTGAAATACATCAAAGAAGGGATGGAAGTTAACGTTATTCGCTGGGATGATCAAGTTCTAGAAGTAGAACTACCCAACTCTGTAGTTTTAGAAATTGTGCAAACCGATCCTGGTGTGAAAGGTGATACTGCTACAGGTGGCACTAAACCAGCTACTTTAGAAACTGGGGCAGTGGTAATGGTTCCCCTATTTATTGCCCAAGGTGAACGGATCAAGATAGATACCAGAGAAGATAAATATTTAGGCAGAGAATAAATCTCATTTTTGTCAACAACAGCCTATAACATATTCAATCCCTTGTGACAAAGGGATTTGAATTTACCCAATGGAGAATAGAGTAAAAATTTTTATTTACGATGAGGTCGAGGTAAAAAAACAGTGCCATTAGATTTTAATGAGATCCGTCAATTACTAGTAACTATTGCCCAAACTGATATAGCAGAAGTTACACTCAAAAGTGATGAATTTGAGCTATCTGTGCGTAAAGCTGTCAGTTTTGTTCATCAAACTCAAGCTACAATTACTACTAATGCTAGTCCGATAGTATCAGCTTTACCTGAAGTTAGTACCACAAAAGTTTCTGAAACCACTACAACTAGTCATTCTCCCTCGGTAATTGACCAAAGATTAGTGGAGGTACCGTCACCAATGGTAGGGACATTCTACCGCGCTTCAGCCCCTGGAGAGTCGCCATTTGTGGAGGTGGGAGATCGAGTTAAAGCCGGTCAAACTGTGTGCATTATTGAAGCTATGAAATTAATGAATGAAATAGAAGCGGAAGTTTCTGGACAAGTCATGGAAATTCTGGTACAAAATGGTGAACCAGTGGAATTTGGCCAACCGTTAATGAGAATTAATCCTGATTAGATTAGTGATTGGTGATTGGTAATTGGTGATTGGTAAAAGAATTATCAATATATCAATTATCAATATATCAATTATCAGTTGGTTATCAGTTGTCTGAATCAGGATATCCAGAATTTGAGGATGTACAGGATGTTTTTTAAAAATTGATCTACATTTTTAGAAATTACGCTAATTTTAATCCCATATTCTGAATATATTGAGGCAGATTAAATAATAATAAATTGTAAGAGTGAAAAGTCAGTACCAATGTCTTTAGCTGATGCGTGTTTGGTAACCAAGACAGTATAGGCTTTTGGACGATTTAGAATAGTTGGTTTATTTACACCAAACTGTACTAGATCCCGGACTTCTAGATCCCGGACTTCTTTAAGAAGTCCGGGATCTGAAAATCATCCTAATTATCGAAATATTATCGAAAAATGCGATCGCCTACAATCATCGTTTTACAGAAAAGTGTAATTAGCTGATGGTGCTTGGAAAATTTTAACTTTGCCCCTGGAGAAGTACAAGTTACATCAAGTTGGCGTTTATAGCACAAATATATTGATAAACAACATGAAACTTAATAGGGTGCGTTACGAATAAAGCTAACGTACCCTATCTATTACTTATGCCTAATTAATACCAATAATCCAAACACCTAGAGAACGAGGTAATGGTACATCTCCAGGGGACAATACTTGACAGTTAAAATAGTGCATTCCAGGATAAGAAGGGTTTTCCACATTAGATAAAACTAATTCTACCTTCTTCCCTGCGGGTACTGGTTCTTGGGGAAATATCTCAATTACACGCGCTTCTTTATTCCACCGCGTTTCAGATATAGCAACTTTTTTGTCTCCAACTTTAATTTCCACTTTTTTAGGATCAAAACTGCCCTTGTAAGATTCTGGATAACTAATTGTAAACTGGGCAACTGCTAATTTCATTTTTTTAGCAGGTATTCTCAGGCGATAACGGTCTCTGATGTTTGTTTGTCCATCATAGTCCATGCTAAAAGGTAATTGGTTCTCTCTAGATACACCACTAAATAATACCAATCCTTGTCCACCTGCCCAAGTACTAGCAGGATATATACTTAATAAACAAGTTGTAACGGCTAATGTAGAAAGTAAACGTTTCATAATTTGGGTTTCCTGTGAAAAGTTATTTGCTTGTTAATTAGCTTAACTAGAAATTTTGTTAATTAAACTTTACTATTTTTTACTTGACAATAGACGCAATATAAGCAAAAAAGTGTCAGGAGAGTGATCAGCTATCAGCAGTCAGTTGTAGGGTGCATCAGATATCAAGAATTTGTTTATGGGCATGATTTATGCTTAAGACTTACGCAAGTGTCACACTAAAAAATCTGTTGACTGGGTGCGTCAGATATGAACAATTTGGTTATTTACATGATTTATACTGTCTGACGTAGTTGGTGAGCTTGTCGAACCACGCCCTACCAACGTGCCAGTTGCGTAAGTCCTGATACTATCTGATGCACCCTAGTAATGTCCAGTCCCCACTAAGAAAATTAAAGTTTGATGACAAAAGTTTGATGACTTAGTAGAAAAATTTCATCTCAGACAATAATAAGAAATATCAAAAATGTAACAAAAGTATATCTATAATATCGTCAGAGTATAAACTTTTCTAAAGAAATCTAAAGAACAAGATGTAAATTTTGGGGATCATCATAGAATTTTGATCATCTAATTTTTCCAGCAGATATTAGTTATTGAAAAAATATAAAGATATCTGTTAAATCTGAAATTGAGGTTAAAACTAAAACAAGGAAACTAAATAGGTAAGGTGAACAAACAGTAGAATCACTATCAGCAAGATAGCTCATAAAATCAAAAGTATGACTGTCGTAATATTTGTTGAATGCTGATATCTGAATGCTGACGTATCATGAAAACCCCGGTTGATAGTAAATGATGATGTTAAGTATTTATATCCAGGAGATGACATGAAAATAGCAGTAGCTAAAGAAATAGAAGTTTGTGAACGTCGTGTGTCATTAATTCCTGACACAGTAGCTAAATTAGTAAAACAAGGTTTAGAAATTTTAGTAGAAACTGGTGCAGGAGAAAAAGCATTTTTTACAGATGTTGACTATGAAGCAGCAGGAGCGCGAATTATCGGCAATTCTGATACATTATGGTCTCAAGCTGATATATTGCTCAAAGTTAGTCCTCCTCAAGATAGAGAAGATGGACGTTCAGAAATTAATTTGCTTAAACCTGGTGCTGTATTAATTAGCTTTCTTAATCCGTTGGGTAATCCCGAAATAGTGCAAAAATTGGCGCATCGTCAAGTTACCGCCTTAAGTATGGAATTAATTCCCCGTACTACTAGAGCGCAAAGTATGGATGCTCTATCCTCCCAAGCATCATTGGCAGGGTATAAAACCGTACTTTTAGCTGCGGCGGCTTTACCAAAATATTTCCCCATGTTAACCACTGCCGCAGGTACAATTGCTCCGGCCAAAGTATTTATTATAGGTGCTGGGGTAGCAGGATTGCAAGCGATCGCCACAGCCCGTAGACTAGGAGCAGTAGTAGAAGCCTTTGATATTCGTCCAGCCGTCAAAGAAGAAGTACAAAGTTTAGGGGCGAAATTCGTCGAAGTCAAACTAGAAGAAGAAACCGTTGCAGCAGGTGGTTACGCAAAAGAAATATCAGAAGACAGTAAAAAGCGTACCCAAGAACTACTTGCAAACCACATCAAAAACTCCGATGTAGTCATTACCACCGCCCAAGTACCAGGGAGAAAAGCACCCATCTTGGTGACAGAAGAGATGGTAAAAGCCATGAAACCCGGTTCTGTAATTGTAGACTTAGCCGCAGAACAGGGTGGAAACTGTGCTTGTACCGAACCTGGCAAAGACATAGTGTGGAACGGTGTAACCATTATCGGACCAATTAACTTACCATCATCCATGCCAGTACACGCCAGTCAACTGTATGCAAAAAATGTAACTTCATTAATGCAATTGTTGATTAAAGATAAAGAGATACAAATTAACTTAGCTGATGACATTGTTGATGCAGCTTGTGTTACTCATGGTGGGGAAATCAGAAACCAACGAGTAAAAGATGCTTTGCAAGCGGTAGCAGTGTAATCAAATATAGAGTGACTGAAGCACGAGAGCACCAAGAACACCAAGGAAGAAGAGTTTAAGAGAGATTTTTTGTTTGTGTTGTAAATCCCCTCTCTGTTCCTCTGCGTCTCTGCGTGAGCTAAAAATACAAAACCTAAAAATGACATGACAGAAACTTTACTATCGGCTTTATTTGTACTTGTTTTAGCCTCTTTTATAGGCTTTGAAGTGATTAACAAAGTTCCTCCCACACTACACACTCCTTTAATGTCCGGTTCAAATGCTATTTCTGGTATTTCGGTAATTGGTGCAATTTTGGCTGCGGGGGAGAGAAACACCAATTTATCAGTAATTCTCGGTTTAATTGCCGTAATTTTGGCAATGGTGAACGTTGTCGGTGGTTTTTTGGTGACTGACAGAATGTTGCAAATGTTTAAAAAGAAGGAAATTAAAGCATGAATAGTTTTATACCAACTGGCATTCAGCTAACTTATTTATTAGCTGCTTCATTATTTATCTTTGGTTTGAAAAAGCTGGGATCTCCTGCAACTGCTAGAAATGGTAATCTAATTGCTGCGGTGGGAATGTTGTTAGCCGTAGTTGCAACTATGCTAGATCAGCACGTTCTCAATTATGAGATGATTTTGTTAGGTTTAGTCATTGGTTCAATTATTGGGGCTGTGGTAGCTTACAAAGTGCAAATGACGGAAATGCCCCAAATGGTGGGTTTACTCAATGGTTTAGGAGGTGCTGCGTCTGCACTGGTAGCTGTGGCTGAGTTTTGGCGTTTATTAGATGCTTCTCAACCTATTCCCCTAGATGTAAACATTTCTATGTTGTTAGATGTGTTAATTGGGGGTGTAACATTTACGGGAAGTTTTCTCGCTTTTGCCAAATTACAAGGTTTAGTAAGTGGTACTCCCATTACTTTTCCTTTACAGCAACCAGTAAACCTGTTGTTATTAGGTACATATTTGGCGGGTAGTGCCTATTTAATTATATCACCGGATAGTTTACCCGTATTTTTAGCGGTGGTGACTGTTTCTTTAATATTAGGGGTGATGTTTGTACTGCCTATTGGTGGCGGTGATATGCCCGTTGTTATTTCGCTGTTAAACTCTTTATCAGGGGTGGCTGCTTCTGCGGCGGGTTTTGTGGTGATGAATAATATGTTAATCATTGCTGGTGCTTTAGTGGGTGCGTCGGGTCTGATCCTGACGGAAATTATGTGTAAGGCGATGAATCGTTCTTTGTTCAGTGTCTTATTTAGTGCTTTTGGTTCAGTTTCTACTGCTAGTGGTGCTGCGGCTGGTGCAAGTAATCAAACTGTTCGCAGTATTGATCCCGAAGAAGGGGCGATGATGTTAGGTTATGCGCGTTCTGTGGTGATTGTACCAGGATATGGTATGGCGGTTGCTCAAGCACAGCATAGCGTCCGGGAGTTGGCTGATCAATTAGAGCGCATGGGTGTGGATGTGAAATATGCGATACATCCGGTTGCTGGTAGAATGCCAGGACACATGAATGTTTTATTGGCGGAAGCTAATGTGGCTTATACGCAGTTATATGATATGGAGGATATTAATCCCCAGTTTGAACAGGCTGATGTGGCGTTAGTGATTGGTGCTAATGATGTGGTCAATCCGGCGGCGCGTAGTGATAAGAATAGTCCTATTTATGGGATGCCGATTTTAGAGGTTGATCGCGCAAAGCAAACTATTGTGATTAAGCGCGGTATGAGTGCTGGTTTTGCTGGTGTGGATAATGAGTTGTTTTATAAGGATAAGACTACTATGTTGTTTGGTAGCGCTAAGGATATGGTGGCTAAGTTGGTTAGTGAGGTGAAGCAACTTTAGGTTAATTTTAGGGGTGTAGTTTTTGACTATGCCCTTTTTTCTCTCGCAGAGACGCAGAGAGGTTTGTTTCGCGCAAAGTCGCTAAGGAGCAAAGGCGCAAAGAAGAAGAAATAAGATTAAATTCTTTCAAACCATCTACGTAAAGCTTTATATATAAAGATATTTAAACTTCGATTTTTAGAATTTTGCTTTGCAAATTCAATATCCGTTGCAGTAGTATCTACATTAATTATGTTTAGACTAAATTTTTGCGACAAATAATTTTAAACTGCAAAAAATGAAATTTTAGCTGATGATATTTTCTATCAGTATAGTTATCTCTATGAAAATTTGGAGTAACAGCAATTAAAACTATAGGAACTTGAAAATTTATATATTCAGGAAAAGGTTTTTCATCTAAAAGAGCATCATAATAACGAGTAAGTTGTTGAACAATATATCTATCTTCAGAGTTTTTTAACTCTATAATTACAAGTTCCTTGTTTTTACCAAAAGCTAAAATATCACAATATTGTCCACTAACTTGATACTGTCGCTTTAAAGGTTTATATCCAAATAGTTTTTCTAAATTATTAGGACTTACGCAAGTGTCACACTAAAAAATCTGTTGCAGGGTGCGTCAGACAGTATAAATTATGTAAATAACCAAATTGTTGATATCTGACGCACCCTACCAATGTGCCAGTTGCGTAAGTCCTGATTATTCCAAACTAAATCTTCTAAATACTTTTCGCTTTCAAATTCCCATCCGCTTGCTACTTGTCTTAATTTCATCTGTATCAATCTGTAAAACTATGAGTGTGGGTATATTTAGATATTTTACCTCAACCCGTTTCATTTGATACGATACAGTAAGCTATGTGATCGCTCTCTCTTCTCCTCTTCCTTCGTGTTCTTCGTGGTTCGTTAAAAAAGGATGTTGGAGAGTTGAGGGAGTGCGATAGCGCAAGCGCTGACTTGTCAGTTCGCTCAACTTAAACCCCAAAACCCAACACCACATCCAAAGCAGTACGAATTTCTTCCCAATATTCAGCTTCTAAAATTCCCACCAAACCTAAAACCCGACGATAATCTACAGAACGAATCTGAGCAACATCAATAAAACGATCTTTATCTAATCCATTAGTTACTGTTGCTTTGATATTGACAATATAGGGAGCTTGCTTACTTCCTGGTCGGAATGGCATCACAATAGTTAATAATCCATATTGATTCATAATATCACTTTGAACTATTAAACAAGCACGGATTTTTTGCGCTTCTGCTCCCACAGTTGGATCAAGATTTACCCAGCGAATTTCACCCCGTTTATAAGTTAAATTACCCTCTGGCATTAATACCATCTCCAGCGACATTATCCCAAGCAGAAATCTCATTTTGATATTCTAAATCTTTCGCATCTTCTTGGAGTGCGGCAATTATTTCTGCCTCTAAAATTTTGCGTCTTTGTTTTGCCAATATTGCATTAATATAAGCACTACGATTACCTTTTGCTTGTTGATCAATAAATTCAAGAATGTCTTCTTCTAAAGTAATTGTGACTTTCATCATTGTGTATGACTGATTTATCTTACCAATCAATCATATCACTTTTTTGACAATTTGCAAATACTCTGTGTCTGGAAGTAGTATGCCTACGGCACGCTACGCGAACGTAAAAAAAAAGATGTTGGGAAGTTGAGCGCAAGCGCTCCGTAGGAATCGCTGTTTGGGAGGTTGAAGGGATGCGATAGCGCAAGCGCTGACTTGTCAGTTCGCTGTTTGGGGAAGTTGGAGAGGTGCGATAGCGAAGCTCTGCTGCAAGCAGTTCGCTGTTTGGGGAAGTTGGAGAGGTGCGATAGCGAAGCTCTGCTGCAAGCAGTTCGCTGTTTGGGAAGTTGAGGAGGTGCGATAGCGTAAGCGCTGACTTGTCAGTTCGCTGTTCGGGAAGTGGAGGGGATGCGTTAGCAAAGCGCACCGAAGGTATCGCTGTATATGAAGATACTATTTCTATAAACTATTCCATTCTTCTAAAGTTATTTCCCGTTCTAAAATAACCTCTACTTCTCGAATCATCATTCGCAGTTGAGGTATAGAATACTCATCATTAGAAGGAATAGTGAGACGATTTTGAGCATAAACCATAAATTGGTGTCTTGTACCGGAAAAAGCACCCTCAAAACCTAACCCTCTTAACTTGCTAATAAAGTCTCGACGTTTACACGGTATCCAACGGCTCAAGAATCGGCTCCTGATTAAGATTAATATTATCAATTACTGGTAAGCTATGTCCAAGTTTTAAACCTAGTAAAATCCAATCTTCTAAAGTCGAGCGTAATTCATTTTGGCACTCACGTAAACTAGCACCAAAAGCAACAACACCTTGACAAACAGGAATTTTACCGAAAAATGTACCATCTTCCAACTTGTCATATATGGCTTGAGAAACTGCTCCCTCAACATAATCACTAAGAATAAATGCTGTAGTCATGGAAACCTATACTTTATTCTATTGATAAATTATATATTACAAATCTGAGCTTTAAGCAACACCTAAACCAGATTTACAAAAAATTTTATAACTGCAAAGTTATCCATTTTTTATTTTGTGAGTTTACGTGATATCAAAAAGGATGTTGGGGAAGATATGCGATAGCGAACCTGACCGAAGGTATCGCTGTTTGGGGGGTTGAAGGGGTGCGATAGCGAAGCGCTCCGTAGGAATCGCTGTTTGGGGAGTTGGGGGTATGCGATCGCTGTTTTACAGAGAAAGACTTAAAACCACAGCTAACGCTTCAGAAATCATCTGCATTTCCGATTCAGAAAGCTGACCTAATTTTCTCATTAATCTTGTTTCGGAAACCGAGCGAATTTGAAAAGTATCAACACCAGAAACCTTTGCCAAACTATTTTCTGTAGTTGGTTCTAATTTTACCATCCAAGGTCTAATAGAATATCGTTCTTTCCAATCTGTAACAGGAACAATAACCTTCAAAGGTAAAATACCAATTGCATTATCATTAACTATAACACAAGGACGTTTTTTACTAATTTCCGTTCCTACAGTCGGATCTAAATTAACTAACCAAACTTCACCTCTATACATAAATTTAACAACTTCTTTTAATCTTCATCTGAATAATCATAAAAATCTTCTCCATCTAAATCAGAGAAAACAATTAAATCACCATCATTTGCATAATCTTCAATAGCTGTAATAGCTGCTAATGCTAATTGACGTTTTTTCTGTTCTTTTGTCAGAACTTCTCGTTGTTGATTAACTAATTGTAAAGCAAATTCAGCAATTTGTAACCTTTCATTGATACTAAGATTTGATAAAGATTGAAGAATCGCTTGCGTTTTCATATTAATTCATCCTCTTGATATCATTAAACACATATTGCAAAAAATAACTAAATTAACTGTTTTTGTGGTTCATTCAATTTCTTCTTGCTGACTAGCAACTTCTAACCAACCTTGAACAGCATCTTTCAACATTTCTAATAAATGTTCATAACTTTCACCCCAGGTATGACACCCTGGTAAAGCTGGTACAGAACCACACCATACACCATCTTCTTCCCAAATAATTGCTTTTATTTTCATAGTCAATTCCTTGAACTAAGGATATTTTACCGCAGAGGGATAGGACTTACGCAAGTGTCACACCAAAAATCTGTTGTAGGGTGCGTCAGACTGCATAAATCCTGCAAATAAACAGATTGTTGATGTCTGACGCACCCTACCAATGTGCCAGTTGCGTAAGTCCTGAGGGAGTCAGACGTATCAGTTTAATAAAGATGAATAATCGCTTTTGGGAAGTTGAAGGGATGCGTTAGCGAAGTGCTGACTTGTCAGTTCGCTCAACTTAAACCCCAAACCCCAAAACCACATCCAAAGCAGTACGAATTTCTTCCCAATATTCAGCTTCTAAAATTCCCACCAAACCTAAAACCCGACGATAATCTACAGAACGAATCTGAGCAACATCAATAAAACGATCTTTATCTAATCCATTAGTTACTGTTGCTTTGATATTGACAATATAGGGAGCTTGCTTACTTCCTGGTCGGAATGGCATCACAATAGTTAATAATCCATATTGATTCATAATATCACTTTGAACTATTAAACAAGCACGGATTTTTTGCGCTTCTGCTCCCACAGTTGGATCAAGATTTACCCAGCGAATTTCACCCCGTTTATAAGTTAAATTACCCTCTGGCATTAATACCATCTCCAGCGACATTATCCCAAGCAGAAATCTCATTTTGATATTCTAAATCTTTGGCATCTTCTTGAAGTGCAGCAATTATTTCTGTCTCTAAAATTTTGCGTCTTTGTTCTGCCAATATTGCATTAATATAAGCACTACGATTACCTTTTGCTTGTTGATCAATAAATTCAAGAATGTCTTCTTCTAAAGTAATTGTGACTTTCATCATTGTGTATGACTGATTTATCTTACCAATCAATCATATCACTTTTTTGACAATTTACAAATACTCTGTGTCTGGAAGTAGTATGCCTACGGCACGCTACGCGAACGTAAAAAAAAGGATGCTGGGAAGTTGAGCGCAAGCGCTCCGTAGGAATCGCTGTTTGGGAAGTTGGAAGGATGCGTTAAGTAGGTTATTTTAGGCGTTAGCGAAGCTTACCGAAGGTATCGCTTATTTACTAAATTTCCCAATCTTCTAACTTTAAATTATCAATTCTACTAAATTCTCTAATATTATGAGTAACAAGAGTTAAATTATTAGCCATTGCAATAGCAGCAATATGTAAATCATTATTACCGATAGGAATACCTTTAGTAGCCAATTTACTACGAATTTCGCCATAAATTAAAGCACATTGATCATCAAAATACAAAGAAACAAACCTCCATAAAAATTCCTGCTGCTTTTGCAGAGTTTTTGCAGGATTATGAGTTCTCATTGCACCATAAAATAACTCAGCTTTGACAATAGAACAAACGACTATATCTATATCGGATAAATCTTGAAGACGCTGAATAATCTTTTCTGATCTTTGATTAAGATATTGAATACAAACATTACTATCTAATAAATATTTCATCAGTTTGTATCCCTAACTATTAATCATTTCTTCTAATCTATCATCTAAGCTATCATCAATTCCTAAATCATCCAGAATAATTGGATCATCAGCACAACTTCCTGCGGTTTTATTAATAAATTCTTGCCAGGATAACTGATGATTTTCTGATATTTTAATATTTTTATCATCTATGGATGTTGGTTTATTGATAACATTCTCACGAAATAACCGAACTATTTGCAGAAATTCCGGTATATATTCTTCTGGAATTTGGGCGATTTCTAATAATAGATTATAACTAGGAGTAGTTGAGGATATTTCTGTAATGGATTGTTGATTATTCATAAGTATATTGTCATTAGATATTAAAAATTTATTCATATTCTATGATATCATAAATTGTTGCGATAGCGTATCCTACGGGAAGCAAGCTGCGCGGTAGCGTCTCGTATACCTTAAGGGACAAAAGGAATAGAGATAGCGCTCGGTAGGAATTGCTGTTTGGGAAGTTGAAGGGATGCGATAGCGAAGCGCGACCTAGGAATCGCTCCCTCGTTGAAAAAGTAAATTTTGTACAAATTGCAAAAAACAGACAAATAATCTATAATCTCATGTAACCCTACCCTATAAATTTTATGAGGTGCTATGTCTGTCATCAGTGCAAGTGAAGCGCGTGCTAACTTTCCCGATATTATGAATCGTGCAGAATATCGTGGAGAAAGAATATTAATTCAACGTCATGGTAAACCTGCGGTAGCAATGATTAGTATAGAAGATTTAAAACTACTAGAAGCAATAGAAGATGCAATAGATTCGGCTAAACTGCGACGTGCAGTAGAAGAAAACACAGGATTTACCACCTTAGAAGAAATAATAGCAAAACGCCCCAATGAGTGAACGATATACATTGAGGATTGCGAAAACTGCGGAAAAAGATTTATTAGACTTACAACCAAAACAATATAAACAAGTTGTATCAAAAATTCTCTCCCTTCAAGGTAATCCTCGTCCTCAAGACTATGCAGCTTTAAAAGGTTATCAAGGTGGTTATCGTATTGATCAAGGTGAATATAGAATTTTGTACACCATTGATGATGATAATCAATTAGTTGATGTTTTTCGGGTTGGTAAACGCAATGATGATGAAGTTTATCAAAATTTGTAACTTCGTTTAGTTACCTGTTAGCAAAGTTTACCAAAGGTATCGCTTTTTGGGAGGTTGAGGAGGTGCGATCGCTATAGTAAGCTAATGTGCAGCACTGTATAATTAAAAAACCTCAAGTTACAGTAGCACAAGCATCTTGCTTGTATTAATTATTCTTTGAAGGTACAGCGTTAGTGTACTTCAGACGGGGTGGCAAATTTTCATCAAGCACCAATTCAATTATTTTAATGTCCTCCTGCACCTAAATACAATTCTCCCACTTTCGGATCATTTAATAAGTCTCTACCATGTCCAGAAATTGCATCTTTTCCTGACTCTAAAACATAACCAGTATCAGCCATTTCTAATGCTTTCCGTGCATTTTGTTCTACTAATACTATAGCTGTTCCCCCTTGATTAATTTCTTTAATTTGTGCAAATACCTGTGTTACTAAAATAGGCGATAATGCAGCTGAAGGTTCATCTAATAATAATAAATCAGGTTCTAACATTAGGGCTTTTCCCATAGCTAACATTTGTCTTTCTCCTCCTGATAGTGTACCAGCACGCTGATGACGGCGATCGCTTAATCTAGGAAACATACTAAATATCTTATCCTTCAAAGGTTTTAAATTAATATTCCTCACAAAAGCACCCATTTCTAAATTTTCTTCTATAGTTAAAGACGGGAAAACATTAGCAATTTGTGGTACATAACACATTCCCCTTTTCACAATTTGATCTGATTTTAAACCATTAATCTTTTCCCCTTTAAAAATAATTGTACCTGTGTGGGGAGTCAACAATCCGAAAATAGTTTTTGCTAACGTAGATTTACCCGCACCATTAGGACCAATTACAGTTACTAATTCTCCTGGTTCAACTCGAAAATTAATACCCTGCAAAATATCTACATCTTTAATATATCCAGCGTAGACATTTTCAACTGTTAATAAATAGTTATTAGTCATCAGTCATTAGTTATTAGTTATTAGTTATTTTTTATTTAATTATTAGCCATAGGAAATCGGTAATAGGTAAAGTGTTTTTTCCCAATCACTAATTACCCATTACCCATTACTTATTCTGGTGTTTTTTGCAATTCCGGCCTTTCTTGGGCAATAATGGCATCTGGTACTGGACAAACTTGTAGACAGATACCACAATTAATACAAGTGGCAAAATCTATCCAATACCAATCTGTACCTTTAATGTTTTTTCCCGGTCCTTCATGAATACAAGCCACCGGACAAGCACTTACGCAATCAGCAACCCCTTCACAAACTTCTGTAACAATTGTATGCGGCATTTTCCTTGATTACCTTTACTAATAACTTATTTAACACTTTCGATGATTGGCGTACCATCGCTTTGAATCCAAGCAATTTGAGATATAGAGCGATCGCTTGCATATTTGCGAATCTCTCCCTCATCCCTTCCTCCTAAATCCATTTCCACCCTTACCAAATCACTAGCACTCCGTAACTTGTGAGAATAGGCAAAAGCTGCCACCTCTGCATCTTTTGTTACCGGAACTACCAACCAATTACTTGCGGGTATGTCCTGGGGTAATTGCTTAGACGCTGCTAAAACTGTGTATAAATCATCAATATTTAGCTGAAAACCAATACCAGGAATATTTTGTTTTTGGGGATGATATAAACCTAATAATTGGTCATAACGTCCCCCACTACCTAAAACCCCCGCCAATCCATTAGTACTATTTACTACTTCAAATACTATTCCTGTATAGTAGTCAATAGTTTGAATCAGACTCAGGTCAAGGATCAGAGAAAAATCTTTTTCTGACTTTAGTAATTTTACTAAAGATTTCAGATCATTTATTGCCTCTTTCTGGTCTGGTTCTAAATGTAACTTACTTACTTTTTCCAGAACCTCTTCACTATCACCTCTTAGGTCTAACATTATTCTAGCACGATCATGTAATTCTTCACTCAAGTTTAAAGTATCAATAGTTACACGATCCAAATGAGCGATCGCCGTTCTTACTTTAGTTCTCACATCAGCAGGAAAAGCACTTAGTAAAGAACGAGTAATACTCGCTTCCCCCAAAATTATATGATACCCCGAAATACCCAAAGCTGCTAAACAGTCTATCACCAACAACAGTATTTCAGCATTAGCGCGTAAGCCATCATATCCCAACAACTCCACACCCGCTTGATAGTACTCTTGTTGAAGATTATGGCGGCCTTCCCAATTACGACGGAACACATTGGCATTATAATAAAGTCTCTGAGGATATATAGCCTCAGCCATCCTAGTAACCACAGTTCTAGCAATAGAAGCGGTTAACTCAGGACGTAAACCCAACTCTTCATCACCATTTTGTAATTGAATCACTTTATGACGTTCAATAGCTTCGCCCGCCAAAAGCGTATCCATGCGTTCCAAAGTTGAAGTAAGGATCCGATGATAACCCCAACGATGGAAGACGGCTTGTAATCTATCTTCAATCCAATGTTTTTGTGCTACATCTAAAGGTAATAAATCTCTAGCACCAGTAGCCGGTTGATACACCATTATTTTCTCAAACCATTATGAAGTCTATCTGTTTGACTGTTGTGATTGTTCGTAATCAACGTTATACAGATTTACTGCTATATAAAACCTAGACAAAGCTAGACTTTACTTTCTACTTCAACGGGGCGCATGGGAGCAGCTATCCCTCTGTAAACTTACACGCTGTAGCCCAACGCGTCTTTCTTTTACAAAGATTCTTGAAAAGACTATCACCGTCATTGCTTGGTTTTCGCTTCACTTGACAGTGTTAATTCCATACTTGATATGTTAGAATTATATATCAAGTATTTGATTTTTTCAACTAAAATATCTTGATTTTTGTCAACAAATGTATAGCTTTGTCTATAAAATTGTCAACTTAGGACTAGCTCACTACTATTTCCAGGAGACTGTACTGGATATATTTTAACAACTTTTTAGAGATTTTGCTAGATTCACCTTTAACTGTTTTCAACCCCCTCTGGCTGCGTCAGCCATAAGCTGATAACTGATAGCTGATAGCTAACTGCTGAAAGCTGACCACTATTTTTGTAAATTTTTTTGACTTATTATAGTTAACTAGAAATTATTTATGTAATAATGTAAAAGTGAGAAATAATTCGGTGACCACGTTTGTGTTGAGTATTGATAGGCTTTTTCCCCTTTGGTATTTACAGACTTTTCTCCGAAATCTAAATCTCTACAATCTTTTGATTTTGGGGACAATTTATGTCAATTTATGTAGGTAATCTCGCTTACGAAGTAAATGAGAATGATTTGAATGGTGTTTTTGCAGAATATGGAACTGTTAAGCGTGTCCAGCTGCCCACTGATCGGGAAACTGGTAAAAAAAGAGGTTTTGGTTTCGTGGAAATGAGTTCAGATGCAGAAGAAACAGCAGCTATTGAAGCACTAGATGGTGCAGAATGGATGGGACGTAGTTTGAAAGTGAACAAGGCCAGACCTAAAGAAGATAAGGGTTCTTATGGAGGTGGACGTAGTGCTGGTGGACGGAATCGCTACTAATAGTTTTAAGATAATAGAATTGAATTGATCAGAAACTCAGGTGTAATCACCTGAGTTTTTTTATATAATAGTTACCAGTTAATGCCTGTAGCTGGCCTGACAAACTAGCAAATATAGACTGAGACTACATAAACACAAATTCTAAATAATTCTAAATATTAATCGCATCTATGACTTATCTAACATCTGCAAGTGATATAACCAGCTTAATAAATAAATATACTCAGTCCAAAATTCTTTGGATAGATACAGAAGTTGCTGATTATCAAAGTCGTAATCCCAGATTATCACTAATTCAGATTTTAGATAACCCTGAAGATATGACTGGTAAAAGTATTTATTTACTAGATGTGCTGGATCAGAATAAGATAATTAATGATTTTATTGACAGAATTATGGGCAATGAAAACATTGAAAAAGTCTTTCATAATGCTAGTTATGATTTGAGATTTTTGGGAGGTAAAAATGCTAGAAATGTTACTTGTACCTTAGAATTAGCTAAGAAACTTCCTGATTATTTGTTACAGGTATCTAATTATAAATTAGCTACATTAGCGGAGGAATTGTGTAATTTTAATGATGTGAATAAAGAAGAACAAAGTAGCGATTGGGGAAGAAGACCATTAACTAATACCCAAATTGAATATGCTTATTTAGATTGCATTTATTTAGCACAGGTATATTTAAAATTAATAGATTTAGAAAAAGAAATTAATCCTGATCCTAGTCAAGAGGATCTAGTATCTTTAACGGCTAGATATCGAGAAATTGAACAGAAACAAAAATTAATCAATTCAGAATATGAATATTTAAAAGAGCGGATGAAAAAAGCCATGTTAACGCAAAACATCCTAGAAACTAAATATTGTAAAATGAGTAGTTTTGAGCGGAAAACAGTAAAAACCCAATTTCAAGACTTAGCAAATTTAGTCATTACTGAAAATATTGATTTAGATTTTTGCGTCACTTTAACTGAGGATATACGGAAAAAGTTAGGGGAAAATATCGAGAATTTACAGGTAAATGTGGAAAAAAATACCTATTGGAAAATAACTGCTAAAAATCCTGAAGACAGAGAATATTAGTGTATTTTTATTTGTTGATATTTATTTGTTGATGTTGGCCGATGATAATTTCTCATATTTGAATCAGATTTGAAGTTTATGTTAAATCTGATAGTTTTTCCATGAAGAAATTTCTAACATTTGCTACATCACAATTAAAAAATTTAGGTTAACAGTTAATAAAAGGATCATCCTCAGACAAATTTAAGTTAAATTAGCTCAGGAATATTCTCTATTCCCGACTATATGATAGTGATTTAGAGGATTTTTTAAACGTATTGGGCGAATATAATTGCCTACTACACAAGCAAAGTCCACCTGGGTAGGTAGGTTTTATCTGTGTGCAAGATGAACCGCGATTTATAATCGCCGATTCTAGTATTAATTAAGCTAAATTAAACTAAATTATACTAAATTAAACTAAATTATACTAAATTATGAAATGGCAATTATTAACCGAAAAACAACGAAGAAGACACAAAAAAAACCTAAGATTAACTATAGCAATAGTTACGGTTTTCATGAGTGTAATTGCTGTGAGTTGTGCTAAAAATCCAGATGTTTTGATTACAGAAGTGGGGGTAACTCCTCCTAATAAAATAACTCCCAAAACATCAAAATCTGGACAGTTTTATATTCAGGGGAAAATTCAACACGCAAAAAGAAATTCTCAGGCAGCGATCGCAGCTTATAGTAAATCCATAGGTTTAAATCCTGAATACGCACCAGCCTATAAAAGTCGGGGGTTAGTATATTTTGATATTGGCAAAATAGAGGCAGCGATCGCCGATTATAATCAGGCATTAAAATTAAATCCTAATGATGCAGAAACCTTGAATAATCGGGGAAATGCCCTAGCATCTGTAGGCAATTACTTAGGAGCAATTGCTGATTATAATCAAGCATTAAGTCTTGCGCCTAAATATGCCGAGGCTTATAATAACCGGGGAAATGCCAAAGCAAATCAAGGGGATAAAAATGGGGCAATTGAAGATTATACAGAAGCAATTAGAATTGACGAAAATTATGCAGTGGCCTATAATAATCGGGGAAATGCCTATGCTGCCCTGGGAGATCCGCAAAAAGCGATCGCCGATTATAATGATGCCATTCGTCTTAATTCTAACTTTGGAGTGGCCTATAATAATCGGGGAAATGCCTATGCTGTTACTGGGGATAAAAGAGGAGCATTAAAAGACTTACAAAGAGCAGCAGCCATTTTTGATAAAGAAGGAAACAAAGACCTATATCAACAAGCAATGAAGAACATTGAAGAATTGGGAAAATAGATTTACTGATGGGTGATAGGTGGTTGGTAATTGCCTAGCTAATTATAGAATATTGTGTAGATTTACAAAAATTTTGGGTTAATAACAAAACCGCTATGAATCAGAACACAGAAACCATTTTCAGTAAAATCATTCGTAAAGAAATTCCTGCTAACATAGTCTATGAAGATGATTTATGTTTAGCATTCACAGATGTTAACCCCCAAGCACCGGTTCACATTCTCCTCATCCCCAAGAAACCCATAGTTAACATAGACACAGCACAACAGGAAGATCAAGCCCTGTTAGGACACTTATTATTAACAGTGCGAAAAGTAGCAGCACAAGCAGGACTAAAAAACGGTTATCGCATAGTAATGAATACAGGTAACGATGGTGGACAAAGTGTATATCATCTGCATATTCATATATTAGGTGGACGTTCTTTGTCCTGGCCGCCAGGTTAATTTCTACGATAGGGCAACTTTGAATTACATCTCATACCTACGGATCCTACAATCAATGGTTAATAATTAAATACAGCTTAGTTAATCAAAAATGTCCTCCAGTAATGGGGGTATTTTTATTTTATGATAGTATATGATAGTATATGATTATAGCATAATTTTGGTTTGTAGCCTTTGTCTGTATTTTAATTATGAAAATAAAAGTTTCTAAGTTAGGTGTTATTGAACAGGCGGAAATAGAATTAAAACCCTTGACTGTATTTATTGGTAGAAGTGGTACTGGCAAAACTTGGACTGCTTATACCTTAGCATCTATCTTTAGTAAATATGGTTTTAAGGAATATTTAGAGGCATATAGTGAAAAAAAGAATCAAGTACAATATGAAATTTTAGAGCGAGGTATTCAAGAGTTTTTACAAGGAGGTAATTGTCAGATTAATTTAGTTGATTTTGCAGAAAAATATGCAGAAAATTATATTAATGATGTTGCGGGACTAGCTCCTAACTGGTTATCTAAATTCCTGAATACAGCCAGGGTAAATTTTCATAATCTTAATATTAATTTGACATTAGCTGAATTTAAAAAAGAATTTATTGAAAGTATCAAAAAAAGAGTATTAGAGAAAAGAATAAAATTTGGCTCTAATATTTCTATACAAATTTTAAAGCAGGAACATGATGATTACATTTATTTTTATAGAATTTCCGAAGGTGGTAAAGATAATTTAAAACTGCCTTCATTGTTGATCAAAGATTTATTTTCAGAAACAATATTAGGAATAATTCATCAATGTTTTTACTCTTATGTTTATATATTTCCCACTGAAAGAACCACTTATGCAGGATTTCCTTTTTCTGTGCAAAAAAGAGTAAAAATTACTAAGTTGGAAAAAATAATTGAAGATATACAAGAAGACAATGATCAAGATTTAGATAACCAAAGTCCAAACCAGAAACAAAAAGTTTTAACACAAGTTATAGAATTGTTAAATTCACTAGATGAAGAAGCAGACACAGAAAAATCTAACACTGATAAACAAAAAAGATCAATAGGAAAAAGTGCTGTTATTCAGAGTCTAACATCTATCATAGCAGGTGCTTCTGTGAAAACAGATGATGAAAGAAAGGAAGAAGCAGAAAAAAATCCTCAGATTTTAGAATATATTGATTTAGCTAATTTTTTACAGGAACATATTTTATCTGGTCATGTTAAGGTTGACTCATCAACAATACAAAATGAAATTATTTTTCAACCTTCTGAAGATGTAAATTTAGAAATGCAAGTTGCTTCATCAATGGTGAAAGAACTTGCACCTTTATATTTATGTTTACGTTATTTAGTAGAACCAAATGAACTATTAATTATTGATGAACCAGAAATGAATTTACACCCAGCAGCACAGGTAGAAATTACTGAGTTTTTAGCTATGTTAGTTAATGCTGGTGTCAATGTATTAATTACTACTCATAGTCCTTATATAATTGATCATCTTTCTAATTTAATAAAAGCTGCTGAGTGTGAAGACAAGGAAAGTATTAAGGAACGCTTTTATTTAGAGAGAACTGACGCTTTTATTGCTCAGGAAAATGTTTCTGTCTATTTATTTGAAGATGCTACAGCTAAAGATATATTACAAGAAAATGGGCGGATAGATTGGGGTACTTTCGCTGATATTTCTGATGATATTAGTCACATTTTTCCGTAATCAATATTTGATATCAGGAGTGAAGGAGTAATTTTAAAATGCCTTTTGATTATTTATTATTATCAGGTTGTTTATTACCAGATCAAACAAGTCATAGAGAAGATGGAGTAGAAGTAAGGTTAACTCGTGATGGTGGTGAAACAGTTTTATTTTTTCATACAGATGATCAATCAAATCCTAATTGTCAATTAAGGCAATTATTAGGATTAGATCAACAAGGTCAGCAAATGTGCGATTTAATAGTATTTTATGCGAAAGACTCTACAAGAATTATCTGTTTTGTGGAATTAAAAGGTAATAAGATTGCAGTTGCTAAAGAGCAGGTGAAAAATACATATATACATTTTAATCATAAACTAAAAGAGTCAGGTTTATCAAAAGAATTTATTTCTAAGTGTTATATTATGTCAGATGGTTCTGTACCACAAGAATATGATAAGTATAAAAAAGAGTTAAAAAGCATTTTTGGAGAAGGTAATTATGATATTAGTAGAAACTCAGATTTAGGTGCTTTTTTACGAGGTGTCAAGTTCCAACCTAAAGGAAAAAGAAAGAAAGGTAAATAATTCTTTTATTTCTCAACATAAAAAAGGGTGGAATTACCCACCCAAAACAATTAATTAAATCAACTATTCAAAGCTGCTTGAGTTGTTTCTTTATCTAATTTGAGAATTAAAACACCCAAAGGAGGTAAACACAAATCTAACGAATAAGGATGATTATGTAAAGACCAATCATCAGTCCATTTACCGCCTAAATTGCCCATATTGCTACCACCAAAATCACGAGAATCACTATTAAATAACTCCGTATAAAAACCCTTTTGTGGTACACCAATACGATAATGAGAATGGGGTTGAGGAGTGAAATTACAAACCACAACTAAAAAATTATCAGAATCTTTTTCTCGACGAATAAAAGAAACCACACTATGAGGATTATCGCTACAATCAATCCATTCAAAACCTGCTTGTTGGAAATCTTGAGTATATAACGCAGGTTCAGAACGATAAAGATGATTTAACGCTTTGAAAAATACTTTTGTTTGTGCGTGCTGTTCATATTGTAATAAATGCCATTCCAAATCTGCCCATACATTCCACTCACTCCATTGGGCAAACTCCATACTCATAAACATGGTTTTCTTACCAGGATGAGCGAACATATAACTAAATAAACAGCGTAAATTAGCGAACTTCTGCCATCTATCACCGGGCATTTTACCGATAATATTACTCTTACCATGCACTACCTCATCATGGGAAAGAGCCAACATAAAGTTTTCACTGTGGTTATACCATATACTAAAGGTGACATTATTCTGGTGGAACTGTCTAAACCAAGGATCCATGCTGAAATAATCCAACATATCGTGCATCCAACCCATATTCCACTTCAAATTAAAGCCTAAACCTCCCGTATAAGTAGGCCAGGATACCATTGGCCAAGAAGTAGACTCTTCTGCAATAGATAAAGCACCAGGGAAATAGCTAAATAACAGATGGTTTACTTGACGTAAAAAGTCCGCAGCTTCTAAATTTTCTCTACCACCGTACTCATTTGGTAACCATTCCCCAGGTTTGCGACAATAATCTAAATACAGCATGGAAGCCACAGCATCTACCCGAATACCATCAATGTGGTATTTATCAAACCAGAATAGGGCATTAGCTACCAGGAAGTTTCTCACTTCATTACGAGAATAGTTAAATACTAAAGTTCCCCATTCCTTATGTTCACCTTTGCGGGAATCAGCGTGTTCATAAAGATGTGTACCATCAAAAAACGCTAAACCATGTCCATCCTTGGGAAAATGGCCTGGAACCCAGTCCACAATCACACCAATATCATTTTTATGACATTCATCTACAAAATACATAAAGTCTTCAGGACTACCAAAGCGAGAAGTAGGTGCATAATATCCTGTGACTTGATAACCCCAAGAACCATCAAAAGGATGTTCTGCTATGGGTAATAATTCCACATGGGTATATCCCAGTTCTTTAACATAGGGAATGAGTTGTGCAGCTAATTCTCGATAGGTTAAAAATCTTGCTCCGGTTTTCAGTTCAGAAACCACCACTACAGGGGCATTTTCACCATTAGCTAATTTACCTGGTTCAGCACTTGCAGCGTGTAACCAGGAACCTAAATGCACTTCATAAACGGAAATAGGTGTAACTAGAGGATCTGTATTTCTTCTAGTTTCCATCCAATTCTGATCACTCCAGGTATAAGTATTTAAGTCTGTGACTATGGATGCTGTTTTAGGACGTGGTTCTTGTTGAAAACCGTAAGGATCTGATTTTTCGTAAATATGACCATCAAAATTCTTAATTTCATATTTATAATGTTCCCCTACTCCCAATTCAGGAATAAATAACTCCCATACTCCTGTAATACCTTTCCGCATTTGGTGTTTACGTCCATCCCAGAAGTTAAAGTCTCCTAATATCGAAACGTTGCGAGCGTTGGGAGCCCATACCGCAAAGTAAACTCCTTTGATACCATCTACTTGAGTAAGATGCGCTCCTAGTTTTTCATAAATGCGATGGTGATTACCTTCAGCAAATAGGTGTAAGTCAAATTCAGTTAAATGGGGTGAACGAAAAGCATAAGGATCATATATTACCCGTTCATGTTCTCCTTCTTTGATCCGTAATTGGTAATTTTTCAGTTCTGCGGTTTCAATAACACATTCAAAAAAGTGCGGATCATGCACTGAGGTCATGGGGTATTCTTTGCGATCTTCTGGAACTAATACCGTTGCTGTGTTAGCATGGGGAAGATATGCTCTGACTGCCCAAATATTTTTGCCATTTTGTTCTATGAGGTGTGAACCTAACACTTCAAATGGATCGTGGTGTTGATTCCATACTATACGGTTAACTTGTTCTGGTGCTACTTTACTTAAAGACATGAAACTACCTGCTGGTAATATGATGATTAACTAAATCTACTTTTTTATTTTCTATTTATATTCTTGACATTTATTTGTATTTTTGTCATTTATATTGCTAATTTTCCAGTGGAAATTGTGAAGATAGGCAAAAAAACAGCACAGAAATACAAGGACTTTGATTTTTTGGCAAAAAATACAATTAATTTGGATTAGACATTTGACTATAAATTATAATACGATTATATAGTTTAGTTAAATGTTAATTGATAGTAATAACTGTAATAATCAGTCTTTAATCACCAATATCTCAAAATTATGTTTGGGTACAATATGTATTCTACCTTAGATGACCCGGTTTTACAATCGGTTTTTTCGGATTTTTGAATACATCTGAGGATAATTTTGATACAACATAGTTTAAATCTTAAGTGGCGATAGCGAAGTGCTGCTGTCTTCGTAACGCACCACATTAAATTAAGTAAAAGCCAAATAGTAGAGTGCGTTAGCAACCAGTAACGCACCATTGGTAAAAAATTTGTGTATAGCATACCGATCGCCATACAATAGCGTAAAGCACCATTTTAAATCATTATCCCATAGATCCTTTAAGTAAGTGAACGGAAAAAAACCGACATAAGTAACGAAAAGTAAAATTGCTCAAAACCTGTTACCTGCAT
>NZ_JACJPV010000011.1 GCF_014696225.1 Anabaena sp. FACHB-1237 | reverse complement strand
TAATTAAGTTTAGTAAATTTCATCGTTAATTAATTTCTTAATGTACCCTATCATCATTCTCTCATAAAATTAATACCCGTCATTTATTTAATCTATTACTATTAACAATTCTCAATCAGTCTGATTCAATAACATCTTCATTATTGCAGTACACATATACTAATAATTAGCGATCGCTGTGCCAGTTGCGTAAGTCCTGACTTATAAAAGATGTCGTGTAAAACTTCACGCACAAGGAATTGTTTTGAGAGATATTGTCAAAGGTGCTGAAATTAAAACAAAAAAACAACAAGTTTGTAGAAAAGGTGAGTTTTTAGTAGCTGAAATTGATGCAAAAATAGGCGGTATTGGTATTGTCCCTGAAAATTTAGATGGTGCAATTGTCAGCAGTCATTATTTTTTGTTTGAAATTAATGAATCTTTAATAAATAAGCAGTTTTTAAACTTTTTTATTCGTACTCCTATATTTTGTGATCAAATTGCTGCTCAAGGTTCTACTAATTATGCTGCAATACGTCCCAGTGATGTACTAGGTTATTCAATTCCCCTACCACCACTAGAGGAACAAAGGCGGATAGTGGGGCGGGTTGAGGAACTGGTGGGGAAAATTGGGGAAGTGCGATCGCTTCGTCAAAAAGCACTTGAAGAAACAATGCTCATTTATAAATCTGCCGTTGCCAGCCTAATTCAGCCAAATACAAATAAATCCCACATTCCGCACCCCAAACTGTCACAGAGGTAAATTACGTAGAGAAAAAATTAAAGGGAGCATCAAAACAAACATATAAAGTGAAAAAAGGCATTTGAGCCTATCTTCCGCACCCTCAACTGTCACAATGTTAAATGTGAAGCTAAATCACAAAAGTTTCATAGGGATTTCCGTGTTATTAGTAGATGAGAAGCAACAAGTCAAATTTGCTCTAAATGTGGATACAAAAGGGGTAAACTTGATTTAAAAATTCGGTCGGTTAAGTGTTTGAATTGTGGAACTCAACAAACTACAAAATATCCGAAAATTAATAACTAGCAACTTGGTTTATTAGCTGATAGCTGACTACTGACTGCTAACAGTTAAAAACAATTTTGATAACATGACATTAGAAAATATAAATCCTTCTGGATCTGTAAGTCGCAATTTATCATTCATAATTTCTACCCAGTTTTTATCTATATAAGGTTGTAAACAAGTTTTAATTTTCAATACTTGATCATCTCCAAACTGTTCTATTAAATTACTTAAATTTACACCTTCTGCTAATCTTAATCCTAACATTAATGTTTCTAATAATCTATCTTCTAATGATGTAATTTGACAATCAATTATTCCCCCATTTTCTACCCATTGATAATATTCTTGGGTTTTACGCGGACGAGTAAACCGTTTACCTGCAATATAACTGGTTGATCCCATACCAAAACCATAATAAGAGCGATTTTCCCAATAAACTCGATTATGTTGACATTGATGACCTTTTTGGGCGTAATTAGAAATTTCATAATGTTCATAACCAGCATTTGTTAGGATTTTTTGCGCTGTTTTATACATGGTTACGGTGCTTTCATCGCTAGGTAGAGGTTCATCTCCTGGTTGATAATACCGATTGAATACTGTACCAGGTTCTATGGTAAGGTCATAAATGGAGATATGAGTAGGTTTAGCAGATATTGCCTGATTTAATGAATGTTGCCATTGTGATAATGTTTGATGTGGTAGGCCAGAAATTAAATCTAGACTAAATTCGGGTATTACGACTTCATGAATTAATTCTATGGCTGTGAAAATATCTGTTAATGTGTGGGATCTTCCTGCTTTTTTTAATAGTTCTTCTTGAAAAGATTGTACTCCTAAACTAACTCGATTTACTCCTAAATTAGCATAACTTTTTAAATGTGATAAATCAAATGTTCCTGGATCAATTTCCATGGAAATTTCTACTTGAGAACTAATTTCAAATCGCTTTTCTAAGGTTTTTAAAATGTCTGCTAATTGTTGGGGAGATAATAGTGAAGGCGTTCCTCCACCAAAAAAAATGGTTTGTAAGGGTTGCTGAAAAATGGGGGAGTTAGTGATTTCTTGACATAATATTTCTACATACTGACTAATGGTATGGGAGTTTTCTCCCCGTGATTTATTACCAACTACAAATATGGGAAAATCACAATAAAAACACCGTCTTTTACAAAAGGGAATATGAATGTACGCAGCAGTGGGAATTGTAAAATCAATTGTTTTATTCATTAATTTGGTTAATTATGATAAATTAAGCATTATTGTGCGTTTATATTCAATAAATTTGTTAGGACTGACACAGAAAGTAATCAAAAATTCGATTCTTTTGTAGGGGTAATTCATGAATTACCCCTACTTTCGTGATATTTTGGGTAAGTCCTATATGTAATAAATATGGAATCAATGTAATAAATGCTATAGTAATGCCTTACGCGATCGCTGCGATCGCTGATTTTTGCCGAAAACCCCCAAAAAACTCTCTCAAATTTTCCCATAATTTCTAAAAACTTCTCATAAATTACCATATACGGTAATCTAGGTAATATTTCTTAATATCACCACAGGATATAATCAAGCATACTGGAATTTATCTCATAAATAAAACCATGCTGGATGTCATTATCATTTTCTCATTTATTTTAGCAGCATCGGGAATAGGTTTCTTCAGCACCGATCTACTTCCCCCTAGCACTCTCAATGGAGTCACAAATTTAGACGCTTTACGCCTAGTTGTAGCCGTCTTTGCTGCTATCATTGGTGGTGCAATTGGACTCAGTTTCCAAACCACTTACCGACGTTTAGAGTCTCAAGTACGGGAAATGCCTTTAGAAGTGATTTTAACCCGCGCCATCGGTTTAGTCATTGGTTTATTACTTGCTAACTTGATGTTAGCACCATTATTTTTACTACCCATTCCCACAGATTTTAGCTTTATTAAGCCCCTTGTAGCAGTTGTTGGTAGTATTATCCTCTCTGTTACTGGCATGAATTTAGCAGATACTCATGGACGGGGTTTATTAAGATTAATTAACCCTAATACTGTGGAAACTTTAGTGGTAGAGGGAACTTTAAAGCCTGCTAATACTAAGGTGTTAGATACTAGTTGTATTATAGATGGGCGCATAGAAACTTTACTAGAAACAGGATTTTTAGAAGGTTTAATTCTAGTACCAAAATTTGTGTTACAAGAATTACAACAAGTAGCAGATGCTAGTAAAGATCAAAAACGAGTCCGAGGTAGAAGGGGTTTAGAAATTCTCAATAGAATTAGAGAAAACTATCCTGAACGCATTTTAATTAATCCTGTAGATTATGATGATACTCCCACTGTGGATGCTAAATTAGTGCGTTTTGCTCAAGAAATTAATGGTACATTATTAACTAATGATTACAATTTATCAAAAGTCGCTAGTGTGCAAAAAGTGCCAGTTTTAAATGTTCATGATCTTGTGAATGCGGTACGGCCTAATTACCTTCCTGGAGATTATATTGATATTAAAATTCTCAAAGCAGGTAAGGAAGCAAGTCAAGGAATTGGTTATTTAGATGATGGTACAATGGTAGTAGTGGAAGAAGGTAGTAATTATGTTGGTGCTGAGTTACGAGTTGTGGTGACAAGTGCTTTGCAAACTTCTGCTGGAAGAATGATTTTTGCCAAGTTGCAAACTTCTGCTTTAGCTTGAGGAATATGGGGCGCAAAATTAGGGTAGAAAATTCAGTTCTCATCTGTAAATCGGTGTGATATGATTGCACCGATTATGTTTTTTATAGAGGTGACTGGAGTAAAATAATAATATCTACCTAATCATTTTATTGAACCACGAAGAAGCAACTTAAACAAAGATAAGAGGTTATTAAAGATATTTTCTGTAGGTAATTTAATCCTATAAATCCTCAAATCTTGATTTATAAATTCTTTTTTAAGGTGTTTGTATAGGTTTAATATTTCTAGCTTTATAGAATGTTTCTAAACTATGACTATCACCAACAAAACGCCAATGCCAAGGTTCATAACTTACACCTTGAATGTTATCTTTAGGAAAGGACATCTCAAAACCAAATTTAGCTGCATTTGCTTCTAACCATAAATAGGCTTGGGTATTCTCAAAGGTAGCTTGTAAATTTGTGGCTGGGACTTTACCATCGCCAATATCTATGGCATATCCTGTATGATGTTCACTATGTCCTGGAGGTGCACTTAATGCTGCTCTTTGGGCGGGGGTTTGGTTGCGTTGTGCTCCTACTTCAAAAAATAACTGATTTTGGTCTTTTACAGAACGAAAAGCAGAAATTGGTGATAATATTACTCCTGCATTTCTGGCGGCTTGTGACATGGCTTGAAATTTGACTGCGGCGGCTTTTCGCATTTTAATTTCACCATCGGCAGTAATGGGAATTAATTCTGATTTTGGAGCTTCTTGGTAGGGTAAATGTCCTAATATAGTTGCGTCATTTTCGTTATTACTGTTATTAATGGGGTTATTGGTAGAATTTGCTGGGGGTATTTCTGCAGGTAAGTTTGCGGCTGTGGTATTTGGTAAAGTTGGAGAATTAGTTGTTTGTTTAGGTGCTGTGAGAAAAAAGAAAAAACCACTAGCAACAGATAAAAATATAAATCCAATTAGCCCACCAATTATTAACATTAAAGGTGATATATTAACTTTATTATTCACATCAGAACTCACTCTTACAGCAATGGGTATATCATCATTTAGATCAGATGATGAATCATCAGGTTTTTTGTGCAATTCAGAATTTTTCAAGTTTATACTCCTGTAGTTGTATTAAGTTGTCAGGAGTCAGGAGTAAGCACTTCACACTCCGCACTCCGCACTTCGCGCCTAACTATTTTTCTAGCAGCATTTTTAGCATGATTAGGACTTCAATTTCAAGGTTATTCTATCAATAGGACTTACGCAAGTGTCACACTAAAAAATCTGCTGTAGGGTGCGTCAGACAGTATAAATCATGTAAATAACCAAATTGTTGATAGTTGACAGTTGATTATGTTATGATCTTGAGGGGGCGACAAGCAAGGTGAAACCAAGATAGACAAATAGTTTGAGGTGATAGACCCTCTGAAAAAATCTGGTGCTTATTCAGAATGGGATACAGTTATTAAGCAGATATTTATAGGGTGCAGTTTGATGGTAAAAAAGAATGGTCTCGTCAAAATAACAAGACCACAAAAATAAATGCTACCATCATTTTATCAAGAAATCCTCGAAAAATACCTGACTAATAGACAGTTAATCACCCTAAAAATGTTGGTGTGGATACTTCAAACACACAAATAAGTCAGAATAGAAAGATTAGCCGCTAATTTGCCGTTACCAATACAAGAAAATAGCCGTCGTCTTCATATACAAAGATTTTTGAACTCTAATCAATTGAGTGTGGTTTTGTTGTGGTTTCCAATTATTGAGTTAATTTTAGCACGCTTATTTAAACCACTCTCACAATTAGTTATTTGTAAAACTGGAGGTTATAATTTAGAAGGTTCTCTGGCTTCTCCCGATGGACTTGTGCGGATAATTTTATTGATTGCTTTAGCAATGACTTCTGCATGGTTACAGGGTCAAAAAACTCAATCTGAAAGAAAACAATCTTATGTTTGTCGGATGAGTGAAAATAAAAGAACTAGAAAAAGACAGTAGAGGTAGGAAGTGCATTTAATCATGACCCCAGTGCCGCAGAATTAGCAATTTTATGAACTTGGTATAATACTGTTGAGGATAGCTTACCTGAAGAACTACAACCACTTGCTAAATAATGGCAACAGGAAGAAACAGGAAATAGAATTAAGGCTTTTTTAAGAGGTTGGGCAGAAGCGATAAATCGTCCTTTAATATTATTTATAGATGAAATTGATTCTTTACAAGACCAAACATTAATTTCAGTTTTACGACAATTAAGAGATGGTTTTCCTAAACGTCCCGAAAATTTTCCCTCATCTGTAGGATTAATTGGTTTACGAGATGTCAAAGATTATAAAGTAGCATCGGGAGGTAGTGAACGAATAAATAATTCCATTCCTTTTAATATTAAAGCTAGTTCTATTACCTTGAGAAATTTTTATATTGAAGAAGTGGGAGAATTATATCAACAACATACAGCAGCAACAGGACAAATTTTCACACCAGAAGCTATAGAAACAGCTTATGATTTAACCCAAGGACAACCTTGGTTAGTGAATGCTTTAGCTAAAGAAGTTGTCGAACAAATGGTGAAAGATAGAAATCTTGCTATTACCAAAGAACACATTTTAAAAGCAAAGGAAATATTAATTACTCGTCAAGATACTCATTTAGATAGTTTAGCTGAACGCTTACGAGAACCAAGAATAAAAGCAATTATTGAACCGATGTTAGCAGGTTTAGAATTAGGAAATATACCAAACGATGATATTCAATTTGTCATTGATTTGGGATTATGTAAAATGCACCCCTACGGAGGTTTAACTATTGCTAATCCCATTTATCGAGAAGTGTTACCGAGAGTATTAACAGTGACACCAATGGCTTCTTTACCCATGATTGCACCGACTTGGTTAACCCCGGAGGGAGAGTTAAATATAGATGCTTTATTAACAGCATTTCTCAAGTTTTGGCGACAACATGGAGAACCATTATTAGGTAGCACGGGATATCATGAAATCGCACCGCATATTGTATTAATGGCTTTTTTACATCGTGTTATTAATGGTGGGGGACTTTTAGAAAGAGAATATGCCATTGGTAGCGATCGCATGGATTTATGTCTGCGTTATAAAGATGTTATTTTAGGAATTGAATTAAAGGTGTGGAGGGATAAAAAACGCGATCCTCAAGCTGATGGAATTGAACAATTAGAATCCTATTTAGGGCGTTTAGGGTTAGATTTTGGTTGGTTATTTGTGTTTGATAGGCGGAAAAATGCCTTACCAATGGAGGAAAGGTTATCAACTGAGGTGGTGGTGACGGAAAATCAACGTCGAATTACTGTGATTCGGGCGTGAGTATTTTTAACAGGAGGATATCAAGGTTAAGAGATGGGAATTTAAACCAGAACTCGTGCCATTTCCCTAATTCGATTTGCCCAGGTTTGAGACAACGTGGAAATTTCCAGACGACTAGAATCACTTGCCCAAATTGATAACCAATGAATATGCCATTTGGATAATTGACGTTGTATTTGAGCTAATTCAAAGGCATTCTCTACATCTAAATCAATTGCTGTCAGTTCTAAAAACACTTTACTTTCTCTAATAATCTCAAGTACCGCTTCCCCATTAAATTCATCTAAACTGAGAGATGCCATTTGCAGAAAGTTCTGTGCTAATTTTTCCAGACGTACAGAAAGACGCTCACAACGAAAGGTAATTTGTTCTACAGTCCAGTTATTCATAAACCTCCTAATAATTTGTGGATGATTTGTTTGACTTGTTCACGAATTGTCGGATCTAAAATTTCCATTGATCTATTTTGACGTGGCCGGAGATTTACCATTGATTCATAGAAAATTTCTTGAGAAATAAGATTCCAACTCGCGCCCCAAATATCCTGCTGTTGACTTCCATTTTCAAGTAAAATAGTTTCGCAGTCGGAGTGCATTTCACCTCCACCTGCCAAAATTTGATGACGTATATCTACGGCTGTTTTAATATAGAAACGATTGGCTTGAAGCATCTCGTTGATTATAGTTTAGCGAGAAATGTTTTTACTAAACCAATGAGATAAGGTGCATTACATTTGATTAACGCACCCTACAGGATTGGCGATCGCACTTGTGGTATTCCTCTATTGTTAGATAATTCAGTCAATATTCGTTTATTTTTGATTATAATCCTAAAATATGGACATTTTCCATTTATTGACAAATCTTTTCCATCATTCCCTTTTCTAAATTTAATTATTTCAAACTGATCGGGATTGAATTTATGTAGAAATGTTATAGGTACACCCATAAATCCTTTGTAGTCTAATGGTATGTCTTGTGTTTTATTAACATTAATACCATCATAGTTGTCATAATGGGGGTATTCAATTTCGTTTCCAAAATATCTCTTTGTGAGAGTAATATATTCGTGTCGTTTAAAAGTGTCTAAATTAGTTAACCATAGACAATTGTTTGGAGAAACTATTCTATTTCCAGAGCTATCAATCCTAGTCTCTGTGCCATAGAGTTCATAGTATTCGGGGACAATAAAACCTGAAATACCTCTACCAAGGTTTATTCCTAACCACGCCTTGTTTTCCTTAATTAACTTAAATATTTCTTTATAGGTGATAGCATTAATATTGCCAATTATTAAGAATTTTTTATCGTATTTAACTAATTGAGCCACATACTCCCTAAATAATGAAAATGGAGGATTAGTAACAACAATATCGGATTGCTTTAATAGTTCGATACTTTCAGCACTACGAAAATCGCCATCACCTTTAAAATGAACGATGTCAGTTGAACTTGGTTTAATTCTTTCTCCCTCTAGACCTGTATATTCAAAGAAAAAACCATTTTCAACTTCTTCGGTATCAAACAAATCCCTTTCTTGTTTTCTATAACAAGCAGTTATTAATTTTTTAATACCCAATTCTGCGAAATTTGATGCGAAGTAATTAAAAAAATTGCTAATCCGAGCATCATCGCAATTACAAAAAACTACTTTATTTTTAAAATGACTTTTATAATGTTTTAACTCATTTTCTATATCTGAAAGTTGTGTATAAAACTCGTCATTTTTGTTTTGTTTTGCTTTTTTCAACAAAGAGTGCTGTACTTTTCTTGCCATTATCAACCCGTATTATTCGTTATTGGTAATTTGGTTAAATATTTCACTACCTAATGCCTTAAGAGAGGACTTAGACACTTCAACCATAATATCAAACATTTTTTGTTCATCCCATTTTTCTCCATTTCCTTGTGTATAAATTGAAGCTGCTTGAAGCATAATTGTTTTATCATGATGCTTAACAAATTTATTTTTACATAGATTAGTGTTAATTGGCATTCCATAATTTGCAGCGGTCAATCTATCTAATCTACTTAGCTTCCTATAATCAAGAGTTACCACCCTTCCATCAGGTCTTTTAATTGAAATAGTTTCAGTTAGAAAATTTGACCCTTCCAGAAATAAGATGTAGGGAAAATGGGATTCAGACAGCATAAAATTAGCAATTTCTGATATGTTTTTATGCGCTCTTTCTATTGCGTTACCAGCAGCCATCAAGTCTTGATTCTTCTTTTTACCAACTAGTTCTCCTTTTTGGATATTTTCAATGTCTTTCCCTTGATGTTTAGCTTCTGTTACAAGCACCACCCTCCAATTACCGTTATCGTCTTTTACTTGAATTATTCCACCATCAGGTTTAATATGTGAATTTGGCACAAAAAGTGTTTGCCCTAATTCTGAATCAAGTTTCTGTAACGCTTCGTTTATTTCTTTTTTACTTATGCTTGTTTTGTATCTAAAAGATAATTGAGGAAATTCCTTTTCAAGCTGTTTAATTACAAGGCGTGAAATTTGTCCAACTGCTATATCGTGGGACTTTGCTTCATTTCCAAATATACCAACTACACCTTGAGACTCTTTATGTTGATTCGTTAATCTTTTTGATTGATTTTTTTTAGACATATTGTTTCTTTACTATTACCTCATTTTTACTTAAAACTTTTGGTACTTTGTTCTTTTTATGTATAACTATGTATTATACAAAAATTTTCTGTATAATACTTTTGAATACAGGTATATAGTAAATATTAGAGGCGATTCTTGTCAAGTTATGCAGAATTTTTCTGTATAACATCCTATGGAACAACGTCCTAAAAAACTGCTCTGGTACAAGATGTGATCAGGCTTAAGCACTATTGGATTGTTAGACATTCTCCAACAATCTCAACCAACAATCTCAACTTTTCCACCTCCAACCTTAACCTTTCATTCTCCATCCTCAACGCCAAAATTTCATTCTTCTGCAATTCAATTAACGACTTTTGACTAATTACCTCACCAAAGGCTTTTTTCCTATCTATTTTCAATCCCAAACCATCTTTGATAAGTCTTTGTATGTTCATCAACAGTATGACCTAAATTATCTGCTGCTGCTTTAATTGGTATTCCCTGAAAATGCGCTCGAATTGCACAAGCATGGCGTAAATCATCAGGTTGAAATTCAATTCCCACTTTTCTAAACCATCTCGATATATCTCTTCGCATCCAATTAATATTTTCCAGTCAAACACCTTAATCCCAAAATCATCTACAATCAAAATGTCCACTACATAATAAAATCCTATGACTCGCTGGTTTAATAGCGAAGTGAACCGTAGGAATCGCTGTTTTTAGTGATGTGGAGATATGCGATCGCACTATTATTTTTACTGATCACTAAGCTGAAATATTATCAACCAAAACCTGATTCATAATTTGCTGCTTTAAACAATCCGCCGCCACTGAAGCAATACTTTCCCAATCTTTTTCTGTCAACATCACCCCAAGCAATTCGCGCAACACCTGATGATTGGAAATAAACTCCTCCCCAAAAAGTTCATCCTTTTGTAACACAGCTTGAATATGTTCTTTAACAGTAGATGTAGGTAGCCTGAATCTTTCCAATAACTTCTCTCTCGCGGTAGCAAATGCTATAGAAGTCGCAGTTCCCAAATTCCAATCTTTGAGTAACAAACGCACTTCTCGATTCAAAGAAATCCGCAAAGTTTTTAAACGATAAAACAATTCAGGATTCAACAACAGTTGTTCAAAACCAGAACCCCAATCTAAACCAGCACCAATATTACCACCTACTTCTTCCTCAGCTAAAATGCTTTTTCTCAACCATTCTTCATTTAGCAATAAATCCATCGGGTTTGCTAATTCTTGATTAGAGGTAAACGGAATATAATTAGATTCTTGCTGACTCATTACTTACCCTCACTGTTTTTGTTATGAGAACGCCATACACCATACTCAAAATAAACTAAATCATCGTAATCTTCATCTTGCCCTAAATCTAGCATTCTTTGATTATCATAGAATTTTTCTGTCCCTGGTAAAGAATGTAAACCTACCCTACCTTCATAACCTAATTCTAAACTACGGGTGCGGGCAAATAGCAGAAATACACTCCCAACACCCTTGTATCGTGGTGGACGTTGCACATCCTGACGATTCCAAGGTGCTGTAGCAATTCCATCAAGATATACTAAGCGTTTACCCTCTGTAATGCGTGAACCGTGCATCTGAGTTTCCATCAGCATCAATCCTTGGGTTTCACCTTCACACTCAATAGCATAACCTTCACGGTTGGAACTGCTGGCAATAAATCTCAGTTTAAACTCCCAATCCCAAAATTTATCAGCTTGTATATATAAATTTAGTTGGCTTTTCCACAGCAATAGATAATCGTCAACGTGCTTTTGTGCCAGTTCCACTAAATAAGCATTTACAAGGGTGCTATCTTCACCACGAATTAGTTGAACTTGCAGTTGCACTCATTACTCCTTGTTGGTGAAAATGACTGTGATAACAAACTAAAATACTATCATTTATTACTCGGATAATTAGAACCTCCCTTAATGTTTGGTTTAACGATTACCAAAACCATGAATTTACCTCCCGCAAATGTGAAAACCATACAACTACCCTTAATCATACCACAGCCGCAACCAGTAAATCTTTTTATAATGCCAGATCATAATTTTCCTAAATAAATGTGTAAACTTAAAGAGTTCACTAAATAATAAAATGATCATGACTCGCTGGTTTAATATTGCAGGTCCCTGTAACCCTAAAAAAAACTATACACTCTCAACCACCAGTCGTTTACCCGACTTATCAATGTTAATTGAACAAGAAAGTTATTTTGTCCTTCATGCACCACGACAAACAGGGAAAACCACCGCCATGTTATCCCTAGCACAGCAACTTACTGATACAGGAAATTATCTAGCAGTAATGGTATCAGTAGAAGTAGGAAGTGCATTTAATCATGATCCCAGTGCAGCAGAATTAGCGATTTTGGGAACTTGGTATGATACTATTTCCATACGTTTACCCAAAGAATTTCAACCACCTGTTAAACAATGGCAACAGGAAGAACCAGGAAGTAGAATTAAAACTTTTTTATCAGGTTGGGCAAAAGCTATAAATCGTCCTTTAATATTATTTATAGATGAAATTGATTCTTTACAAGACCAAACATTAATTTCAGTTTTACGACAATTAAGAGATGGTTTTCCTAACCGTCCCGAAAATTTTCCCTCATCTGTAGGATTAATTGGTTTACGAGATGTGCGAGATTATAAAGTTGCATCTGGTGGTAGTGATAGACTAAATACATCTAGTCCTTTTAATATTAAAGTTGCTTCTCTGACTATGAGAAATTTTAATATTGAAGAAGTGGGAGAATTATATCAACAACATACAGCAGCAACAGGACAAATTTTCACACCAGAAGCTATAGAAACAGCATTTGATTTAACCCAAGGACAACCTTGGTTAGTGAATGCTTTAGCTAAAGAAATTGTAGAAAAAATGGTTAAAGATAGAAGTATTGCTATTACAAAAGAAGATATTTTAAAAGCTAAGGAAATATTAATTACTCGTCAAGATACTCATTTAGATAGTTTAGCTGAAAAACTCAGGGAAAAACGAGTTAAAAACATTATTGAACCAATTTTAGCAGGGCAAACCTTACCCGATACTCTAGCAGATGATCGCCAATATTTAATAGATTTAGGATTATTGCGACGTGATCCAATGGGGGGATTGGTTATTTCTAATCCGATTTATCGTGAAGTTATTCCCCGTGTTTTAGTACAAGGAACTCAGGATAGTTTACCTCTGATTAGTCCTAGTTGGTTGACTCCCAAAGGTGAATTAAATCCTGATGCTTTATTAACTGCATTTCTCAAGTTTTGGCGACAACATGGAGAACCTTTATTAAGTAGTGCTGCTTATCATGAAATTGCACCACATATTGTATTAATGGCTTTTTTACATCGTGTGGTTAATGGTGGTGGAATGTTAGAAAGGGAATATGCAATTGGTAGTGATAGAATGGATTTATGTCTGCGTTATAAAGATGTAATTTTAGGTATTGAGTTAAAGGTATGGCGGGATAAAAAACGCGATCCGCAAGCTGATGGTATTGAACAATTAGAATCCTATTTAGGGCGTTTGGGGTTGGATTTTGGTTGGTTATTTGTGTTTGATAGGAGGAAAAATGCCCTACCAATGGAAGAGCGTTTATCAACTGAGGTGGTGGTGACAGAAAATCAACGTAGAATTACTGTGATTAGGGCGTGAGTATTATATTCAGGACTTACGCAACTGGCACATTGGTGGGGTGTGGTTCGACAAGCTCACCAACCACGTCAGACAGTATAAATCATGTAAATAACCAAATTGTTGATATCTGACGCACCCACTCAACAGATTTTTTAGTGTGATGCTGGATTAGAGTATGAAATGGAAAAGTTACAAAAATGAAAATCTTACTCTTGTGTACCTGGAGTGCCTCTGCGTGAAACTTTCATCATACCCCAACTCAGCAACACCGTTTTTTTTTAAATTAAGAAGTTATTTTAAATCCAACAAACCCAAATCTTTCAATTTAGGATTAAACTTAATTTCAGTATGGACACCTCTAGCTTTTAAAACTTGACAAATTTCCTCCTCTACTCGTCTAGCCACATTTTTTAAAACCTTACTTTTGGCTAAATCATCAATTGCTATCTCATAGTTGTTTCTTTCGGTTTCTGTCATTAATAGAGTGACATTAATAGGATCATGCCATTTTTCTTTATCCTGAGCATTACCTTGAGGAATTGTACCATTTTCCTCGATCCACATTTTGGTAATATCTTCTAAAATGCTACGATTAGGACGTTCAATAACGACAAATTTCAACCAGTAACACTTTTCAGGTAAACGAACTAAATGCTGTTTTAAGCTGAGATAAACATCACGAGAATAACCAATAAATTCTAGATGTTTATCTTGATTGAAAATAGCATAAACACCAATTTTCTTTTCTAATTCTCTGAGTAAATTTCCTGAACTATCAATATAGGGGAAATATTCTAAACTTGCTAAGGTTGGTGGATTTGTTGTTATAGTAGTCATCAAAGTTGGTGATTGGTAATTGGTAATTGGTAATTGGTAATTGGTAATTGGTGAAAACAAATTACCAATTACCCATTGTCCATTTTATTTACTCATCCTCTTCAAAATCATCATCACCTTCATCATCACCCTCATCATCCACATCATCATCAAAATCTTCATCAGCCAGATCAGCAATTTCATCAGCAATCAAATCATCATCATCAATTACTGCACGTTGATTTTGAATACCATAACCATCACCTATCTTGCCAAATCCTGATTCTGCTAAATCATTTTCTAAACTATATAACTTAGCAGTACGGTCATCCAAAACCATATCTAAAGGATCATCGGCCTCATCCAACACACCAGCGCCCATATCTAACGCATAATCTTCCATTGCTCCCGGTTCCTCAAAGGTATTGTAACCCGTACCAGCTGGTATTAACCGTCCAATAATCACATTCTCCTTCAAACCACGCAACCAGTCAGACTTACCTTCTATTGCTGCTTCTGTCAATACCCTAGTTGTTTCTTGGAAAGAAGCTGCTGAGATGAAACTGTCGGTATTTAATGATGCTTTGGTAATTCCTAATAACATTGGTGTATATTGCGCTCTTGCACCACCAGTAATGGACATTGCCTCATTTACCTGTTCCACTTGGCGTAATTCTACCAACTCCCCAGGTAACATTGTTGTATCGCCACCATCATCAATACGTACCTTATTCGTCATCTGACGCACAATTACTTCAATGTGTTTATCAGAAATATCAATCCCTTGAGACTGATAGACCATTTGTACCTCATTGACTAAGAAAGTTTGTACTTTCTGTAAAGCGTAACTAGCACAGGCGTAAACACCATCATCTCCTGTTTCATCATTAGGTACAGCACCTAAACTAAAGAATATCTCCAGTATCTCGTGGGGGTTACAAGGTCCATCTGTTAAAGGTTGGCCTACAGCTACCGTACTACCATCAGGTACAATTAAATTTTGTCCTGGACCTAATGGATAATCGCTCACCGCGCCATTACTTTCAATTACCTTCACAGAATAGGCTTCACGTAGTACTGATGTTACATCATCTCCATCACCATATACCACCTTCACTTCTCCGCCCCGTCTAGCTAATATACAGGCTTCTTTGGGTTTACGTGCTTCTAATAGTTCTTCAATTCGTGGTAAACCTTGAATAATATCTCCAGTTTTCGCCCGTTCAAATACCAATAGCACCAAGTTATCGCCTCGTTGTACCAAATCCCCATCTTCTACCTGCAATACTGCACCAGGGCTAACTCGATATGGACGGCCAACACGCAAGGTTACTGTATATTGGTGATTCGTAATTTGTGATTCGTAATTGGTAACTCCTAACTCCTGACTCTTAACCTCAATTACCTGTCCTGACTCTATGGCAACAACACCCTCAGCTATTTCGCCACCTTCGACTACCAAATCTCCCACCTTGACTCTAGGAACAACAGGAGATTCTACCCTTACCAAATCATCATCACGCAGAATCAAACAACGTCTAACCGTTTCTGCACCCTTTTGAATACCCTGCACTACCCCAGCTTCTTTACATAAAATCTGAGTTCTCGCTACCACCGCACCAGCACCAATTTGATCCCCATCCTGCACTTCTAAGTTAGTTTGGGTACTTCCTTGAGTCGCATCCGCAGCAATATCTCGACGCATCACCAAAGACTCTAAAATCACCAATTGCAATCTTTGAATCTCTGGACTCTCAGGATCATTAATTAACTCAATATCTGCTGCTAAAGGTGAAGCACCATGTTCTTCAGCATCTTGCCCAATCTCTAATATCAACTGCGTCCGTAATAACTCCACCCCTTCCACAGATTTAACCCGTTCTGAATCTTTATAGGGAATGCGTTGTACTGCCCGTAATTCAATAGAACGACTGGTATTTTGACTCACAGCAGTAGTAGAAGGTACATCAGGAATGGTCGGAACCGCAAACTCTACCACTGGCCGACTTAATAATGCCGGTCCTTCTGGTGTATCTACATATTGGATATACCGCAATTCTGTCACTGTTGTTCCCTGTAAATCTTCCCCAGGTTGGACAAAGGTATCATTCCTTTCCATCGCTGTCTCAGGATCATCCACCATCAACAATTCCCCAGGTTTAATCACAATCTCCCTAAGAATATCGTTCTTTTGGGTAATCTCTATCACTCCTCCAGATTGACAGAAAATATCTTTAACTACTTCTGTACCTGACTCCACGTATTGTCCATCTTCCACTAACAATAAAGATATATCTTTATTGACTTCATGGGTTTCCTCTGGTATCCACAGTAAGGTTCCTCCCTGTACCACTTCATAACCCAGTTTTGCCTTACCTTTTTTCTGTACCTCTACTCCAGCAAATTTCAAAAATCCCCCAGTGGTGGTGCGATAACGATCATCTATCAATTCCGCTACTACCTGACCATTTTGTACTTTAGATCCTGGAGTTGCGCGTAAATGAAACTCTTGGTTATTAGTAGTAGTAATTAAATAGCTATTGCGTCCTTGACTACCTTGTACTGTCACCGTAGCCTCTTCTAAAACTACTGAAGCAGTAATAATGTAAATTTCTCTAGTAGCCTTACCTGGAATTACTTCAGGACAACGCACTATACCACCATGCACAGAAGTCAGCTTAGTTTCTGCTAAAACTCCATTAGCAGCTACATGGTCCCCATTTCCTACTACTAATTCTGCACCCGGTGGTAAATTATACACATCCCCTGACAAAATCCAAATTAGACCGCCTCTGGAAGCTGTGGTAGTGGTATTGCCCTGTCTATCTGTTTTCTGTTCGGCTACTACTTCTGCAAATTTTACCTCACCTGCCAAATCAGAAGCTACATCTTTAACTGCTTTTTCTGTGTTTGCTTTGGCTGTTCTACCTCCTAATGCTACTTCGGCAATTAACTCTCCTGCTATCACTTTCTGTCCATCACCTACATACAGCGTAGAACCTTGGGTAACTTGAATCTCTTGACTCAAAAGTTTAGTTTCCCCGGCTACGGTTAAACTACCATTAGCTTCTACATAAAAAGCATCTTCACCATGACGAGTACGGAAGGGACGAATACGCAATTTGCGCGGTATATTCACGATACCAGCCACTTGCGATCGCACCTGCTGTGCTACCTCCCCGGTAAACACACCCCCAGTGTGGAAAGTCCGCATGGTTAACTGTGTCCCTGGTTCACCAATACTTTGAGCAGCGATAATTCCCACTGCTTCGCCTAAGTCTACCATCTTGGCGTGGGCTAAACTCCAACCATAGCAATGCTGACATACAGAACGCGCTGCTTCACAGGTTAAGGGAGAACGTACTATTACCTCCTTAACTCCTGCCTTTTGAATAGCGATCGCCAAATCATCATCTATGGGAGTATTACGCAAAGCAATAACTTCCTTAGTCTCAGGATGCAGCACATCTTCTGCCACTACCCGCCCCATCAAACGAGTAGCCAACTTAATCAAAGTTTTATTACCCTCGGTCATTGCCCGCATACTAATCCCTCTATTAGTACCGCAGTCAAACTCCCGAATAATCACATCTTGGGATACATCAACCAAACGACGGGTTAAATATCCTGAGTCTGCGGTGCGTAATGCCGTATCTACTAAGCCCTTTCTCGCACCATAACTAGAGATAATATATTCTGTTACCGTCAGACCCTCGCGGAAATTAGTTTTAATAGGTAGATCAATAATTTCCCCTTGAGGATCTGCCATCAAACCGCGCATACCCACCAACTGACGCACCTGGGAAATATTACCTCGTGCACCAGAAAAAGCCATCATGTATACAGAGTTAAGAGGATTAGTTTTTTTGAAATGCGCCACCACCTCATCTTTAAGCGATTCAGAAGTACTATTCCAGGTATCAATTACCTTTTGGAAGCGTTCAACCTCCGTAATTTCCCCACGTTGATATTTTTCTTCAGTGGCACGAATTTCCTCTTCTGCTGCTTCTAGCAGTTCTTTTTTAGATGGTGGAACCATCAAATCATCCACACTAATAGATACACCTGCCCTAGTAGCATAACGGAAACCCAGATCCTTGAGTTTATCTGCCATAATAGCAGTTCTAGCAGTTCCATAGTGGGTAAAAGACCAAGCAATTAAGTCTCTAAGTTTACCTTTGTTAACAACGAGATTACGAAAAACTGGTTTAGTCATATATATTGGTAATTGGTAATTGGTAATTAGTGAAATATAATTCTCCCTGCTGTCTACTTACGCTTCGATCGCTTCCTGAATAGCCTTGTTATAAATTGCTCTACCAGGAGTAGTGTAGATATACTGAGAAATTAAATTGCCATTAGCATCTTCTCGCACACGACGATACTTATAAATCAATGTCCGACTAATTAACTTCCCTTGAGCATCTTTATCTTCTATTACCTCTAGCGGTTCTGTATCTGGTTCATTATTCTCCACATCACCATCAAACCGCACATAGACATAACTATGTAAATCAACCTGATCCTGTTGATATGCCATAATTACATCATCCAAAGATGAAAAATACTTTCCCTTACCCTTTGTTGCATTGGGATTATCAGCAGTTAAATAATATGCTCCTAGCACCATATCTTGACTAGGTGTCACAATAGGTCTGCCAGTAGCAGGACTGAGAATATTATTACAAGCTAACATTAATAATCGTGCTTCTGCTTGACTTTCTAAAGATAAAGGAACGTGAACCGCCATTTGATCCCCGTCAAAATCTGCATTAAATGCTGGACATACTAAAGGATGTAATTGAATAGCTCTACCCTCCACTAAAATCGGTTCAAAAGCTTGAATACCCAATCTATGCAAAGTTGGAGCGCGGTTTAACATCACCGGATGTCCGTCTATTACTTCTTCCAAAACATCCCAAATAGACGCATCATTGCGAGAAATCAGCTTCTTAGCGGCTTTGATATTATTGACCATTCCCGAACGAATTAACTTATTAATCACAAAAGGTTGGAATAACTCAATAGCCATTTCTCTGGGTAATCCACATTGGTGAATTTGCAACTTTGGACCCACCACAATTACAGAACGTCCAGAATAGTCTACCCGCTTACCTAAGAGATTTTGTCGGAAGCGTCCCTGTTTACCCTCAATAATATCTGACAGAGACTTTAAAGGACGATTATTTGCCCCGACCACAGTACGTCCACGTCGACCATTATCAATTAAAGCATCCACCGCTTCTTGCAACATCCGTTTTTCATTACGGACAATAATTTCAGGAGCGAGAATTTCCTGCAACCTAGCTAAACGGTTATTGCGGTTAATTACCCGACGGTATAAATCATTCAAATCACTAGTAGCAAACCTACCGCCATCTAACTGTACCATTGGTCGCAAATCAGGTGGAATGACAGGAATCACTTCCATCACCATCCATTCTGGCTTAGAACCAGTGGCAATAAAATTATCTATCACCCGCAGACGTTTAATTAACTTTGCCCGTTTTTGTCCTTTAGCTCCGCCAATTTCTTCCCGGAGTTTTTCCGCTTCCTCTTCTAAGTTAATATCAGCCAAAAGTCGTAATAAAGCCTCCGCACCAATACCCACCTCCACACCAACTAGGTCTGAATCTTCACTATAAATCTGGTCTTCTAACTCTAGCCATTGATCTTCAGTCAATAACTGCTTGTAGGTAAGACTAGCAGCATTACCGGGAGCGAGGACGCAGTAGGCATTAAAATAAACAATTTGCTCCACATCTCGTAAAGGCATATCTAGGAGGATAGCGATATAACTAGGAATACCCTTGAGATACCATACATGGGCAACAGGAGCGGCCAATTTAATAAAACCCATTCTATGACGACGGACGCGGGACTCTGTAACTTCCACACCGCAGCGTTCACAGACAATACCTCTATGACGTACTCTTTTATATTTACCGCAGTGACATTCCCAGTCTTTAGCCGGTCCAAAAATGCGTTCACAGAATAAACCATCCATTTCCGGTTTGAGAGTGCGGTAATTGATAGTTTCTGGTTTAGTCACTTCGCCAACTACTTGGCCATTAGGTAAAGTACGTTCTCCCCATTGACGAATACGGGTAGGAGATGCTAAACCGATTTTTACGTAGTCAAACTGATTAGATTGGGGGGATCTCATAATAATTGGTGATTAGTGATTGGTGATTGGTGATTGGTAATTGGTATATCAATAACCAGTTACCAATTAAGTGTTTTACTCGTCCTCGTCGAGGGACTCACGAGAGAAAGACTCATAAGTAGGACGAGAGGGCGTACGCCTGGAAAGTTGATCAGCCATTAAATCAACTTCCACATCAAGAGAACTACCATCGCTTTGAGTTTCTACTTTATGCACGGCTATGTCTAAGCCTAATGATTGTAATTCTCGCATTAACACCTTGAAAGACTCCGGTGTACCAGGGCGAGGTATAGCTTTACCCTTAACAATGGCATTCAGTGCTTCATTTCTACCCTGCATATCATCAGACTTAACCGTGAGTAGTTCCTGCAACGTATAAGCTGCTCCGAAGGCTTCCAAAGCCCATACCTCCATTTCCCCAAACCTTTGACCACCTTGTTGTGCTTTACCGCCCAGAGGTTGCTGCGTCACTAGAGAATAGGGACCTGTGGAGCGGGCGTGAATTTTATCATCTACTAAATGCACTAGTTTCAACATATAGGCCACACCTACAGTTACAGGACGATCAAAAGGTTCTCCTGTACGCCCGTCATATACCATGACTTTACCAGGATCGTCGGGATTATATACCCAATCTTTACTTGTTTCATCCCTAGCTTCCTGCAACTTACCGTGGACAATGCGGCGAGACGATTCTTCTCCGTACATCTCATCAAAGGGTGTAATTTTAAACCGCACTCCTAAGTTATGACCTGCCCAACCTAATAAACATTCAAATACTTGTCCCACGTTCATACGACTGGGTACGCCCAAGGGGTTAAGCACGATATCCACTGGAGAGCCATCTGCTAAATAAGGCATATCTTCGGCGGGGAGGATACGGGAAATAATACCTTTGTTACCATGTCTTCCTGCCATTTTGTCGCCTACTTGGATTTTCCGCTTTTGGGCAACATATACCCGTACTACCATATTTGCACCAGGTGGTAATTCATCTCCCTGTTCTCTGGTAAATAAGCGTACATCCACAACCCGACCTTTTTCACCATTGGGAACACGTAGAGAGTTATCGCGCACATCGCGGGCTTTTTCACCGAATATCGCTCGCAGCAATTTCTCTTCTGGTGGTTGATCTGATTCTCCTTTGGGGGTAACTTTACCTACAAGAATATCACCTGCTTCTACCCACGCGCCAATACGGATAATACCTTGTTCATCTAAATGTCTGAGGGCATCTTCACCAACGTTGGGTATTTCTCTAGTAATTTCTTCTGGACCAAGTTTGGTTTGTCTAGCTTCGATTTCAAATTTTTCTACGTGGATGGATGTGTATATATCTTCTTGCACTAAGCGCTCGTTGATCAGGATAGCATCTTCATAGTTGTAGCCTTCCCAGGGCATATAGGCGACAATAATGTTTTGCCCTAAAGCTAATTCACCACCTTCTGTAGATGAACCATCGGCTAATACCTGTCCTGCTACCACTTTTTCACCAATTCTCACTAGGGGCTTTTGGTTTAAGCAGGTGTCTTGGTTAGAGCGTTGATATTTAGATAGGTAATATGTAATTTCTTCTGGTTTACTTCCTATTACCTCTTGTATGTCTTCTCCACTGTTACCTGTTCCTTGTAGTCTGTCACCTAGTTTATGACTCACTCTAACTCGGATCTCTGTAGCATCTACATATACTACATCACCATCGGTACGGGAAACAATAACCATTCCTGAGTCTCTAGCAGCTTGAGCTTCTAAACCTGTTCCTACTAAGGGTCTTTCAGGCTTGAGTAATGGTACTGCTTGCCGTTGCATATTTGATCCCATGAGGGCGCGGTTGGCATCATCATGTTCCAAGAAGGGAATCATGCTGGTAGCTACTGAGACAATTTGTACTGGGGATACAGCTACGTAGTCTACTTGTTCTGGGGAGGTGGTGGTCCAGTCTTGGCGATAGCGCACGGGTACGACTGGTCCTTTGATGTAGCCATTTTCATCTAGTGGTACGTCACCAGTGGCTGTTCTCAGATCGTCTTCTTCGTCGGCAGTCATGTAAACCGGAGGTACGTTAAAGAGAACTTTACCGTTTTCTACTGGTCTAAATGGTGTTTCTAGAAATCCATACTGGTTAACTCTGGCATGGGTAGCTAATGAACCAATTAACCCAGCATTTGGTCCTTCCGGTGTTTCAATGGGGCATATCCGTCCGTAATGACTAGGATGAATATCTCGCACGGCAAAACCCGCTCTCTCTCTGGTTAAACCACCAGGACCTAAAGCACTTAAACGGCGTTTATGGGTTAATTCGGCTAAGGGGTTGGTTTGATCCATGAACTGACTTAGCTGGCTTGAACCAAAAAACTCTTTGATGGCTGCTACTAAGGGTTTAGGGTTGACTAAGGATGCTGGTGTCAAAGATTCGGCATCAGATACTGTCATTCTTTCCCGAATGATTCTCTCTAAACGATTTAAGCCTACTCTGACTTGGTTTTGCAATAGTTCGCCTACGCTTCTCACTCGGCGATTTCCGAGGTGATCAATGTCATCAATACTACCTATGTCATATTCTAGGTTGATCAAATAATCAATGGCTGCAAGAATGTCTCCTGATGTCAGAACTCTTAAAGTATCAGGAGCGGACAGACGGAGCTTTTTATTGAGTTTATAACGCCCCACTTTGCCTAAGTCGTAACGCTTGGGATCGAAAAAGCGTGAGTCTAATAATTGTTGTCCACCTAATACGGTTGGTGGTTCACCCGGCCGTAATTTGCGGTATAATTCCATCAGTGCTTCTTCTTCAGAAAATTGCCCTTCTTTTTCGATGGTTTTCTGAAAGTACTCTGGATGTCTTAAGGCATCAAAAATTTCGTTGTCTGATAAACCTAGTGCTTTTAGTAGTACCTGGGCTGATAGTTTCCGGGTTTTATCTATTCTTACCCACACTAAGTCGTTACGATCTGTTTCAAATTTCAGCCAAGCCCCCCGATTAGGTATTAAGCTGGCGGAATAGGTACGTCTCCCGTTTTTGTCAATTTCTGATTTGTAATATACTCCTGGAGAACGCACGATTTGATTAACTATAACTCGTTCTGCTCCGTTAATAATAAACGTGCCTCTATCTGTCATTAAGGGCAGATCACCTATAAATACTTCGTTTTCTTTAATATCTCCTGTCTCTTTGTTCAATAGACGAGTAGGTACATACATCTGTACTGCATAGGTGCTATCTCTACGCTTTGCTTCTTCAACACTGTATTTAGGTTCTTTTAGTTTATAATTTTGTCCTAAAAAATGTAGTTCTAATTTGCCAGTGTAGTCTGTGATAGGACTAAATGAGTTAAGCTCTTCTATTAACCCTTCTTCTAAAAACCAGCGAAAGCTAGAACGCTGAATTTCAATTAAGTCGGGTAATAAAAAGGCGGATTCCATATATTTTTCGTTAGTCATGCCTGTACCTTTCTCAACCTGGTTAAACTTAATGTAATATGGGTGCGGAGTGCGAAGTAAACATTACCGATCTTGACTCCTTATGAAATATCTCACAGAACAATGAATTACAGTATGTAGAAGATATTTATTTCTTGATTTTTCGCTTGTTGTTAATTTTGGATTAGAAGTGACATCATCTAAAATCTAAGACTTAAACAAGATTCAAAATCGTTTAACACCTCACCTATACTGATAAAAAATTGCCAAAACTGGGTATTTTGCAGTTTGGCTTGGTGAAAATTTGCATTTTGATATGTTTATGGGTTTATTCACGGCTTAATTTCTTTTAATTCATTTAAGGAGTTTATATAGGTTTGATACAGATCCGTTACTGTTGTCAAAATCTGGAAAATGTTGTGAGAATAATTTTGAAAGTGTTGATTTAGCCAAGGTTGCCAAGGATGATGATCTATAGAGAGCATTTTTTTTGTAGAGTTTGAGGTAGGTTGGCAGACGGTTGGTATTCCAGTTTTTATGGAGGTTTTGATGTTTTGTTCCCTTATCATTATGGCGCAAGCTAAATGTTTTGCAGGGAACAATCTTAGCACATTTTTATTCTCCTGAGTTGTATTTCCCTAAACTGGTTATTTTACCACAATTTTTTGTTACTTTGTTAATTAATGAATAAATCTAAAATTTTAGATTTATTTTAGATTGATCATCAATCTGTAAGATTAAACAGTTGATAAGCATTTTGGGTAGTTTGTTGAGCGATGGTTTCTACACTTTCGCCTCTAATCTTGGCTATTTGTTGTGCAATGTAAAGCACGTTAGCTGGTTCGTTACGTTTTTCTCCTCTTTTCGGTACGGGTGATAAAAATGGGCAGTCTGTTTCTATGAGTAAGCGATCGCTCTTTACCATTGCTGCTGATGCTTGAATAGGTTTGGCACTTTTAAAGGTGACTGTACCACTAAAACTGATATAAAACCCCAAGTCCACAAACCACTGGGTTTCTTCTGGTGTTCCTCCCCAACAGTGCATCACCCCGCGCAGTTTTTCCCCATGTTTTTCCCGCCATTCTGTTAATATGTCTCTGACTGCTATAGCTGCATCACGACAATGAATGATCACGGGTAGGTTTAATTCACAAGCAATATCCAATTGCGCTGTAAATACTATTTGCTGTTGCTCATAGTTTTCTGCTTTGTAATAATCAAGCCCCATTTCACCTATAGCTACTACTTTAGGATCAGATTTAGCCAATTTTGTAATTTCTAATGCTGTATCTGGTTTCCATAAATGAGCATCCAAGGGATGCAGCCCCACAGCAAAACTAATTTCTGGAAACTGTTTAGCTATGGCTTGAATACTCACAAACTCTTGGGGATGAACACAGGAATGTACTAATTTAACCACTCCTACTTTTTGCCAACGCGATCGCACTGTGGCTAAGTCTTGTTGAAATGTGTCAAAATTTAGATGTACGTGGGTATCTATTAGCTGCATGATAGGAGTCAGGAGTTTGATGAGTCAGGAGTTCCAGGAGTCAGAATTAAAGTTAAAGAATGTAAACTTTTGACTTTTCTCTACTCCCTGGCAGACGATAAACTAGATATTGAGAGGTTTTAACTTACTAGCTAATCTTGCTTTTTTACGAGCACCATTGTTAGGATGGAGAACACCACGCTTAACAGCCTTATCAATTTTGCTGTAAGCCTCAGACATTTTCGCAGCCACATCATCCTTAAGTTCAGTGCTAGGGTTAGCCTTGTAAGCATCTACAGCACTCAGGTATTTTTTCATCAGCGTTTTCACGGCTGACTTATATGATTTGTTACGCAGCCTGTTGCGTTCAGCAATTTGGGCGCGTTTAAGAGCAGATTTGTTATTCGCCACAGTAATTCCAGAAAAGACTATTAATTATGTACACACACTACTAGATTTATTACTATAGCATTGTTCTTGTCAATGGTAAATTAAAAATTAAAAATTAAATTTGGCGATTGGTGATTGGTGATTGGTAAATTGGCTCAAATATAATTCTCCTGACTGCTGATAGCTGAGTGCTGACTCCCTTCTTGGATAATTGGATAAATTGATGTATCACAAAAATTCAGGTTAAGCTAGAAGAGAGAACTAGAGTCAGTTGTCTACCGCCAATCGGAAATACGCTTTCCTAAGTTCTCATACAGAAAACTACACATTTTGGCATTGTCTTTACTCCATGCTGCGAATTATTACTCAGCAATCAGATGTCAGGTCTGAAATCCAACGCATTTGCGAGCGTACTCAAGATGAACAGGTACTTCACAAAGAAGCAACAGTGCGAGAAGTGTTGCAAGCCGTGAAGCGCCAAGGTGATAAAGCTGTAATCCATTATACAGCAGAATTTGATCAACAGATATGGACACCGGAAGAATTGAGGGTAACAGGTTCGGAACTGGATGCGGCGTACCAACAGGTATCAAACGATTTACTCCAATCTATCCGCCTTGCTTGTGAAAAAATAGAGGCTTTTCATCGTCAAAGAGTGCCTAAAAGTTGGGTGCATTTTGCTGACGATGAGGTGGTGTTAGGGAAAAGGTATACTCCAGTGGACAGGGCTGGTTTATATATACCTGGTGGTAGGGCTTGTTATCCTAGCACTGTGCTAATGAATGCTATTCCAGCTAAGGTAGCAGGTGTACCACGCATTGTCATGGTAACTCCAGCCAGGGATGGTAAAATCAATCCTGCGGTGTTGGTGGCTGCCCAAGAGGCGGGAATAAACGAAATCTACCGTGTGGGAGGGGCGCAGGCGATCGCTGCTTTAGCCTATGGCACCGAAACTATTCCCAAGGTTAATGTAATTACAGGTCCTGGTAATATTTATGTCACTTTAGCAAAAAAACTAGTGTATGGGACAGTGGGTATTGATTCTTTGGCAGGTCCTAGTGAAGTGCTAGTAATTGCTGATGAATCAGCTAATCCTGTTTATGTGGCTACAGATTTGTTAGCTCAAGCTGAACATGATCCAATGGCTGCCGCTATTTTAATAACAACAGATGTAAGTTTAGCAAAGCAAGTACAAATTGCTGTAGATAAACAGTTGGCGGATCATCCTCGGAGAATTGATACCGAAAAAGCGATCGCTCACTATGGTTTAATTGTGGTGGTAGAATCTTTAGAAGCGGCAGCAGAACTGTCTAATCAATTTGCACCTGAACACTTAGAACTGGAAGTTAAAGATCCTTGGTCTTTAATAAACCATATTCGTCATGCGGGGGCAATATTTTTAGGTAGTTCCACTCCTGAAGCTGTGGGAGACTATTTAGCCGGTCCTAATCATACTTTACCCACTTCTGGTGCTGCTCGTTATGCTTCAGCTTTAGGTGTAGAAACTTTCTTAAAACATTCAAGCATTATTCAATATTCTCAAACTGCTTTAGAAAAAGTAGCTTATGCTATTGATGTTTTAGCAACTACAGAAGGCTTGCCTTCTCATGCTGATTCTGTTAAGCGTAGAGTTGAGAAGTATGATAATTAAATTGTAGACACATCGGAAGAAACTAAAATTTTAGGAAAATACGAAAATGTGAAAATTTGATATAATATATCTCCTAGTCTGTAAATGCAATTTCTCATGACTTGTGATCAATTACTAGTCATTGGTTTGATAATTGATAATTTACAGAGGAAAATCTCTTTGGAGACGAGAGCGGTGCTAAATACTATTTTGGTAGCCTTGGATGGCTCGGATATTGCAGAGCGAGTCATTCAGGCTTTAGATGATTTGGTGTTATCACCAAAGAGTAAAATTGTTCTTTGTCACGTAGTTTCTACAACCGCAAAAACAGAACAACCAGCAGATCGCCCTCTATCAGATTCCTCCACATTTTCTTATTTGCAGATTGAAAAACAACTAGTAGCATACCAGGCTAGTTTACCATATCAAAGTGAGTTAGAATTAGTTACGGGTGATCCCGCCCAAGAGATTATTCGTTTAGCAAATATTTATCAAGCTGATTTAATCTTAATGGGAAATAGAGGTTTAACAGGGATGAAACGCATTGTTGATGGTTCCGTAAGCAGTCAAGTGATGGAGGAAGCTCATTGTTCTGTTTTGGTGGTAAAACATAGTGGTTAGGAATTAGCGGTCAGCACATACCTGATTTTATCGTTGTGATAGTCAATTTTAAATTTCATTTCTGCCCATCATGCCCCTTAATGCCTATTTTCTAGTTTTGATTCCATAATTAGTAATTGGTAATATTATAAGTTTTTGTCAATGCTTGTTAACGCTTATGACTATTTGTTAATTAACATTAACAAATAGTCATAAAAATTGTAAAAATAATTATTCCGCTTGATAAAAAAATGCGTACAATTGCGGAGATAAATGAAAAGATCAGCCAAAACCGCGCTGTAGTATGGACAGCAGAAGAACTTAAAACACGAGTTTCAGAAATTGGTGTTGCTAAAGCTACTAAGCAAGTAGATATAATTACTACTGGTACATTTGAACCAATGGAATCTAGTGGTGCAATTATTAATTTAGGCCATACTGATCCCCCAATTAAAATTCGTCGTTGCTGGTTGGATGGTGTGCCTGCTTATGCTGGTTTTGGTGCGGTAGATTTATTCTTAGGTGCGAGTTGTCCGATAGAATCTGTAGATGGAGAGGAAGTAAAAGAACGCGGAGGTGGCCATGTAATTGAGGATCTAATTGCTGGTAAGTCTATTCAAGTAAAAGCTGTTGGACAAGTAACAGACTGTTATCCGAGAGCTACCTTTGAAACCTCTATTACCCGCGATACAATTAATCAGTTTTATTTATTTAATCCGCGTAATCTCTATCAAAACTTTATTGTAGGTGTGAATGGTGGCGATCGCCCACTTTATACTTATTTAGGAGTGTTACAACCCAGGTTAGGAAATGCAGTATATTCTAACCCTGGTGCTTTGTCACCACTTATGAATGATCCTGATTTACAATTAGTGGGTATTGGTACAAAAATTTTTCTAGGCGGTGGTATTGGTTATGTAAGTTGGGAAGGGACGCAACATTTTCCTTTACAAAAGAGATTAGACAATCATACACCTATTGGTCCATCAGCTACCTTAGCTTTAATTGGTGATGCTAAACAAATGGATCCTAAATGGGTTAGAGGATGTTATTTAAAGAATTATGGACCTTCTTTGATGTTAGGTGTGGGTGTACCATTACCTGTGTTAAATGAATCAGTGGTAGAATATTGTGCTGTAAAGGATCAAGACTTAGTAGCACCCATCGTAGATTTTTCTATTCCTCGTCGTGTACGGCCTACTTTTGGTTTAGTGACTTATGCTCAGTTGAAGTCTGGTAAAATCAGTATTGAAGGAAAATCTGTAAGAGTAGCATCTTTAGCAAGTTTATTTTTATCAAGACAGGTAGCGCAGGAGTTGAAAGAATGGATTATAACTCGTAAGTTTACTTTAACTGAACCAGTGGCTTCTATTCCAATGGAACGTTCGTTTTTACCCCAGGATAGGTGGACTGAGTTTTAAGGCGTTGCTGAATTGGGATATGATATTGATTTCGCGCATCAGCGAAGGAGTGATATGGTAGGGACAATTCATGAATTGTCTCTACAAGGATTTGGTAGTTATAATCAATTCCAATCTTGTTCTTCCTTTTTACCGCGACTGGTGTAAATACCGCCAATTTGGTGAATTTCGCGGGTTTTAGAGAAAAGTTCGGCTTCTGTTAAGTGCCATCGTTGTAATGCTTTATCTAGCCCTTGTTGAATCTCCCTAGCACCGGGAAAGCCTTGATAGCGGATTTTTAGTCTCGCTAATTCTGATAAATTGTGGTTTGTTGGCTCTTGAGTGAGTAAAATATCAATTAGAGAGCGATCGCGGTTTTCCAAAGGATGAGTTTGATCCTTATTATCTGCCATAAGTGATTTTTGATGGGTAATTAGTGATTGGTCATTGGTAAAGTATTCTTCTGACTCGGTGACTCTTGACGGCTACTACCCATAATCACATACGGCTCTCACTACTGTCATTGAATTTTAAACAAAGATACATTATCTTTAAGAAAATACAAGAAACTTAAGATAAGGGTGACTGTCTATCACGAGATAGAACCCAAAAGCCCAAAGTCACATACAAATTCCGACTTTTGACTTTTGAATGTTAACTTCTCTGACGGAAATTATACTCACCCACAGTCCAAGCAGCAAGGGAGCAAGGACCCGCTATGTTTGAACACTTCACGTCCGAAGCCATTAGGGTAATTATGTTAGCTCAGGAGGAAGCACGCCGCCTGGGACACAATTTTGTAGGTACAGAACAGATTCTCCTGGGTTTAATGGGAGAAGGAACGGGCATTGCTGCGAAAGTGCTGGCGGAGTTGGGTATTACGCTCAAAGATGCACGTCGAGAAGTCGAAAAAATCATTGGCCGCGGCTCTGGCTTTGTCCCCCCAGAAATTCCTTTTACACCCAAGGTAAAAAGTCTGTTTGAGCAGTCTTTTAGAGAAGCTCACAGTCTTGGACATAATTACATTAATACAGAACATTTGTTATTAGGTCTAACGGAAGCTGGTGAAGGAGTGGCCGCCAAAGTATTACAAAATTTAGGCGTAGACTTACACACCATCCGAGTATCTGTATTAAATCGTTTAGGAGAAGATACCCCCGTTTTCGCAGGTGGTGGTAATTCCCAACAACGTTATCAAAATCTATCTATAGAGGAATTTGGTCGAAATCTCACTAAATTAGCTAAAGAAGGTAAATTAGATCCGGTAGTTGGCCGTCATAAGGAAATTGAAAGGACAGTACAAATACTAGGTCGTCGTACTAAAAATAACCCTGTGCTAATCGGTGAACCAGGAGTAGGTAAAACAGCGATCGCTGAAGGTTTAGCACAGCGTATTATCAATCAAGATGTTCCAGAAGTATTACTCTATAAGCAAGTAATTAGTCTGGATATGGGTTTACTCATCGCTGGAACTCGTTTTAGAGGGGAATTTGAGGAACGCCTGAAAAAAATCATGGAGGAAATTCGCTCTGTAGGCAATATCATCCTGGTAATTGATGAAATTCATACCCTCATCGGTGCAGGTGGCACAGAAGGCGGTTTAGATGCCGCTAATATCCTCAAACCAGCCCTGGCTAGGGGCGAATTGCAGTGTATTGGTGCTACTACTTTAGATGAATACCGTAAACACATTGAACGGGATGCAGCCCTAGAAAGACGGTTTCAACCGATTTTAGTGGGTGAACCATCAGTGGAAGAAACTATTGATATTCTTCAAGGTTTACGGAGTGCCTATGAACAACATCATAGAGTAACTATATCTGATGCAGCTATAGTAGCGGCAGCACAATTATCTGATAGATATATTAGCGATCGCTTCTTACCCGATAAAGCAATAGACTTAATAGACGAAGCTGGTTCACGGGTACGTTTACATCACTCCCAAATCATCAAAAACAAAGAAATCAAATTTCAACTCAAAAACATTAGCAAAGATAAAGCCGAGGCTGTTCGCCTACAGGAATTTCGCAAGGCTAATAAACTGCGTCAAGAAGAACTAGAACTGCAAAGTAGACTAGATGAGGAAGAAAACCTGAAAACGCTGAATATTCCTATCGTTGATGAGGAGGATATCGCGCAAATAGTCGCTTCCTGGACAGGAGTACCCGTAAATAAACTTACGGAATCAGAATCAGAATTACTCCTGCATTTAGAAGATACTCTGCATAAACGTCTCATTGGCCAGGAACAAGCAGTAACAGCAGTTTCTCGTGCTATTCGTCGCGCTCGTGTGGGTTTAAAAAATCCTAACCGCCCCATTGCCAGCTTTATTTTCTCTGGTCCGACTGGAGTTGGTAAAACTGAATTAGCAAAAGCATTAGCAGCATACTTTTTCGGATCGGAAGATTCCATGATTCGTCTGGATATGTCAGAATACATGGAAAGTCACAACGTATCTAAATTAATTGGTTCACCTCCAGGTTATGTAGGCTATGACGAAGGTGGACAATTAACGGAAGCAGTAAGACGTAAACCATACACAGTGCTACTTTTTGATGAAATAGAAAAAGCGCATCCTGATGTATTTAATATGTTACTGCAAATTTTGGATGATGGACATCTTACCGACGCAAAAGGCCGGAAAGTAGACTTCAAAAACACCTTAATTATCCTCACTTCCAATATTGGTTCTAAGGTAATTGAAAAAGGCGGTATGAGTCTAGGCTTTGAATTTGATAATCAGTCTGAAGCTAGTTATCATCGCATTCGTAACTTAGTTAATGAGGAATTAAAGGCTTATTTCCGCCCTGAGTTCTTAAACCGTGTTGATGAGATTATCGTCTTCACTCAATTGAACAAAGAAGAAGTTAAGCAAATTGCTGAAATTATGTTACATGATGTGTCTAAACGCTTAACAGATAAAGGAATTAAACTGGAAATTACCGAAAGTTTCAAAGAGTTGGTAGTTAGACAAGGTTATGATCCTAGTTATGGTGCTAGACCATTAAGACGGGCAATTATGCGATTGTTAGAAGATTCTCTTGCTGAAGCAATATTATCTGCTCACATACTTGAAGGTGATACAGCCATTATTGATGTTGATGATGATGGACAAGTAAAAGTGAGAAAAGCGGAAAAGCGGGAATTGTTGTTAACTAATGTGGGTTAACTGTTAATTTTTAACAGTCCCTACGAGTATGAAAATACCAAATTTTCTAGATCCTCGATTTTTTGATCGGGGATTTTTTTTGTTAATTGAATGTTGCCTAAATTGTGTAAAATTAAGTTATGGCAGAAGTCAAAAGGGTGCGAAGTGAGAATAAATCACTAAATATATATTCTCTTGATTTTTGATCAATTGATCACAATTTTAATATAACTTTATCAAACTAATGAATCAAAAAAAACAGGAAAAAAGTAAAAGTGTCAAACCAAAATCTACCATTGTTGCTAATCTTGATGAATGGGTAGAAATTGGTAAAATTGTCTCCCCTCAAGGGTTAAATGGAGAATTAAGAGTATATCCAAATACTGATTTTCCCGAAAGATTTGAAGAACCTGGAAAACGCTGGTTATTACGTCCAGGATCACCAGAACCAGAACCAATTGAGTTATTATCAGGACGATATTTAGAGGGGAAAAATTTATATGTGATTAAAATAAAAGGAGTGAGCGATCGCACTACGGCAGAAAATATGAGAGAATGTAGATTATTTGTTCATATCAGCGATCGCCCCCAATTGGCAGAAGGCGAATTTCTGATGATAGACTTATTAGGATTACCAGTTTTCTTGCAATCTTCTGGTGAATTAGTGGGTAAAGTTGTAGATATACTACCATCAGGTCATGATTTATTAGAAGTTAAATTAGATCCTAATTTTATCACTAATCAAGAATCAAAAAATGTATTAATTCCCTTTGTGATGGAAATAGTTCCCATTGTAGATTTAGAAAATAAGCGTATAGAAATTAATCCTCCATTGGGACTATTTGAATTGTAAATATGGTTTATTATTCCAGAAGTAAAAGTTTTTTGATACTGTATTTACCTACAAGACAGTATATTTATGCAACTAATGAAAAATCAGAGAATAATATTTTAGGTTTAGGACTTCCGCAAGTGTCACGCTAAAAAATCTGTTGAGTGGGTGCGTCAGATAAGCTGTTGTGCTTTTAACTTGAATAATTAATACAAGCAAGATGCTTGTTCTACTGTAACTTTAGGTTTTTTAATTATACAGTGAGTGCTGCACATTAGCTTATCTCATTTTAATTGAGTAAGCCATTAAATTTATCTGTTAATCATGAAATCCCCACAATTTAACAGGAAATATAAAGATATTTAAAATAAATTTATCTATTTTCTAAAAATTTTGTTAGTTTATAAATAATTGGTTAAGTTACAAAGTTTTTCACTACCACACGCTACATCAACCAGGTAATTGATCGTCAGGCATTATTCACATTTCAGGGACTTTTATAATGGATATTACGACGCTGTTAATTGTTTGGTTAATTACGGCTGTTAGCTTATGGCTAATTAGTAAATTACCCATAGGAGTAGAAATTGATACTCCCGGTAATGCGATTATGTCCGCAGCAGTTCTTGGTATTATTACTGCATTAATTAAACCACTTCTGAAAGTTTCATTTGTGATACAAGATCCAGCTACTTTTGATTTTTTATCCGCTATATTTACTTTCATGATAGGAGTTGTTTGTTTTGCTATTGCTGCTTGGTTAGTTGATGGTTTTCGTCTCCGGTTTGGTATTTGGAGTGCTGTTTTAGGGGCTTTTGGACTCACTATTGTCAATAGCATTCTTTATAAGTTATTGGGTATTTAATTTGAGTTAAATATGGTATTCTTTTTTAGGGGATTAGGTAATTTTGGGGGAATGTACCTGTGTTTTTTTAATGATATTTTAATGATATTTTAATGATATTTTATGGATGTTGACAATTATCACAATGTCCACAGCGCCAATTAATAACATCATCCCCAAAACCAAAAGCATTTAGTAAAAACTGCCACCGACATTTTTTAGTATATAAATATTCTCTCATTTGTTTAGCACCTTGTAATTGTTGGTTTAACTGTTTTCCTGATGTGGATAAAATTGCATAATTAAAGGGATCTAACCATTGTAATTGTCCATTACTATGCAATAAAGAAAGGGTAATATTACTATCAGGAAATTCATGGGTTACTGCGCTAATTTCTCCCTGTTTTGGTAATTGCTTCATTAACTTTTGGGCTTTTTGTTGTTGTTTGATAATTTGTTCTTCAAAAAATTTCTGTCTTTGTTTGTCTTCATTATCTAAAAAACCGGTTGGTTCACTAATTAAAGTTAATGCTTTTGCTATTTTTCCATCTCTTCCTCCCCGGCCTATTTCCTGTACATATTCTGATAATAAATGTGGTGTCTGAAAATGAATTACCCAACGTACATCTGGTTTATTTATTCCCATACCAAAAGCGCAAGTACACACCACAAAAAGAATTTTTCCACTTAACCAATTTTCTTCTATTTTCCTTCTTTGTGCTGCACCTAAACCTCCATGATAACTAGCAGTAAGATAACCTAATTCTGATAACCATTTTACTAATTCTTCGCTATCTTTACGAGTTCTCACATAAATTAAACCTGTTTCGTTTTTATGACTTTTAATAAATTTTAATAGTTGTTGTTTTCTACCTCTAGGAGTCCACACAATACCCACTTGCAAATGTAAGTTTTGACGATAGGGATTAAGTTTATAAATATCAGGTTTTTCTAATTCTAAAACATCAGTAATAATTTTTTGACTCATAGCATCAGCCGTTGCTGTAAAAGCTGCTAAACTGATTTTTGTACCTGGTGGTTTGCATTTTAATAATGCTGGTCTTACAGTACCTAATCTGCGATAAGCTGGCCGAAAAGTATCACCCCATTGTACTAAACAATGTGCTTCATCAATAATTATACCATTAATTTCTAATTGGGGATCAATTAACTTTTCCCACACTGAAGGACTTAATAAGGTTTCGGGAGATAAATATAATAATCTTAATTGTTGTTTTTCTAATTTTTTTAATGTTAAATAACGTTGTTCTTTGGAAATTTCACTATGTAAAAGTGCCGCTTTCTGATTCAGTTTATATAATTCTTGAACTTGATTTTCCATTAATGCTACTAAGGGAGAAATTACTAAAGTCAACCCCTTGTTTAATAATGCAGGAAGTTGAAAACAAATAGATTTTCCTCCTCCTGTGGGCATAATAATTAATGCGTCTTTTTTTGATAGTAAAGAATTAACAATTTCTCCCTGGGGTGGACGAAAATCTTCATAACCCCAGATCGTTTTTAATGCACCACGAACTTCATTTATTGTTTGCATAAGCTATTGCTGGTTTACTTTAGATAAGGAATACAAGCACGATGCTTGCACTACTTTATATCATAAACTAATGTGCAGCACTCACTGTATAATTAAAAAACTTGAAGTTACAGTAGCACAAGCATCTTGCTTGTATTAATTATTCAAGTTAAAGGCACAACAGCTTAAACTAAAACTATGACCAATTACCTATTACCAGTCAGTTCTTGATTATGCCATTCTAAGGTATCACCAATATTATTACCATCATGATAAGCTGATAATAACACTTCACAGGTTTTACCATAGGATATATTACCGTTGCTATCTATAGCGATCGCTCCAAAATCTCTATGATTATTATTTGCCTCTATAAATGATTTTTCCATTGCTGTAGCTAATGTCATTCCATCTGTTACCCGCACTACTACTTTAGCGGCTAAACATTCATCAATAATATCTTCACCAATTCCTGTACAGCTTACAGCAGCAAACTTATTGGCATAGTTACCAGCAGGCATAGCTGAATCGCTGACTCGTCCAATTCTTTCAAAACCTTTACCTCCTGTGGAAGTACCTACCGCTAATTTGCCATAACCATCTAAAACAACTACACCTATTGTACCTCTTCCTGCACTACCAGCTTCTGCCATTTCCGGTTCAGCCACTACTCCAGCCATAGTTTTTTGAAAATTATCTTGACGTTCTGCTATCCATTCTTGCAAACGTAAATCAGTCAAAGGGTTATAAATCGGAAATTGTAACTCCCTAGCTAATTCCGCAGCACCATAATCTGATAAGACGCGATCGCTACTAGTTTGTAAAAATTGAGCCATTGTAATAGGGTTTTTTATCCGTGAAACATTAATAACACCACTAAATCTACCCATATTTCCATCCATAATAGCCGCACTCATGCGAATTTGCCCATCTGACTGCAAAACTGAACCCGTACCTGCATTAAATCGAGGTTCATCTTCCAACATCTGACAACCTTTGACTACTGCTTCTGTAGCATTTATTCCCATTAACAACTGAGAATATACGGAATCAACAATTTTTCTCAAAGCATTACGTACAGCAATTAACCCGCCCTTGCCTTGAAGAGAACTTCCTGCGCCACCATGAATAATTAATTTAGGTTTAATTTCTAATTTCATCTTGTTTTACACTTTTTAGAACTATTAACTTTGATCATGATGATGTTTAGTATCATCACGACGACGACGACAACGTTCTGAACAATATTTCACATCATCCCAACAATCTTGCCATTTTTTGCGCCAGGTAAAGGGACGTTGACAAACTGGACAAATTTTGGTGGGTAGATCAGATTTTTTCCGAAACTTTACCATATTAGCAACAATCAAAGATTACAAGGAGTTAAGTTTAAAGTTGGGATTAATTCTGTACTAGTTGGTTTTACAAAGTGCTGTAATATCAATAGGACTTACTTACCCAAGTGTCAGACTAAAAAATTTGTTATTTGCAAGATTTATACTGTCTGATGCGGTTGGTGAGCTTGTTGAACCACACCCTACGAATGTGCAGGTTGCGTAAGTCCTGATCAAATATTCAAATATTGTTCTGAGGATGTGGTTTTTGGTCAACTATTGGTATTATTGTTTGACATAGGTTGTAGTAATATGTTTAAAGATGCCTAACAAAGTTGTGTGAACAATTTTGTGATTGATATCTGTGTAATAGTCGTTGAAATGTTACCCTAAATTGGATATTTATCAAGCACTAGTTACTAATTTTTTATTTACTCTGGTAAAACCCGATCCTGAGTATTTACATGACCAAGTCATTTTTATTTTAGATAAGCTCTCTCAAAACCGCCATCAGCCCCCTAGTAAATGGTTAAACCAGTGTATCAGAAATAACCTCTGTTGGCAAGATCCCCGATTAAAACAAAACCTATTCGGGCTAAATTTTCCTAATCCAGTGGGTTTGTCGGCAGGTTTTGATAAAAATGGTATTGCTGCTTCTATCTGGTCTAATTTTGGCTTTGGATCGGCGGAAATTGGCACGGTTACTTACCATCCCCAACCCGGAAATGATCGTCCTCGTTTATTTCGTTTACCATTAGATCAAGCTGTACTTAATCGTATGGGTTTTAATAATTTAGGTGCAGCAGCAATGGCACAAAGATTAATACAAGAAAAAAAACGATTAAGCGAGGCAGTGGTAATACCTCTAGGAATTAACTTGGGTAAATCTAAAATAACACCCTTAACAGAAGCTGCCCAAGATTATCTTGAGAGTTTTCGCTTATTGCAAGATTTAGGTGATTACTTTGTGGTTAATGTATCATCTCCCAATACTCCTGGATTGCGATCGCTCCAAGATGCTGCTATGTTAGATCAAATTTTAACTCTACTACAGGCAGAAAATACATCCCAAAAACCATTATTTGTGAAAATAGCACCTGACTTGGAATGGGATGCTATCTCGGACATTATTAACTTGGCAAAAACTCATAAACTGGCGGGTTTAATTGCTACTAATACCACTATTAGCCGCAATGGATTGAAAACTACCATTATTGATAAAACTGGACAATCACCAGCATTAGAAGCGGGTGGCATTAGCGGTGCGCCTTTACGTCAACGATCTACAGAAGTAATTCGCTATATTTACCAACAAACTCAAGGGGAAATACCTATTATCGGTGTAGGTGGAATTTTTACGGCGGAGGATGCTTGGGAAAAAATCACAGCTGGTGCAAGTTTAGTGCAAATTTACACTGGCTGGATTTATTACGGTCCTTACATGATTAAGAATATCCTGAAAGGATTATTAATCAAGTTAGAAGAAAAGGGACTTAATGATATTAGTCAAGCGATCGGGATAGGTAATTAACAATTAAATTCTACAATCGGAATGCTATCATTTACAGCAGTTTCCGGTTTAATCAGGTACAAGTATACAAGATAAAACCATTGTAGTGCGGGCATCTTGCCCGCCTATTGTATACCTCACATAGATATAATGTGCTATATCACTCTTCTAAAGGGAAAAACTCCCTAGTTTTGCGGGAATAGGACCAAGCAATACCATCCGGATCTCGACTGCGACTCCATTGGGCAAAATCAGGATCATTGCGTCGTTTATAAACTGTACTAGAATAAACATTTAAACGCTTTGCTAACTCTGATTGAATCAAAGAACCAAAAACTAACTGTTCTTCTAATGGTTTTTTAACTTCTTCAATGTTATTTTGCTGTTCAGGAATTTGCTGCGAAGGTTCAATTTCCGTCTCTGCTAGTTCTTCTGGTTGAATTTCCTCCACTATAGGAAGGGGAGGTGGTGGGACTAAAAAAGAACGTGCAGCTTTATTTACTGCTTGATCAGGAAGCTGCTTAATTGGCTCACTACTGTCAAAAATATCGCCTAAAATACTGGCAGTGATGAAATAGTAAGCATGATCATCACCTTGAGATTTTTGGACATTAGCACCAAATTCCACAGCTTTAGTCTCTAAGTAGCGTGTTGCTACCTTACCAGAAAAATTACCTCTAAGAGCTAAGTCTATAGGGGTAATTTTCCCCTGATTTTCCCTAATCATTTCATAGAAAAGGGGGTTAACCTGTTGACACCACTTTTCCCATCTATGGTTTTGCCAAAGATTCACAGCTATTAGCAAACCTAAGATTACAAGTAATACTTTCCAGGTGTTGACTACAAAAACAATCACAAAGGATATGGGCAAAATGAGAACAAGAAAACTTTTGCCGTAACTTTCTATGGGTTTTTCACTCATGCTGATTTCTGCCAAGTGAAGTTTTACAAAACAAAATCATATTTCTATCTTGGCAAAAATTTGTACCTTTATTTGTATTTTTTGGCAAAGTTATGGCAGGTAGATGGCAAAACCTAATCAAATATGCCTTGAGCAAGCTGTGTGAATGATTTGCACTACGTAATTTTAAATTTACCTAAAGCAAACTAACCAAAGGGGTAACGCTAAAAATAACCCGATAAAAGTTAAAGCAATACTACTAGATAACAAATCCCGATCCAAATCATAAACTTCTGCCAAAATCAGTACAGAAAGACCCGTGGGTGTACCAGACATCAGAACTAACACTAAACGATGTTCACCTGTTATACCGAAATATGTTGCGATTAATCCTACTAGTAAAGGAACAATAAATACTTTAATTGTACTGGCAATGGTAGCGATCGCTAAACTTCCTAATGATCTCATCTTACCTAAACGAAAACCAACCAGTAACAAAGCTAAGGCAATTACTACCCAAACAGCTTGATCTAAAGCTGACTCCACTACGGCAGGTAATTCAATAAACTGGGTATTTAAACCAATGAAAAAACTCCATAAACTGGGAACTGTGACTATATCTCTTACCTGCATCCACCAATGATTTTCCGTTTCCTTCTGACCAAAATAACTAGCAATTAACACCGCAATTCCATAAGTACCAACCACATTAGTCGTCACACTAAATAATACTGACCAATCAGTATTTTCCGGGCTAGTTAACACTTCTGTTAATGCCAGTCCCACAAAGCCAGTATTACCTAAAATTGCCGCAAGAATAAAACTACCTAATGTAGCTTTAATTGCTGAAATATCTAAAGATTGCTCTTTTAAAAGGTTTTCAGGCGGTTTTAGTCTTTGAAAAACCCACCAAGTTACCATAGCTAAAATAAAACTTAGTAGTAAAATGGCGATCGCTATTGCTGGAACAAGTCCACCTTGGGACGAACTGGTATGACGTGCTAATACTAAAAGTTGTAAAGGAACTCCTACCCAGTAAAGTCCCTGGCCTATAAACCTGAGAAACATGGGTGAGATAAAGCCAGATAAGACAATTCCTAACCCTATCCAGATCAATAGAGGTGTGTAAGCATGAAATAGTGTATCAATCATAACAATAAAAATCAAAAAAACAAGAAAAACTAATTTCACCGTACTAATTTACACTAATTTACTTTGTAAAAATCTTAAATTGCCTGTAAAGGCCGGGAGAACAAGCAATGAATTACAACTTCTTTACTAATAAAAATAATACACTTTATATATAATTTCTCTATTATACAGCAGTTTCCGTTATTATGAGGTACAGATGTTAATAATAAAACCCTTGTAACACAGGTATCTTGCCTGTTCATAGTGTATCTCATGTAGATGAAATGTGCTGTATATGTGGTGCGTTACGCTACTAAAATTACTAATAAGAATAATACACCATATATAATTTATCTTATATGGTGCGTTACGCTATCGCTAACTCACCCTACGATTACTTCTTGACATTAACATTTGTATTAATTTTGTGTTTTGTGTGAATTTCTTGTTCGTTATTTGTTAATATTATAAGCCACTGTATCTACTATTTAAGGCTTAATATAATGACAGATACACAAAAATCCAATAAGCCCTTATTTTCTCAACATTATTTAACATTTCGCATTCAAGAAACTCCCGAATGGCAAATAGATGTTACTGCGAATTTTGAGACATTAAAAAATCTTTATTTATCCAAAAAAGCCATTTTACCTACTCTCAATGAATCCCAAACTGAAGATGTGTTTATTAAGCCCGTTTTAGAATTATTAGGCTTTAAAACTATTCCTCAAGTTGTAACTCGCGGTAAAGGTAGGGCGGAACGTCCTGATTATGCTTTGTTTGCTAATGAAAGTGAACGCGATGTAGCTTATACTTTACAAAATAATGAAACTGCATTTTATAGCAAGGTTTTAGTAATAGCAGAAGCTAAATATTGGGAAAGACAATTAAGTAAGGTTTCTGCTAATGATAAACGAGATATTTATAAAAATGAAAATCCATCTTTTCAAATTTCTAGTTATCTTACAGGTACAAATGTTGACTGGGGAATTTTAACCAATGGTAAAGAATGGCGTTTATATTATCGTCAAGCGTCTTCTACCGCAACGGAATTTTATCCTATAGATTTGGTAGAATTATTAGAAGGTGCAGATTTAGAGAAGTTTAAATATTTTTGGTTATTTTTTAGAAGTGCTGCTTTTATCAAAGATAATTACAACAAAAACTTTTTAGAAAGAGTCAGAGAAGGAAGTACAACCTATGCGACTCAAGTAGGAAATGAGTTAAAAACTTTGGTGTTTGAACAGATATTTCCTCAGTTAGCGGGAGGTTTTGTTGCTGATGGAATACGACGGGGAAAAACTGTAGAAACAAAACAGGTTTATGCTGCTACTTTATCATTTTTATATAAGTTGTTATTTATCCTCTATGCTGAAGCTAGGAATCTCTTACCAATTACTACAGCTTACCGTGATTATAGTTTAATTAAAATTACTCAAGAAATAGCGGAAAGTGTTGATAAACAAAAAACATTAAGTCAAACTTCCACAAAAATTTATAAGAGTTTATTAGGTTTATTTGAAATTGTAGATAGAGGAGATGCTGCTTTAGAAGTACCCCGTTATAATGGTGGTTTATTTCATTGTGATTTTCATAAAGTTGAGGATATTAAAGATTATCCTGATAATTACTTTTTGTATGAATATCAATTATCTGATGCTGTGTTATTTCCTGCTTTAGATAAGTTAGCAAGGTTTGAAAAATTGCCCATTGACTATAGTTTTTTGGGTGTGCGACAATTGGGTTCAATTTATGAAGGTTTATTAGAATATTGTTTAGTTATTGAAGATGGAAATAAGGGTAAAGTTCATTTAGAAAATGATAAAGGTGAACGTAAAGCTACAGGTTCTTATTATACTCCTGATTATATTGTTAAATACATTGTTAGTCATACTCTCAAACCGATTTTACAGGAAAGAAAACAACAATTTGCAGATTTAATGATGCAAATTCACCAATTACATGAAAAAATGGCAGATGGTAGGTTAGGAGTACAAAGTAATAAAGGTTTACAAAAAGATTTACAACGTTTAGAAAGAAAAGCACAAAATACTCTATTAGATATTAAAATTTGTGATCCTGCGATGGGAAGCGGACATTTTTTAGTGGAAGCTGTTGATTTTTTAACTGATGAATTAATCGCCATTTTAAATGAATATCCTGAATATAATCCGGTTTTGCAAATGTTGGAAGTTACCCGCAATAGTATTTTACAAAATTTACAACAGCAGGGTATTACTATTGATGTGAATAAGTTAGAAGATACTCAACTTTTACAACGGGTAGTTATGAAACGCTGTATTTATGGTGTGGATTTAAACCTGATGGCGGTAGAATTAGCTAAGGTGAGTTTATGGTTACATTCTTTCACTATTGGCGCTCCTTTGAGTTTTTTGGATCATCATTTACGCTGTGGAAATTCGCTAATTGGTACTACTGCGCGAGAAGCTGAAAGTAAGATGGTTAAGGAGGAAAGTGGAAGTTATAGTTTTCAATTAAATTTATTAACTGGTCCTTTTGTGGGTTTATTACGTGCTGCGGAAATTATGCGCGGTGTGAGTACGTTAAGTGATGCGAATTTTGCGGAGGTGGAAACTAGCGAAAGGTTGTTTAAGGAGTTTGATAAAGCTGCTAAACCTTATAAAAGGTTGTTAGATGTTTATGTTTCGCAATTTTTTGGTGTTAAACAAGCTAAGAATTGGTTAGAAAGGTTTGGTACTAATGCAATTTCTGTTAATGTTGAAGGTATGAATGCTGCTGATTTTGCAGTTTATGAAAGTGCGAGAATGTTGTTTGAGGAAAAGCGGTTTTTTCATTGGGATTTGGAATTTCCAGAGGTGTTTATTGATTTAGAAAATGCAAGTTGGAAGGATAATTCTGGGTTTGATGCTGTTATTGGAAATCCTCCTTATGTCAATGTTTTAAATATTGATGTTCAAGAAAGAGATTATCTTTTAAAAACTTATAATTCTGCTCAAGGAAGAGTTGATATTTATATACTATTTTTTGATAAAGCTCTTGATATATTAAAAATTGAGGGAATATGTGGTGTAATTACTCCCAATAAATATTTTGTGTATGGTTATGGTAACTTTCTGAGAAAAAAGCTACTACAAAAAACAACTATCTTAAATCTTGTAGATTTAGCAAAAGCTGAGAGTATTTTTCCAGAAGCAGCAACATATACAGTTATATCTATCTTTAAAAATCAGGTTATAACAGATAATCACTTAATAGATACAAGTGTCTTTATTTTAGATGAACCATTATATATTTTAGATATGAAACAAGGAGAGTTAAATGGTGTTTGTGCTGGTAAATTAATTCCTCAAAATAGATTTTTGAAAACTCCAGTAAATATTTTTTCCTTATTTCTTGATGACATTAGATGGAAAATATATGAGAAAACTTATTTAAATTCAATGTTTATTCGAGATAAATGTGATATAGAACAATGTATTCGCATAGGTAGTAAAAAACTTAGAGATGAACTTATACTTACTACTAGTCAATATTCTAAGATTTTAGAATCACAAGTATCAATAAAAACACGAACTAAACCAATCATTGATGCGGAAGAAGTGGAAAAATACTGGATTAATTGGGAAGGTAGATATTTAATTTATGATCAAAAAAAATTATATAATCCAAAATCTGAGGAACTTTTTGAACAGAAAAAAATTGTGGTTAAGGATATCGGGAAATTTCTAACTGTAGGACTTGATATTTCTCATGAAAATTCATATTATTATGCTCTGAATACAGTGTATATTATTGTCCCTAAATCCAATGAAGAAGTAAATGTTAGTTTTTTAGCTGCTATTCTTAATTCTCCTTTAAGTGATTTTCTTTATAAACTTCTATTTGGTGCTTTGACTATTCGTGGTGGTTATCTTAGATTTAGAGAATATATTCAATATCTTCCTATTCGTGAAATATCCTTTACAACTCTCCCAGAAAAACGCCAAGAATATTTAGAAAATACAATCAACCTTTACCAACAATATCAAATCAATGGTAATCTTAATATTCTCCTGTCTCAAGTGGAAAACCACCTCAACCAACAACCATCCCAAGCAGATGTAATTCATGACTTACTCGCATATTTAGCAGAACAAATGATCTCTCTAAATCAACAAAAACAAACAGAAACCAAAGGATTTTTAACATGGTTAGCAAGATTTATCGGTACTGAAATTGATAACCTTACCAATAAATCAAAAATTCAAAATTATTTAGGTGATTATTATAAACAAACCCAGTCAGATAACCATTTAACTTTGGATGAATTAATTGATATTCTCAAGAAAAATAAGAAAAAAGTGAAAATTGATATTACTTCCAGACAAGCACAGGAAACACTATCAAAAGAATATCAATCTAGTTTAAATATTCTCTTACCAATCAAAAAACAACTGAAACAATGTGATTGGTTAATTGATGAAATTGTTTATAAATTATATGGTTTAACAGAGGAAGAAAAAGCTATAATTGCAGGTGAATAGAGTGATTTCTTGTGTAGGGGTAATTCATGAATTACCCCTACAATTAATCCTACTTTGGTTCAATAAACCGTGTAGCAAAGTTTTGTGATCTAGTTGGTGATAATACTCTCGCTTTGAGAATTGCTGCCATTAAGAATGCATAAGATAATACACCTACTACTACTAACAAAAAGGCATTGATTGAGCCTGTGGCATTCCATAATGCGTGGAGTGCAGACGCGCTAAAATATCCTACAGCTAAAATCTGCCATCTGAGAACAGGTTTCAGCACCGCTAAACCAATAAAATAACCTAAATAACCACTGTAAGCCATGTGTCCAGCTACAGAACCTAAAATACGGGGTATTAATAGTTGTAAACCGACTAATTCCCCAGAATTTTGGGAAATGAGGGGGACATATTGACCTAAAGTTTCTAATAATGTAAAACCTACGGCAGAGGCTGTTCCTAAGAGAATACCGTCTAAAGGTTCACTAATACCAATTTTTTCTTTCCAGGGCGATCGCAAAGATTTACCAATGTAATATGCTCCTAATACTGGTAATGCTTTGAGTAATTCTTCCATTAAACCAGCACCAAAAAACATTCTAATTAATAATTCTGTGAAGGTAATATCATTGCGTGATGCCGATAAACTTCCAGGTAAAATTTCGCGGAATACTTTAATAAATAATTCTAATAAAGGGCTAATTAAAATTAACATTGTGGTTATTGCTGTGCCAATAAGTACCCACCAAGGTTTAGGTTTTCCACATAATTGATATACAAAATAATAGGCTGCAAAAGCAATATAACAACCCACAATGACTTGGTTTGCTTGGGGATGTCCCACTGTAGCAAACATTAAAACCACAAAAACTACTGTTAATATACCAGGAATTAAATAGGCTTTGCGAGTTAAATCTTTGCCAGTGGAAATAATGGGAAATAGTTGGGTAAAACTTACAGTATCATGATTACCAGATGAATGATTTTGACCACTAATTGATGATAAGACTGTAGCTCTACTATGAACTGCTACTGTTTGGGGAGTAACTTCATATTCAAAGATGAATTGTGGTCCATCAACTCCTAAAGAAATGCGATCGCCTAAATGTAATTCTTGATGTCCTGTTAATTTTTCTCCATTTAAAAAAGTCCCATTAGCACTTTTCAAATCACAAATTATCCAGCTATAATTATCATCTGGAGATGAAGATAATGGACGTACTGCCGCATGACGACGAGATACCATGCGATAAGTCATTGCATCTAACACTATTTGGCAACTAGGATCGCGGCCAATAACCATTTCTTGATCAGGAAGCAATGAGTAGCGAGTTGCAGCCCCCGATACTTCTACTTGATTAGACACTAGCCTTAAAAAAGCGTTTTGTCTTATGTTTTTGCCTGTCATTTAGTTACTAATTATGCTTAAACTAAGTTATGTATGATACAGGATGCAGCAGGTTTTTAGTTCCTAAATACACTATAGCAATCCTATCTCATTTATAGTGAGAGTGAGGAACATAGACAAGGAAGAAGAGAAATGAGATATTTGTGTGATGGCTATGTTGTGGAAAAAAGGTATGATCACAGAGCGATCGTCAATTAATTGATAACTAATTGATAACTAATTGATAACCAGATCCTTGACTTGTTAAACAATTAAGTATCTGACCATTTATAGGTAATAGAAAAACTAAAGTTATTACCGAGAATTGCTAGTTTTAATGATTAAATAACTAATAGACAAAGCTAAAATTGCCACTCCTAAACCAATAATTTCTATACCTTCAGTAACTTTCAGGTCGAGAATAATGATTTTTCTAGCAATAGCAATTAAAGAAGTGACAATAACTAATTCTACTTGTAAGACGTGCTTTTTTAAGTAGCCTGTAATATTTTCTAAAATTTCTAAAGCAATTAAAACATTCAGAAACAAACCAAATGTTTTAAATAATGCTTGGTTAAAACCTCCTCCTGATGGAGAAAAAATTTCTTGGAATATAAATATGCTTAAATCACCTAAAGCAGCAAAGATAACACAGATCATCAACAAGGAAAGTAGTTTAGAAACTACTACTTCCACTGTTTCAATTAGGTGCATAAAACTCTGATCACTAGTAAGATGTTGTAGAAACTTGATGATTTTTTTCATCTGACTTTTGATATCTAAAATAGTTTTGAGTAAGGAAAAATTAATTTTCATTAATTTTCTCTTCAGAAGTCTACCATTAAGAGGATAAGACCTCATCATTTTTCTTAGTAGTTTTTAACAAAATTGGTAATAAATGCACGTCAACATTTTTTAAAATAAATTTAAACGTAAAAAGATATATTTATGTAAAATTTAATATAAATAGGTTTTGTCCAAGACAGAAGCGATAATTTAACTTCTGAACAAGTAGCTATTTTTGATGAAGTTGTGAAAAGGAAGTGCAAAAAATGAGTTATTTATTAGATACAAACATTGTTTCTTTTGCTGTGAGAAATAACCTGATGTTTAAGATTAACTGTAATTCTTTCTAGTAAATTTGACATATAAGCTAATTTCATAAACTCTTATTTTCAGTATAAATCAAGTTTATAAAACCTGCAACTGAATAAATGATGGTAGAAAAAATATCTACCATCCAATAATATCAATTATCCCAAATATTAAACCTCCATCCGATAATGTTCCTGTTGTCTTTCTACAAAAGATTGCACACGAGAACGATAATCTCGTAACGTTTCATCAACCCATTCTCTGTCACTACTATTAATATATAAATGCACTAAAGGTTCACTGGCATCTGGCAAAACTAACAACCAATTATCATGATAAGGTTGACGAATTTTCACCCCATCAATTAATTCTAAATTTTGCGCTGGATGGGTTTCTACTAAATAACGCATTAATGCCCCTTTGGCAGTCCAAGGACAACGTAAAGTATAGGTTTTATGGAATACACGGGGTAATTCCGATCGCACGGTTGCCAGCGATCGCTCTTGAATTGTTAACATTTCAATTAACTTGGCAATACAAAACATCGAGTCAAAACCCGGATGTAGTTGCGGGAAAATAAAACCGGTTTCGCCACTACCACCTAACACCACATTATTATTTTTTTGACAAGCCTCCATCAAAGCTGTTGGATTTGCTTTAGTACGAATCACATAGCCATCATGACGATGAGCCACCAATTCCACCGCACTGGAAGCATGAACAGGGACAACAACGGAACAGCGAGGATTAGAAGTTAAGATCATATCCACCATTAAAGCGGTTAATAGTTCCCCACGAATGGGAAAACCGGACTCATCTACTAAGATTAGCTGTTCGCCATTGCCAGATACCTGCACACCAAAATTAGCCTTAACAGCTTCCACTACATGACCTAATTGTGTTAATAAAACTTCTCGATCAGCCGTAGAAATTACAGACTTGTTTAAACTAGCATTTAAGACCACTGCATCCGCCCCAAATTTATCCAGCATTTGCGGCAAAACTGCGCCAGAAACGGCATAAACGTAGTCAATTACCACTTTTGCCCTACTGTTTCGCAAAGTGTCCACATTCAGCATTCTTTCAAAAGCAGTGGTATAACAGTCCATCAACTGACTAGAATAAGCAACATCGCCAATTTCGTGATTTTGCGCTCTTCGCATATCTTCCTTAAAATAAGCGCCTTCGATTTTCTTTTCCACACCCTTAGAGATATTAATTCCCTTACTATCCATAAACTCAATTAAAATATAATCCCGGCGTTCTGGATGGACGCGGACATGAATACCCCCAGCTACTCCCATAGCAGGTATGACAGTTCTAGCGATGGGAATGGCGGTAGTATCCAAGTTTTGAACATCCACACCCACAGACATTAAACCTGCTATTAAAGAACGAGTTACCATACGGGATACATTGCGTTGATCACGAGATACCGTTACCATTGAACGTGGTTTTAAGGTTGAACCGTAAGCCGCACCCAATTTCACAGCAAATTCTGGAGTAATATCAATATTGGCTAAACCTTGCACTCCACGCTGGCCGAATAGATTCCTTTGGGCAGTATTTCCCCAAATCAAATTAATATTTAAGACAGCACCAGATTCGATTTTTTTGCTTGGCCATACCCGCACACTGGGGCTAATTTGGGCTTCCTCTCCTACAGTAGATAAAGATCCTACCACAGCCCCTTCTAAAACGTGCGATCGCCGATCAATTCTTGTTCCTCGGGAAATTACACAGGCAGATAAATGAGCTTCATCACCTAAAATAGCTCCATTCCAAACAATTGGTCTTTTCAAATTTGCATCATTTCCAACTGTGACATTATCACCAATGATTGTACCTCCTTCAATTTGTACTCGTGCAGCAATACGGCAGTTATCACCGATAATAGCAGGAGTATCTATCATTGCTGAAGGTTCAATGTAGGTATTTTGTCCTACCCATAACCCAGGTGATACTTCTGGATAGGCAAATTCTAGTTTTACTTTTCTATTTAAAGCATCATATTGGGCTTGACGATAAGCGTCTAAATGTCCTACATCACACCAGTAACCTTTTGCAACATAACCATAAAGGGGTTCTTCCTTAGCAAGTAATAAAGGAAATAAGTCTTTAGAAAAATCAGATTCAGTATTTTCTGGTAAGTATGCTAAAACTTCCGGTTCAAGAATATATGTACCTGTATTAACCGTATCGGAGAAAATTTCACTAGTGGAGGGTTTTTCTAAAAAGCGATTAATTCTACCTTCATTGTCGGTAATAACCACTCCAAACTCCATAGGATCGGGAACACAGGTTAAGATTATAGTAGCTTTAGACTGTTTTTGTTTATGAAAAGCGATCGCTGCGGATAAGTCAAAATCTGTGATACTATCACCACTAATGACTAAAAAAGTATCATCTAACAATTCAGCAATATTTTTTACACAACCTGCCGTACCTAAAGGTTGATCCTCCTCGATAGAATAGGTCATTTGTACACCAAAATCACTACCATCCTGGAAATAATCTCGCAACACATCAGGTAAATAATGTAAAGTAGCAATTACTTCCGTAATACGATGTCTTTTGAGAAGATTAATGATATGTTCCGCTATTGGCCGATTTAATATAGGGACCATTGGTTTAGGTAAATCGCAAGTCAATGGACGTAATCTCGTTCCTGATCCACCAGCCATTAATACTGCACGCATAATTCCTCCTATAGACCGTCTTGACTGCATCAAAACTGACTAGAAATATTGTATTCTTTTTCTAGTGTCTTATGGATTTTTATCTTTAAGGAACTTCCACAAGGGGTATCTCTGAAGGAAAATAGGTAATTGGTGATTAGTAATAGCTTATAAGTGGAGTAAATCATAATTATGTTGAAACTACTAATTTTTGGAGCATTAGTTATTTATGTTGGTGGTGCTTGGAAATTTTGGACGGGCTTTAACCGTACAAATTTTAATCAAACATTAATTAATCGTGTTGGATTATCGTTACTATGGCCTGTCTTATTTGGCGTTAATGCTTCCTACCGTCGCAATTTTAAAAAAGCGCTAAAAGGTTCACAATAGATGTTATCAAATCCCTGATTTATTGAATAAGTCAGGGATCTTATTGTTCATAATAAACTTAATTTGTTATAGCATTTATTATAGCGGTATGCACTTGAATGAGATACAGAATTTACCTAAAAAACTATATACCAAAGGACTTTCAACTCTGTTCTCTGTTCCCTACTATAGTTGATAAACAAGAATTATTAGACATTTGTGCTAAGCTAATGTGCAGCACTCACTGTATAATTAAAAAACCTGAAGTTACAGTAGCACAAGCATCTTGCTTGTATTAATTATTCAAGTTAAAAGCACAACAGCTGACAATTAATTTTCATTTCAGATGAAGGAAATAATTATGAGTTCATCACCTTTGATATTACATTTTCCATCGTCAATGCTGATGACAGATAAACAATTTTTTCAATTCTGTCAAGAAAACCGTGATTTACGGATTGAGAGAAATAAATTTGGAGATATATCAATTATGACACCAGCAGGTTCAGAAACATCAAATCTTAATTTTAACATAGCTGGACAATTATATGTGTGGTCACAAAAAGATAACACAGGTATTTGTTTTGATTCTAGTGGAGGATTTAAACTTTCTACGGGTGCAGAACGTTCTCCTGATGCTGCTTGGATAAAATTAGAAAGATGGAATAATCTTACACCAGAACAACAGCAAAAATTTGCACCTATTTGTCCTGATTTTGTGCTTGAATTAAGAGTACCTTGTGATAATTTACAACCTTTAAAAGATAAAATGCTCGAATATATGCAAGAACCAGGAATACAATTAGGGTTATTAATTGATCGCAAAAATCGTCGAGTTTATATTTACCGTCCTGAACAAATAGAGGAATGTTTAGAAAATCCTGATACTGTGAATTGTGATCCTATTTTACCGGGTTTTGTTTTAAATATGGCTAAAATTTGGTAAACCAAATAATAAAATAACTAAAAAAATAGCAAGAGAAAATTATACTTTCAAACCCTATTTAAATCATCAAGCGTCAGGAGAAGTAAAAATGGGATATGTCATTGCCACCGCAAATATGAAAGGAGGAGTCGGTAAAACCACCCTCACAGTTAATATAGCTACTTGTTTAGCCAAAAATTACGGAAAAAAGGTACTTGTCTTAGATTTAGATAGTCAAATTAGTGCCACACTCAGTTTAATGTCACCTGTAGACTTTGCTAAACGTCGTAAACAAAAGAAAACTTTTAGATATTTAATAGATGAAATCATTACTCCTGATGCTAATTCTCCAGCAAACATTGATGAGATCATTCAACCACAAATGTGTAATCTTCCTGGGTTAGATTTAATCCCAGGAGATATTGATTTATATGATGAATTTGTAGTATCAGAAATGCTGCATAATCAATCAATAGCATTAGGTGAACAGGATTTTGAAATTATTTGGAATCGTTTTGAGAGAGTGTTAATTAGAGACATTTTAAAGCCAATTCGTGATCAATATGATTTTATTCTGTTAGATTGCGCCCCAGGTTATAATTTAATGACTCGTAGTGCATTGGCCACTAGTGATTTTTACCTTTTACCGGCTAAACCAGAACCGTTATCTGTGGTAGGTATTCAACTTTTAGAAAGACGCATTGCCAAATTAAAAGATAGTCATGAACATGAAGCAAAAATCAATATTAAGATGTTAGGAATTGTCTTTAGTATGTCCAATGCAAATTTACTTAATGGTAGATACTATAAACAAGTTATGCACCGAGTTGTGGAAGATTTTGGAGTTGAGAAAATATGTAAAGCACAAATTCCTGTAGATGTGAATGTTGCTAAAGCTGTGGATAGTTTTATGCCAGTAGCTTTATTAAGTCCTAATACTGCTGGTTCTAAGGCTTTTATGCAATTAACTCAGGAAATATTAGAGAAGTTGTAGAGAAGTTGTAAATTTATAGTAGTGCAAGGATCTTGCTTGCATTTCTTGTCTAAATTAAAAAGACAAAAATTTGTCCCACAACAACTTACAGCACATTCCATCTACATCAGGTACACTGTAAACACAGCAAGATGCCTGTGTTACATGGGTTTTATTATTAACACCTGTACCTCATAATAACGGAAACTGCTGTATTTTGTTTTATGGTTGATAAATTACAATAAATTTTAAGAAAAAGGAGGTATCTAAAAAGATTCTATATTCCCACACAATCAAATAAATGTAACCTCAAACGTTGTGACAATTCCTCACAAACCTTCACCCCTCTAATACTATTCCCCCTCACATCTAACAACGGTGAAAATACTCCTATACCCATCTTCCCCGGTACTACCGCAATAATTCCCCCAGATACCCCACTTTTAGCCGGAATACCTATCTTATACGCCCATTCTCCGGCAAAATTATACATTCCACAGGTGTACATCACACTTAATATATCTTTTATATAACGATTATCTATAGCCCTCTCTTGGGTAATTGGATTTATTCCCTTATTGGCTAAAGTAGCGGCCATTACTGATAAGTCTCTACAAGTTACCATTGCTGAACATTGCTGAAAATATAAATCTAGTGACTCTTCAATATTTTGCTCTATCATCCCAAAATTTAACATTAAATGCGCTGTAGCTCGGTTTCTATGTCCCGTACTCCGTTCTGATGTAAATACAGATATATCTACAAATACATCCCGTCCAATATATTTTTTATACATTTCCAATACACGATTTAACCTTTCCGTTGCTCCTTTACCTTTAATTAAACTAGTAGTAGCTATAGCTCCAGCATTTACCATAGGATTATAAGGTCTTTTAGACTGTTCATCCAAAATAATCGCGTTAAATGCGTCTCCTGTGGGTTCAACTCCTACCCTGGTTAAAACATAATCTCGTCCATGATCTTCTAAAGCTAATCCATAGACAAACACTTTAGAAATTGACTGGATAGTAAACAGTTGTTGAAAATCTCCTACTTCGTAAGTTTGTCCATCTACCGTTGTAATACAAATACTAAAGAAATCAGGGTTAACCTTGGCTAATTCAGGAATGTAGTTTGCTACTACACCATCCTTTAAGGTTTGATACTGGGAATGCAATTCTGCAAGAATTTCTGGGATTGTTGATGTTGCTATGAGATAATTTTCCGGTTTATTCATAAAGCTAACTAGTATTTATATCATGAGGACTTACGCAAGTTCACACTAAAAAATCTGTTGAGTGGGTGCGTCAAATATCAGCAATTTGGTTATTTACATGATTTATACTGTCTGACGTGGTTGGTGAGCTTGTCGAACCATACCCTATCAATGTGCCAGTTGCGTAAGTCCTGATAATAACAGGTTTTACGCCATGTAAAGATTTGGTAGATCGGGTCAGATATCACCCATCTGTTTATTTGCAGAATTTATGCTGTCTGATGTAGCCTACAAATCATATCTATATAATAACTTACTAGGATGACTACGTAAAAACTAGTAAAAACAGTAATTAAAATTACTTTTATTGCCTGTGTACACGCGCTTACAACTATTTTTTATTTTCTCACTGATTGATTACTTACAGCTAAGAAAAAATACTTATGGGAAAAATCATATTAATTTTATGCTTAAATGCACTAGATAAAATTGTGTTTCATGCTACATAGGATTTTCATTACATAAATATTTATACACATAATTTTTGTATTATTTAATCTACATATAGATTGATATTTTCTACTATAACGTTATTCTATAGGGTTTTTAGTAGAAATAAAATATAATATTTCTTACTTTATCCATTTAATATATATGTATTAATTTAGACATATAATTTTTTGGAAATTTAAGAGAAAAATCTGAGTAACAGCTTATGCCAAGAGCGAGGTTTAAGGCAACAAAGCGATCGCTCCATGATCAATTTGCAAAAAAATCAGGAAACTTTTTTAAAAAAGTTACATCACTCAAATCTGCAATTATCAAAGATCTCATAAATTTTATTAAGCCAAAAATGGGATCTAGTCCTAAAAAACTACGGTAAAACCCTGATCCCCGCCGAGAAAATTCATGGTAGACTACTCCAGTTATGAACACAAAACCAAAGGTGAAGACAGGACGGAGTTGATTTTTCAGGGCGCATCACAATCAGTGGTGACAAAACCTAGAAATCACAAAGTATAACGTTCTACATTAACTTGACATCGGAAGCATGAATCAAAGACATTTGTGGACTATTGTGGCTGTATCTCTAGGCGTTGCCAGTTTGCCTTCAGTGGCAAAAGCGCAAACCGTTGTAGAAAATTCTTCAGTCACCCCAGAAACACCTGTAAACAATGATAATGATGTGGTCAAATTTGGTGAATATCAGTCCCCACCAACAATAACCACACCGGATAGTGGGATTACAAAAATTCACTCTCACATTGTCAATGGTAGACAGGCAGCAACTTTATTTGTGAGAGATATTCCTGTATTGACATTTTTAGGCTCTGCAAATGTAGATAATGGGGAAACTAAACAGGGAACTATCAAAAATAGCGAAACCTGGGATAAATTGACAGATCATACAACTCCATTAGCCGCTGAAAAATCGTCAAAAGTTGCCACTCAAGGAAATATGTGGAATCTTGATCAGTCAGCTAAAGCTGATGATGAAGATCCAATGTACAAAGCAGGAATAGTAGCAGCTAAAATCAACCGCATTGTGGATGATGAAATGGATGCTAACCAAATTACAGTGATGTGGCAAGGCAAAAAAAGACCAGAACCCAACGACAGTTATACAATCAAAATCAAAGATCAAGAATTGGTGAAAATTAGCGAGAATGTTCGTCTTGCTGATGCTACAAAAGATTTAGCTACAGATGCGTTACAAGCCACCAATCGCTTCAGGAGACTTATAGGTAACGCATCTCCTTTAACGGAAATTCCCAACTTACCAAAACGTATCTCATTCGTTATGCCCAACATCACTCCAAAAATTGATGCTCTTGGAGTGAAGGCCAGTTTTAAAGGTATGGCTTCTTGGTATGGTTATGATGGTTCTGGTAGTCGCACAGCTAGTGGTGAACGTTATCGTCCCGAAGGACTTACCGCAGCCCATCGTACTTTACCTTTAGGAACAAAAGTCCGGGTTACTAATACCCGTACTGGGCAGTCTGTTGTGGTAAGAATTAACGATCGCGGTCCTTATATTCGGGGACGTATTATTGATCTATCAGCTGGTGCAGCGCGGGTATTAGGCATGATTAGAAGTGGTGTTGCCCCTGTAAAAGTTGAAGTTTTAGGGACAAAAAATTAACAATTAATAAAGCCCATTGTCTCAATTGTGATTTGCTGTTATGGCAGTAGCCGCAATTGTTAGGATATTTTTCTCTTAGCTGTTCCTTGTCCTCACAGATCACTTTTTGATTGCTTTTTCAGCAAGCCCTATTTGCTAAAATTCCCCTGATTTATTGATCCTTTTTTCTAGTTTCTCAAGATAAACTAACGGGTAAGAGGATTAATAACAGGGGTTTTTTGTGCGTCTGCTTACCACAGTTGCGGCTTTACGCTGCTATTTACAACAATGTCGTCACCAACCACTAGCTACAATTACAGAGGATTTATTGTTAAATCAAGTTAGCTGGGAACAAACGGCCATTGGTTTAGTACCAACAATGGGGAATTTACATCTAGGTCATCTTAGCCTAATTCACCGGGCGCGACAGGAAAATTCCACTGTCATTGTGAGTATTTTTGTCAATCCTTTACAATTTGGACCTAATGAAGATTATCAACGTTATCCCCGCACTTTAGAACAAGATCAAGAATTGTGTGTTATGGCTGGTGTTGATGCGATTTTTGCACCAACTCCCGGAATTTTGGGAATAAATGCGAATAATATAGGAGAAAGTCAAGTAACACAAGTGATCCCTCCATCTGATATGATAAAAGGCTTGTGTGGAAATTCTCGGCTCGGACATTTTCAAGGTGTGGCCACGATTGTCACCAAACTTCTAAATTTGGTACAACCTGACAGAGCCTACTTTGGACAAAAAGATGGTCAGCAATTAGCCATAATTAAAAAGCTAGTAACTGACTTAAATCTGCCAGTAGAGATTGTTGCTTGTCCCACTATGCGAGAACCATCAGGTTTAGCCATGAGTTCTCGTAATCAATATTTAACTGCAACGGAAAAAGAACAGGCAACTGTGTTGTCTTCTGGCTTACGGCAAGCTGAGGCTGCGTTTCGCGCTGGAGTTCGTGACAGTAGGGAACTTATAGCATTAGTACGCCAAGAAATGGCCAAAGTTAGCACTATCTTTGTGGAATATATTGAATTAGTTGAACCAAATACTTTGATGTTATTAAATAAAATTCAGGAGGAAGGAATGCTGGCGATCGCTGCTCGTCTTGGTTCTACACGCTTAATTGACAATGTTATCCTACGTCATCGTCAGCCGATTATTGCTATTGATGGACCTGCGGGGGCAGGAAAATCTACTGTAGCTCGTCAAGTTGCTCAGGAATTAGGTCTAGTATATCTGGACACAGGAGCAATGTACAGGGCTATTACTTGGTTAGTATTAGAATCAGGAATTAATATAGATGATCATTGTGCGATCGCTGAATTAGCACAGCAATGTAAGATTGAAATTACTCCTAGTCCTAATGTGCAAACTCCGGTAAAAGTATGGATTAATGATATAGATGTTACCCAAGGAATTAGAACTATGGCTGTAACATCTCAAGTATCAGCGATCGCTGCTCAAAGCGCAGTACGTCAAGCCTTAGTGGAACAACAAAAAAACTGGGGTAAAAAGGGAGGTTTAGTAGCAGAAGGTAGAGATATTGGTACTCATGTTTTCCCTGATGCGGAAATTAAAATCTTTTTAACTGCATCGGTAGGAGAAAGAGCGCGTCGTCGTCAACAAGACTTTAAACAACAAGGCCAACCGGAAGTTAGTTTAGAAATTCTGGAAAGAGACATAGCGGAAAGAGATTATAAGGATAGTACCCGGAAAATTTCACCTTTGCAAAAAGCGGTGGATGCTATAGAAATGCCTACTGATGGTTTAACTATATCAGAAGTTATTGCCCAGATAGTCAATTATTACCATCAACAGTTGTCGCATTGGTAATTAGATCAGTAGTCAGGAGAAACATTTACACCCTGCACTCCGCACTAATAACATCCGTGATTTCTTTAAGGAGTTACGGATTTTCTAGTCTTGGTTTTGCTCTCCTTGCGGGGATTAAGTAATTAAGCTAATGTGCAGCACCCACTGTATAATTAAAAAACCTGAAGTTACAGTAGCACAAGCATCTTGCTTGTATTAATTATTCAAGTTAAAGGCACAACAGCTTACAAACAAAATTAAACCTGGAAAATCGTTCTTAGCTATCAATGTTTCAGTGTCCTTACGGGGATTAGGTAAATAGAAACACTTTGTTATCCAAGATAATGAAGTATATAGTTGGGTTTCAGTCCCCTTACGGGGATTAGGTAAATAGAAACAATCCCTTTGGGGTAATTGATCTCTGGTCTTCCCGGTTTCAGTCCCCTTACGGGGATTAGGTAAATAGAAACCAAAGAGTAGATGACAAACATTTTTGGGAACTGCTTGTTTCAGTCCCCTTACGGGGATTAGGTAAATAGAAACCATTAAATAATGATGAAAAACTTCAGATTGCAGCTGGGTTTCAGTCCCCTTACGGGGATTAGGTAAATAGAAACTTGGAAGACTATGAGCAGAAAAAGTAAGGTTAAAATGTTTCAGTCCCCTTACGGGGATTAGGTAAATAGAAACAAACAAAGATGGTAAGTTGTCCTTCTACGGATGGGCAGTTTCAGTCCCCTTACGGGGATTAGGTAAATAGAAACCTCTCTAGGTTTGGGAGAGGAAACCGGCGAAGTGCTGGGATGTTTCAGTCCCCTTACGGGGATTAGGTAAATAGAAACCTAACTTTCCATAGTTAGACACTCCGTATATTCCATGTTTCAGTCCCCTTACGGGGATTAGGTAAATAGAAACCTGAAGCTGCTGAAGCCCTGCAGGAAGCAAAAGAGATGTTTCAGTCCCCTTACGGGGATTAGGTAAATAGAAACAAGTCCCTTGGTTTAAGTCCTAGGCCCATCTGATGTTTCAGTCCCCTTACGGGGATTAGGTAAATAGAAACGATTAGAATCATAAAGAAGTTTGCTGAGTGGCAGAGTTTCAGTCCCCTTACGGGGATTAGGTAAATAGAAACCAAACTGTAAGAGAATCTATGACTGCTAAAACAGGGTGTTTCAGTCCCCTTACGGGGATTAGGTAAATAGAAACTTTTAAAGATGTTAAAGATTCAGAAACTTTATCCTAAGTTTCAGTCCCCTTACGGGGATTAGGTAAATAGAAACAAAGGGAGATTTAATTCCCTTAACTCCCTTATAGACTGTTTCAGTCCCCTTACGGGGATTAGGTAAATAGAAACCAATTCTGCTGTAATATGGCTGTAACCGTTGTTTTGTTTCAGTCCCCTTACGGGGATTAGGTAAATAGAAACCAGAACTACAGAAAGAAGTAGAATCATATAAATCGTGTTTCAGTCCCCTTACGGGGATTAGGTAAATAGAAACTTTCCAGAATAAATTCTTTCTTAGCTTATTTTGATAATTCTTAGTTTCAGTCCCCTTACGGGGATTAGGTAAATAGAAACAAGACTATAGAATACGAAGCCGCTAAATATGGCGTGTTTCAGTCCCCTTACGGGGATTAGGTAAATAGAAACTGGACTTGGTGCTACCAACACCATCCAGTGAGGGGATTTTTTATGTGTTTCAGTCCCCTTACGGGGATTAGGTAAATAGAAACTTCTCTCCGAGAATTGCAACCCCTCGAACAAGTTTGTTTCAGTCCCCTTACGGGGATTAGGTAAATAGAAACAAAGAAGTTACGGGATTATATTTATGCTTTTTATTAGTTTCAGTCCCCTTACGGGGATTAGGTAAATAGAAACAAGTATGACATACGCTCCTCCTTCTCGAAAGTATGTTTCAGTCCCCTTACGGGGATTAGGTAAATAGAAACTCTCATTCCCCATGCTTCACTCATACTTGTCATAGGTTTCAGTCCCCTTACGGGGATTAGGTAAATAGAAACATTTATGTTAGAAAGGGCTGTAAGGGATTTTACTCGTTTCAGTCCCCTTACGGGGATTAGGTAAATAGAAACGGACGGCGACTCATACACTTATTTAAACCCTTTAGAGCGTTTCAGTCCCCTTACGGGGATTAGGTAAATAGAAACCCCGCCCTCTGAAACACAGTCTACGAAGGGACTGTAGGGGGGAATTTGGCGGACCTCAAAAAAAACCTCATTTCAGGCTTAGGGTTAAGCGCCAACTGAAACTAATAAAACGCTAGAATTATTCAATTATCAAGGTTCTGGCGATTTGGCGGACCCCCCAGGGTTTTTGACCTCGCTCCAGGTCCGCCAAAAAATTAAGCTGATGTATTGATTATATAGTAGTAGCTTACTTTTGTCTAGGTACATTTGAACTATAAATCATAATTTTTTGGAAACTACCAAAATATAGTACATAAATTCTAATAGAATCCTCATCAGGCTCAATCAACCTCTCCATTTTACTTTGTAAATTAGCAAATTGTTGACTAGAAATATTTAAACCTAATGCAAATTATTTGAGTAAATTATAAACCATTATCAATCAAGCACAATTTAACTAGTCTTGTCAAGAATTTACGAATATTTACAATACTATATATTAATTTAACAAAACCTGCTGTATAAACCCTGGGTTTACCCCTAAAAACTGCTGTTTCTTAAAACTTTTGCAAAAATTCATTTTGATAGTAAAATAACAATGTTAAGTTTTGTGTGCTACAAGTAGCAAATAAGACTAGAAAATATCAAAAATTACTCAAGCGGCTATCATAGCTGATTACAAAAAACAGAGAGGATTGACAAAATGGCATTTACGCAACCACCCTTACCTTTTGATTCTAATGCTTTAGAAGCCTATGGCATGAAAGCCGAAACCTTTGAGTATCACTATGGTAAACATCATGCAGCTTATGTAACTAATCTCAATAATCTGACAAAAGATACAGAACTTGCTGATAAATCTTTAGAAGAAGTGATTCAAGCTGCTTTTAAAGATCCTGCAAAAGTAGGCATTTTTAACAATGCTGCACAAGTTTGGAATCATACCTTTTTCTGGAACTGTTTAAAACCCGCAGGTGGTGGAACTCCCACAGGGGAATTAGCAGTGAGAATAGCTAAAGACTTTGGTAGTTTCGAGCAATTTAAAGAAGCATTTTCTAACGCTGCTGCAACTCAATTTGGTAGTGGCTGGGCTTGGTTAGTAGAAGAAAATGGTACTCTTAAGGTTACAAAAACTCCCAACGCTGAAAATCCCTTAGTACATGGACAAAAACCTTTGTTAACTATTGATGTTTGGGAACACGCTTATTACATAGACTTCAAAAATGCTCGTCCTGCATTCATCAAAAACTTCCTAGATAATTTGGTGAACTGGGAATTTGTGGCTGCAAATTTAGGTGCTTAAATGCTAAAAAAACCCGACTCTTTCAATAACAGGACTTACGCAACTGGCACATTCCTAGGGTTTGGTTCCACAAGCTCACCAACCACGTCGGACAGTATCCATCTTGCAAATAAACAGATTTTTGATATCTGACGCACCCGGCAACAGATTTTTTAGTGTCACACTTGCGTAAGTCTTAAATAAGTCGGGTTTCTTTTCAGAGATTAATTTCTATTTTTTCTATTTTTCAACTTTGAGATATTTCCTAGTTGAAAATTCAGCATTGCTGAATCAAGGTATGAAAATAAAAATCTAATCATCTGAAATACTGGTCATTTATATAGTTTAGCGATGCCTACTGCGGGCGCAGCGATCGCCAACAAATATAAATATGATTTATATTTTAAAATGTCTACTAGTTACAGTAATTGTATTTATAATACAAGTGCAAGAGGGACATGGAAGCATCAAAAAATAATGTTTCTCTGTTTAATAAATTAAATCGCTACTTAATGCACTCTATTGTCTTTTATATCACAGATTCCAAGGATTTCCATAAATCAAACCTATCAGTGATTGATATCTCTTGAAATCCTTAAAAGATATAATGTAAAAGAATGTGATTGCAGGAAAGATCAACGGTAAGGTAGATCAGATTCAACAATTTGCTCACCATAAACAGATTGTTTGATTACTGACACATCTTATCATCTACCTAACACCTGACATACCTATTCCCAAATCAAGCTATTTTTACTCAAAAATAGCGAAAATGTTAATTCCACATTAGCGGTAGAAATACATTGTGTTTGTTCTTCATGGTTACGAGTATTTTCTAGGCTTTCTTATTCTCTGTAGCCTAGTTCCAGCTTTAGCTCTTTCAGCCTCTAAAATTCTACAGAGCAGTAGTAGAAGTTTAGAAAAACGCACTACTTATGAATGCGGATTAGAACCCATCGGCGGAGCATGGATTCAATTTAACATCCGTTACTATATGTTTGCTTTAGTGTTTGTAGTATTTGATGTGGAAACCGTATTCCTGTATCCTTGGGCAGTTGCTTTTAATCGCTTAGGATTATTGGCATTTATTGAAGCCTTAATTTTTATTGCGATTCTGATTATCGCGTTAGTCTACGCATGGCGTAAAGGAGCTTTAGAATGGTCCTAAATTCTGGAACAACAGAAAAAATTATCAACCCCGTCGCACGCCCTACAGTTACTCAAGAACTGTCAGAAAATGTCATTTTAACCACTGTTGATGACCTCTATAACTGGGCACGTCTGTCTAGTTTGTGGCCTTTACTCTTTGGGACAGCTTGTTGTTTCATCGAATTTGCCGCTTTAATCGGTTCTCGTTTCGATTTTGACCGTTTTGGACTAATTCCCCGTTCTAGCCCACGCCAAGCCGATTTACTCATCACTGCTGGAACAATTACTATGAAGATGGCTCCCCAATTAGTGCGTCTTTATGAACAAATGCCAGAACCTAAGTATGTAATTGCTATGGGTGCTTGTACAATTACTGGTGGGATGTTTAGCGTGGACTCTCCCACCGCAGTGCGAGGAGTGGATAAACTTATTCCTGTGGATGTTTATTTGCCTGGATGTCCTCCCCGTCCTGAAGCAATCATAGACGCTATTATTAAGTTACGCAAAAAAATCGCTAATGATTCTATGCAAGAACGGGGGCAAATCAAGCAAGTACACCGTTATTACAGTACCACTCACAATATGAAACCAGTTCCAGAGATATTAACTGGTAAATATTTACAATCCGATACCCGCTTCAATCCACCTAAAGAACTAACAGAAGCAATTGGTATGCCAGTACCACCTGCACTATTAACAGCGAAGAAACAGAAAGAGGAACGTTAAAATGTCCCAAGAAGAATCTAAACCAGTTCCGGTAAAGGAAGAAGCTGTAGTAAAAGCAGGTAAGGTTTCTCAATGGTTAGCTGAAAATGGCTTTAGTCATGAGTTCTTGGAACTTGACGCTAATGGTGTGGAAATAATCAAAGTAGCTAAGGATTTTCTGCTACCTACTTCTACAGCGTTGTATGCTTATGGGTTTAACTGTCTACAGTGTCAAGGTGGGATTGATCTAGGACCTGGAGAGGAACTAGTCAGCTTTTATCATTTAATCAAAATAGGTGATAATGCAGATCGTCCTGAAGAGGTAAGAGTTAAAGTTTTCTTACCTAGAGAAAATCCCGTATTACCTTCAGTGTACTGGATTTGGAAAACCGCAGATTGGCAAGAACGAGAAGCTTATGATATGTATGGCATAGTTTATGAAGGTCATCCTAACTTAAAGCGGATTTTAATGCCTGAAGATTGGGTAGGTTGGCCATTACGTAAAGATTATATTTCCCCTGATTTTTACGAATTGCAAGATGCGTATTAGGTATTAGTAGGAGTCAGCTATCAGCTAAAACTATTGGCTATTCAATACTGTTTGCTTAAGGATTTTAGTAGTAGGTTGGCTTGAAGAAAGTGAAACCCAACACTTAACAAACTGTTGTAAGTGTTGGGTTTTGTTCCTTAACCCAACCTTACTAATTAAGTTTAGCCAGTTCTACAATACCTAAAGAACCATCAATAGTAACCTGCTGTCCATCTTCCAGGATATAGGTAGCATCCTTAATATCCATAACGGCAGGAATACCATATTCCCTAGCGATAATTGCTCCATGAGAAAGTTTACCACCAGATTCGGCAATTATTCCTCCGGCTTGTACTAGCATTGGTGCCCAACCAGAATCGGTGTAGGGAACCACTAAAATGGTATTTTTATCTATATTCGTGGCTGCTTGCAGATTTCGCAAGATTTTTACTCTTCCTTGTATTTTACCTTGACTGGCAGGAATACCCCTTAAAACACTTTCAGAAGGGTTAATGGTGGGGATAACAGGCGATGGAGGGTTATTACCATACACAATGGTAGGAATAACTTTAATTTGACTATCTTGGAGATATTGCGATCGCCGATGTTCAATTTTATCTAAAATATTATCTAATAACTGTTCTCGACTGGCAAAATCTAAGCGATGTTCCTGAACCACAAGATCACGAATTTCTTCTATTTCTAAAAAGAAGATATCATTAGTTTGGGTGAAAATACCCGACTTTAACCAGATATTTTCTAAAGCTAAAAATGTCCATCTCAACTCTGCTAATAACCGCGAATACACCTCCGTTACTCTCCCTTTAAGATCCACTCTGCGTTGGATCATACTACGTTTTTCGCCTACATCATTCAGACTCTTAATTTCATTATTTTGAATAATTTGTATAAACAATTGTTGGACCATTTCCGGTTTTTCTTTCCAAGTTGGTACTGCAATATCTGTACCTACCTGACTTAAATAACCATAGTCTTCAATTAATTCATTAAATTCAGTAATAATTTTTCTCCCTTCAGGAATTTCTGCTAAATGAGAAAAGATATTTTCTGGTTCAATTTCGTAATTATGAGTATTTAATATTTCTTTAGTTTCCAATGCTAAAATTTGCAATGAACGCAAAGAAGCCATTTCTGGGGTAACACTATGATCTATAGCTTCCTGTGAAATACCTAAAATCATTTGTCGAATAGCAGCACTTAAGGGGGCAAGTATGCTATAGTAAGTTCCTTTTTTGAGTAATTCCAGAATAATATCAACTCTAGTTAATAACTGTTCTGCCGATAATTCTTCTATGACAATGTTAGATAATTTCGTCAGTTCTGGAATGAAAACTTGACGATAATCCCATTTAAAATCCTTTTCTAGATCTAGTTCTCGTTTGAGTAATTTTGTCAAGCCTGGTAAATTAGATAAGGTAGAATTTAGAGGAGGTTTACTAATACTTCCACCTCTTGTTAAAAATTCTAAACTTTCCGGAGGTAGCCCCATTGCTAAAAATATTTCTCCCAATAAGGTAGCATTAAAATAGGCTTGGGAATAATGCAAAGTTGCCATATTCCCAAAATTTAAACTACTGGTTTTTTCTCCCAAGACTAAACTAAAAAATTCCGCCCATACTCCACAGGTCAGTGGACAATTGATAGACCAGGTAAGAGGATGTATAATTCCAGGAATGACTTCGGCTGCGATTTTTCTTGTCCAAATTGGTAATAAAGTAGTAATTGGTCTAGTTTGTAATACCCAGAAAACTTGGCCATCATAACTCCATTCTACATCTTGGGGAATCCCACGATAACGTTTTTCTAAACCGCGAGCAATGTAAGCCACTTGTTTAATTAATGCTGGTGGAATTTTACCGTTACCTGTAAATTCACTACAAGATAGTTTTTTATCCCCCACTACCACCACACGATATTCTTCAGGAGTCATTTTACCAGATACTACTTGTGTAGCACTGCCATTCATCGCTTCTATAATTGTTGCTTCTCCCTGTTGAGAAATGGGATCTCGACTAAACGCTACACCAGAATATATGCTTTGAACTTGTTGTTGAATAAGTACAGACATAGATGCTTCTTTTACATGGCGATCATTACGGTATTTCACAGCTACTGGATGATGGTATGACTCTCTTACTTGAGCGATCGCTTCTCTTAATTCTTCTGCATTGGTAACATTGAGAATACTTTGATATTGTCCAGCGGCAGAGGCTGTCTCTGTATCTTCACCAATAGCAGAGGATCTTACCACTAACGGCGATAATGGTGATGGTTGTAAATATTCTATTAAAGCTCTAGGATCTTCATGGGGAGGTAATACCCATCCTTTAGGTACAGAATAACCCCAACGTTTAATTTGTGATAAATTAGCTGCTTTTGTACCTACTATTTCTGGATCTAATTCATCATTTAAGCTCATTATCACACTTTCACCTGCTAAATACTCCATCACAGGTTGAGTTCCTGATGCTGCTGTTTGTACTGGGAGGTTCAAGTCATCGGGAATCTGTTGATAAATCCAGGCGATTAATCCTGATAAAATGGTAGCAGCGATAATTCTGGCTGGTTCTTGAGAATAGAGAATAGATACCACTACGGGAAAAACTGCTAGTACGGCCAGTTTAATAGTTTCCTTAGAACGAGTGATAATTAGTCCTAACACTGCAAACAAAGTTACTAACGCACCTACTAAGGGATCATAGGCCAAAATACCCCACACTACATTGGTTATACCTGCGCCTTTAGTGGTAATATATCTTCCTAATACTAAACAAATGAGTGCCACAATTTGCAAGGCCGGCTGTGAGGGAATTAAATACTGTGATAAACTAACCGCAGCAATACCTTTTAATGCTTCTGAAATTACAGATAATGTTCCTATGAGTTGTCCACCATGATAAAATGCCGCAGAAACGCTGATATTTCCTGTACCAACATCCTTGAGATTTTTACCACTGAGGATATAAGTGATCCAGCTAATTAGCGGTAATGCACCCAAAAGTGGACAAACAATTACAATAACCAAGATACCCCAAATATTTTCCATAATACTTTGCATTATTTATTTGTTTCTTGATGTAAGTTTTAAATTTTCAATTTAATATAACAGTAGTCAGTAGTCAGTAGTCAGCTATCAGTTTTTAGTAAAAGGTTAAAAACACAGATAAGCTGTTGTGCTTTTAATTTGGATAATACAAGTATGTTCCTTGCTCTAATTTTAGGTTTTTTGGTGATATACTTTAGTTGCACATCAGCTTGTGTGTAAATTTATCCTCTGTTTAAGTCTAATCTGTCATTAATTGGCCATGATAGAATTTAACAAAATTATGACTTGATGAAAATTTCACCTACCCACAGATGAAAGCTAATTACTGATGGTTAAATGCTGGTAACACAGCACATTCCATCTACATAAGGTACACCATGAACACAGCAAGATGCCTGTGTTACAAGGGTTTTATCATTAACATCTGTACCTCATAATAACGGAAACTGCTGTAATTTTTATGACACCAACTACCTATCAGTGATTACCTATCACCAATAACCCATCACCAGATAAACTTAGATTGTACATCTTCAGATTATCTGGTGATGATTTGTTAATATTGTTATCCTAGTGCGTAGGCAGAACTGAGCGCCCACAAAATCAGTATAGTTATTGATCCTAAGACTAATATAGTGGATATGGTAACTAGTTTAGGTGAATCGGCACCAGCAAATTTCATAATGCCACGATTTAAGTCGGACATAGTTTTCTAAGCCTCCTTTATTACATACAAATATTTCAATTACAAATCTGTCCGTCTTGATTTTAGTCCTTATGTTGGCTAATAATGTGAAATTACTATTATGATTTTAAGAGTCATTGGTCAGGAGTCAGGAGTCAAGAGTCAGTAAGGGTTTAGCACCGATCATAAGTGTCAACTTAACGTAAAACATTAAGGATGTTCCATGAAACGTCTGTACTGTGAATAAGAACGCGGTTTTGCGTAAAATTTATCAAAACTATCATACCACAATCCATATAAAAATGATTAGTAATACCTAGGGTTTGATAGGGAATTGGTATTGGTTGATTTAGGTTTACGATCGCTCTTTAGTTTTGGTAATCCTCTCATTTACAGCACATTCTATTTACATGAGGTACATTATGAACACAGCAAGATGCTTGTGTTACAAGGGTTTTATCATTAACATCTGTACCTCATAATCACGGAAACTGCGGTATGTTAAAGATGATCACATTGGTTATTTATTAGCCCCAAACCAAAATACCCGCAATTTTGGTGATGGCATTGTCATTAATCAATATTCTATGGGCAGTGATACCATTGAAAAACAGCGCAATGTTTATACAGGGAGAATCTTAGAGAATGTTGTAAAAGTATAGGGTGAATATAATTGGCTATTAAGCTAATGTGCAGCACTCACTGTATAATTAAAAAACCTGAAGTTACAGTAGCACAAGCATCTTGCTTGTATTAATTATTCAAGTTAAAGGCACAAGAGCTTATACAGACAAAGTCCACACTTCGACAGGCTCAGTGACCACCTGCGTGGACTAAGGAAAAACCAAGGATTTTTAACCTGCTTAGGCAGGTTTTGCCTGTGTAGACGCGATTTCTAATGGCCGATTTTTGTGTTAATTTAGACTTTCCAAGCATCCTCTTAATCCAAAACTTTTAAAACAACCTCTAATTTTAACTTTTTTCCCTTATCCATAAAGCTAAACCTCCACCTTTACCTCTAGCAGCAATCATATTTTCTGTAACTAAGAAAAAGCTAAAAAAAGGTAATTTACCAATAGGATTTTCATGGAAATCTTGATTTTCCCCAGTGGAACTAATGGACTTAGTAAAAATAGTTTTAGTAAATAAACTTAACTGCATTTGCAAAAAATCAAAAGCCAGAATATTCTTTTTATCTAAATATTTAGTTAAACCACTTAATTGTAGTAACATTGAGCCTAACTGCACTTGATTAGTAATTGTGCCTTTTAACATTGTATCGTTTTCTAAACTAGAAGAAAAAGTAATATGAATAGGGACAAATTTAGGCACATATCGTCCTTGTCCTAAAATTATGCCTCCTTTTGCCCTAGCTTTTTTAGTACCAGTAGCAAAACATAAACGCCATTTACCATTTAATAAGGAAAAATTGTATTTAACTTTTTGTTTTTTAGCATAATTTTCTGCTTGCAATAAAGCATCAACTATAATTACTGCTGGAGGAAGTGGTTGATTTTCTCGATAACAGATAGCAGTTTGAGTTAAAGGGATCAGAAAATCAGGTTGGGAGGTAGATGATAAATTAGTTGTCATAGAACCACAATTAATTAGCTATGGAATTAGTTATGGTTAATTCTATCAGATTACCCACTGCTGATTTTCACATTGTGCATCAATATAAGAGATATGATATAAAATAAGTAATATGCCCGCAAGTGCGGACATAAATAAGGGCTTCTGTCACTTTTTTGGCTACAATCATGTATGGAACATGATGCTTTTATTGTTAATGATAACTATAGAAAAATCAAGGATTTTGCATAGACAAAATAGACATAATTCCAGGAATTATATCTTTCAATTTCTGCCACTGGTTGATCATCTTGTGTAAGCATGATCTTCCCCCTTACGCGATCGCTCTCCCCATATCCACCAAAACCTGTTTTTTCTTAGTTCTTTACTAAATCTTTACAAATTTCATGGAAGTCATGATTGAAAGATTTAGCGTGTTCTTCTGTGATTGTATAACCCACATTCTGCACTTCATTGTGTAGTATGAATACAAGTGTAATAAGTAGTAGATCGAAAGTTTTGAGGGATAGAGTACCAAAACAAAGGATTTTCAGTTTAAGAAATTAAAATTTTCAAATACAAAAACTCCTTTAACTCCTGTACAGGGGAATGTCTAGGTTTTATACAGCAGCTTAGTAAGCATATCATTATAATTTCGGACTTCTAGTAACTGATTTTGTTCATTCACAATTACAACAGTGGGAGAGTAATATTTTAACTCATCCATGGTAAATTGCCCGTAAGTCATGATAATCAAGCGATCGCCAATTATACCTAAACGAGCCGCCGCACCATTCAACTCAATTTTCCCTGAGTTAGCTGGAGCAGCGATCGCATAAGTAATAAAACGCTCACCATTGGCAATGTTCACCACTTGTACTTGCTCATAAGGTAGTATACCAGCTTTTTCCAAAAGAATCTCATCAATACTGATACTACCCACATAGTTAATATTAGCGCCCGTGAGGGTACAATTATGAATTTTTGCTGATAAGAGAGTGCGCTCCATTGGGGTTTCACTTTTTTTTTGCAACCAGGGAAAGTTTTGAGTTTTATCAGCAAATTATAACTGAATTTTACTCAGTGTGTATAGGAGTTCAGGAAGAAGAAAAATTTTCCTTTTCTTGGTGCTTGCAGTGCATCAAACTAGCTAGTTGTAGGGTGCGTCAGACGGCATAAATTTGGCAAATAAACAAATTATTGATATCTGACGCACCCTACCGATGTGCCACTTGCGTCAATCCTGACACTTAATGATTGATAACTAACCTTTTTGAGCAGCAGCTTGGATACACTTAGCTACTAAAGGTGCTACAAATTCCACATCTTGCCAACCGAGGATTTCTGTTACTTTTTTCTCCAAATTTTTATAACTACGGAAAAATTCAGCAATTTCATCTAAACGGTGAGGAGCAATATCTTTCAGAGATTTTACATCAGCATAGCGGGGATCTTTAGCGGGAACACAAAGAATTTTTTCATCACGATCTCCACCATCAATCATTTCCAAGAACCCAATAGGTCTAGCGGCAATCACACAACCGGGGAAAGTTGGCTCATCCATTAATACCATACCATCTAAAGGATCGCCATCATCTGCCAGGGTATTGGGGATAAAACCGTAGTCATAAGGGTATTTAACAGAAGAATATAATACACGATCTAACGCAAAAGCCTGTAAATCCTTATCATACTCATATTTATTTTTGCTGCCACCAGCAATTTCAATTAGTACATTAACTACACCCTGTTTAGGTTGGGCTGCAATTAGAGATAGATCCACAACAAAACTCCTATTTTAATTATTAAACTTTGTAGCCTATATTTCAGCTACCCTGTAGAATTTTAGGACAATTGTGGATTTATGGCTATAGTAGTTAGGTGACAAGTCACAGGAGAGAGGAGACAGGTTAAAATTTATCAATTATAAAAAAACGCCCTCTAACGAGAGCGATGTGGTTAAATAATCGGAGCGTATTTACAAACTACTTTTTTCTTCGCAAAATTACTGTAACAACAGTTGCAACAGCTAATTAACTCTGACCATAAACACCTTTCTTTTCCTTAATCAACCTGATGTAAAGATCCCTAAAAGTAGATTTAATAACACGAGGTAAAGCAAAATCTATAGGCATTAACTGATCAGGTAGTTTCCAATCCGCTATTTGTAATAACTCTGGTGTTAAACTAGGAAATTCTATTTCATCTAAATCTGGACAAATTCCCAATCTTTGAGAAGCGGTAATTGTGGGTACTTGTGAGGGAGCAACTTGGAGAATTTCTAACATAGCCCGATCTAAGGCAAACACATTACTAGAAGCCCCTAAAACTTGCAATAATCTTGGTTCTCCACCACTAGGACCATTACCTTCATGACCAATAATGCCATCAACAATGGTTAAACTAGGATTAATTGCTCTAGCAGTTTCTACCAACATTTCGCCAAATCTCTGGGCATCTTTCCCGGCTTCCAAATGCCACCAGGCTTTCATTTTTCCTGGAACACAACCAAATAAATTTTTCACACCTAAAGTGATAGTTAATTGGGCATGAGATTTAACTTTTGGTAAGTTAATAATCACATCTGCGGACATAGCTTCTTTTGATAAAAGTAGATGATTAAAATTATCACTAATAGTTTGATAACGTTTACCACTAAATTCCACAATGGGAATATTTAACTCTTGTAAAATTGGTAATAAACCATTAGCAATTGCCACACCTTTAGCACTCCCAAAAGCGGGACTATCTCCTAAAAATGGATTACCACCCACAGCAATTACCATTTCTGCCACAGCGCGAACTAATTCGGGGCGTGTGGTACATTCTTTTGTAGGCCGTGAACCAGTGAGTAAATTAGGTTTAAGAAGGACTCGGTTTCCTGGTTTCACGAAAGCACCCATTCCTCCTAAAGGTTCTAATAGTGTTTCTAAGGATTCTTTTAAAGCGTCTTGGGCGTAGGATTTAGCTCGGATTAAACTAACAGATGGTTTTTGAGTCTGCATAATAAATATGATAATGGCGTTATTATAGAATAATATAAACGAGATTTAGGGAAAATCAAAGTGGTCAAGAACAAGATCCCCGACTTCTTGAAGAAGTCGGGGATCTCAATCAAGGATTATTGTCAGGGGTTACATAATCTCCAACTTGTGCAAAACGTATTTCTATTCGTCTCCGTTTCCAATTAGCATTTCTATCTATAGCGGCAAATCCTTGATCATCAGGTAATAGTAATTGTGCTGCTGAATAGGCTCTAAATTGTAGTTGTTTAAAACGTCCTGATTGTTTATTTTTTTGAGCTTTCTGGAGTTCTTTAACTACTGCTAACGCTCTCATTAAACCTAAATCAGCGTTAGAACTAGGACATAAAATAGATACTTGCTTATTTCCTGTAGATACATTTTCTAATTCTTTATCTAAATTACTACTATTGCGATTGTTACATTTTAGAGAACCTACTGCTTGGCCATCAGTATGTCCAATTATTTCAATAACATCCACTTGTTTATCATTTTTTTCCAGTTCAGCAATATTTTTTTGAATCAATTGCAAAATTATCCCATCTTGACCATTTTTACTGATATCATCTTGTAAATTATCTGGTAAAACAGCACTACCAGAGGGAAAGCTATATTTATTCGATGGTAGAGAAATAATTGTGGGTTTACTATTATTATTGTTGTTGTTTTTCTCCGGTTTTGATAGGTGTTTATCCTGGGGAGATGCTGATGATCTCGCAATCACAAATAACAGTAATAAGGTAATAATCATGAACGCATTAGACATCAAATCTGTAAAAGATGTCCAAATTGTAAATGTTTCTACAGAATTGCTATTATTTCTATTTCTTCTAGTCATAACTATAACTTCCTATTGATTATTGTTAATTAGTTGTTTTCTCTATCTTGTGATTTTTGCAAGTAAAGTAAAATTCTTTGCATTAATTGAGTATTTTGTTCAATTTTAGTAGCTACTTCTTGTAATTGCTGAATTTGATTATTTAACAAGTCCGAATTTTTATCTAAATTACCTGATACTCGACTAATATTAACATTAGAAGATTGTGCTGTATTTTGAATTACGCCACTGAGAGTTTGTAAGTTATTACTTTGTTGTTCTATTTGGGTAATGTACTGATTTAAAGATGTGCTAACTTGCGTTATATTTTGGTTTAATAATTGGGTAAATGTGGAAATTGTTTCTGAATTTTGCAGTAATTTACCAGAAACTCCATTGAGATTATTTTGATTATTTTGAATGAGATTTTGCACTTCTTTAGAGTTATTTTCGAGAGTTTCATTTACATTGTTCATGGTAGTTGTATATTTTTGTAAGGTTGATACTGTTTGTTCAAAAAATGATGCTGATTGCAGTAAAGATGTTGTAATATCTGCAAATTTATTGGTGAATTTTATGATATTTGAATTGGTATTATTTAAAGCATCAGCACCAATTTTTAATGAAGATGTAGCTTGATCAAATGATTCTGATGATTGGACTAAGGATGATATTAAATCAGAAAATTTAGTTGTTAATCCTGCTACATTATTAGTAGCATTTGTTAAAACATTAGCTCCTGTTTGCATTGATTGAGATGATTGATTAACCACTGTTTGAAAATTATTGGCTGATATATTCAGTGTATTGGCAGCAAAAGTCATGGCATTTTGGAATTTTTGGGTATTCTGATCTAAACTAGATACGAAATTGCTGAGTTTCGCAGAATAATCATTGATGGAATCAATTAATTTATCAATTTTGCCTTTACTTTGATTAGTGGGAAGTAATAAATATTCATTATCAACATAATTTTCCAGAGAAATTAGTAAATTATTTTTTACTATTTCTAAGTCAGATGTAGCATGAAATTTTGTTAAATACATACTACAACCTAGTGCAGCTAAACTGCTAATAAAAGCTATGGCCATGGAACTAATAATTCCTGGCAATATTGTTTGTAATTCTACTGTACCACTAGTATTTAAACTGATTTGAAATAAATTGATGGTAATACCGGCAAAAGTACCTAATAATCCAATAGAAAGCAAAAAATTAGGCAGAGATTGATAATCACGTCTCCCTTTTTCCCATTTCTGAAAATCATCATTATTTACACATTTAGTATCAATTAAAGCGATTCTATTGATTTTTTCATGATTACTTTTATTTTGGGAATAAAAATTCCTAATTTCTGTTTTTATTGCTGTTTCTAGGTTAGTAATTGTATCTTTATGTATTAATTTCTCTTTCTTTTTCTGACCATCTAATGTTAAGTAAAGAGTAAATCCTACAAATCCCACAACTACTAAATAGGAAAATAATGATTTACTCTCTGGCACAAAAACATATATCATTATTAGTGCCACACTAATAGTTAATATAGCATTACGAAGGGAAGGCTTATTCATAACTTTGTACATAATCTATGTCATTAGAGATTTGCAGTTTTTGTAACAATATGGTAATAATACTTAATAAACCGTCGAATCTGACGCTTGATAATTATTACACATTTAGTGTAGTATAGAATACGAAACAAGTCAAGCAATCTCATTTAGGTTCTAGTAGAAGGTTTTCGTTATCTGTGTGATGGTGGGTTAAGGTATGAATACAGGAATGTTACAGGCGATCGCTGGCGAGTTTACCACATATCAACTAATTAAGTCACTAGGACAAGGTGCTTTTGGTAGAACTTATTTAGCTGAAGATGAAAATGGCCATGAATATGCAGTTAAAAAGCTAACATTTTCTAGTAATAGTCAAAGTTATGCTAAAGCTAAAGAGTTATTTGAGAGAGAGGTAGAAAGTTTACAAAAATTAAATGGATATCCACATATTCCTAACTTTGTTGAATACATAGAAGAAAATCAACAATTCTACTTAGTGCAACAATATATTAATGGAAAAACATTAACTAAAGAACTGGAAAGTCGGGGAAAGTTCACAATTGAAGATGCAATTAAAATTTTACAATGTTTACTCAAGGTATTAATTGATATTCATGAAAACAATATTATCCATCGTGATATTAAACCAGATAATATTATGATAGATCATGAAAATAATCTGTTTTTAATAGATTTTGGTGCTGTAAAGGAAATTATCCCTAATCAAACTAAATTACAAACTCCAGGAACTCGAATTTTTACCCCTGGATATGCACCATTGGAACAACAATATGGCTATGCAGAGAAAAATAGTGATATTTACGCATTAGGTATTATCATAATTCAATTAATAACAGGATTAGAACCAGAAAATCAAAACTTTGATGATTGGCAAAATCAAATCATAATTAGTAATGACTTAAAATATATCCTATCTATTTTATCAAAAATGATTCATAAAGAACATAAATATAGATATCAGTCAGCACAGGAGATAATTGATGATTTACCAACACCTTCTTTACAAAAAAATCAGCCTATCATCGCCAATAATCATGTTAATTTGAGTCAAGAATCAGGGATGGATATAATTTTCTTTGCTATGCTGTTAATAATGATATCAATTGTGATTTTTAATGCGGCTTTTTTACCAGGAATTAAAAAGAAAGAAAATCAAAAACACCAAAGTTTTCTAATGCATAAAGTCTATTTATAGAAAATACATAGATAAAAATCCTTATAGTAGTGCAAGCATCTTGCTTGCATTCATTATCTCAATTAAAAGCACAACAGCTTATCTATTTTTGTATGAGATAATTGAGATAATTAAAATAGGGAAGAATTGAATTATCAGCTTTTAGCTATTTACCTGAAAGGTTATTGATAGTTGAATACTGAGGAAAAATGGCATCAAAAATCAACCAAAACCTCCACCTCCAGGAGTTTCAATCACAAAAACATCCCCAGGCTGCATTTCCACAGTTGCCGTACTGCCTAAATTTTCCTGAGTACCATTTTCCCGTTGTACCCAATTTTTTCCTACCTTTCCTGGTGAGCCATTATTTAAACCAAAAGGAGGAATTATCCGATGACTAGAAAGAATATTTGCAGTCATAGGTTCTAAAAATTTAATCCTACGAATTACACCATTTCCTCCCCTGAATTTACCTTTACCACCACTATCAGCACGTAAACTAAAACTTTCCACTTGTACAGGAAAACGAGTTTCCAAAACTTCAGGATCAGTTAAACGGGAATTAGTCATGTGTGTATGCACTCCATCAGTACCATGAAAATTTATTCCCGCACCAGAACCTCCACAAATTGTCTCATAATATTGATATTTTGCATTTCCAAAGGTGAAATTGTTCATCGTTCCTTGAGAGGCAGACATAATACCTAATGCACCATACAAAGCATCCACAATAGTTTGAGAAGTTTCCACATTTCCTGCTACTACTGCTGCTGGATAAACTGGGTTTAACATACAACCTTGAGGAATAATAATTTCTAACGGTTTGAGACAACCAGCATTGAGAGGAATATGATCATTAACTAATGTTCTAAAGACATATAAAACTGCTGCTTGAGTCACAGCTTTTGGTGCATTAAAATTATTATTCAGTTGTGGAGATGTTCCAGTAAAATCAATTTTTGCACTGCGATTTTTGCGATCAATTTTTACCTCAACTTTAATTTTTGCACCATGATCCATTTCATAAGTAAATGTACCATTCTGCAACACATCAATGGCTTTTCTTACAGATTCTTGGGCATTATCTTGGACAAATTGCATATAGGTTTGTACTGTTTGTAGTCCATATTGCTGCACCATATTTCTTAATTCTTTAACTCCCCGTTCATTAGCAGCAATTTGGGCTTTAAAATCAGCAATATTTTCCTGAGGATTTCTGCTAGGATAGGGATGATCTAATAAATGTTTTCTCACTGCTGTTTCTTGAAATTCTCCCTGGTTTACTAGGAGAAAATTATCAAAAATAATCCCTTCTTCGATGATTGTGGTACTATGAGGAGGCATAGAACCAGGGGTAATACCTCCTATATCTGCTTGGTGGCCACGAGATGCAACATAGAAGATAATTTGTTGGTTGTCTATATCAAAAATAGGAGTAATAGCTGTGACATCTGGTAAATGTGTTCCACCGTTATAGGGGTTGTTTGATAAATAGACATTTCCGGGTTTAATATTCTTACCTTGATCATTAATTAAACTGCGAACACTTTCGCTCATTGATCCTAAATGTACAGGAATATGGGGAGCATTAGCCACTAATAAACCAGAACTATCAAAAATAGCACAGGAAAAATCTAGTCTTTCTTTGATATTAACTGATGCTGCTGTATTTTGCAGAATAATTCCCATTTGTTCCGCGATGAACTGATAGAGGTTTTTGAATATTTCTAACCGAACTGGATCTGGTTTTGATGTGGTGTACATTTTTTGATCTACATTGTTTCAATTATGATATCAAGTAGCTATTTGTTGATTATAAAATTTTTGATGCAGAAATAAGCTGTTGTGCCTTTAACTTGAATAATTAATACAAGCAAGATGCTTGTGCTACTGTAACTTCAGGTTTTTTAATTATACAGTGAGTGCTGCACATTAGCTTAATATCCCTGACTTATTTAAGAAGTAGGGGATCTGAATCTTCCTCCACAGAACTTATGCAACTGGCACGTTGGTAGGGTATGTCAGACAGTATCAAACAGTATCAAACAGTATAAATTATGTAAATAACCAAATTGTTGATCTCTAACGCACTCTACAACAGATTTTTTACCGTGACGCTTGCATAAGTCCTACTCCACAAACTTTTTACTTACAGCACATTCCATCTACAGGAGGTACACTAAGCTGTTGTGCCTTTAACTTGAATAATTAATACAAGCAAGATGCTTGTGCTACTATAACTTTAGGTTTTTTAATTATACAGTGAGTGCTGCACATTAGCTTAGGAACATAGCAAGATGGCTGTGTTACAACGGTTTTATCATTAATATCTGTACCTCATAATAACTGAAACTGCTGTAATTGCCAAGACTAGATGAAAAACTGTCGAAAGTCTTCATCTGCTTTACTTAATTGTACCCAATCTAGGTTCAATTTCTGAAATTTTTGCACTAAGCGATCGCACGCAGGACGTTCAGTAGCATAATGTCCGGCATCAATTAATATTAATCCATTATCACGGCTTTCTTGAAATTGATGAAATTTACAGTCAGCAGTTAAATAGGCTTGCGCTTTACTTTTGACTACTGCGGAAATATATCCTGCACCGGATCCACCTAAGACTGCAACTCGTGAAATTTGTTCCTGTAGGTTAGCGCTGGGGGAAAAAATCAATTTTGGTGGATTTAATTGAGTTTGAATATTTTTCAGTAACTCTTTTAAAGTCATGGTATTAATCAAATTTCCTACACGCCCATAACCTAGTCCATTTTGAGTGGCTACGAGGGGAGATACTTCTTGTAATTGGAGGATTTGCGCTAATACATCTGCTGTTCCATCCGATGCTTGGTCAAAATTTGTGTGAGCGGTATATATACCAATATTATGAGAGAAAGCTAATCGGATAATCTCTGTTAATGTATCACCGTTGCGAAAGGACTTAGGTGGGTTAAAGATTAATGGATGATGAGCAAAGATTATATTAGCATGAAGAGCGATCGCCTCTTGCATTACCGCCAATGTGGGAGTTAAACAGACCAAAACTCGCGCTTCTAAATTTAAAACTCCTGGTTCAACCTGCCAACCACAATTATCCCACTTTTCACACCAATTTGGATCAGCCCATGCTTCAAACCAAGTGATTAAATTAGTAACTTTCATAGACAGTCCTGATTTTTCCAGATTAGTAGCTATTTTTGATCCCATTTACCATATTGTGTGTTAACCTAGCATAGTTGTCTAAATTCCGCACATCCGGGGATTCGGGTGTTTCTCTATGAGAAATGCTCCTGGATGGAGGTTTAACCCGAATAGGAGTAAAAAATATGCCAGTAGTTTCATTGGCGCAAATGATGGAGTCTGGAGTTCACTTTGGGCATCAAACCCGACGTTGGAACCCCAAAATGTCACCTTACATTTACACAGCGCGTAATGGTGTACATATTATTGACTTAGTGCAAACAGCACAGTTAATGGATGAGGCTTATGCCTATATGCGATCGCAAGCAGAACAAGGCAAAAAGTTTTTATTTGTAGGTACAAAACGTCAAGCGGCTGGTATTATTGCCCAAGAAGCAGCCCGTTGTGGTTCTCACTACATCAACCAACGTTGGTTAGGGGGAATGTTAACCAACTGGGCAACTATCAAAACCAGAGCAGAACGTCTTAAAGACTTAGAAAGACGCGAAGAAAGTGGAGCATTGGATCTATTACCTAAGAAGGAAGCATCCATGTTGCGTCGGGAAATGTCCAAGCTGCAAAAATACCTGGGCGGTATTAAAAATATGCGTCGTGTACCCGATGTAGTGATTATTGTAGATCAACGTCGTGAGTACAACGCTGTACAAGAATGCGAAAAATTGGGTATTCCCATTGTTTCCATGTTGGATACAAATTGTGATCCCGATGTGGTAGATATTCCCATTCCCGCCAACGATGACGCAATCAGATCCATTAAACTGATAGTTGGTAAATTAGCAGATGCTATTTATGAAGGCCGTCATGGTCAACTAGCAGAGGTTGAAGAAGATTACGAAGATTACGAAGGCGCTGAAGAAGAATACGAATACGACGAAAGCGAATTTGAACAAAGCGACGACGACGAATAATTTATAGGAGTCAGGAGTTCAAGAGTTCAAGAGTAAGTAGGGGTTTAGCAGTGCTAAACCTCTACAGGGAGCCAGAATGAAGAATTTTCTCCCTGCACCCAACACTTTATTTGATATCTTTTTTTGTATCTGTCAACGTAGGAATTAAGGCAACATGGCGGAAATATCTGCAAAACTCGTCCAGGAGCTACGCCAAAAAACCGGCGCTGGCATGATGGACTGTAAAAAAGCACTCAAGGAAACAGAAGGCAATATTGACGAGGCCATAGACTGGTTACGTAAAAAAGGTATTGCCTCAGCAGGGAAAAAGAGCGATCGCATTGCGGCTGAAGGTCTTGTAGAAACCTACATTCAGCCTGATAATAAGGTCGGTGTACTCATAGAAGTTAACTGTCAAACCGACTTTGTTGCCCGTAATGAGGCTTTCAAAGTTTTGGTAACAAATTTAGCCAAACAATCTGCTGGTGCTGATAGTGTTGAGGCCTTATTGGCTCAACCCTACATTGATAATAACAGTGTCACTGTAGAGGAATTTATTAAAGAAACTATCGCTACTTTGGGTGAAAACATTCAGGTGCGTCGTCTGGTTAAGTTCTGTCTTGGTGATCAAGCAGGTGTAGTAGATAGCTACATTCACACTGGTGGCCGTGTTGGTGTATTAGTACAAGTGGTAGCTACTTCTGTTAATGAGGATGTAAAAGGGTTGGCTAGAAATGCAGCAATGCAAATAGCAGCTTGTCCTAACGTGGAATATGTCACAGTTAATGATATTCCAGCCGAAGTAGTGGCCAAAGAAAAGTCCATTGAAATGGCTAAAGATGACTTAGGCAATAAACCAGAGAACATCAAAGAAAAAATTGTTCAAGGTAGAATTGAAAAGCGTCTCAAAGAAATGGCGTTATTAGATCAACCATATATCCGTGATCAAGGCATTTCTGTGGAAGACTTAGTTAAACAGGTGCAAGCTAAAGCTGGTGGAACAGTACAAGTTACTAGCTTTGTACGCTATGTGTTAGGTGAAGGTATTGAAAAGCAAGAAATTAGCTTTGCTGATGAAGTCGCTGCTCAAATGGGTATTAAATAGCTCAAACACGCAAAGTCAGGAATGGATAATTGTCAAATTTTAGGAAAAGTTTCCTAAAAACTTCTGAGGATTTTTATTTTCAATTCCCAGATAAAGATGTATAATACCCATAGACTTTTGACTAATAACTACTTTTGATTACAGGTTTAGCGATATTTGCTGGCCTGTATTTTTTTATAGGTGACAGTTGTAGGGTGTGTCAGATATCAACAATGTGGTTATTTACATAGGGTTTGCTGTCTGACGCACCCTAGCAAGATGCCAGTTGCGTAAGTCCTATAGATGATAGGTGACAGTGAAGAGGTGATGATAAAATAATTATGAGTTACCAATCAGGAATTTCCTATAATTAGAACTATGGTTAGAGCAATTGAACGAATAGAAAAAGATATTAATAGTTTAAAAGAAGAAGGGTTAGCGATCGCAGAAAAACTAACCACTGCTTATACTAGTTATCTGGGCAACTTAGGGCAAGTATTACAAAAACAATTAATTTTAGGAAGTTATTATATATGTACTCAAGGATATGCAGAAGAATTTCTAAACCTATCCTTAAACCAACGGGAAAACTTACAACAAAGTATTCGTAAATTAGGACAAAAAGCTAGTGAAAACCTAATGAAATATATAGAACCACCAGAAATAAAACAAACAGATATCATAGATGAAAAAACCGAAAAACCTGCTCATTTATTAGATTTTTCTAATCCTTTAAATATTATTAAAGGTGAAAGACAGGTAGAAAAAGGTATTCAAGAAACCCTAAAAAAACTTTCTCAAGAAACCAATATTTTGCTGCAAAAAAGTGGGGTTTTACCGAAAAAATTACCAGAACCAGTATTAGCAGCTGCTACATTAGCCGCATCAGAATCATCTAATGATATGATGCCAAGTCCCCCTAACATTGTCAACTTAGTGATACAAGTTAGTAATAAAGAAGATGAAGATGATCAAGAAGAAGAATCTAATCTTACACAAATTATTGCCATTCATTTAAGATTAGGAGAAATAGAATTTGCCGATAATATGCTGTCATCTCAAAGAAAAGAAATTCGTAATATTGTTTCACAATTACATCAATTAGGTAGAAGCTATCAAAAAATGCAACGAGAATTAAAAATTGCCATGGCGGAAGCCGCTTGGCGTTCTAGTTGGCATGAAGATTAATTAATAATTGATTTTTTGCCTATTTATTGCTATAACAAGAATTAATTAGTTATCAGTAATAACCAATGAACAATGATATTCCCGATTGGATGAGATTGCATAAAGCCTTAACAGTGGAAGCTGAAAGAGGCTTTGTAGATTTACAGGGTAATGAATACCGCTTTAGTGAATTTCTCTGTTTAACCTTTGGTAAATTTCCCTCCGGGTTAACAGCAAAAGAAAGATTAAAGTGGCATCAAATGGGCATGAAATTTGCTAATTATCCTAATTTAAAACCCCAAGCTAGAGAATATTTAATAGCAGAAACTAAAAACTATTTATTACAACTTCAACAAGAAATAGAAGGAGAAAAAGAACCCAAGAAATATGAAAATAAACCTAAAAATATACCCACTCCCATTGTTAGTGAAATTAGGCAAAAATTAGCTCCAAAAATAGACCAAAGACTCATTGAATTACCGGAAATTGGTATTAAAAGAGCAGAAAATTTAGGACGGTTAGGATTAATAACCGTCAGAGATTTATTATTTTATTATCCACGAGATCATATAGATTATGCTAGACAAGTAAATATTAAAGAATTAGAAGGTGGAGAAACCGTGACAATAATAGGAGAAGTGAAACGGTTTAACTTTTTCACAAGTCCGAGAAATAATAAACTATCAATATTAGAATTAGTATTAAAAGATCACACAGGACAAATTAAAATTAATCGTTTTTTTGCTGGTGCAAGATATAGTAGTAGAGGATGGCAAGAAGGTTTAAAAAAACGTTATCCAGTGGGTTGTACCATAGCTGCTTGTGGTTTAGTTAAAGGTAGTAAATATGGTTTAACATTAGATAATCCCGAATTAGAAGTATTAGCCGATCCTGGAGATCCTATAGATTCTTTTACTATTGGTAGAGTAGTTCCTATTTATGGTTTAACCGAAGGTGTGGTAGCAAATGCCGTCAGACAAGCAGTAGTTTCGGTATTACCTGCGGTGCATAATTTACCAGATCCTTTACCTAAAGGTTTAAGGGAAAAATATGAATTAATGGAATTAAAAGAAGCAATTCCTAACATTCATTTTCCTAAAGATAGCGACACTTTAAAAATTGCTAGGAGAAGATTAGTATTTGATGAATTTTTCTATTTACAAGTAGGTTTATTACAACGGCAAAAACAAGCTAAAGCTAATGCTAATAGTGCGGTACTTGTACCCCAGGGACAATTATTAGAAAAGTTTGATCACATCATTCCATTTCGCTTAACAAACGCCCAACAAAGGGTAGTAAATGAGATTTTTAATGATTTACAAAAATCTGCACCCATGAACCGTTTAGTGCAAGGAGATGTGGGTTCAGGGAAGACAATTGTAGCAGTAATGGCGATTTTAGCAGCCATTCAATCTGGTTATCAAGCAGCATTAATGGCACCTACGGAAGTATTAGCAGAACAACATTATCGTAAATTAGTAAGTTGGTTTAACCTGTTACATTTACCAGTGGAATTATTAACTGGTTCAACAAAAGTAGGGAAAAGACGAGAAATTCATAGTCAATTAGAAACGGGAGAATTACCTTTATTAGTGGGAACTCATGCCTTAATTCAAGATACGGTAAAATTTAGTAAATTAGGGTTAGTAGTAATAGATGAACAGCATCGTTTTGGAGTAGAACAAAGGGCTAAATTGCAACAAAAAGGGGAACAGCCGCACGTTTTAACCATGACAGCTACACCTATTCCCCGTACATTAGCGTTAACAGTACATGGAGATTTAGATGTAAGTCAAATTGATGAATTACCACCAGGAAGACAGAAAATACAAACCACATTATTAACAGGACAACAAAGACCCCAAGCATATAATTTAATAAGGAGAGAAATTGTCCAAGGTAGACAAGTATATGTAATTTTACCGTTAGTAGAAGAGTCGGAAAAATTAGATTTGCGTTCGGCGGTGGAAGAATATCAAAAATTACAAGAAACGGTATTTCCTGAATTTCAAATTGGGTTATTACATGGAAAAATGACTTCAGCAGAAAAAGAAACAGCAATTAATAAATTTAGGGATAATGAAACCCAGATATTAGTATCAACAACGGTGGTAGAAGTGGGGGTAGATGTTCCTAATGCGTCGGTGATGTTAATTGAACACGCGGAGAGATTTGGGTTATCACAATTGCATCAATTAAGGGGAAGAGTAGGAAGAGGTGCAGCGCAGTCTTATTGTTTATTAATGAGTAGTTCTAGGAGTCCAGAAGCACAGCAAAGATTGAGGGTTTTAGAACAGTCTCAAGATGGGTTTTTCATATCAGAAATGGACATGAGATTTAGGGGTCCTGGGGAAGTTTTAGGAACTAAACAGTCGGGGGTGGCTGATTTTACTTTAGCCAGTTTGGTAGATGATGAGGAGGTGTTATTATTGGCACGAACCGCAGCAGAAAAGGTGATAGAAATTGATATGAGTTTGGATCGCTGGCCGTTGATGAAGGATGAGTTAAAGTATCGTTATGATAAGTTAATGGGTGGGGCGATTTTGACTTAATTATAAACTGTAAAATAAATTATAATCCCAATTTTTACAAAGAAACTAGGTTTTAGAAATGCTAATTTATAAGATATTAAGCTGCATTTTATGTTATATGTTTGTTTGTGATTATGTTTATTATAGTTTACTGATCGCACTACATTCAGCGTTAACCAAAAAAGAGCGATCGCACTTTTTCCATAATTGCTATATAATTTCAATGTTAAATACATCAAACATTTATGAAACTAGACAAACCTATTGCTATTGATTTATTTGCTGGAGCTGGTGGCTTTAGTTTAGGTTTTGCAATGGCAGGTTTTAATATTTCTCTATCTGTGGAAATTGATCCTTGGGCTTGTGATACGCTGCGTTATAATCACCCTGAAATGACAGTAATTCAAAGTGATATTGGTAATTTCAATACTTTAAGCAGTATTCAAGAAATCTGTATCTCAAAACCGGATATTATTATTGGTGGACCTCCATGTCAAGGTTTTAGTGTTGCAGGTCCAGCACGAAAAGACCCAAATGATCCTAGAAATACTTTATTCATTAACTTTTCTCAGTGGATACGTTTTCTTCAACCTAAAGCATTTGTGATGGAGAACGTGAAAGGTTTACTCTCACGCAAAAATAGCGAAGGTTTAAAGGTCATAGATATTATTAAAAAAACTTTTGAAGAACTTGGATATTTTGTAGAAGTATGGTTACTTAATTCTGCTGAATATGGTGTACCACAGGTTAGAGAGCGTGTTTTTATTGTTGGAAACAAACTAGGTAAAAAATTAGGTATTCCTCAAAAAACTCATTCTCTAGACTTATTAAAAAACAATATATTGCAATTATCCCTTGAGCAAATAAATTTACTTCCTGCTATCAGCTTATGGGATGCAATATCAGACTTACCTCCACTTAATGCAAGAGAAGGTAAAGAAGAACAACTTTATATATCAGAATCTCAAAATCAATATCAGCATTGGATCAGACAAGGTAGTAAAATTCTTTATAATCATGTAGCAATGGAACATTCTCAGCGATTAGTAGAACGTTTTAAACAGATAAAATGGGGTGAATCCAGTTCAGATGTTGCTACAGAATATGGTGCTAAACGTCGTAGTGGAAATGGTGACTTATCTAATAAAACTTACGATCAAAATAATAGACGGTTACATCCATACAGGCCAGCACATACGATAGCAGCATCCTTTTATGCAAGTTTTATTCATCCTTTCCAGCATCGTAATTTAACCGCTCGTGAGGGTGCGCGTGTCCAATCTTTCCCTGATACTTATCGTTTTTTAGGAAAAAAAACAGTTGTATCTCACAAGTTATTACAAAGGGAAAATAGATTAAATGAAAAGTTTCTTTGCCAGTACAATCAGATAGGTAATGCTGTACCACCCATTCTAGCTAAAGCAATTGCAATTCATCTTCAAGAAAAATTAGAGCTATGTCCACAACTGATAGAAACCCTTTAGTTCATGGTTCAAATCTAGAACAAAAAGAAAATCACCGCAAAAAATATAGAGATGCTGAAAGCAGAAAATTTCTCCAACAAATTAGAATTGAATATGATAAATGGCATTCAGCTAATATTGAATTAGTGGGACCAACATCAACACCTAATGAAAATGATAATACAATTATTTCTCAAAGAGTACAACTTTTATCAGCATATAAGGATTTTTTAGATCAACAACATTATGCTGAAAAGTTCGACTCTCGCTCCAATCTTCACTCTACTGTATTGGAGGAATTTCTCTATTATTTATTTCGAGATTTAGCAAAAGATTTTGGAGAAAACGCGCTCATTGGAAAATCCCATACTTTTAAAGATATTTTCTTTGTTCCTCCCAAATATGCAGAAATGTTAAAACGTCCCTATGCACGTATTGAAAAGAAAGACCATGATTTTGTGATTGGTGCAACTATTGAAGCATCATTTGAAGCAGTTATACCACCAGAAGAAGAAAATTCAGGTGAAATGTTGACAATTATTAAAGAAGAACCAGATAACTATTCAGATGTTACAGTTACAGGTAACACAGAAACTCATATTTTTGATATTCCAGTTATTGTCATTGAATGTAAAACTTATCTTGATAAAACTATGTTGGAAGGTTCATCAAGAGCAGCAGAGGATTTAAAAGCCAGAAATCCAAATAGTTTATACATTGTATTAATGGAATGGATCAAGTTAACAAGTGATGTCAATCTTCGGAAGTACAAAGTTGATCAAATTTACGTATTACGTCAGCAGAAAAATACGGATCGAGAATTTAGGTATGAAGAAACTTATGTTAAAAATCCAATTAATCCAACTGTAGTACAACATTTATTTGATAAGGTACGGAAGCATTTAACAATGGACTGGACTGGTGGAATTGAGTATGGAATACAGCGTGGTTGGTTAATTGAAGAATGATTGTACTAGATTGATCCCAAAAGAGCTATAATTTTTAGTGACTATATTGTCACATTAATATAGCAGTGGAGATTAAAACCTTGATTGGTCACTCACAACGAATCGCACAGCAACTTATACTGCTTCCATTTTTCCTGCTGACGTAACCTTTTCTCCTCCGTCAAATTATCAAAACAGTGAGAACAACAAATACCTTCCTCATAACGAGGAGAACTTTTTTCCATATCATCAATAGGATGGCCACAACCAAAACATAACTCATAATGTCCCAATTCCAAACCATGAACCACCGCTACCCGTTCATCAAACACAAAACATTCCCCTTCCCATAAACTTTCTTCCGTAGGAATTTCCTCTAAATATTTGAGAATGCCCCCCTCAAGATGATACACTTCCTCAAAGCCCTGATTAATCATATAAGCAGAGGCTTTTTCACAACGAATACCCCCAGTACAAAACATGGCCACTTTCTTGTGTTTTTTGGGATCTAAGTTTTTCTGCACATATTCAGGAAAATCTCTAAATGATTGCGTTTTTGGGTTTTCTGCACCTTTAAAACTGCCAATATTTACTTCATAATCATTCCGTGTATCAATAACCGTCACATCAGGATCCGAAATTATCTCATTCCATTGTTTAGGTTTGACATAAATACCCACTTTCTCGTTAGGATTAATCTCTGGTATACCTAAAGTCACAATCTCTTTCTTTAATTTTACCTTCATTCTAGCAAAAGGTAATTTGTTTGTATAAGACTCTTTATGATCTAAACCTGTAAAACGTGAATCAAAACGTAAAAAATCTAAAACGGCATTTATAGATTCACAACTACCAGCAACAGTACCGTTAATACCTTCCTGTGCCAATAAAATCGTACCTTTAATCCCCCGTTCCTGACAAAAAGATAATAAAGGCGATCGCAATTCTCTAAAATCTGGTAAATTAACGAATTTATAGAGTGTAGCAACAACGACAAAATTTTCCGTGTACATATATGATACTTTTTTGCTAACTAGTGCTAAAAAATACATAAATTAAGATTTTCCCAATCATAGCATACCATGAAGAAGTTTTGTATTTCACTACAAATATTTGTTTTACAGATCAAACCTGAAAATTCCGCACGCCTAAGATATGATCTTCAATCATCTATTATTGAATAAGCTAAAATTGTGCAACAAGTCATCGGTATTGATTTAGGCGGAACATCTATCAAACTGGGAACATACACAGCAAATGGTACTTGTGTTAAATCTTTAACCATCCATACTCCTCAACCCGCAACTCCAGAAGCAGTATTATCTACTATGGTGGATGCGATTAATCAAATAGATCCAGAAAATGAAAGTATTGCCATTGGCATAGGTACACCTGGACCTGCTGATGCTACAGGAAAAATAGCTAAAGTTGCCATTAATCTTACAGGATGGCATAATGTACCCTTAGCCGCTTGGTTAGAAGCTAAAACGGGAAAACCTACTATCTTAGCTAATGATGCTAATTGTGCTGGTTTAGGAGAAGCATGGTTAGGTGCTGGACGTAACTTCCCCAATATGATATTACTAACTTTGGGAACTGGTGTAGGCGGTGCAATTATTCTCAATGGTAAATTATTTGTAGGACATAATTGTACTGCTGGTGAACTAGGTTTAATCACTTTACGTCCTGATGGTCCAGTTTGTAACAGTGGTAATCAAGGATCTTTAGAACAATATCTTTCTATATCTGCTATCCGTCGTCGCACAGGTAAAGAACCAATAGAATTAGGCACATTAGCTAAAAAAGGTGATGTTCAAGCCTTGAGATTTTGGCAAGAATATGGTACAGAATTAGGTATCGGTTTAACCAGTTTAATCTATGTTCTTACACCTCAAGCCATTATTATTGGTGGAGGTGTCAGTGCCAATTTTTCCTATTTTCTTCCATCTGTAAAAGCGGAAATCGAAAAAAGAGTATTACCAAGTTCACGGGAAGGTTTACAAATTTTACTGGCTGAATTGGGTAATAATGCTGGTATGGTAGGTGCTGCTAAGTTAGCTTGGCAAATTGTATAGCAGTGGTAAGTAGGGGTTTAGCAATGCTCATATCATGGGTGTTAAATCAAGATTACTGCTAAAGTTGTTGGCTAATTTGTTGTATATCTCGATGTTGTTTTCTTGTAGCTTTGACTAGACTAAATAATTCTGCTCATTCTACAAGATAACTAACCACATCAGGGTTACTACTCACTGCTTTAGCAAGAGCATATAAACTACTAAACACTATTTCCACTGGTATTTTCTCTTTTGACTGATTTAGGACTTACGCAAGTGTCACACCAAAAATCCCCTGTACGGTGTGGTTTGACAAGCTCACCAACCACGTCAGACGGCATAACTGCAAATAAACAGATTGTTGATATCTGATGCACCATACAAATGTGCCCGTTGCGTAAGTCCTGTGATTTAAGGGCAACGCTACTTCTGAAACTAGTTGGTTTAACAGAGCATAAAAATATGACAGCCAAAATCATTAGTATTTGTAATCTTAAAGGAGGTGTTGGCAAAACTACCCTCGTTATGGCTTTAGCGGAATATTTAGCAGGGGATACTATGTACAATAAACGAGTTTTGGCTATTGATTTAGATGCTCAAAGTAATTTAACAAATGCGATGATGTCTGATGAAGTATGGGAATGGGAATATAATAGTCGTGGATTAACTTTACCTTTTCTATTTCAAAATGCAGAATATGCATTAGATGATATCAACGTTAAAGATTTTATTGTTAAGGACAATGTTTCTAATGTCAGAAAAAATAATTCCTTCCTGTGTCTACATTTAATTCCTAATAGTCCTAAGTTTTTTACAATTCATGCAAACTTAACTGCTGGCGCAATTACCACATTATTTCAAGTTATTCAACCAGTATTACCAAATTATGATTATATTTTAATAGACTGTCCTCCTAGTATTAATAAGATTGTCAAAAGTGCATTTTACGCCAGTGATTACTGTTTAATTCCCTGTGTAGCTAGTCGAATGTCGGTTTATGGATTAGAACTATTATTAGAACAAATTGATATTTTTAACAGAGATTATCAACATAATTTAAAAGCAATTGGTACGGTAATTTGTCGTTATAACAATACAGTTTCCCAGGTAGAAAAGTTAGCTCTAATGATGATTAATCCCTTTATTCCCGCCATTTTTTATCATAAAATACTAGAAAGAGCAAAAATAGCAGAAAGTTTAAATTTTCAGCATAATTTAACCTACAAGCAAAAATATGGTGATGTTCATGATGTTATGGTAAAAATCACTAAGGAGTTTATTCAAAAAGTTGATCTTGAATAAATTGATAATTGACAATGGACAATAGACGTACGCAAGTATCACAGTAAAAAATCTGTTGAGTGGGTGCGTCAGATATCAACAATTTGGTTATTTACATGATTTATACTGTCTGACGTGGTTGGTGAGCTTGTTGAACCACACCCTACCAATGTGCCAGTTGCGTAAGTCCTGTTGATAATTTTTCGTTGTCAACTGTCAACTGTCAACTATCAACTTCTTTAGTAATTGTTAAGATTTATACCAGATTCCTTAGCCATAGCTTCAATACCTTTGTGATCTAAGGTTTTAATTGCTCTGGTGGAAAGTTTAAGTTTTACCCAACGGTTTCCACCTGGCCACCAAATGCGTTTTTCTTGTAGGTTAGCGTGTTGTAAGCGTTTGGTGCGGCGGTGAGAGTGGGATATGGAAAAGGCGTTATTGGCTTTTTTACCAGTTAAATCACAACGACGGGACATTTATTATATCTCCAGATGTTTATTTCAAGTCAACCTTTCTATTGTATCTCAATATGGCGAAAATAACGGGAATATCACTAATTTATTTTGTGATATTGTCCGTAAATCATTAGACATAGGAGTGAAAATTATCCTAAGGACAATTCATGAATTGTTCCTACAAGGGTTTAGTGGTTATGCACATTTAATTACCACAAGATGTCTAGTGATTAGGTCATCTTAGAAGTAGGGGAACCACGGTAATATAGTACAGCTTGGCGTACATAAACCAATTATTCTAAATCGTCCAAAAGCCTATACTGTCTTGGTTGTGAGTTTTGACTTTTGAATTTTGACCTCCGCCCTGCGGTACTAGGCTAGTATATCTTATTTAGGATCTCTATATGTTAAATTTACTAGTTAAATTAGACATAGTGCGTCAAATATGATAATCTTCTGTAGAGATGACTAATTTTCATGTTTGACACACCCTACAAGCTACTACAAAAATGAGCACTACTCTATCTACTAAAATTACTGACATTATTGATAGTCAGCGTGAATTTTTTAACAGTGGTAAAACTAAGGATCTTGATTTTCGTTTATCTCAATTACACAAGTTAAAACAGTTAATTATTAATCATAAAACTGAGATTATTGCAGCATTAAAAGCCGATTTACACAAGCCTGAATTTGAAAGTTACGCCAGCGAAATTGGTGCTATTAAAGAAGTTAATGAGGCTATAAAAAATCTCATAAAATGGGCAAAAACTAAAAAAGCTCCTGTTCCTTTAGAGTTTTTTTCATATTCGGCTAAAATTTCTCCAGAACCATTAGGAGTAGTATTAATTATTAGTCCTTGGAATTATCCTTTTCAATTAATTATATCTCCTTTAGTGGGAGCGATCGCTGCTGGTAATTGTACTATTATCAAACCTTCGGAATTTGCCCCTCACACTGCTAATTTAGTCACAGAACTAATTAGTAAATATTTTGATCCCGCATATATTTCTGTTATTACTGGAGGAGTGGAAACCAGTCAAGAATTACTAGCAGAAAAATTTGATCACATCTTATTTACCGGAGGTACTGCTATTGGTAAAATTGTCATGGCCGCAGCCGCTAAACATCTAACTCCTGTAACTTTAGAATTAGGAGGTAAAAGTCCCTGTATAGTAGATAAAGAGATTAATTTAGACCATACTGTTAAACGCATTCTTTGGGGTAAATTTCTCAATGCTGGACAAACTTGTATAGCTCCAGATTATCTTTTAGTGAATGAAAAAGTCAAGTCAGATTTAATTAGTGGTTTCAAAAAATGCTTGTTAGAATTTTATGGTGAAAATCCCGTTAACAGTCCAGATTATGCCAGAATAATTCATCAAAAACATTTTGATAGATTAACTAAATTTTTGCAAGATGGGGAAATTGTTATTGGTGGAGAAACCAACCGAGAACAATTATATATTGCTCCTACCATTATAGACAATGTTGCTTTAACTGATGCCATCATGGAGGAAGAAATATTTGGACCTATTTTACCAATTATTACTTATACAGATATTTCCCAGGCAATCACTTTAATTAATTCTCAACCTAAACCTTTAGCTTTATATCTTTTTTCTGATAATAAGAACCTGCAAAATCTTGTTTTACAATCTACTTCATCAGGTAGTGTTTGTATTAACGATACAGTGATGCAAGTTGCTATTTCATCTTTACCATTTGGAGGTGTGGGAGATAGTGGTATAGGTGCTTATCATGGTAAAGCCAGTTTTGACCTATTTTCCCATCATAAGAGTATTCTACAAAATACATTCCGCTTTGATGTTAGTTGGCGATATGCACCATATCAAGGTAAGTTATCTCTTTTGAGAAAGATAATAGGTATTTAGCTATCAGCTACCAGTAGTCAGCTTTCAGCTTATGGCTTACGGCAAGCTACGCAAACACCAGTTAGCATTTTACACTGGGAACGCAAGAGGTTTAGCAGTGCTAAACCCCTACTAGCTGCTGGGTATAGGTAATTAATCTTCTGTTTCTTCTTCTTCTTCAGCAGTAGGATACACGAAGTTAGAGCGTCCAGTCAAAATAGATTTACCAAGGGATAAAGCCTTTTGGGCTTGAATAGCAGCTTTATGTCTCCACGTAGCACGACGTTTATCTCGTTTAGATTTGGAGGTCTTCTTCTTTGGAACAGCCATGTTAGCAGATATCGCAATTGTTGACAACCTTTCCATTCTAAGTCATTTATTGACAATGACAACCTAATTTATCAATAAATTATAGAAAGGTTTACTAAGTCACCGAGTCATGGAGTCAGTAGGAGTAAAGCAAGAATTTCATTAATGTCAACTTAACATAGAACGCATATAGAATCGTTCTATACTGTTTGAATTGTTTATTAGTTTACTTTAGTAAAATGCAAGCTATTAGCTACCGAACTTAAGTTCCAAGCGGCTATGGAATCTAAATAAACCCGTACAATTAGTTAATAAATGGTACACAGACATAGAACTATTTTTCAGATTCTTCACCGTAGCTCACTAGACTAAGGAAGGGTATATCTTATTGTCACCTGTCACCTGTCACCTGTCACCTGTCACCTGTCCACTATCAACTCTCAACTGTCCACTATCAACTCTCAACTATCAACTGTCAACTCTCAATTATCAACTGTCAACTCTCAACTGTCACTAATATAGAATTTATTTTGCACCACTACTTAATATGGAATGATTGTTTATGGTAGAACCAAATTCTCCAAATAAGCTCAAATCTGGACAATATCAAAGATTAAGAGCAGAAGCAGCAGCACCTTATCGCGGTTTACGCAAGTTTGTGTATATTGGTATTGGTATATCTGGGTTTATAGGTGCATTTGTATTCTTTTTTCAAATCTTAGCAGGACGAAATATAGATCAAGCTGTACCTAATTTCGCTCTACAATTGGGAATAATTGCTGTGATGGTGTTTTTGTGGAAATGGGATAAAAGTCGCTAAAAAGGTATAAAAAGGTATTTATTCAGCTAAAATTACTGTAGTGCAAGCATCTTGCTTGCATCTATTATCCAAATAAACCCACAACAGCTTAACTACTAAAAGCTAAGTAGTGCAAGCATCTTGCTTGCATCTATTATCCAAATTAAACCCACAACAGCTTAACTACTAAAAGCTAAGTAGTGCAAGCATCTTGCTTGCATCTATTATCCAAATTAAACCCACAACAGCTTAACTACTAAAAGCTAAGAAAAGGACTTTAGCCAACCGTGTAAAATCGCCAAATTGAGAATAAACCCTGCAAAAGCGAACCATAATATACTTTCTCCAGCCATTATTAAGTAGGGTAAAATCACCTCACTATTATTCCAACCTAATTCTATTTGGGTTAATCCACGTATTAAACCAAAAGCCCAAACAGCGCCAGTTCTCAGATGAGGGTTAGTATCATTACGAATAATATAGCGGTAAGTTACACCAAACAAAAACCCTGAAAAACCAGCAATTACACCACTTAAAACTATTGGTAAATTCACAATAGTAGTAGATGGATAGGTAAGTATAGACCAATACTTGCTTAACAATAAAGAATTAACCAAGGTAGTGATAATAAAAATCACACCTAGAGATAAACTACTGATAGTTCCTGCTTTTAAAGATTCTAACCTTTCTGTAATTAATTCCATGCTTTTATATTGTTTTAATATCAAAAACCCAAAGATATCAACACCTTGTACTATTTTGTGAATAGTATCAATAATATATTGTTTGGTTAGTTACAAGTCATTAATTAACCCCTGGGCTAAGGTTTTTAACATTAAATAATGTTATATTAATTTACATAAAGTAAGAAAATTTAGTAAATCTATTTGGGAGTGCGAATCATGACCAATACAACACAAACTACTATTACAAACGTAGTGGAAGATCGTAACGCTTGGCGCTGGGGTTTTACACCTCAAGCTGAAATCTGGAATGGCCGTTTGGCTATGGTAGGTTTTTTAGCAGCCATTTTAATTGAGTTGTTTTCTAATCAAGGCTTCCTGCACTTTTGGGGCATTATGTAATTAGTTAAACAAAAGGTGGGTATTAATGCCCACCTCATAATCTGATAGTTTCTATTTTTTATTTGTTTTTATTTATTAGCTATTCAAGCAAGATGCTTACACCACTTTGAATTTATTAATTATGCATTTGTTATAAAATGTTATGCATTTAACTTGTATAACTGAACTTCCCTCCATTCATTTGTACTAAAAATGCTCAAAAATCTTGTGTAGCAAAGTTTTTGAGCATCAGAATAATGATTTTTGTGTCCATGTAATTGTAACGATTTTTTAGCATTAATTGAGTGCTGATTATGATATACAGCACATTCCATCTACATGAGGTACACTAGGAACAGGCAAGATGCCTGTGTTACAAGGGTTTTATGATTAACATACGTACCTCATAATAACGGAAACTGCTATATTTTTCCATCAAGCCTTAAATAACAAGCAATAACCAGTAGGGTGCGTTAGCTGTCCTCGTAACGCACCATTATGGAAAATATTACCAATTATTAATTACCAATGACCAATTAGCTAATTATTTCAGAAAATAATTAAATTGCCGAAAATAAACAAATTGTAAAATCTCTTTTCTCCAAATAATTGCAGCTAAATTAATCAATAAACAACTAATGGCTAAAGATAGTAAAATATAAGTTGGTATCATAATTACCCCAATCATCAACCAACTATAAACATGAAGTAACATTAATGTAGCAAACATACCAGTAAACATTACAGATAACCATACTTGATATAGCGGACGGTTAACAACAGTTAAGGTAATAGTTGCTAAAGTAGCCACTATATTTGCTGGAACAAGAAACGCGCAAATTCCCACACAATTCATCCGGGAAAATTCAGCTAAGGAATGACAATGAAAAATTGAATCAAACATAATATCAAACATTAATTTGTACTGATAATGTGGGTGATTGAGATGTAAATTTTGAGATGTTTTTGATATGTATTATCTAAAATTTACCCTCAGTCCAGCCATTACTCAATTAATCTTAACTGCAATCTGAGCAGCTACACCATTTATGTAACATAAATTTAATCGTTAATTACTCCTTGGCAAATTTCTGAGTTTGTACTACAATTAGGTTACGCGTGGTAAGGTTTAGCCCCATATATATTTAGATGTATATTTAAATGTATATTTAGATGTTATAATCAAGATATTTAAAACTAATCCGTTTGCAACGGTGGTAAAGTTTTGGTAAGATTTTAAGCAATTGGAACAGGAGTGTGTTATAGTATATTTAACTACAGGTGAGATCCCCAAATTCTTAGAGAATTTGGGGATCTTTAATTTATTTCAATTACAGCAGTTTCCGTTATTTTGAGGTACAGATGTTAATGATAGAACTTTTGTAGTGCGAGCATCTAAATGGAATGTGCTGTATAACTGAACAATTAATATTTTGGTTTATATTTTTGTCTATTTTACCGATCTTGATTGTAGATTATAGATTTGTAACAAATTTTGATGTAAGTGGTGGTTTTTATTACCTATATGATAGGATGATCTCGTGATGTTTATGGATTAGATAGCTGTCAAAATCCAATTACGGTTAGAGTGTGTAATTCAGTCAAGTCTAAAAAATTTATTAAAATTAGCTGTTTTTATTAGCTATTTTTTCGGAATTTCTAAATTTGAGATAATTCTCTGGATTTGGCTGCGTATTAATTGTTGTTCCTAATGTTACAAGTTAATTTTTTAGTATTTTCTACCGGAAGTACAAACTAAACAATCAACAATTTTCTTTGTAATTATGAATAGTAATTTTGCTGAAAATAATCACTTTATTCAAGAACAAATGAAAAGATGCGATCGCAATATTTTCATTAGTAATATCGGTTTATTATTAGTTACTGTGGCTATATTTTTGTTTGGGGCAAGATATTGGTATAATTTCATTTTTGGACCGTTTCCGATTACAGCGATGGAATTAACAGAAATTCAAAGCTAATTTTGGTGATTTTGATGTTCTTGTTAATCAAATTAATTCCCAAGTAGCTAATGGTATGAATAATTTTAGATCAGGAGAAAATTTAATTATTACTGCTGGTTGGTTAATTCAGAAAAATATCTATAATGTGGAGTTATTTAAGTTACAAGAAATTGCTTGGGTTTATGCCAAAATTACTCAACATCGTACTAATGGTATTCCCACTGGTAAAACTTATGCTGCTGTGGTAATGGATAAAGGTGGGAAAACTTTAGAAGTGTCAGCGAAGGAGGAGGAAGTTCAGACAATTCTTGTGGAAATTATTGAGCGTGTTCCTTGGGTAATAGCTGGTTATAGTGAGGAGTTGAAAAGTATGTGGCGAAAAGATCAAACATTATTTTTATCTATTCTTCAACAGCGTAGAGTGCAAATGGGAATGTAATGAGAATTTATCTGTGTAATTTTTAAAGCTGGTTAGTTACACACTTGCTAGACTTACTCTCTTTACAAGGAAAGACTAAATGATATAGCCTTTCTCAGTCTAGTGAGGTACAGTAACAACAATGGGTAAACCAATTATAAATATCCTCTAATGAGATTTGAGTAAAAGCACTAACAGATAAATAAAATCCTGAACACGGATTAGACGGATTAAACAGATTGCGCGGATTAGGTTATCTGTTACACTAACAGATAAATAAAATCCTGAACGCGGATTAAGCCGATTACACCGATTGCACGGATTAAGTGATCTGTTATAGTATAAGTGATCTTTTATCGTAACAGACAATTAAAATCCGTGAAATCCTTTAATCTGTATAATCCGTGATCCGGATTAAGTGATCTGTTATCGTAACAGACAATTAAAATCCGTGAAATCCTTTAATCCGTATAATCCGTGATCCGGATTAAGTGATCTGTTATAGTAACAGATAAATAAAATCCGTGAAATCCTTTAATCCATATAATCCGTGATCCTCTATGAGTTTAAAATACGAACACATTACCAAAAAAATAATCGGTGCATCCTTTGAAGTCCATAAATTTCTAGGTAACGGCTTTCAAGAAGTAATTTATCAACGCGCCCTAGCCTACGAACTTCATCAAGCAGGCCTAAATTTTGCTAGAGAAATTGAACAACAAATCTATTACAAAAACTTATCCGAACCTATTGGAACACGCCGCGCTGATTTTGTAGTAGAAGAAAAAATATTAGTCGAATTAAAAGCCACCAAACAACTAGAAGATGTCCACTTTGCCCAAGCATTAAATTATCTCAAAGTATATAAATTAGAAGTTGGATTATTGATTAATTTTGGAGGTAAAAGCCTAGAATTTAAAAGACTAATACAAACATAAACATCTGAACGCGGATTAAACGGATTACACAGATTGCACGGATTAAGTGATCTATTACTATAACAGATCACTTAATCCGTGAAATCCTTTAATCCGTATCATCCGTGATTCTGACTGTTTATTAAATATACTTAAACACGCTAAAATTACACTTTGCAACTATTAAACCAATTTCCGAAGTGCAGAAGATACAATTTGAAGTTATTTGTACAATAACTATGTCAAGATTTGGATAGGACAATTATGAAGATTAATTTACAAATGGCTCTGAGTGACGCTCATATTGATGCAAGTCAAACTAGCACTCAACGCCAATTACAGCTTTCTGTGTCTGCTGCTGGTGAAATTATTGATCGCTCAATTCCTCTCAATTTATGCTTAATCTTAGATCATAGCGGTTCTATGAATGGACGATCGCTGGAAACTGTGAAAACTGCCGCTTGTTTACTTATAGACCGTTTAAATCCCCAAGATAGAATTAGTATAGTCGTCTTTGATCACCGTGCTAAAGTCTTAGTCCCTAACCAATTAATCGCAGATCAAGATCGCTTTGGTATTAAACAGCAAATAAACACATTAACTGCTGATGGTGGTACTTCCATTGATGATGGTTTACGTTTAGGTATTGAAGAGTTAGCCAAGGGTAAAAATGATACTATTTCTCAAGCATTTTTATTGACAGATGGCGAAAATGAACATGGGGATAATGAACGATGTTTGAAATTTGCCCGTTTAGCAGCTAGTTATAATCTTACCTTAAATACTTTAGGATTTGGTGATAACTGGAATCAAGATGTTTTAGAAAAGATTGCTGATGCTGGGTTGGGTACTTTATCTTACATCCAAAAACCAGATCAAGCCGTCGCTGAATTTAGTAGGTTGTTCAATAGAATGCAAACTGTCGGTTTAAATAATGCTTATCTGTTATTATCCCTCATGCCTAATGTGAGTTTAGCAAAACTTAAACCCATTGCCCAAGTTTCTCCAGATACCATTGAATTACCTTTTCAATTAGAACCTGATGGACGGTTAGGAGTAAGATTAGGTGATTTAATGAAAGATGCAGAACGGGTAATTTTAGTTAATATTTATTTAGGACAGTTGCCAGAAGGCAAACAAGCGATCGCTAATGTTCAAATTCGCTATGATGATCCATCCCAAAATAAAACTGGGTTATATTCTACTCCTAGTCCAGTTTATATTGAAGCTACATCTACCTATACACCATTACTAAGTCCCCACGTACAACAGTCTGTATTAGCTTTAGCTAAATATCGCCAAACTCAATTAGCAGAAACTAAATTACAACAGGGCGATCGCGCAGGTGCGGCCACAATGTTACAAACTGCGGCGAAAACAGCTTTACAAATGGGAGATAAGAGTGCGGCCACAGTTCTACAAACTTCGGCTACACAACTGCAAGCTGGAGAAGAATTATCAGAAAGCGATCGCAAGAAAACCAGAATTGTCTCCAAAACTGTGTTACAATGATCCTTCATGAAAGTTCACACCAAATCATCATTCAATGATATTAATGTTGATGCTGCCCAAACAATTAATCAGCGTCAACTTTCTCTTTCTATTTCCGCTATTCCAACTAATTCAGAAGCATCACTACCATTAAATATCGCTTTAATACTTGATAAAAGCGGTTCTATGGAAGGTGAACCCCTGAATAAAGTTATCCAAGCAGTAGAACAATTATTGGATTATCTAAAACCAGGCGATCGCCTCTCAATTATTGCTTTTGCGAACCTTCCTGAAGTCATTATCCCTAATCAAATCGTTACAGATACCAAAACCATCAAAACTACTCTCAGGCAGAAAATTAAGGCTTCTGGAGGCACTGTAATCGCAGAAGGTCTATCATTAGGGATTACAGAACTTCTCAAAGGAACAAAGGGAGCAGTGTCTCAAGTCTTTTTACTCACTGATGGCCACGGAGATCAGGGTTTAAAATTATGGAAATGGCAAATAGGACCAAACGACAATAAACGCTGTGTAGTACTGGCTAAAAAAGCTGCTAAACTGAATCTGACCATCAACACTTTAGGCTTTGGTAATAACTGGAATCAAAACCTGTTAGAAAAAATTGCCGATATTGCTGGAGGAACATTAACCTATATTGAATATCCAGAACAGATAATTAGCCAATTTTCACGGTTATTTCGCCGTATTCAGTCTGTAGGTTTGACTAATGCCTATTTACTATTATCTTTCATTCCCTCAGTACGTTTAGCGGAACTTAAACCTATCGCTCAAGTTTTACCGGATACTGTAGAAATTCCTGTAGAAACGGAAGCTAATGGTAGTTTAGTTATTCGTTTAGGTGACTTAATGCAAGATATAGAAAAGGTAGTATTAGCAAATATTTATATTGGTAAATTACCAGAAGGTAATCAAGTTATTGGACATATTCAAATTCGCTACGACGATCCAGGGACAAATCAAGAAAGATTATTTTCTCCTTTGATACCCATATCAGTCAATGTTATGAGTAATTATTCTCCAGCAGTCAATGAGGAGGTATTAAAGTATGTATTGTTACTGGCAAAATACCGACAAACCCAAATAGCAGAGGCAAAACTAGAAATAGGCGATCGCCTCGGTGCTGGTACAATGTTACAAACAGCAGCCGATACAGCCTTACAAATTGGTGATACTAAAGCAGCTACCATCTTGCAATTATCCGCAACGCAGTTACAAGCAGGAAAAGACTTGACCGAAAGTGAATTGAAGAAAACCAGAATTGCATCTAAAACAGTATTGCAGTAATAGGTGATAGATACAAGGTTGGGTTAAACTTTGTTTAACCCAACAAACCACTGCAAATGTTAGGTTTCGTTCCTCAACCCAACAAATTAGGCAGTAAGTTTAGCCAATACCCGTTCTACAGATTGTAATGCTTGATTAATATCTGTTTCTGTGACAATCAAAGGAGGAACAAATCTCACAACTTTCGCACCAGCAGGAACAAGTAATAAACCTTCTGCCATAGCTGCTTGGACAACTTCAGCCGCAGTGAGAGGAATATCGGCCTGAAGTTCCATACCATTGATTAAACCCCAACCGCGTACTTGACCAATATGTTGAGGATATTTACGAGCGATCGCTTTTAAACCTTCTCTTAGATGAGATCCTTGTTCCTGTACATTTTGAAGAATATTGTATTTTTCTAACGCTTCACAAACACTTAAAGCTACACCACACACAAAAGGATTACCACCAAAGGTACTAGCGTGTTCTCCAGGGGCAAAAACATCACAGAATTTTTTACTAATCATCGCACCAATGGGGATGCCACCTCCTAAACCTTTAGCACTGGTGAAAATATCTGGTTCTACGCCCAAATTTTCATAACCCCATAATTTACCTGTACGCCCCATTCCCACTTGCACTTCATCAAAGATTAATAAAATGCCGGTTTCGTTACAAATCTCTCGTAACCGTTTAAAATAGGCTAATTCCCCTGGTTTAACTCCACCTTCCCCTTGCAATGTTTCAATTAAAATAGCAGCAACGCGATAATTACCTTCATCTAATTCAGTTACAGCAGCTTCCACCGCTCTTATATCATTATAAGGTACATAATGAAATCCAGGAACTAGGGGATCAAAGTGTTTTTGATATTTAGGTTGTCCTGTGGCCGTCACCGTAGCTAAGGTGCGTCCATGAAAGCTAGAATGGGCTGTTAATATAATGGGGTTAGCAATTTCTAAAACCGTATGGCCATATTTACGGGCAAGTTTAATAGCAGCTTCATTAGCTTCTGCACCTGAATTACAAAAGAATACGCGATCGCCACAGGAATGATCAACAATCCATTTTGCTAATTCACCCTGTTCGGGAATATAGTACAAATTAGATACATGATGAAGTTTCTGAATTTGTCTAGTTACAGCCTCTACCATCACTGGATGGGCGTGTCCTAAAGTACAAGTAGCAATTCCGGCCACAAAGTCCAGATATTCCTTACCTTGGGTATCCCAAACACGACAGCCTAAACCCCGTTCTAAAGCTATGGGAAAGCGTCCATAAGTGGACATGACAACCTGATTAAAGTTCTCTGCATCAAAGGGGATGTTTGAGGCCATTGTCGGCTGTTCAACTGGACTTTGGATCATCACTACCGCACCTCCTGAAATTTTGATTTTATCTTGAGTTAGTCTATCATTGAACAAGACTCTACACAAGAATTAAAGTTCTCGGAACTATCTTGTATAGTTTCTAATTAATTCCATAATTAAAACTATAGCATAGTCTACGTCTTCTTCAGATTCCCGACTTCTTTAACTTTAAGAAGTCGGGGATCTAAGTTTTGCACACTATTTATATCAATTGCTTTAGCTTCTAATTTTGCTAATAAGTCTTGATAATTTTGACGTTCTTTTTGCAATTGTTGATTTAACTCAATTCAATAGATGTGAGAAATTTACTACCATCAGGGTAATAGATTTTTAATTCATCTTCTAAATTATCTGATGTTAATTCAAACCGTATTCCTCACCGTGGACTTACCCAATTATTGATTTCTTCAATTGCTTCAAACCAATTTTCCACCAACATAAATCCCCTTAATTCTATAGTATCAGGATTGTAAATATAATATTCCTCTACTCCATATCTTTGATAGAATAGTATTTTTTTAGCCATTTCTTTAGTGCGGTTTCCTGGAGATAGAATTTCAAAAACTACCTGGGGTGCAATATTATTTTCTTGCCATTGTTTATAAGAACCTCTATCACCTTTTTCTCTACTAAACACAACCATACATCTGGCACTTGACAAATTTGTACACTTCCCTCCACAGGATACCACAGTAAATCACCAGCAATAAATACATTATTGTCTGATGCGAAGAGTATTTATAAATTTTCTTTAATTTTGACTATCCATTGATATTGTTTGGTATTATCTGCCATTGGTTTTCCGTCACTATTAGGGTAGATGATTTCTGATTTTGTGTGTGGTGTAAGTTGTTGTACCATATTTGTATCTGCAATATTTGCAAGTGCCACTGATGAATCTATTAATCATTATACAGCACATTCCATCTACATGAGGTACACTATGAACACAGCAAGATGCCTGTGTTACAAGGGTTTTATCATTAACATCTGTACCTCATCATAACCGAAACTGCTGTATGTGATTTGCTAAATTTGCTAAGTATATATTAATTTATACTATTTTATTAGGACTTACGCAAGTGTCACACTAAAAAATCTGTTGTCGGGTGCGTCAAATATGAACAATTTGGTTATTTACATGATTTATACTGTTAACACAGCAATCACAAAGGGTTTAGCAATACTAAACCCCTATAATAAGATGTTAATAGTGATTTAAACTATCTATAATCTTGTTGTTGAATTGCTCTTAATCTTGCTGCATCTCGCATACCATAGTCAGCACGAGTAAAGCGACTTAATTGCATTTCAAAAAAGTCTCTATTGGCCTGTAAATGTCTAGGGTTGGGATCATCTAAAGGATATAACAAAGCAGTTCTTAAAGCCTGAATAACAGCAGAAGTTACATTATACATTGAGCGTTGAAAAGTGACACCCAATTGAATCAACATATCTTCTTCTCCCCGACAATGTTGTTTATAATAGTCCACTAAATATTGGGGGAGAAAATGTAACATATCCTGCATTAATAATGTGGGAGGAATACCCGCAGTACCAACGGGAAATACATCCGCATACAGAATACCATAATGGAAGTCTTTTTGATCTTCAGGTACTTGTCCAGCTTGGGCATTATAAGACTTAGTACCTCTAAATGGTGCAGTGCGATAAAAAACAGCTTCCACATAGGGTAAAGCAGCTTCATATAACCAAGTAAAACCTTTTGACTTGGGAATTATTTCATAACATTTACCATCAATATAAACATGATGATAAATGGGGCGGCCAGCAATGGCAAAAATACCATTAATTAAGAAATTCATGGCATCAGGAACACCTTTAAAACCGCCTTCATCGTAAATATCAGACATTTCAAAAAATACAGGTGCCATTACTTCCCAGAAAAGCCCTAGGTTGGAATAATAGGACATCATGCGGCACTGTTCTAAAAACATATCTGGAAATAGTTTATAAAGTCCTAACATCAAGGGATTTTTTTGGAAGTAGGCTTTAATGGCTATATCAGCATTATTTCTATATTCTTCTGAGTCTAAATAGGCATCAAATTGATTTACTGGGGCGTACATTTTGCGATGCCATAACATTGCTTGCATACAAGCCTCGGCAAATTCCATGTTAATTCTGTCATGGAATAAATGATGCCAAATTTTTGGCATTTTGGTGGTTTCACCTTTTTCCATAAATGCCAGAAGTTCAGGATGGGCGGTAGCTTCACCGCGCCAAATTCTTAAATCTGCATCATCTCCTGCATAATGATTATGTAAGTCTAAATATTCTTGAGGTAGGAAGTATTTAAAAGCAGGTAATGGGTTTAAAAATACTCTTTCTGCTATGTAAAGTAAGTCACGCCAATAAAAATCCATCGGTACAGCGTAGGCTTTATAAATACCGATAATTTGCATCAGGTTTTCTGGTGTATCTGGTAGCATTGAACCACCGGCTTCTAAGCGATAAATTACTTCTGCAAATTCGTGGTTTGATGGAGGTATTTTTGTGGTTGGTTTATCGGTTGTTTGTACCATTTGATTTTCCTATAGTGTTGAATATTTTTGGGAATTTTTAGGGTATGAAAAATATTTAAAAGATCATTTTCAAACATTGTTTTGCGGGCTTTTTAGTAGGGTGCATCAGACAGCATAAATTGTCTCAATAAACAGATTCTTGATATCTGACGCACCCTACAACTTTTCGCTGATAGCTTACTTCAAAGCTATTTGTTGTTGTTGTTCTGTTTTTTCAGGTGTAGGAATGGCTGCTACCATTGCTGTGGTTGTGGTTTCACTCCAACGCACTAACCAAGTAGGTTGTACTCCTAAAAAGATGATTAAAGATGCTAAGATTAATGCTGGAATTTTTTCAGCCCATATCACTTTAGGGTAATAGGCTAAATCGTTATTTAACCTACCGAAACAAGTGCGATTTAACAGAATGACGAAGTAAACCGCTGTTAAACCGGATGAAGCTACACATAATAATGTGGGAAGGGGAAAAGTGCTAAAACTACCTTGAAAAACGATAAATTCAGCAATAAAACCAGTTAACCCAGGAATACCTGCGCTGGCCATCCCCCCTAGAACTAATAAGGCACTAATGAGAGGTAAACCGCGTATGGGACTCATTAAACCGTTGAGTTGATCTAGTTCTCTTGTACCTACTTTGGCTTCCACAACTCCCACTAAGTGGAATAATATCGCTAATATAATACCGTGACTGAACATTTGCGCTACTGCACCCACTAGGGAGAGGTTGGTACTAGATGCTGCCGCTAGTAAGATATAACCCATGTGTCCAATAGAACTATATGCTACCATGCGTTTAATATCTTTTTGAGCGATCGCTATTACTGCTCCATAGATGGCTGTAATAGCTCCCCAGATTGCTAATGTCGGTGCAAATAAGTTCCATGCTTGGGGAAATAAACCTAAACCAAATCGTAAGAGTCCATAAGTTCCTAATTTTGCTAAAACACCACCTAATAAAATAGCGATGGGTGCAGATGCTTCTACATAAGCATCAGGTAGCCAAGTGTGGAAGGGAATTAAAGGAATTTTGATACCAAAACCTAAAATTATGCCCACTAATAATAATATTTGCATTCCTGTAGAAAGGCTTTGTGTGGAAATATTATCAAAGGCAAAACTGTGAGAACCGCTTAACCAAACTATGCCTAAAAATGTTGCCAGAATAAACGCGCCAGAAACTGCTGTATAAATCAGAAATTTCATTCCCGCGTAGGCACGTTTTGCTCCTCCCCAAATAGAAATTAATAAATAAAAGGGTATTAATTCCAATTCATAGAATAGGAAGAACAGCAGTAAATTCTCTGCTAAGAAAGCACCAGCAACTCCACCGCTAACTAATAAGATCATGGAGTAAAATAAACGTGGCCTTTCAGTATTTTCATTACTACTGTAAATTGCTATCCAAGTTAACAAGCTATTCAATACTAATAATAATATTGATAGTCCATCCACTCCTATTTGATAATTTAAACCCAAGGTTTCATTCCAAGATAAATATTCTGAAAACTGCATCCCTGGAGTATGAATATTGAATTTTAACAGGATGAAAACATTCCACAGCAGTACAAAAAAAGCAATTGTTAAAGATACTAGTCTAATTCTATTTTTAGGAATGACTGTATCTGGTAACAGTCCGATAATAGCAGCACCAATAATTGGCACCCATATTAAAACACTTAGCATAATTGGTGATTGTTAATTGGTGATTGTTAATTGGTAATTTTGATATAATTACCAACTAGTTTATTTTCATATTTATTGCTGATGACTAATAACTAACATTTTAACACTTACAGCTTACAAATTAACTAACTAAACTGACTTTTCCGGTATCTAAGTCATAATATCCGCCAACTATTTTCAGTTTATTGGCATTAATTAGTTCAGCTAAAACAGCTGATGTTTTTAGTTTTTCCACTTGTTCTAAAATGTTAGCTTTAGCAGCATTTTCTAATCGATCTCCTGGTTTTCCTTTAGCTTTATCAGTACCTGGTTTAATGGCTGCTAATAAACTACCAATTTGTCCAGGTACTTGTGCACCTTTAATTGTTGCATCTACCGCACCACATCTTTCATGACCTAGTACGATAATCAATTTTGAACCTAATACTAGACTACCAAATTCTAGGCTACCAATTTCTTCAGGAGTGGCCACATTACCGGCAACACGACACACAAATAAATCGCCTAAACCTTGATCAAAAACTATTTCTCCGGGTACTCTGGAGTCAGCACATCCGAGAATAGAAGCAAAGGGTTTTTGACCTTTAGCCACTTCTTTTAATCTGGCGTAACCTTGATTTTTATAGCCGCGTTTTTGCTGGGTAAATCTCTGATTACCTTCCATTAATGCTTTGAGTGCATCATCTGGTGTAACGACATTTTTAGCTGTGGCTGTTTCTGGTGTTAATAAGTTTGAACCTAGTCCTACCGCTACTCCAGCACTAACCACTCCTGTACCTATTTGTAGTAAATTTCTGCGAGAAAGATGGTTTTTTGGGTGTTGATTGTTCATTAGATTTTTTTCAATACAATGAATAAGTTAATTATCATCGTATCAAACAATGGTTATCACAATCATAGATATTTTAAAAAACTTTAAAAAACTAAATCTAAAAATTGTACTCCCCAAAATGGCCATGTTACCCATACTCCTAATAAACTGACTGTGACTAACAAAGTTAAGGCATAAAATTGGGTTTGTCCGTTGGTACTGTATTTTAAACCTTCACCTCCTAATAAGGAGAATAACCCGACAAAGTTAACTATCCCATCAACTACAAATCTGTCAACCATGTCAGCTAATTTTGCTAATTGGGCTACACCAAAGATGATGGTAATTTTGTACAGTTTAGGGGTGTAAAAATCGTAGGCAAGTAAGTTTTGTAAACCTTGCCAGGGTAAACGTATTGGTTTGGGAATATTGCCTAAATAAATCACAGCACTAGTACCACAACCGAAAATACTTGACCAAATTAATAGCAAGGCTACGTCTTTATTTAATGTTGCCCAGTTTGGCAATAATGATAAACTTTGTAATATTAAAGGTAGATGTAACACAAAGCCAAATAATATCATCATTGGTAAGACCATTAACCAAATAGCTTCGGGAGAACGTTCCGTCATTTGTTTAGGCCTACCACCAAAAATTAAGCCAAATTCTCTGGTTAAACTAAAGGCTGTTAAAGCATTAACGGCAATAATTATTCCCACTAACCAAGGATGTTTTCCCCATAACCCATCTGCTAGTTCCATCAAAGCCCAAAAACTGCCTAAAGGTGGAAAACCTATGAGTCCTAAGGTTCCTACAATGAAGGCTAAACCAGACATGGGACGACGTGACCATAAACCGCCCATTTGTCTAACATCTTGGGTAACGCTGTTCCACACTATACCTCCTGTACTCATGACTAATAGTGCAGAAGCTAATGCATGGGTTAACACTAGTAATAATGCTGCTTCATCTTGTTGTGTGCCTACTGCAATAAATATTAGTCCCATGTATACACTAACTGAGTAGGATAGACAGCGTTTAATATCAATTTGAGCGATCGCTATTAATGAACCTCCGATCGCTGTAACCGCACCTATACCTACCATTGCGGAGGATGCTATGGGGGATAAACTAAATACAGGTTGTAATTTAATTAATACCCATGCCCCACTGGCCACTACCACAGAATTACGCAAAATGGTACTTGGAACTGGTCCTTCCATTGCTTCATCTAACCAAAGATGCAAAGGAAATTGAGCGCATTTACCCATTGGTCCAGCTATCAACGCCAAACAAACTAATGTAATTACTGTGGGATCTACTTTTGCAGTTTGCGCCCATATTGCTAAGTCTTTATAATCCCAAGTTCCAGCTAAAGTCCATAGTCCTAAAACTCCCATTAGTAAAAATAAGTCACCAACACGCTTTGTTAAAAACGCATCTCGTGCACCAGTAACTACCAGAGGTTGACTAAACCATAAACCCACTAATAAATAAGTTCCTAAAGTCAGGACTTCCAGAACTACATAACTGAAAAATAGGTTATTACACAAAGCTAAAGCACATAAACCAGCTTCAAATAAACCTAATAATGAGTAAAACCTTCCCCAACCCCAGTCCATTTCCATGTAACCCACAGCATAAATTTGAGCAAGTAAATTTATGCCAGTAATCACGATTAATGCTCCCACACTAATAGAGGATATCTCTAAATTAATGGTGAGATTTAGACCTGCGGTAGATAACCAAGGAATTAAAACTTCTTTAGCTGGATGATTCCAAGTTCCAGGAAATGCTAAAGTGGAATGCAAGAATGCCAAAGAAGTCATAATTAAGTTAACATAGCCTGCTGGCCTTGGTCCTGTTCTGCGAATAATACCCGGAGACCAAGGTAGGGCTAAAATTCCCCCCAATAAAGCATATACAGGGACTAACCAAACATTGTCTAGGAAAGATTGAAACATCAATGTACCTCTATATTGTCAGTAAGAATCATTTATAGAACATTTAGAAAATCAAGTTTCTTTGATCCCTGTAGGTTTTCGCTATGATTTAGCGGTGAAAATAAGGCATTTATTTTCCCTTAATATTATTATTTACAGATTACCTTTAGATGTCACAAAAGGGAATTATTTAGTTAGATCAATATGCGATATCTGATGTAATTTATTCTTATAGTTCTATGGATTGAATTATCTAACTAAGATGATTGATTTTAATCTATGATATTGATTATTTATCAGTTATTAGACTGATAGCTGCTGGGATTAAATCAAAGACAAGTCAAATATAGGTCAAATGTATATTTATCTAATTAAAAAAAGTAGTGCAGGCATACTGCCTGCTAACTCTAAATTAGGTACACTAATAGCTAAATAATCAAGATTATGCGGAAAAAATTTTATAGCTGACTGCTGAAAGCTGATTACTAAAAACTGACTGTTGACTAACAGGTGCTGGCTGCATATCCCGATAGTCTAAGACTTGTACAAGAATTAAATACAAAATGGCGAGGATGATAGAAACTGCACCTGTAATAATTGCGACTAGTTTGGGACGTTCCATAACAGTTATTGAGAAGTTATTGCGAGTAAGGTTAATTGATATTGTAAAATGTTTTTGTGGTAAATTTAATAATGATATCGGCAAGAAATAATAGTTCTATAAACATCATCAACTGCATAAACTAAACAATTTGTATAATCAATTCGTCGTGACCAAAATCCAGCTAAATTTTCCTGAAGAGGTTCTGGTTTACCAATACCCTCAAGGGTTTCTTCAATAAGTTTATTGATTCTTTTTAGAGTATTTTTATCTTACCGGACTTTGGAACTCAGAATATAGTACAAGATAACTGGTTTTTAGCAATGAGAATTGCTGCAAAATTCCAGAAATGGTAAAATGATTCACAAAAGTGTAAAATTAAAGCTTATGCTATGTGGATTCAAGAGACATTCATATTTTAAAATGCTATGAGACGCACCCGCAGTAAAGAACAAATTTTTAATTTGCTAAAAACTATGTCTAAAAGCATTTCTGCTCAAGATATTTACATAGAATTACGCAACCGCAATCAAAATATAAGTTTAGCTACAGTTTATCGTTCTTTAGAAGCATTAAAGCTAGAAGGATTGGTACAGGTGCGAATTTTAGCAAATAGTGAAGCAGTTTATAATTTAGTACAAGAAGATAAACACCATTTAACCTGTTTGCAATGTGGTATATCTATTCCTATTGAAGAATGTCCGGTACATGAATTAGAGAAACAATTACAAAGTACCCATAAATTTAAGGTATTTTATCATACTTTGGAATTTTTTGGACTTTGTGATCAGTGTGTATAGAGTGCACTGCGTGAAGTCAAAAGTCAAAAGTCAAAAGTCAAAAGTCAAAACTTGATCTTCTGACTCCTGAATTTCTGTAGGAGTTTAGCAGTAGTCATGAGTATCAATTTAAGGCACAAATGGCTTATTTGTTTGGCTTATAAACCTGCTGTGGAAATAATAGCGCAGCGTGGCATAAGACATATTTCCATAGGTAATAGCCTTGCATTTTACATCTTAACTTCTTCACGTACTTCTCATTCTTTGATATCCTGACTTCTGACTCCTGAATATTCTCTTTTATTATGCCTTACAATCAACTTATCATTAATTGTCCTAATCCAGAATGTGAGCAGCCTATTAACATTGTGGGAGAGACAAATTGTCATTATTGCCAAACACCTTTAATATATCGTTATCTTTGGGCTATAGGTAAAGATACTGAACAAATACCTGTACAAACGAAAGTAGCAGATAGATATGAAGTAATCAAACCACAAATTTGGTTAGATAGTAAACCATCATTATCACCGGATGCTCCTTCAGAATTACCAGAGATTGTTATTCCTTATTCGCGTTTATATTCCCAGAATTTACACATACCACAAGCGTACGGTTTTACTAATTTTGCAAACACAAATTCACCAGATATATCAGAGATATTACTATTAGAAAATGTTCCTATAGATGAAACTGGAAATATTTACCCATCTATTCATGAATTATGGAGTCAAACCTCCAGAGTTAGAAAAATTTATTGGTTATGGCAAATTCTCAATTTATGGCAACCATTATCAGAATTAGGAGTTAGTCAAAGTTTATTAATTCCTGAAAATCTCCGAGTTCAAGGTTGGTGTGTACGTTTATTACAATTATACCAAAATCCAGAAAATCTTAGGTTACAACATTTAGGAGAATTTTGGCAAGATTGGCTAGGAAATCAAACTACAGATAAGAAAATATTAGAAATAATTGATTTAATTTGTCAGCCAGAAATTGAATTTTCTACTATTAGCAATGAATTAAACTCCCTATTACTGATGTCAGCAGCCAGACTACCATTATATTTAAGTGTAGCTGGAGGAACTGATACAGGTCCTGTTATTAAACATAATGAAGATGCTTGTTATCCTAATAATGTCAATCTTTATGATCATGATTACCAAGAAGTATTACAATCAAAATTATCCATTGTTTGTGATGGTATTGGTGGCCACGCTGGAGGAGAAGTTGCTAGTCAATTAGCATTAAAGTCTTTAAAATTGCAAGTTCAAGCATTTTTGGTAGAAGTTGAAGAACAAAAAGAAATTATGACTCCAAAACTAATTAAAAAACAATTGGAGTCTTGTTTACGAGTAGTTAATAATGTGGTTTGGTATCGCAATGATGAACAACACTGTCAAGGAAAAGAACGCATGGCTACAACATTAGTTATGGCTGTACAAATACCGCAAAAAGTTTTTATATCAGATGAATATTTAGGTAATTCCCATGAACTTTATTTAGCCCATATAGGAGATAGTCGCGCTTATTGGATAACTAATAATTCTTGTCAATTATTAACTGTAGATGATGATCTCATTAAACGAGAAGTTAGTACAGGTAGAAGTTTATATTGGCAGGCATTACAAAAACCAGATGCCCATGCTTTAACTCAAGCATTAGGTACAAAAGAAAGTGAATTTATTAACTTTACTATTCAAAGATTTATCATTGAAGAAGATGGTATTTTATTACTTTGTTCCGATGGTTTAAGTGATCACAATTTATTATCGCAATATTGGCAAGATTATGCTATTCCTGTATTAACTGGGGACTTAAAAATTGAAGATGCTACTCAAGAATTAATTAAATTAGCTAATGAAAAAAATGCCCAAGATAATATATCTGTGGTGTTAACTCTTTACCGCGTTTCTCAACCATCAAATACTGCTATTGTACCTGCACCTCCGGCAGAAATTCTTGCCCCTCAACCTTTAACTATTCCTGACTCAGAAGCATTAGTTGTACCAACACCCATAAAAGAGGAATTGGCTCCTAGCTCTCAGGCTTTGTTAGATTTAACCATGATACAAGAACGTTCACCACGAAAGTCAAGAAAAGTCAAGGGTTTAATAGGGCTATTTTTGTTACTTTTAGGTAGTGGAGGTTTAAGTTTATTTACGTTGTGGCAAATATCACCTCAATCATTTTCCCAGATGTGTAGGCAATTACCCCAAAAAGTGCGAGAATTTTGTCCTAGTAATCGTTAGTAGTGGTTGCAAGTTACTGTAGAATGAGATTTGGCATTCAAACAAATATTAGATCAGATAATGTGATGAAAGTAGGCGATCGCGTTCGTGTTAAAGAGTCAGTCATAGTCTATCATAATCCTGAACATCGTGGTCAAGCCTTTGACCTCCAGGGTGCAGAAGGTGAAGTTTCTGCTATTGTTACCCAATGGCATGATAGACCCGTTAGTGCTAACTTTCCTCTGTTAGTACAGTTTAGTAAGAAATTTAAGGCACATTTACGCGAGAATGAACTAGAAATCATCTAAAATTAGCGATTTAGCGGCGAAACCAGGACAAAATATTGGGTTCGCCGCGCATTTTCGCCAGTTCTCTCCTATTTTCTGCCGCAGTTTGATAATACCACTGACAATAACGGTTAAATTCACTGCGGGTTTTCACTTCATAGTAAAATTCATAGGTGGTTTGATGAACCGCAAAGGCTTCTTGTATTTCCGCTTGGGATGAAGGCACAATATATGGTAGTTCTTTCATAGCTTTTGAGGAATTAGTAGTGAGTATTCAGTGATCAGTAAGCTGATAGCTGACGGCTAATGACTGATAGCTTACAATATTAATAAAACCCTTGTAATTTTGTTGTTGTGAACATAATTTTACAAGCTATTGTAGAGATTTGCCTATCATTGTGCTAAAATAAACATAACTTTTAACCTTTTTTTGGCCATCTTTAACCAATGGTTTGGCAAAATGGTAAGTATATTTATTATAGAGTCTAATTCTGGGACAAGGCGGTTTTGGGATTACTTATAAAATTTTGTATGAATATTTACAGGCTTATGTAGTGGTAAAAACCGTAAATGATGATTTACGAGATGATCCAGATTATCATAGGATTTACGCAAGTGTCACACTAAAAAATCTGTTGTCGGGTGCGTCAGATATGAACAATTTGGTTATTTACATGATTTATACTGTCTGACGTAGTTGGTGAGCTTGTCGAACCACACCCTACCAATGTGCCAGTTGCGTAAGTACTGTATCATAAATTTGAGATTTCTGACATCAAAAATATTGATTCTCCAAAAGAATCAATAAAAAAAATAAATTGTTTATATTCGGAAATGCTATATTATCTGAACTGCTGATACCCTAATTAATCAATATGATTAAAATTCTTGATTCTACTTTAAGAGAGGGAGAACAAACTCCAGGAGTATATTTTTCTCCAGATAAAAAAATGCGAATTGCAGAATTTTTAGATCAGATAGGAGTGGATATTATTGAAGCTGGTAATCCCGCAGTGGATAGTGAAATTGCTTTAGCTATTACTAAAATTGTCCAAGGGGGATTTAAGTCCAAAATTGGGGCTCATTCATTATGTAATATAGATAATGTCCAAAAAGTTTTAGATTGTGGTGTTGATTTTTTAGGTGTGTTTTTTAGTGTGTCTCAAAAAAGATTAGATGAAGATTATCATATTAATCTAGAAACAGCGATTGAAAAAATTATTAAAGTTGTTAGTTTTGCTAGGGAAAAAAATCCTAATTTATTAATTAGATATACACCAGAAGATGCGGTGCGATCGCCGATGAAAAATATTATTGCTGCTGCTAGTGCTGCGGTACAAGCAGGAGTAAATATTATTAGTATTGCAGATACTACAGGATATAGTAACCCTTTTGATCCGCAAAGAAGTATGTATTTTTATGTGAAAACTTTAAAGGAGGAATTAAAAAAACAAAATTTACATCCACAAATAGAAGTTCACTGTCATAATGATAAGGGATTAGCTTTAGCAAATGCTTTAGATGCTTATCGAGGAGGAGCAGATATTATAGATGTTACTACTATGGGTTTAGGAGAAAGAGCAGGTATTGTAGATTTAGCCCAATTACTGATAAATTTAATAGATATGGGAGAAGATGAAAAATCATGGCAATTGGAATATTTACAAGATTTATATAAATTTGTCAGTGAAAATTGTTATATTCCTCTTCCTCCCCATCAACCAATTATGGGAAGTCATGCCTTTACTCATTATGCCGGAGTTCATGTAAAAGCGATCGCCAAAAATCAAATGTTATATCAAAGTATTCATCCAGAAATTTTAGGCATCAAAAGTAAATTCTCCTTGGGAATACAATCAGGATATGCGGCTATAGAAATGTCTTTAAAACAAATCGGTAGAGAAGATTTATTAAACAATCAGGATTTGGTGATCAAGATTATCACAGAAGTTAAACTCATGGCTAAACAAGGAAATTCTATAGATATTGAAACAGAATTACCTTTAATTATTGAAAAGTCATTGAAACATTACAGTTAGGATAGGTTTGAAGACTGTAATAATCAAAATAATGAAATTGCCTGATAATATCGTCCTTGGATAATTGATGATATAAGAACTATTGTTTTTTAAAGTTTTTAAAAACTATTTATAGTATCTATTAACACTATTTAAACATCAATTAATTACTAATAAATAATTCTTGTCCTTTGGCGGCTGTTTTTTGTTTATAATTGTTCATACCATATTGTAGTTCCCAAGGAGTAATTTTAGCCCAAGAAAAGTTTTGATGTACTTCCTGGGAATTATCATAGGTAACTAACCATTGGTAAGGACATTTTTTTAAATCATCGGCAAATTTTTGATGATTAAATTTAATATGTAAATCTCCATCTTTACCATACAATTTAGAATTTTTATTGCTCACATAAGGAGGATCAAGAAATATAAATACATCTTTACCTTCTCTTTGTAATATTTCACCATAATCTAAATTGGTAATTTTAATATCTGGTGTGACAATATCAGCTAATTTTTCTAGTCTTGCTATGGATGAATCGGTAAAGCGTTTATGAAATGCTTCTAAGGAAAAACCTCCTGATTCTATTGTACCAGAAAAGGTAATTCTGTTAAGGACAAAAAAACGTACTGCTCTTTCTAAATCAGTTAATTTGTTAATATCTTCTATATTAGTTAATTCTAAAAATATCTTTTTTCCATCTTTTTGAGTTTCTTTAATATGCTGAACTTCTGCAACTAACTGAGGTAAATTTGTTTGGGTAATATGCCAAAATAAATATAGTTCTGGGTTTAAATCATTAATCCAAACTTTTAAATCAGGGTAGGTTTGTTTAAGATAAATAAATACAGAACCACCGCCTACTAATGGTTCTCTAAATTCTGTAAAGTTTGTGGGTAAATGTGCGGTTATTTGTTTAATTGCTCTTGATTTCCCACCGGGATAACGAAGAGGACTTTTAATCATAAGCAAGTTATTAAGTTATATTGAGGAATTAGCAGATATTTGTATTTTTATTCTAGCATTATTTGTTGATTCTATCACTAGTTTTTTAATAATTTCTTTTTGCTTGCTTTTAAAGTTATTCTTATTATCCGCTAAGAACCTTTCTAAATCTTCCATTGTCGCATCTGGTAAAATAATATCACCAACTATATTTTTACCAGTCAGTTTTAATCTAGTTATTAAGTTTAATTGAAGATTAAAATTTAAGTAATAAATAAAGTTAACAGGTGAAAGTTACCTGTTACCTATTACCTATTACCTCTTACCTCTTAATATTTTAAGAAGCCAGTGCTACTTCCACAGTTTGTTGTAGTTCACCGTTATTATACATTTCAATCATCACATCAGAACCGCCAATAAACTCTCCATTAATGTAAACTTGAGGAATTGTCGGCCAGTTAGAATATTCTTTGATACCTTGACGAATTTCATAATCCGAGAGTACGTCTAATGTTTCAAAGGGAACTCCCAAAGTATTGAGAATTTGCACAACATTATTAGAGAAACCGCATTGAGGCATCAATTTAGTTCCCTTCATAAATACCATAATCTTGTTGTCTTGGATCAATTTATCAATTTTTGCTTTTACTTCTGGAGTCATGATTTAGTTATTTCCGTGTTTTTCAGTTATCAATGTTTCAATTATATTGCTGTTTGCCAAGTTTCAGGAGTATAGGTTTTAATAGCTAAAGCATGAATAGCTTCTGTAGCCATAGCACTTTGCAAAGCACCATAGACTAGTTGGTGTTGTTGTACTAGTCTTTTACCTGCAAATTGTGATGAAATGACTGTTACCTGATAGTGATCACCACCACCTGTCAAATCTTGTACTTGCACTTGAGCATCCGTTAGTTGTGCCTTGATCATCGCTTCAACTTGCTGTGGAGTAATCATCGCCATTCCCGAAAAGGTTAACTGATGGTATTATGGGGTATTTTAACATTGATGTGGTAAAATTAGCATTCTGAGAATTTATCCATATTATTTTGTAGATCCTGAGTTAGTTGTGCGGGGAAACTGTGTATCTACAAAACCTAACTCAAATAATTGTTGATACGCTTTTGTTCCTAGTTCTCTAGTAGGGTTTTGACTTTTAATTATTTCCACTAATAATGGTACTGCTAGTTCTGGCTTATTTTGCGCTCGATTCACCAAAGCTAGTTGATAGGTTGCTTCATCTCTCTTTTGTGCTGTTTGTAGTGCTTTTTGTCGGAGTGAGTCCGCTATACGAAGATCAATACCCGCAAAACTAGTATTTAAGTCTTGATAAAGTTTAGATAGTTGGTTATATGTTTGTCGAGCGTCTTGAAGTTTTTTAGCAGCCAGAGGATAATTTTGACTGGATATTGCTTGTGCTGCTTCTTTTATTAAGCGATCGCCGGCACTGATACTTAATTCACTAGTACTAGAATTAACAGGACTTAGTGTATCTAATTCTTTTTTCTCAGGAGATTTTTGAGCATATACAGGAGATAATACTCCCATTAATGTTATTATGGAAAATGCTGAAGAAAGGAGAATTTGAGCAGTTTTCATGGGTTTTGACTACAGGTTTACAAAAAAATGTCAGGAAACTTTGTCATCTTAACTCTATTTGTTACAAAAATACATAAAAATTAGGCCAATTAGCTGCAAAAAAATCAGATACCTAAATTTGCTGATTGGAGTATAATAGAAACGGTAAATTTGTCACGCCTGACATAGCTAAATAGCGGAAATATCTGGGTAGAACTAGGTTAATTGACAGTAAGTGGCTTTTACTAAGTTCCCCAACTTGATCATACATTTTTGATAAGTTATGAGTAATATTATGGATATGACAAATTTTAATAGAGCAGATGTACCAGAAAAAAAAGAACAAAGTAATGAACAAATTATATTACAAAGAGGTGGAGAAGAACTAATTTTAGAAAAAGCATTATATCGGTTTACTATTAGGCCAAAAAATACCTTTGCTGTGGAGAAAATATCCCAAGTTTCTTGGGGTGTGTGGAGAAGTAGTATTAAACAAGCTAAACTTGAATTATATACTGTAAATCCTGATCAATTAGAAACAGCAATGTCTCAAGCTAGGGCTGATGAAAATGTAGATTTTGTCAGTCATGTATATGTGATGAAAAATAACCCAGGGACATTTGTATATTTGAGTGATCAAATAAGTATTCAATTTGCTAGTTGGGTAGATAATAATAAGATTAAGGCGATCGCTAATAACTTCAAATTAAGTCAGGATAAACCCATTATGGGTATAGCAAATGCCTTTGTATTTTTGGTTAGTAAAAATGCCTCAGAAAACCCCGTAAAAATTGCTAATAGACTACAAAACTTATCAGAAGTATTAGCTAGTGAACCTAATATTATTATTCAACAAGAACCTCATTACAGACCCAAAGATTCATTATATTCTCAACAATGGTATCTCAATAATAATGGTGGAAATCAAATCATAGCAGGTTCACATATTGCGGTAGAACAAGCATGGGATATTACTCGCGGTGTGCGTTCTGTGATAGTAGCTATAGCAGATGATTCATTTGATTTAAGACATCCAGATTTTCAAGGCACTGGTAAAATTGTAGCACCTAGAGATTTAAAAGAAAATGATTTTTTACCATTACCTGGAGAAAAAGAAACCAGTCATGGTACAGCTTGCGCTGGGTTAGCAGTAGCAGAAGAAACAGGAACAGGAATTGTGGGAGTTGCTCCTGGTTGTGCGATGATGCCTATTAGAACTACAGGATATTTAGATGATGAAACTATTGAAAATATCTTCACTTGGGCTGTAGAAAAAGGGGCAAGTGTGATATCTTGTAGTTGGGGAGCATCTGCTGTTTATTTCCCCCTTTCGTTACGTCAAAAAGCTGCTATTAGTTATGCAGCTACTAATGGAAGAAATGGTAAAGGATGTGTGATAGTTTTTGCCGCTGGTAATTCTAATCGTCCCATTAACGGGGTAATTAATGAACAAAATTGGCCGGAAAATATTGTCAGAGGAAATACAACTTGGTTAAATGGTTTTGCTATTCATCCTGATGTAATTACTGTGTCAGCATCCACTAGTTTAAATCAAAAAGCTGCTTATAGTAATTGGGGAGATAATATTTGTGTGTGCGCTCCTAGTAATAATGCACCTCCAGGAATGTGGTTTCAAGAAACAGGTTTTGTCTATACTCAACCTACCATAGCTGCTTCCCTTTATGGAGTGGGGATGTTAACTACAGATCAAATTGGTGCTTCTGGTTATGATGCTGGGAATTTTACTAGTAATTTTGGGGGAACTTCTAGCGCCACTCCTATAGTAGCTGGAGTAGCTGCTTTAATATTATCAGCTAATCCTAATTTAACAGCACAACAAGTTAAAAATATTCTCCAAAATACGGCGGATAAAATAATAGATAATAATCCTGATCCGCAATTAAAATTACGTGGTGGAACTTATAATAGTAATGGTTATAGTTCTTGGTTTGGTTATGGTAAAGTAAATGCAGCTAAAGCTGTACGCGCAGCTAAAAGTTTACAAGGAACAGGTAGAAATGTTAATAAACAAATTTATGGGAAAAACACAGAGGTTTTACGAATACCTGATAATGATAATAAAGGGGTAAAAAGTGCGATCGCTATTAAAGAAAGTGGTATTATTAATGATATTCAAGTTAAAGTAAATATTACCCATGAATATTTAGGAGATTTAGAAATTTATCTAACTTCTCCTAATAATAAACGGGTATTATTACAAAGTCGTACTTTAGGCAGAAAAACTCAATTACAAAATAATTATACCATGCGATCGCACCCCATCCTCAAACAATTCATTTCCCTACCTACTCAGGGAAATTGGCAATTGCAAGTAATTGATTTAGCACCCCAAGATATAGGTAGAATTAATAATTGGGAATTGATTATTAGCTATGCTTAATGTAAAGATCCCGGACTTCTTCAAGAAGTCCGGGATCTGAACTATTGTGAAAAAACCTCACAACCAGGATTATTTAAACTAGAATTTTGCACTGTTGCTTGTGGTGTTTCGGCGGTTAAAATCACCTTACCATCATTAGTAAATACCCATCCTTGTGCTTGCTGAATAACTCGATTTTTCAGATTCACTTTTTGATTATTTTGATCAATAACCACAGGTTTAATCGTCTCTTGACTAGTTTTTGTGGTTTGAATATCTACCAAATTTACTAATGGTGTTGTACCAGTAAATAAATCACCAGGATGAGATGGTAAACCTCCTTTACCAATAATATTAAATCTATTTTCTTGACGTGCTAATCTTCCCTTTCTGCAACCTTGACCAAGTTGACTAGAAGCATCAAGTAGATTAACAGGTAAAGATACTAAACCTCTAGCGGGATCAACATCTAAACGATTAATAGTAACCTGTCCACTTAATCCAAATTGAGAAGATGCGGTAATATCACTAAAATTTGTTTGTTCAGGTTTAAATTTTAACCCAAAGATTGTGTTAGTTGTAATATTTATCTGTCCGCCATTTCCTTCAAAAGCATTGGCTGTAATATCATTATTTTCACTAGCAAAACTGATCATAAATGGCACATTAATATTAATATTACCACCATTTCCTCCTGCTCCTGATGTGCCTGCGGTAGCTGTAAGACTACTACCACGACGCATCCATAATAAATCATTAATATTTAGGGTAATTTCTCCCCCTTCATTATTAATAGTTTCTGCTGTCATGAAGGCTTTATTATCTAATGTTAATGTCCCTGCTTGAATAGAAATATTACCTCCTTTTCCACTTCCTTGGCTATTTACTCCAATTCCTGCACCATTTCTAATAACGAATATTTCTGGGTCAATATTAATACTACCACTATCTCCTGTTGAACCTATTTGAGTATTGGCAAATAGTCCCGTAGTTTTGCCATCTAAGGTAATATTATCCTTGATGTTTAGGTTGATATTTCCAGCTTTAGCACTACCTGATGTTCTCGTCACAATGTTCGCACCATTATTAGCTGTAAGTTTATTAGCGGTAATATTAATATTTCCTCCTAAACCATTAACATTTGATGCTGATATGACTGCACTATTAGCAATATTTAATTCTGGAGTATTAATAGTAATACTTCCTGCATCTCCTTTACCAAATGTACTAGCATCAATAAAAGAACTATTCAGCAATTCTAAGGAATTAGTAGAAATATCTACACCTCCAGCATTTCCTACCCCTGATGCTCCTACCTGACTATTAACTTTACTTTTACCATTGAGCTTGACAGAATCAGTAGCGGTAATCTTGACTGTCCCTGCATTTCCCTGTCCAAAGGTATTAGCTCTCAAGTCAGAAGCGCC
>NZ_JACJPV010000010.1 GCF_014696225.1 Anabaena sp. FACHB-1237 | reverse complement strand
CAAATCAAAAGTATCACCTCTAGGAATACGCCAAATTTTATAATCATAAAAAGTCAAAGGTTGTCCTGGTTGACAAACTTCAGGAAGATGATCACCAAAAACGAAATATACTGCTCCTTTTCCGATGACTTTAGCAATACCATATTTATCTATCACTAAAGAAGTTTCTTCACTAATGGCAATACCTAAAGCACAATTAGAGACACCATCTTGAATTTGTCGGGCAATAAATACCATTATTCTCCCCATTCTTTTCCTCTCATCAAAATGGGTATCAATGACAGTATTTTTTAAATGTTTCCACTGAAAAAAATTATAGGTAAAGGTAATATTACGATAGGGATCATCTAATGCTTGAGGAGTTTCAATACTATCTTCACAAGCACAAGAATCATACACAAATTCACTGTGAATCATTGCACCAGCGCTAGTACCACCAATAGCACCTCCTTTATCATAGACTGATTTAACAGCAACTTCTAATTTAGTATTTTTCCAATGACGAATATATTCACATTGATCACCACCAGCAAAAAATATCACTCCCGCATTTCTGACTTTATCAAAAATATCAATGCGGTTTGCTTCTTGTCTATTTTTAATAATCAAAGTTTCCACATATTTCACACCTTTCATCCGATAAATTAACTGATTATAAGTATCGTCCCCTCTGGAACGAATAATCAAAACATTTACTTTTTTGTCGCTATTACTGCCACCGCGAACTTGATGAATCATCCACTGAATGGCATCATCTACATCTGGGCCGCCACCACCTAAATTATGTACTGGACCTGTAAATAATTGATAACTATTTTGATCACTAAGTTTATCGCTAGGTTTCCAGGTATAATCATCATTTGCTTCAGGTATATCATCAAATAAACCCTTGAAGAATGCTGTGAGATGTTTAATAATTTGTGTGCCGATTGTTAATACCATAATTTCTGCTTTTTTTAAGCAATTACCTATACCAAATGTCTAGTTAATGATGGAATAGTTAGAGGTTGAGAAGTGTTAAACCCCATCATTGTTAATTTGACATTTTTCCAGGGTAAATTTCTAGCGTACAGGGTTTGTGCTGTTTTTTTTGATGTAGAATAAACCCAGTAATAGATATTGCTTAAAGTGTGAGAAATTATAGATTTCATATCCTCGACTTCTTCAAGAAGTCTGTGGATATTGTTGTGCAAATTACCAAATTACTTCTGATCTTTCTTTGACTACTTTTTCATAAACTAGTTCTGTTTGTAATGCTAATTTTGGCCAGCGAAAACGCAATTCTAAATCATGATAAGCATTATTTACTAACCATTGACTATAATTAGGATTTCTCAAAATTTGTAAAATTCCCCAAGCTACAGAATTAGAATCATTTACTATTGTGGTAATTCCTGTTTTACTATGCTGTACAACTTCAGGAAAACCTCCCGCATTAGAAACTACTACTGGTACTTTAGAAGCAAAACTTTCTAAGGCCACAATACCAAAAGGTTCATATAAACTGGGAAAAACTGCACAGTCAGCAATGGTTTGAAATTTATCTAAAAATTCATCAGAAAGAAATCCTGTAAAATAACATTTTTCCCAAATTCCTAAGTCCCATGCTTGACGTTTTAAATTATCTGTATTTCCTCCTCCTACTATGACAAATTTAACGTTACCTCCCATTTCCCATAATACTTTAGGAGCAGCATTTAATAATACAGGAATGCCTTTTTCATAAGTCATTCTGCCTAAATAATAGACAATTTTTTCGTTATCTGCCGCAAATTGACGACGAAATGCTTGGGGGTGAAAATCTTCATGATGTTGTTTTTTTTCTGGACGAATCCCATTATGAATTACGTCAATTTTATCTTCTGGTGTGTTTAATGTGTCTCTTACTTCTCTACGCATATATTCTGTACAAACAATTACTCTCCACGCATTATGAACTAGTTCTGCTTCTTTACGATGAATATAACGTTGAGTATCGTTATGAATGCCGTTATAACGTCCATATTCTGTGGCGTGAATGGTAGCAATTAGGGGTATTTTAAAGATATGCTTGAGAGCGATCGCTGCATCTGCTACTAACCAATCATGTCCATGAATTATATCAAATGGACCTTTATCCATTAACAATTTACCACCATATTCACCCATACTATTATTTAGGTTCACTACCCAGTGGAAAAAATCATTACCTTGGGACACAGGAACACGATGGACATGAATACCTTCTACAACTTCATATAAAGGTGCTTGACGAGTCTCAGGTGTAATTAAATGAATATCATGGCCTAATTTAACTAATTCTGGGTACAACTCAGCAACGTGACGAGCAATTCCTCCGACTATTCTTGGTGGAAATTCCCAACTCAGCGCTAATACTTTCATGAATTGACTCCCCGGTAATTAAAAAACATCTCAAACTGTTAAAAAACTATCATTATCTTGAAAAAATAACTTTGGCTATTGACATGAACATTTTTTGCTAAATCTTTATCAAAATATTTTGACTAACCTTATCAAGATTTGTCAACTTTTGTAAATTTATAAGCAACATAGTTTATTAACCTAGTATTTGCTTGGTATTTAACTATTATTTTTGATACTCGTTTGTTGAGTGCCCATATCCACAAGCTAAAACCCATTACCTTTTCAGTGACTGGGAAGTAACCAATGTTGAAACTTATATTCCTGAATCTCCTGATTTGGGATTTGACATGATAGGGATTTGTGATTGTAAATATTCACCTATCAATTCAGAAATTCAGCCAATACAAGAACAACAAACATCGCAAAAACAAATTATAGAACTATAGTATTTTAATATGTGGGGTATTTCATTAGACATTTCCGATAATTATTGTAGAGACGTTATATAAAACATCTCTACAATGCCAAAGCCCAACTACAAGTTAATATTAACTTTGATCTAACTTTAACACAGCCATAAACGCCTCCTGAGGTACATCCACTGTACCTACAGCTTTCATACGCTTCTTACCTTTGGCTTGCTTCTGCAAAAGTTTCTTTTTGCGGCTAATATCACCGCCGTAACATTTTGCTAATACATCTTTACGTAACGCAGGAATATGTTCACTAGCAATTACCTTACTACCAATAGCCGCTTGGATAGGTACTTTAAATTGATGACGGGGAATAAGTTCTTTTAATTTTTCCGCCATACTTCTACCCACATTATAGGCTTTATCTCGGTGGACAATCATAGCTAAAGAATCCACAGGATCACCATTAATCATGATATCCAATTTTACCAAGGGGTTTTCTCGATAACCAATTAAATGATATTCCATACTGGCATAACCACGAGAACGAGATTTCATTTGATCGAAAAAGTCTGTTACTACTTCTGCTAAAGGAAGTTCATAGGTTAATGTGGTTCTTCCTTGAGTGAGATATTTCATATCTTTGAAGATACCACGCCGAGTTTGTGCTAACTCCATTAAAGTTCCCACAAATGTCTCCGGTGTGATCATTTCTACCTTAACATAGGGTTCTTCAATTCTTTCTCGATCATTTGGCGCTGGTAAATGGCTAGGATTGTCTATGTATAATTCTTCTCCTTTATTGGTAATTACTTTATATACTACGGAAGGAGCGGTAATAATTAAGTCCAGGTTATACTCTCTTTCTAACCTTTCTTGGACAATTTCCATGTGTAATAAACCCAAGAAACCGCAACGGAACCCAAAACCCATCGCGCTAGAAGTTTCTGGTTCATATTGTAATGCTGCGTCATTTAATCTGAGTTTTTCTAGTGCTTCCCGCAAGTCTTCAAATTGATCTGCATCTATGGGAAACATTCCGCAAAATACCATCGGGTTAGCTTCTGTATATCCAGGTAAAGGATTAGTTGCTTTTTGTTTGCTAAGGGTAATGGTATCACCTACTCTAGCATCTGCTACAGCTTTAATAGATGCGGCTAAATAACCTACTTCTCCTGCATGAAGTTCTTCAACTTGCTTTTGTGTAGGTGATAATACTCCTAATTCATCTATTTCATATTCCTTTTCAGAAGCCATTAAGTAGATGCGATCGCCTTTTTTCACATTACCATCCATCACCCGGAAATACACAATTACGCCCCGGTAACTATCATAGTAACTATCAAAAATTAATGCTCTTAAAGGCTCATCAATAGTATTTGCTGGAGATGGTATTTTCTGAACTATGGTTTCTAATATTTCAGGAATACCAATACCCTCTTTAGCAGATGCTAAAATCGCTTCACTACAGTCTAAACCAATAATCTCTTCAATTTCCCCAACCACTCTTTCTGGTTCTGCACCTGGTAAGTCAATCTTATTAAGCACTGGGATGATTTCTAAGTTGTGTTCCAGTGCTAAATAAACATTGGCTAAAGTTTGAGCTTCAACTCCTTGGGATGCATCCACAACTAACAAAGCACCTTCACAAGCAGCCAAAGAACGAGAAACTTCATAGGAAAAGTCTACGTGGCCGGGAGTATCAATTAAATTGAGAACGTATTGCTCGCCATTTTTAGCAGTATAATTCATGCGGGCAGCTTGCAGCTTGATGGTAATGCCGCGCTCCCGTTCTAAATCCATGTTATCAAGGAACTGCTCTTTCATTTGCCGATCTTCTACAGTTCCAGTAGCTTGGAGTAAGCGATCGGCTAGAGTAGATTTACCATGATCAATGTGAGCAATAATACAAAAGTTGCGAATACGATTTGCGGGAACGTCAGTCATATACGATTTTTGCTTGAGCAGCAAGAGAGAGCTATTTACTGGATGTATTTTAGCGTAATTTGGGATAGGAGTCAGGAGTTCAAGGAGTCGGAAGACCATTTTACCAATCACCAATCACCAATTTTTAATTTTTAATTTTTAATTTTTAATTTCTAATTTTTTTTTATGGCTTTACAATTGAGTAGCGTCAATCAGTAATATTCATTATCACCATATTTCGCTAAAACAAAAATCAAACATATCAAAGCTATGAATATGCAAGAACAAACTACAGGTGCAGATCAGGGAAGCAGATACACCGAAAAGGTTGAAATCGCTGTCCGTCTTGATTCAGAGTTAATAGAACAAATTAAGCATCTTACTAATGACCCTAGTAAAGTTATTGAGGTTGCTCTTCGTCAATGGTTACGTGGTGATTTTAAGAGAGATGATGAATTAACACGCTCCTATAAACGTATTCCCGTTCCTCCCCGTGGTGAATGGAATGATTAGTATGTAGCTATTAGCTTTCAGCTATCAGGTTAAAATAAAAAACTAATTCCCGACTGCCAACTGCCAACTAGTAGTTGTAGATAGATTTTATCCTAGCAGTAAAACTTGCTCTGATTGTGGAGAGAAAAAATCTCAATTACCACTATCACAAAGAGTGTTTAAATAGGTAACTGCGGTTTTGAGTGTGACGGAGATTTAACCTATCTTCCGCACCCTCAACTGTCACAATCGGTTTTTACCGTTTTTTATGATAACATGAAGTTGTATTGTATGCATTGAGATTATCGAACTGCGGTTAGATTAACCGTGTTGGACTGTGGACTAGATAGTGCCGACACTTCTAGGATGAAGCAGGAAGAAAAAGGGAACTTTTGTTAGCATTAGTTAGCTTTTTTGTATCGGATACAAACAGACTTTTATTTTTGTAACCTGTCACCTCGTATATTATCAAACTTCAGATTGTTCCGTAATTGTTTTAATATCTTGTAAAGTTTGCCAACCTGCTTGCCATTGAGAGTTATCTTGTAAAAGTTTAGCATTCAACCAAAAACGAACTTGAGGGTCACAAGCCGAAACAAGTTCAGCATAGATCCATTTACCTTGATTTTTGCGATTAACGACCTGAAAATGTCGCCAACCATCAACCTTTTTTTGTGCAGTCCATTTAGAACCTAGAAGATGAGGAAATTTTTGTTTTTTCATAGTTAGAGAATATGAGTGCCAGGGTTTTGAGGAGTATAGTACCAAAATAAAGGATTTTCACTCTCAGACATCAAAATTTTCAAATACAAAAAACTCCTTGAACTCCTTAGTCTCAAGGAAAGGACTTTTTGGTGCAAACCCTAATTAGCTATCAGATTTAAAGTATTGCATTTGAATAGTAAAAACATAATCGAATGTTAACATAAATCGTCTATATTCCGCGCTTTTAAGCGCGGCTAATTAACATTTAATAAAAACGACTATGACCTAAGTTAGACAGTATTCTTGAATATCTAACACCTTGGTTCATCGTCATTTTCTGGTGTGAAAAATGCAAATTTTCCACAAGAATAGGACGGACATATTTGACATTTAAATCCACTTGTTTACTTTATGATATAGTCATTTTTAATCACTTGCACTTTAGCAATTTTATAGTAATTACTATTTCCATAATGATGCGACTGTTGCCAATTTGTAACAGGTTCCCCTTTTAAAATACCAGATAAAGCTACAGAAAGCATAAAACCGCCAGTAGCAGCAGCAATTAAACTAATGTTATCTTTCACGATAATTTCTCTATTTTATATCTGTTGTTAAACTATTAAGAATTGCTAAGGTAATCATTGGGCAAGTTTATGAACAATTTATGACTAATAATTATAACTAACTATTGCCGATTCTCTTTTCTGAGACGAGGATTGATAAAATCATTTAAACCTTCCCCAAGTAATGATAACCCAACTACCATAATTGTCATAGTTAATCCGGGAAAAAAGGTTGTCCACCAAATGCCTGTAGGTAAGGCTTCCAACGCTTGTTTTAAATCATAACCCCATTCTGGTACATCTTCAGGTAATCCCAAACCTAAAAATCCCAAACCGCCTAAAACTAATATGGCATCCGCAGCATTAAGTGTAAATATTACAGGTACGCTTTGAATGACGTTGAGAAATAAATAGCGAGATAATATAATCCATGTAGAGGCACCGATGGACTGTGCTGCTTCGATATAAACCTCTGTTTTAACGCTGACGGTGTGGTTACGGACGACGCGATAATATTGGGGAATATAGGCTATACTAATGGCGATCGCAGCATTTAGAATACCCCTGCCTACCACAAAAGCCAAGGTTACAGAAAGTAACAAACCAGGTAAAGTGTAAATACTATCCATCAAAAATAGTAAAATTTTATCTATATTACCTCCTAAATAACCACTGAGCATCCCTAAAGGAACACCAACAATCATACTTAAACAAGTTGCTAAAATGACAACTTGTAAAGCCGCTTGGGCACCAAAAATAGTGCGGCAAAAAACATCATAACCTAAACGACTTGTACCAAACCAATGTTTAGTAGAAGGTGGTTGATGAATAGAATTAGAAAGAAATTCCCTGGGGTTTTGTAACCATCCCCAATGTTGGAAAACTGGTGCAGAAAATGCTAGGAAAATAAAAAATAGAGTTATTGCTAAACCTATCAACATTAAACGTTGTGAAAGATTAGACTTAGCAAAGTTGAGAAAACTTGGTATTCGCCGGTTTGTAATTGTCATCAGAGATTATTGTATTTAAGTGGAAGGTTATCAAAATTTACTAATTTACTCTTAGGTAAAGATTGAAGTATAATATCAAGATGTACAACAAATTAGGTAACAAGTTCAGGAAGCAGTAGCCTGAGATTGATACCTAGAAGCATTGCTAAACGCTGAATAATGTACTGCTATATCTTCCGATAACATACCCAAAAATTATTAAACACAATCTTGAGAAAGATGTAAATTAGCAATTTTAGATTTACATTGAAATTGGTGTGTCGAATAACTGCTTTATATAAAGGTTTAGCTCAGTGCTAGACCTTTTTTTGCTTTGTATACTACGTACTATGAAATACTAATAGCTAATGCTCCATAGCTGCACATATCAAAAATGCCGCAGTTTGTACACACCTTATAGGAAGATGAATGATTAAAATATAAAGTTTAAATTAATTATATATGGTAAACACCTGGTATATCTAAGGGCTTGGATTTAATCTAAGCCTTTTTCATGCGATATCAGCTATCAGCAATTAGTGATTTGGCTAAATTAAATTGAATTAAATGTGAAAATTTTAGTTTTTAATCCCTTCCATCTGTAGGAAGATGCACTATTACTATAGTAATATTAGAATGACTAAGTACGTTGTTAAGCACAGCAATGATAAAGGTTTGGGTTAGTACCAGACCTTTTTTCTCAGGTTATTCAACAATTATTCTCTAGTTTTTTTAAGTTTACCTGGTTATAATTTTATTAAAACTTGCTTATAAAAGAATAAGCAAAGCACTTTTTATGAAAGTTTTTATTTTCGCGATCGCATAGTTAGTGAAGTTACTGATATTGTCATCACAGTTAATCAATAAATCATATAGAAACAGATTTAGATGGAGATATGAATTTATCTACTAGCCCGATAAAATTACTTAACATAGCGTTACAATACCTATTCAGAAAATTATTTATTATTCACACAGGTAATTGACTATATACTTTAATATTACTGTAAGTTTGTATACTGAAAACTTTTAAATTTAACCCAGAGAGTATTGACTGGTAAAATAAACCTAGAGAATATTTGTTGTTTGTGGTTATCAATAAAATATGTTACAGTATACTTAAAATCCAGGTATATAAACGGGAACACATAATCACATACCTATCACATACCTAGTACATCGAGAAAACTATAACAACTATGGGATGCCGTCTAAGAATTTTTCTGACTGATGATGAAAAACTAACTTTAGAAGAGTTGAGAAAGGCCAAAACCGTTCCTCAACGTACTAAAGATCGCGCTCAAGTATTACTATTAAATGCTCGGGGTTTGAAAAATGAGCAGATAGCGCAAGGGCTAAACTGGGCTATTTCTACGGTGCGTCAAACCCTACATAGATGGGAGAAGTTAGGCTTAGGAGGGCTATGGGATGCCCCTGGTAGGGGGGGGAAACCACGTTATTCTGAAGATGACTTAGAATATTTGGAAAACTCTGTTATGCAAGAACCAGTAAACTATAGTTCTAAACAACTTGCTAACAAACTAGCATCTGAGAGACAGGTTTATTTGAGTGCTGACAGACTACGACGAGTTCTCAAACAGCGAGGAAAGGTTATTAATAGTCGCCAAAAAGCTAAAAGCACTCAAGTTATATGATGTTCATTAACTTAATTGAAATAAATATTATGGGCTTATTGGCTAATAATAACTGAGTTTAGGGAATAAGAAATAGGGGGAAATTCTTTATTCTGACTCCCTGTGGGGGTTTAGCACTGCTAAACCCCTACTGACTCCATTACTCCGTACTCCATTAGATGTTAGCTATGTATGAATGCTACCATCTGGCATAATTGCGCCAGTTAAAAATGTTTCACTCATATCCGTATCTTCTAAATTAGCACCTTGCAAATTTACTTCGCATAAATTAGCTTCGCTTAAATCTGCACCACTAAGATTAGCACCTTGCAAATTTGCTTTCCACATTCTTACACCTCCCATTTTCGCACCACTGAGGTTTGCACCTTGTAAATTAGCTGCTGTAATGGAAGCAATATGTAAGCTAGACTCTTCTAAATTTGCATTAATTAGCAATGCACCACTTAAATCAGACTCATTTAGGTGTGCTTTTACCAAATTAGCCTTAGTTAAATCAGCACCACATAAGATAACTTCTGATAAAATCGCTTTTTCCAGATTTGCACCTTGCAAATTTGCTTTGCTTAAATTAGCACCACTTAAATTAGCACCACTTAAATTAGCACCACTTAAATCTGCTCTACCAAAATCTACTCCACCTAATTGCGCTTTATGTAAATTAGCATTAACTAGATTAATGCGGTTAAAGCATCTTTCTCCCTTATTATAACTTTTCAATAGTTCTGTAACGTCCATAAGTTTATTCCTTGTGGTTGCAAGTTAGTGAAGATATGTAGGTAATTTATCCTCTAAAAATCAGATTCTTGTCTTAGGATTAATACAGTTATCAGTTAAAAATATGCTAAATATTTGATAGTAGAATAAATCCTACATTGATTTTATTAAATCATAAATAAAGTTTAAAAAACCAAGATGTTTACATTTGTTATTACATTTTTTATAATATGATATTGTTGATGTTGTTTAATTTTTTCTAAGATTATGCAGGATTTAAAACTAGGTAAACACCTAACTTTAGAAGAATTTTGTACCTGTACACAAACATATCATAAATATGCTAGTCACATCAATCCTTTTCCGAAAAATACCTCGGAAGTGATACCATCCCTACAAGATTTAAACAAATTTATCCTTGATCCAATTATAGATTATTTTGGTGAAAATAAATTTTGTTTAACCTATGGTTTTTGTTCTATTGACTTAAAAAAATATTTAGAGAAAAAAGATCCGATTACGGGTAAAAAAAATGGCCGTGTAGCACCTAACATTGATCAACATTTTAGTTATGAAATGAATAAAAATGGTAAATACTATTGTGAAAGATTAGGTGCTGCTTGTGATTTTATAATTAAAGATACTGCTAGTCAAGAAGTTATTGATTGGATTTTAGCATTTTCATTACCTTTTGATTCTCTTTATTTCTATGGTAAAGATAAACCTATTCATATTAGTTATGGATATCAGCATAAACGGGATATTTGGACTTTTAGTGATGCTGGAATACCGACTAAAAAGGGTATTGAACATTGGGTAAACTTAGCTAAACTGGTTCATAAATAGTATTTTGTCAGAATCAGGATACTTAGGGATGTTCATTTTGTATGATGTTGAAATGATAAAAATGTTTTTGTGCTGACATACTTCAACAAACTCAGTACAAGTATTACTCAATAACTATGTACATCATCCACACTTAATTTGATGTAAATTTTTGATAAGCTAATGTGCAGCACTCACTGTATAATTAAAAAACCTGAAGTTACAGTAGCACAAGCATCTTGCTTGTATTAATTATTCAAGTTAAAGGCACAACAGCTTAATAGGAAGATGTTGGGTTTTGTGAACCCAACCTACTTTCGTTAAGCAATATTTAATCACTAATAGTAGCCATGTACTTCAACAAATCATCTACATTAGCAAAATCTAACAAATCTTCTGCTAAATCTTCTAATTGTGTTAGTGCTAAGTTAGGGAGTTTATTTTCTATCATCACTGGAATTTCACCAAAGCGACGTTTTAACTGACGTAAAATCAGTTGTAATGCTTCTCACTCTCTTTTTTCCCGTTTGCAAAATATCCTGGTAAATTACAGATTCGATCGTGTTATTTATATGGAAGATGGAAGACTTAATACAGTTTCATTTCCTTGGTGTTTTCTCTGTTTTTGACGATTTTTAAAGGAGGTTTTTAGTATAGTCAATGTGTCAGGATCTACATTTGCACACCATCCTATTCTATAACCTTTAATGACTATATAATTGTCTTTTAAACATTTACGCCATCCAGAAAGATGTGTAATATTTTGCCAATTGTCAAATAGTCCTAAATCTTCTTCTTTTTGCGTTAACTTTACCATTTCTTCATATTGAAAATAATCCGAGTTTACTAATTTGTCTATTTGGTGTAATATCGGTGGATCATCATCAATATCATAGTCATGATAGGTAACTTGTAAATCTCTTAAATCAACTGTCATCACTTTCCCTAAGGTGGGATGGGCATTTCTCCCAAAGTCAGGATAGTATAAATAGGATATTTTGGGACTCTGAAAATGGAATTTAATGACATTTGTTTCTTCTAATCTACCAATTGTTCTACTTACACAACCTTCATATAATCTTAATAGGGGATCAAGATTTTGTAATGCGGAAATATGTACCCAAAATGAATTAGTTAGTTTTCTTCCTACTTTACTTTCTTGACAACGTTTAATGATTAAATCTGTGTTTCCTACACTTATTAACATTTGATCAGCATCAATACAGGCTTGTCTATAACTACTGTATAAGGCTACAATATCCTCCTTTATCGCTGTAGGTAGTTTTCCTAAACGCGGACGATGACTAAAATTAAACAAAGCTAAGTATACTAATAAATCTTGTCTTCTTCTATCAGCGATCGCTTCCCATTCTTCACAGTCAGTAGCCTGTAGAATTACATGAAATGCTCGTCTTAAACTGACAAACTCTTTACAAATTTCTTCCTCTTCCCCTAATTCTCCCTTAATTGGTAATCTGCCTCTTTCTGTCAAAAAGTTCATTAATGGAGCTAATAAATTTTGAAACTCGGTAAATTTCTTGACAGAAGCTCTTATTCTAGGGGTAGTAGCGCGAGAACGGTAATTAGACGCACGAAATAACTCAGCTTCCGTTTCATCCCTAAAAATAAAATATACACCCAAAGCCACTGGAATAGAGTCTACCCCCAAAACCTGATCAATATAAACTTTTAACTCTTCTTGTTCATAATACTTCTGAAATGTATTCTTGCGAGTGATTACACCATCACCATAACTTACTACACCTCGACGAAGATCAGAAATTAATACTTGAGCCGCTACTAAAAGTACCTTTTGTGTTAATTCCCAGGCTTGAGTTAATGCTTCTCTACGTTCTTGTTGATCTTCAATAACATTAATGACAAAACCAATATTAACGATATCAGCAGTAATTAAAGGAGTATTTGGTGAATAATAAGGGTCCCAACCACTTGCGGTATAACCCTGATCTGCAATACGACTAATATCTCCTCCATGTCCACAACCATAGTCAAGAAACGAAGTTTCAGGATTAAATAAACCAGCGTCTAAAGCTAACCGTACAGGGCGAGATAAATCATGGCGAATAATTGCCGCTTTATGACGTTCTATTTTTGGTGTTATTTTAATTGCAGTATCGCTTTGAATTAATTGATGACCTTGAATTTCTACACCATAGATTTGTAAACGTTGTTCCCAAATTTCTCTAGTACCAATTCCTCTAGTATTGTTTAATAAACCTAATGATTCCTGTGCTTGTGTCAAAGCGGCAAATTCAGTATAGAGAGGATAATCTGTCGTGACAAAAGTTTCCTTGCGATGTAGAATAGGTGGATTAGGAGAATCAGTGTAATCTCGATAATTCACTTCTCCAGTTTGTATATCCACTTGAATACTAGCTTGTAAAGCTGGGTGAGCATCAGTATCAAAATCAGGATAGCATAAGTAGGAAATTTTAGGTTTATTGGTGCTGAATTTAATAATGTTTGTTCCCTGAATGCTAGATACAAGACTACGAGCTTTTGCTTCATACTCTTGTAGTGTCAAGTCAAGACTGGGTAATACCGAAATATGGATATAAAAAGCATCAGGTAGTAATTTACCAAACTGACTCTGATAGCAGCACTCAGCAATTTTATCAAGTTCTATAGAAGCAGGGATTAAAAAATTTTGCTGAGATTGATGTAGGATGTGATCAGGCTCAATCATGAGACTAACTTAAACTAAAGTTTAGTGGAAACTTTTTTTTGGTTAAAGTTTTCCACACATTTCTATAACTTACCATGCTATTGTTAATATTTAACAGACAATATGATTTTAATTCATAACTTGTAACTTAATGATGGAATTTAATCATTGATAATTATCCTACTAATCCTAAATCCTGGAAATTATGATTGTTATGGTAACAAATAGGCACAAATCTTAATATTAATTAATATATTAATATATTGAATAAATTTTTAATAATACTTATTCATTAATCTCTAGTGGAAAAATAATTTAGTCAGTTAATATCAGAATTGTGTAAAGCGAAAAAACTAAGATAATGATTTAATAGAGGTATGATGACACCTACAATCATGCGTCAGCTTTGGTCTACAGTGGAAACTACTCAAACTGTAACTCTGTTGCAACTCGATGATGATAGTTTAGTAGAATGGTTAGTGAAACAAATCACTAATCAGGCATTTTTAGATGCTGAAGAGACTGACTTTTTGTGTGCTTATATTTACACTAGACTTAATCTCATTCGTGATATGGCTTACGAGCGTCAACAGTAAGCTATCAGCACTTTTCAGCTTAATAAAAACTGGTTTTTAACAGGTAAATAACCTTCTAATAAACAATCAGAACCAATAACACGCCATTGGAAATTTTCCAGAGATAGAGCTTGAGTCATATTATTGAAACCTAAATCACCAACAGGGGTTGGAGCATCAGAACCACCAATAATTTTGGGTGCGATAAAAGCGAGGATTTTGTGAATTGCACCATCAGCGATCGCACTAGCAGCTAAACTACCACCACATTCCCATAATACAGTACAAAAACCACGGTCATATAAATGTAGCATAACTTGAGATGGTGTTAAAAATGGTAATTCTAACACTTCCACACCTTCAGACTGTAATATCTTTTGTAAGCTAGGATTACTACCAACCTCAGTTATAACCAAAGTGGGAGCGTTCTCAGTTTGCCACAGATGAGCTTTTTCCGGCAAATCTAAACTACGACTCATGACAACTCGCAAAGGATTATGGCAATCCAACTCATGACTAGTTAAATAAGGATTATCTCTTCGTACCGTGTTACCCCCTACTATCACAGCATCACAAGCAGCGCGTAATTGATGTACTTCGGCGCGTGCGTTTTTACTAGTGATCCAACTGCTATGTCCAGAACTAGTAGCAATCTTACCATCTAAAGTCATGGCATATTTTAATATTCCTAAAGGTTGCTTATGTAGAATACGATGAATAAAACCTTCATTTAATTTTTTACAAGCCTCTTCCTCCACCCCAACAACCACCTCAATACCCGCAGCGCGTAAGCGTGCAATACCGCCTCCTGCAACCAAAGGATTAGGATCAACCATACCTACCACGACTTTACACACGCCAGCAGCCACCAAACCTTCAGAACATGGTGGAGTACGTCCATAGTGATTACAAGGCTCTAAGCTTACATAAACCGTCGCTCCTTGAGCTTTTGACCCTGCGGCTCGGAGTGCAAAAACCTCTGCATGGGGTTCACCAGCGCGGGGATGAAAACCTTCCCCTACTATGACACCATTTTGAACCACGACAGCACCCACCATAGGATTAGGGGAAGTGCGGCCTAAAGCTCTACGCGCTAGTTCTAAACAGCGTAGCATCATTTGTGAATCAAAATCATAGACGGGATTACTCATAGTTAGGTGATTGGTAATTGGTAATTGGGTAAAATATAATACTTTTGACTCCTAATAGCTGACTGCTGACAGCTAATTACCCTTCAAAATCTTAATTGTTTTCCACCAACGATTGAGAGGATAATACACTACAGGAGCCCATAAACTAGTCAAAATTGCCGAGGCTAAAGCACCTCGTTGATAGTATAGCCAAATGTTTGATACATCTCTATGACAGTTAGTGCCACAAACACCACCCATTGAGGATAATTGCACCGCAAAAATAGTATTTGCTAAGATAACCATAACAAATACGATTAAAGCAATAGAAATAAAGTCTTCTTGAATAAAGCGACGTTTTTGTATTAGTGCTGTCAACATTCCCACAATTCCTAAGCTCAGGGTATGGGAAGTATCAGCACCAGTTAAAGTATCTTGTAATAAACCTAAAATTATCCCGGCAAATATACCAGATAATACTGAACGGTTGACACTCCAACACACAACCCAAATCAATAACCAATTAGTGCCTATTCCTAATAATTCCATGCCGGGAAAACGAGTAGGTAATAATAATAAGCATAACAGGACAGATGCAAAAATCACCAACCCATCAAGAATTGGATACCATCCAGGATGCCAAGAAGCTAAAGGTGGAATTAAAGAGCGAGTTTTTTGGTATTTATTTTGGGAAAATCGAGGTATTTTCATTCTTGGTGATTGGTGATTGGGTAAAATATAATTATCCTGACTCCTCTATCTCTTGAATTAGCACTATTTATTCTGGATTTTCCACTTTAGGATAAACTGTTACCCAATCTAAAGAACGAATTGCGGGAAATAATTCTACTTGTGCAATGGATGTTGGTAATTTTTTTAAATCCAAAGATTTAATTTTACCTATGGGAATACCGGCAGTAAATTTCTGACTATAAGTAGAGGTAGATATTAAATCACCTACTTTAACATTGGGTACTTTTTCATAAAATTCTAATATAGCTTGATCTGAGCCATTGCCATGTAATACTCCTTTGGCTGATGTTCTAGGAATAGTTATTCCCACTTGACTTTTTAAATCACTCACTAATAAAACTCGACTAGTGTTCATGGTGACATTTTCTACTAAACCGACTAAACCTCCATCAGTTTTGACTATATAGCCTTCTTGAATACCTGCGTTTTTGCCCCGATTAAGAATTACTTGTTGCCACCAATGATCTGTACTTCTACCTACTACTCTAGCGATAATTGGTTTACTAGCAATACCCTCTTTTTCAGTATAACTTAATAAACTTTTTAACTTTTTGTTTTGACTTTCTAAGTCAACAATTTGAGTTTTTAGTTCAGAGATTATAGCATTTTGAGTACGGTCTTGAGGACTCATGCCTAAATCTAAGTTTTGTAATGGGCGTGTTATTCCTTGATAAATTTCCCAAAATAACGCTCCTTCTGTTTGCCTAATTGTCCAGACACTACCAGCTAATATAGCTAATAAACCTATTTGTAAGGCTTTGCTTTCCCACCATTTTTTAATAGTAAACATATCTACCTGTATATTTTTTAATTTAGGAGTTACCGAGTCAGTACGGGTTGAGGGATACTTACAGCACATTACATCTACATGAGGTACGCTATGAACACAGCAAGATGCCTGTGTTACAAGGGTTTTATCATTAACATCTGTACCTCATAATAACGGAAACTGCTGTATTGGTATCAAATTAAGCTACATATAGCTTATTTATTTACATGAAATGAAGTTCATCGCTAATAGCTAAAGTAAACTAAAGTTTACTAAACAGTTTTCGGTTGATTTAGTCATCCAAACATCAATCTTGCTATGATAGTGTGCATAAGGATTACGCTATGCTACGCTATCATTCTCATTCGGAATTCTACACTCTACATCATCTATTAGAACGCCCGCTAAATACTCTTTCTAACTGCTTAAAGTTTTCTAAGACGCGACCTGTTCCTAAGACTACGCAACTTAATGGATCCGCTGCTATATGAGTGACTATACCCGTTTCGTGACTAATTAAGGTATCTATGCCTTTAAGTAATGCTCCACCACCAGCTAACATAATACCACGATCAATAATATCTGCTGCCAGTTCTGGAGGTGTACGTTCTAGTGTTCTCCTAACTGATTCTACAATTACTAATAAAGGATCTAACATACTTTCTCTAACTTCTGGTCCCTTGATAATGACAGTGCGAGGCAGACCAGAAAGTAAGTGGAGTCCCCGAACTTCCATCATGCTATCATCATCGCTTTCCATCGGATAGGCAGAACCAATTTTGATCTTAATTTCTTCTGCTGTTCTTTCTCCAATGACTAGGTTATGAACTTTTTTCATATATTGAATAATTGATTCTGTTAATTCATCACCCGCAATACGAACAGATTCACTAATTACCGTGCCTTGGAGACTTAAAATAGCTACTTCTGTTGTACCACCACCAATATCTATGATCATATTACCTCTTGGTTCTGCTACAGGCAACCCTGCACCAATAGCTGCGGCTATTGGTTCATCAATTAAATATACTTCCCTTGCTCCTGCTTCAGAGGCTGCTTCCATTACTGCACGTCTTTCTACACCGGTAACTCCACTGGGAATACCAATGACAATACGAGGCGATACTAAACTCTTTCCGTCATTTACTCGTTGAATAAAGCTTTTTAGCATTAATTCTGCTGTGTCAAAATCAGCAATGACTCCATCCCGTAATGGACGCACAGCTATCACATTACCAGGAGTGCGTCCCAGCATTTTTTTGGCTTCTTCTCCTACTGCTAAGGGTATTTTATCATTCTGATCAATGGCCACTACTGATGGTTCTTGAAGTACAATGCCTTTACCGGAAACATAAATCAGGGTGTTAGCTGTACCGAGATCGATACCCATATCCCATGATGAACGAAATCTTTGAAAAAAACCCACGCCTTTCTTTGCCCCCTATTTACTTTAGTTGTGCTTGCAAACATAAGAGTTAATTCTGACTAATTGCATTAGACTAGACATCTCTGAAAAAGAATCTAAAACCCTTAACTCATCTAAGCAAAAACCTAGTTACCATTACAGACATCTGCTAGACACCTAGTGGTAATTATAATGTGCATAACCAGCAAACCCTTGTAGGGGCAATTCATGAATTGTCACTAGGACAATTTTCACTAGTGGTCTATTATATTTTTGCATGACTTCAGTACACTAGACTATTTTCTTATCTAGCTTTTGTCAACGTTAGTGTTGGTTCTATAATTCTTGTTTCCTATCTTCTGAAATAGACTCGCTAAAACAAACGTATAATTCTTCGTAAATATTGTTAATTAATCCTCTTGTTAACTGAATTATCTTTCTTTTGGTAGAGACAATTTTTTCTACTCAATTTTTCCCTACATAAGTTATTATAGTTCACAATTTCATACAACTGCACTAAATCAAAAAATCAAAAATCATGAGCATCAATGTTGTTACTTTGGTGGGTCGTGTTGGTGGCGACCCAGATATAAAATATTTTGAATCGGGAACTGTGAAGTGTCAGTTAACTTTAGCTGTTAATAGAAGAACTCGTAATAGTGATCAACCAGACTGGTTTAATCTGGAATTGTGGGGGAAAACGGCAGAGGTAGCAGGTAATTATGTGCGTAAAGGTAGTTTAATTGGAGTTAAAGGTTTTTTGAAGTTTGAAACTTGGAGCGATCGCCAAACTGGTGTGAACCGTTCTAAACCAGTTATTCACGTAGAGCAACTGGACTTATTAGGTTCAAAACGTGATGACAATGGTGGTAGTGATATGTCTCCTGAGAATTTTTAATCAATAATTGATAATTGTTCATTATTGTCACCAATTACCAATTACCAATTACCAATTACCTAATAGGTTATTTGCAACATTACAGATGCTTGTACTTCCTGTTCTCCAGGGACGATGGCAGTAGAAGCATCTGCCATATTTGCTTTTAATCCTTCTGTGCGATAAACTATAGGTTGAGGTGCGGGTGTGGCACCATTAATAGAAATGTTTACAATGTCCTTTTGTTCTAGTCCTAAACTGCTGAGAACTGCTTTTGCTTGATCCTGGGCATCTTGGGTAGCTTTTTTCAGGGCTATTTTTTGGGCGCTGGCGATCGCATCTTCACTAGCGACAAAACTGATACCATTAATTTGTGTTGCTCCGGCTTTAACACTTTCGTCTAATAAATTACCAGTTTCATCAGTCTTTACACGAAAGCTAACAGTATTGCTGGCGGTATAACCTGTTATTTTTTGGACATTATTAGTATAGCTGTAAATAGGATTGAGAGTTACTCCTGTAGTTTGTAACTTGTAAACATTGCGATTCTTAAGTAAATCTACTACTGATGAAGATCTACGTGCTGCTTCTTTTTGTACTTCTTGGGGAGTTTTTCCCTGTACTTCCACGCCTAAACTAACTTGGGATAAAGTGGTAGGGACGTTTTCTATGCCTCTACCAGTAACAGTTAAAGTTCGCAACAATCTTTCTCTCTCCTGGGCGGTTGCTGGTAAGATAAACACTACACATAACAAGAAACTTAAAGGTAAACTTTGCCACCAGTTTCTAGTTTTATTAGGGAATAACGCAGTTTTTAACATGGTTTGATAGACTCCTCTATTTTTGTTGACTCTGCACTTATCTAGTTTCACACTGAATCACTTAAAAGTACATTTCGTTACATTTTTTGTAACCAGGTTTTGTGAATTAGTCCAAAAAACCTAAAATTATGTAATTCAAAACATAATGAATAGAAATAGTAATTTGCGCGGTGAGTGAAAATTTATCCTGAGTTATGTCCTAAAATAGTAAAACTCAAAAAATGATCGTAACAACTCCAATGCAGTTTTTCAGTGTGATCAACTTTCCAGTTCCATTGTTTGCTAGTACCACAGAAACCGCAGATAGTTCTCTGGTATTAGCATCAGTATTATTGAGTTTAGTAGTAATTTATTTTGCTAGTAAACTAGGGGGAGAACTATCCAACAAAGTGGGGCTACCACCCGTATTAGGTGAATTAGTAAGTGGTGTAATTATAGGGGTATCAGTATTACACCTATTAGTATTTCCAGAAACAGGTGTAGAAAGTTCTAGTTCTGTAATTATGAAGTTTCTCCAAGCTACCGCAGGTTTAACTCCAGAAGCTACACCCCAGGTTTTTGCTGCCCAGTCGGAGGTAATTTCTGTATTATCAGAATTGGGTGTAATCATTCTTTTGTTTGAGATTGGTTTAGAATCTAATTTAAAAGACTTGATGGCAGTGGGTATACAGGCTACTGTGGTGGCAGTAGTAGGGGTAGCCGTTCCCTTTGCTGTAGGTACAGTGGGGTTAATAGCCATATTTGGGATTGATCCTATCCCGGCTATTTTTGCTGGTGCGGCGTTAACTGCTACTAGTATAGGTATTACTTCTAAAGTGCTGTCAGAAATAGGCAAATTAAATTCACGGGAAGGGCAAATTATTCTTGGTGCAGCAGTGATGGATGATGTACTAGGAATTATTGTGTTAGCTGTGGTGGGTAGTTTAGCTAAAACTGGAGAAGTGGATATTGCTAAGGTTGTTTATTTGATAATTAGTGCTACAGCTTTTTTAGTAGGTGCGATTGTTTTAGGTAATGTATTTAATAAAGTATTTGTAGCGATCGCTGATCAACTCAAAACCAGAGGTGAATTAATCATACCTGCTTTCATTTTCGCTTTTATTATGGCATATCTAGCTTCAGTAATTCAATTAGAAGCCATTTTAGGAGCATTTGCCGCAGGTTTAATTCTGGAAGAAACCGATAAACGTAAAGAACTGCAAAAATTAGTGCTTCCCATTGCAGATATGCTGGTACCAATTTTCTTTGTTACCGTTGGGGCAAAAACAGACTTAGGAGTATTAAATCCTGCTATTCCCAGTAACCGAGAAGGTTTAATAATGGCAAGTTTCCTGATAGCGGTGGCAATTATTGGTAAAGTAGTTACAGGATTAACAGTATTTGGTCAACCCGGGATTAATCGTCTAGCTATTGGTGTGGGGATGATTCCCAGAGGTGAAGTAGGATTAGTATTTGCTGGTGTAGGATCAGCTAGTGGTGTGCTTTCTAAACCACTAGGTGCGGCAATTATTATGATGGTAATTCTCACCACGTTTTTGGCACCTCCACTGTTAAGATTAGTGTTTCCAGACACGCCAAGCAGTGATGCTTCAGCAAGCTCTTCGGCGCAATCATCATAAGCTCGTTAATTAACCGTTGATAATGATCTTCCTTTCCATATTTTCTGGTTTAAGATTGAATGTTTTTTGAGAAATTAGGCACTATAACCCGCCAATTTATGTCAATAATTGACAATGGTGGGTATTTTTTATAATGTAGTTGAGCTTTAGTTCTCAAGGTAAAGCTACGTAGTTGAGCTTTAGCTCTTAAAGTAAATCTAAAATTAGGAGAATAAATTTTGAACTTATATTGGTTATTACCCGGAACTTTTACCACAGTATTATTATTATCATCTCCAACCTTAGCTGCTAAATTAGAAACATGGAGATTTGATCGTTCTCAGAATGTGCTAGAGTTTAAAACTTCTACGGTAGTACAACCCAAAGCAGAACTAGTATTTAACCCCACCCGTTTAGTGATTGACTTACCAGGTGTACAATGGGGACGTTCCATGTCGAATCAGAAAATTGGTGGTAAGGTACGAGAAATTCGCATTGGTCAGGTAGATAGTCAAACTGCGCGGATCGTAGTAGAATTTAATCCTGGTTATACCATAGATCCGCAACAAGTGAAATTTGCGGTGAAAAAAGGTAATAGTTGGACAGTGAAATTACCAGAAATAACTTCTGGAATAACTGCTATCAGACCAGAGACTTCTAATGATAATAATAATGATCCGGTAATAGAAGAAAATACTAGCGCTAGACAAATTCCGCCAAGTATTAATAATAGTAAAGGTGGGACTGAGTTAGAAACTTTTTTAGTGACTGGGGATGGTTTTTTCATGCGTACTAGTGGAAATAATCCCGAACCAAATATAATTAGAAGCCGCGATCGCCGAACTATTTTTATTGATATTCCCAACACAAATTTATCACCTAATTTAATTAATAGGACATTAGTAGTTAATAAATATGGCGTGAACTCTATTGAGTTTACTCAATTATCTACCACACCAGTTAGTGTGCGTGTTTTACTCAAAGTTAATGAAAATACTCCTAATTTTCGTGTTAGTTCTAGCAGCACAGGGTTAGTTTTATTACCTTCCCGAAGCAACACAAATATCTCAGAAGTTCCCAATTCAGAAACAATTAGTAATAATGAAAATTTAGCCACTATTGAAAGTGTGGAATTAACAGAAAATGACACAAAATTATTAATTAAAGCTGATCAAAATATATCCGCAAGTAGTGGTTGGGATCGGAGTTCTGGGTTATTTCGGATTACCATTACCAATGCTAAAATATCTCCCACCATAGAAGATCCTGTTATCAATCGCAATAATAGCCCTTTGTTGAGAATCAGGTTACAACAGCAACCCAATACAGTTGTGATACTGCTACAACCCGCATCTGGTGTTAGTTTTGGCAGTATCAATCAAATAGAAAATAATCTGGTAGGATTACAATTACAAAGATATACGAGTCAAATTAGACCTCCTTTAATTAATCCTACCCTACCCGAAAGAGGACAATTACCAGATCCCAACGAAAGGGAACAACCCATAATTACACCTCGTAAACCTATTCGTAAAGGCAAATTAGTAGTATTAATTGATCCTGGCCATGGTGGCAAAGATTCTGGTGCTGTGGGTATAGGAGGACTACAGGAGAAAAATGTTATTCTTCCCATTGGGCAAAGAATAGCAGAAATTTTAGAACAAAATGGGATTCAAGTCGTCATGACGAGAAATGCGGATTTCTTTGTTACCTTACCTGGTAGAGTGGCATTGGCAGAAAGAGTAAATGCAGATGTATTTGTCAGTATTCATGCTAATTCTGCTGGTGCAAGTCGTCCTGAAGTGAATGGTTTAGAAACCTATTATTATTATGATAATAGTGTTAGACTAGCACAACTTGTGCATAATCAAATTTTACGTCGGATTAATGTTAAAGATAGGAAGGTTCGTAAAGCCAGATTTTATGTTGTACGTAAGACTTCTATGCCTTCGATTTTAGTAGAAACGGGCTTTGTGACGGGGAGAGAAGATGCAGCTAATTTAAGAACTTCAGCATATCAGAATCAAATGGCAGAAGCGATCGCTCAAGGTATTCTTCAATACCTGAGATCACGATAAACTCAATTATTTTCGGTATATTATTTGAGGAGCAAGTACCGTGAAATTACATTGGTTCATACCTACGACTTTAGGAACAATTTTGGCTGTTTCAGCCCCAGCGATGGCAGCACAATTACAATCTTGGCGATTTGATCCGCAACGAAATCTGTTAGAAATTAATACTTCTAATACTGTTCAACCCCAAGCACAATTAATATTTAATCCTACACGCTTGGTTATAGATTTACCAGGTACTGAATTTGGCCGTCCCCAGTATATTCAACCCATTGGTGGTAAGATTCGAGCTTTACGCATTGGCCAATTTGATGAACAAACTACACGGGTAGTAGTAGAAATTAGTCCTGGTTATACTTTAAATCCTCAACAAGTTAAATTTGTTCCGGGGCGTAACCGTTGGTTAATCCAATTACCGGATCCTGAACCTATTTCTCCATCTTCTACTATTAGCACAGAATCGGAAAACATATCTTCATTACCAATTAATAATGATAACTCTAATCATGTCAATAATTATGGTGGTAATACGCAAAGGAATGTTGATATCTCTTCTGAAGCCAGAATTACTCAAATTCATAAATTACGAGTGACTAAAGATGGTTTTTATGTGAGTACCACAGGTAAAAACCCTCAATTGGAAGTAGATATTAGTCCGGATCAAAAAACTATAAACATTGATATTGTTGATGCTGTATTATCTTCACGTCTAGAACAACAAGATTTATTAATCAACCGTTACGGTGTACGCAGAATCCAGTTTAATCCGTTTGATAATGGTAAATCTACGGTTCGTATGACTTTAGAATTAGATAATAATTATACTATTTGGGATGCCAGGGTGATAGGTAACAATGGTTTTGTGGTATTACCTCGTCAAGATGGTAAATTATCTAATATAAATCGTGATAATATACAACCTATTGAACAAAATAGGTCTGCAACTATTAAATCATTAGATATATCAAGTAACGGTACACAATTAATCATCAGTGCAGATCAATCTGTAAATGCTACGGGAAGTTGGGATGAAAGTTCGGGTCTTTTCCGTATTACTATACCTAATGCTAAGTTAGATCCTCGTGTGAAAGGTCCACAATTTGCTAGTAATAGCCCGATTTTCAGAATTAGACTACAACCGCAAAAACCTGATGATGTAGTGATCTTAGTACAACCTGCTCCCGGTGTGAGTTTTGGTGAACTTAGTCAAGTAAGCCCTGGTTTATTAACCTTGGAGTTAAAGAATAAGCGAAAAAATGACCTGGGTATTTCTATTCCTGAACCTCGTAATATCCCCACAGATGTGAGCGATCGCCAACCCCTTCGCAATGGTAAAGTATTAGTAGTGATAGATCCTGGTCATGGTGGTAAAGATTCTGGTGCTCCAGGTTTAGGTGGTTTACTAGAAAAGGATGTAGTTTTACCTATTAGCCTCAAAGTGGCCAGAATTTTAGAAGAAAATGGTGTTCACGCTGTACTTACGAGAGATGCTGATTTTTTTGTAGAATTACAAGGAAGGGTAGATATTACTAAACGAGTCAATGCTAATTTATTTGTGAGTATTCACGCTAATTCTGTGGATAATCGTCCTGATGTGAATGGTTTAGAAGTTTACTATTTTGAAAGTGGTTATGCTTTAGCAGACACAGTAAGAAATAGTATTTTGGATAATATTAGCACTCTTAAAAATCGTGGTACTCGCAAAGCCAGGTTTTATGTGCTCAGAAAAAACTCTATACCAGCTATTCTAGTGGAAACTGGTTATATGACTGGTAGCGAAGATAACCCACGTTTAGGTTCTCCAGAATATCAAACCCGTATGGCTCAAGGTATTGCTTATGGTATTCTCAAGTATTTAAAACAAAGATAGCCATTTTCAGCAATTAGTAGAGTAGTGAGTATCTTTGGTTATGTAGCAGAAATAAAAAATTTACCTGGATGTTCTACTCAAGCATAAACCCTACAAGAGATAATGATCAATATTAATCAAGCGCGGGAATTATGGATTAAAACAGCTTATGAAGCGGGCAGTTAATTAACAGTAATATTTTACTCAGTGAAAAACATAAGCTCTAATTCTATTAGGTATGTATGCCATGAAAATAAGTATAGCATCAGTTAGGGAAAGTTAGCAAACAATTAACTACTTAATTTCCCCAACAGGATAGATTTGTGTTAGAATCAGTAAAAATCATGCCCAAAACTAATCCAAACCTAATACCAATGGGGAAGGTCTTAGTCCTAAACGCATCCTATGAGCCGCTTAACATCACCAACTGGCGACGTGCTGCGGTTTTACTGATTAAAGGTAAAGCAGAACGCTTAGAACATAATGGGAAATGCCTCTACACGGGTTTTCCCCTACCAACCGTGATCCGGTTGCGTCATTACGTTCGTGTTCCTTACAAGGAAATTCCTTTAACTCGCCGAAATATCTTACATCGTGATGGTCATACTTGCCAATACTGTGGTTACGCAGGGGATGAGTTGACCCTAGATCACGTATTACCGCGATCGCGTGGCGGTGGCGATTCCTGGGAAAATATTGTTACGGCTTGTGTGCGCTGCAATATCAAAAAGGGCAATCGTACACCTCAAGAAGCGCGTATGCCTTTACGGCATCCCCCTAGACAACCTCACAGTAGCCTTTACTTTGAGGTGACAAAACACGTGAAAAGTGGGCTTCATCAAGAGTGGCAAAAGTATGTCATCGGCCTTTGATGTAGTTCTAAAACATGACATAACATCAAAACTAAATTACTTCAGGCAAAACGACATTGTGGTCATTTACTATTGACTGCATTCAATGGTAATCTACACAAGCACGTTTTATACCCATTGGCTTACTTATAATTTTTAGTAAGCTAACGGTTTTTTGTGCCCAAATTTTATTTTTATGCCCAAAGATATTACAGCTTTCACACAGATTAATAATTATATCTCATAATTTTTTAATTTGCAAGTTATATAGTAAATTTTTCTTAACGGTTGAAAAGAGGGTTGAAGATGAGATTTGGCAATCATTTGAGAAAATAAGGTGGTAAAAAAATAGGGACCAGAAAAACCCGTCTTTTGAGGTTTTTGGCGATTAACTTCCGATCCGATGGCTACGGTGAACGAAGCTATCGCTCAAAAATCATCAAAAAATCATCTGAAAATGCCCAAAAGCTATACTCTATATTTGGTTGATTCTGTCAATGTGTAGATTCTATAATTAAATAATACCCTTACCCAATTTTACCTCATTTTGTGGCTTAAATTAGATAAATAGATAAAAATTGCTGTAATAATAGTAAATTATTAATGTGGACGTTCTGCGACCTGTTTAAGTCTTTGTAATTGTGCCTCCATATCTTTTTGTGTCCAAGATAGGGCAAATTTATTAAATCCCCAACTGATGATAGGGTTAGGAATAGAATACTCAAAGCGATTAATTAGTAATGTGCAGGGCAACAATGTATGATCATTTAATGGTTGACATTCCCAGCGATCGCACCCTTGAAAAAAACCCTCAAAACCCCAAACTATTAAACCAGGTTGTCTTTCCACAACTACAACATTTAAGGTTGGGTATAATAGAGGCACTTGAATGATAAAACGACTGTGACTACCAACTTCTGTACTCCATATTTCGTCTACGGGTTCACATCGCAGTACAGGGTTTAGCCACTGGTGCATTAGATGTAACTCAGTGATACACTGTTCCACAATGGTAGATGATGTATTAATTATAACAGATTGTTCTAATATTTGGGAAGATGTCATAATTGGTAATTGGGTAAAATGTAATTCTGCTGACTCCTGTAAAGGCGAACGGCCGTTCCCTCTCCTTTTATACTTGATTTCTTGCATTAACTTTAGTGAGTAGTTCATCTTTAATGCGATTTAAAATAGAAGTTTCATCTAAAGTTGACAAAATACGATTTACTACTGCCTTTGGTCCATCTGGTCCCCAAGTTGCACCATTAGCTAAATATGCTTTTGTAACTTGTCCGATACCATAGGATGATACACCGGCCACTCCTGCCTGTGTCATAGCAACGGATAAATACGGACCTAATGCTATTCCTCCTGTGGCAGTTGCGGATATTCCCAATAAAGTTTTTAATCCACTTAATCCTAAATTAGCAAATAACTCACTAGCAGCAATACCTCCCATACTCATAGCAATCTTTTGTAAAAGTTGTACAGCACCGGCTTCTGTCATAGAAATATGATAAAGTTTAGATAAGCCTAAAATCAGGGAAATATCAATAATTACTGCACTTAGGATATCTACTACTGTAACAGGATTGAGAGCGATCGCCAATGCTTTAGTAATCACAGCTTTCCAAATTAACTTATTAGCTTGTTCTTCTCTAATCATTAACTTACGTTGAATAATTTGGTCATTGACCACATCCGCATATAGCATAGTATTCAAAGCTACTAAAGCCTTACCTTCACGATGGAGAATTTCCAATATCTTCAACTTCAAATCATCAACTTGAGAATTACCGCGTTCTAATTTTACCCCCATAGTACCATCAGGACGACGTACAGCCCGTTTAACCATAGGGCAAGCAGAGGCCATAACTATTTCATCAGGAGAAAGTAACTCTCTGACACGATCATCGCGTATTTTCTCATAAATTGCTAATCTATCCGCTTGAGGATATTGATCAACTTTATTAAACACTAGAATGATTGGTTTACCGAATTGTCGTAATTGAGATAAAGCCATTTGTTCTATTTTTGTCATATCTCCAGAAATAACAAACAGAATTAAATCAGCCTGTTTAGCAATTTGTTCAGCTAAAGCCGCACGAGTTTCTCCGTCTACCTCATCTAAACCTGGAGTATCAATTAATTCCACCTGAGACTGTCCCAAAGTAGGTAAAGTTACCTTGAGACTACCTAAAGCCTCCTCCCGAATACTCCAATTTACCGTTTGTGCATCACGAGTGACACCATGTAAAGGACCAGTTGTAAAAACATCTTCTCCAACCAAAGCATTTAGTAAAGAAGACTTACCACGTCCTACCATACCAAAAACAGCTATTTGTACTACCATGCTTTCTAACTTATCTAGCATAGTTTCTAAATCCATAATTGTTACTTCTAAGCCCAATTTTTCATGAGGAGAAAGATCAAGATTATTTACTAAATTACGTAATGCTGTTTTAGCCTGTTTATAATTAAGTTCAGCTTGAATATCATCAAAAGAGAAAATAGCGTGATCTAGTTCTTCTTCCCAGTTTTCTTCATACTGGGGTTGGGGTTCAGGCATTGGATAATTCATAAGATTTGCAAAATATAACTATGACAAAATACACATTAAAACTACACATTAGACATAGGAGTGAAAATGAATGTAGGGAGAATTAATGAATTGTCCCTAGAAGGGGTTTCAAATTACGCACATTGAATTACCACAGGACATCTATTAAATAGATAACATTACATATAAGCAATATATTAAAGTTTTTTTAATTTTTCCATAACTTATGGAGAGATATATTATCATACCATAATATGTATTTAGTGTATATTTGCTAATGATCAAATAAGAGTTTATGATCAAGGAAATAGATATAGACTAATTGTCAATACTTAAATGCCATTTAATTATGCTTTTCCTACTATTAATATTTGCTACATTTAGATAACCAAAGTTTTACAGTAGAAAAACTTATAGTTACCAGATTCAAAAATCTCGGAAAATAAACGGATAATTCAAGAACAGACATGAAAAACTTTAAAGTATAACAATCCAAAATCTACAATTATTATCGGAGCGTGTGATCTATTATGTCTTTAGAAAAAATTGTGAATATCCTATTTCAATCTGTAAATGGTTCAGTTTACCCCTTAACTGTAGTGGGAATAAGTGTTATATGCTTATTAGGTAGTAACTCCCATAGTAGTAGGGCTCAAACCCCTAGACGAGTTGCACAAATCATCAAAAATCACCAAAATACTCATCCAGCAAATCTCTTCTTTGTACATCCCCATATAGGAAATGATAGCACTGGTAACGGTACTGAAAACGCACCCTGGCAAACCATCACTCATGCCTTAAATAATGCAACTTCCAATAGTATAATTATCCTCGCTGACGGCACTTATAGTACCCAGTCAGGAGAAGTTTTTCCCTTAATTGTTAAACCAGGTGTAGCCATTCAAGGTAATATTACTAACAAGGGTAAATCTGTAATTATTCATGGAGGTGGACAATATCTCAGTCGTAGTTTTGGATCACAAAATGTAGCTATAGTTACCAAGGATCAAAGTCGTGTTAGTGGAGTTACAGTAATTAACAACAACAGTCGTGGTTTTGGATTATGGATTGAATCAAATAATAGTATAGTGCAAGAAAATATATTTACTCAAAATACACAAGATGGTATTGCTGTAGCAGGTAATGCCACAGCAAATATTAGCAATAATTATTTTTATCGCAATGGAGCCAATGGAATAACAATTTCTGGTAATGCTCGTCCGGAAATTCGGGAAAATGTGTTTCAAGATACTGGTTTTGGTATTAATATTATCGCAAATGCCGCACCGTTGATCACAGGAAATAAAATAAAAAGTAATCGTTCTGGCGTGATAGTTCAAGCAAATTCTACACCGATATTAAGAGGTAATACCATTGAAAATAATAGAGAAGATGGTTTAGTAGTAATTGCCCAAGGAAGACCAGATTTAGGTAGTAGTAATGATCCAGGAAGAAACTTATTTAAAAGTAATAAACGTTATGATATTAATGCTAAATCTGCAAAACTAGTAATTTTTGCGAGTGGTAATAATTTAGCTACTAATCGTATTCGCGGTAAATTGGACTTCAGTGGTGTAAACCGAGCTAAAAGTCAGGTTGATTCTCAACGCCAAGAAAAAAGAAATATTTCTCCTAGTAAACAAACTTTTCAACAGCCAAATAATCGTAGTTCTAATCAATTACCACCATTACCTAATTCTGTGATAAATAGTAATTTAGAACAGTATAGTCCACAAAAACAAGCCCAATTATTTGGAACTAATATTAATAGTACCCAAAATGATACGGGCGTAATTGAATTTGTTGCACCACAAGCAAGGAAACCGACTAATCTTTCTCAAGATTTAGGAACAATTAAACCTAATTCAAACGTGAAAAATAACGGGGAAGTTGAAACTTATCAAACCTATGAAAATCCTGATCCAGTAGTGAGAAATACTGGAAAGATAGAGAATTTTCCACGTTATCGAGTTAGTAGAACAATTCCACGCTATCGGGTATTAGTGTTAGTAAATAATCAACAACAAATGCAGTTATTAAGTGACTTATCTAAAGATGCTTTTCCTAGAGTTTGGAGAGGTCAACAAGTGATTCAAGTTGCGGTATTTAGTAATTCAGATAATGCACGTTCTATGATGATGAATTTAGCAAATCGTGGGTTACAAGCAGTAATTGAACCAGTAAATTAGGTAATTTCTGATCAGGAGTCAGTAGGGGTTTAGCAGTAGTTATTGGTATCAACTTAGGCTAAAACTCTGGATAAAAATGACGGGAACAAAGGCACTTCGCATAGGCATCGTCAACAAAGAGGTCGCTTTTGTAACTCCTTTAAATATCATCAGGACTTACGCAACTGGCACATTGGGTCAGTGAAGCGTCAAGAATCACCGCGCCTTTAGATCGGTAAGTATATCAAGGATGATTCCTCCAGAATGATTTTTTATGAAACAAGTGTGATTTTTGCTATAATTTAGGTTAGGATAGTGTAGCTTAACCAGGGATTTTATACAGTCTATGCCACAAGCCTTATTGATTGGATTAGGAAAGTCCGGTGTTGCTGGGGCAAGATTGTTGCAACGGGAAGGTTGGGAGGTTGAACTTTGTGATAGTAGCACCTCCTCAACTCTTCTTAAACACCAACAACAACTCGCTACAGAACAAATCACTGTTAAACTTGGCTGCATACCAGCACTAGATCCTCCTTTACCTGATCTTATTGTAGTTAGTCCAGGTGTACCTTGGGATATTCCTCTTTTAATCAAAGCTAGACAGCTAGGCGTTGAAACTATTGGCGAAATAGAACTAGCTTGGCGTAAGTTAAAAAATATACCTTGGGTTGCTATTACTGGTACAAATGGTAAAACCACTACTACCACACTGACAGCAGCGATTTTTCAAACCGCAGGATTAAACGCTCCGGCCTGTGGTAATATAGGTTACGCTGCTTGTGAAGTAGCATTATATCAGCACAATTTACCAACTAAATTAGATTGGATAGTTGGGGAAATTAGCAGTTATCAAATAGAGTCTTCCTCTACTTTATCGCCACAAATTGGCATTTTTACAACCTTTACACCGGATCATTTAGCAAGACATAAAACTCTCGAAAACTATTATAATATTAAAGCTAAATTGCTGAAAAGTTCCCAGCAACAAATATTAAATGGTGATGATGCTTATTTGCATAATTTGGGTTTAGAATATTGGCCAGATGCTTATTGGACTAGTGTTAAAGGTGCAAAATTCCTCATTGGTGAAAAAGGGTTTTATATTGAAGATGGTTGGGTTATAGAAAAACTTAGTGCTGATGCAACACCACAACAAATAGTTCCTACTTCTGCTTTAAAAATGGTGGGAGAACATAATTTACAAAATTTGTTAATGTCTGTGGGAGCAGCGAGATTAGCTAATATTAATATAGAGGCAATTAACGAAGCTGTGATAAAATTCCCAGGTGTATCTCATCGTTTAGAGTATATTTGTACATGGGAAAATATTGACTTTATTAATGATAGTAAAGCCACCAATTATGACGCGGCTGAAGTTGCTTTGGCATCGGTAAAAAGTCCGGTAATTTTAATTGCTGGAGGAGAAGCTAAAGCAGGAGATGAGAAAGCATGGATAGAAAAAATCAAAAGTAAAGCAGTCGCAGTTTTATTAATAGGAAGTGCTGCTACGTTTTTTGCAGAAAAATTAAAAAATTCAGGATATGATCATTTTGAAATTGTGGAAACAATGGAAAATGCTGTTATTAGATCTGCAGAATTAGGTAAAAAATATCAAGCATCCGTGGTATTATTATCACCGGCCTGCGCTAGTTTTGATCAATATCCTAATTTTGAAAAAAGGGGAGACCATTTTCGACAATTATGTGAAGAAATACTACGTTCATAGTTGAATTTTAGCTGATTTAATTCATAGATACAGCACTTTTGGAGTAAATGAGGTACACCAATTTTAGAAGGTAGTTTTAAAAATTGTTCAATCTGTGACTGTACCTCATACACCTCTAACCTGCTGTAACACATTATATGTGGATGAGGTACAAAATTACCTAGTAAGTATACTACCGACACCCTACGAGAAGGCACTACAAGGGTTTTATAATTAATACCTGTACCTCACTGATAACTGATAGCTTTAATTAGTAGCTAAGATCAAATTACTAGTGAGAGTAATATCTAAATTATCTTCTGGTTTAATAACAAAAACTTCAGCTTTTTGTTTTCTTAAAAATACACTAGCTAAAGCACCTGCTGCGGCACCACCAACTGGTTCTAAAACTTCAATTTTTTTGTTACCAGTGACTAATGAGATTAATGTAGCAGCACCAGCGCCAATAGCAGCATCTGTAAGTATTTTGCCAGTATTTGTCCCTTTAGTAATAATTTCTGTTTTGGTAAATATTTGAGAGGAAGCGGAAATTGTTTGTCTCTTTCCCGATGGAAATACTAATTCACTGGCTACAAAACGTACACCTTGCTTGTTATTTGTCGAAGATGTAGTATTGGCATTGACCGGTTGTAATTCACCGATCACTTGACTATTGACAGGTATTAAAATATTCCGGTTTCTGTCAATAATATCATTAGCTATTTTTAATGTGAGTGCTAATTTTTCTCCAGGTGTGACAATGACTTTTTCTTTGTCGTATTTTACTGGTAATGTGACATTAGCAGGAATAGTGACTGTGCGATTTTGATTGAGATTATAAGTTTGTGCTTGGGCTGGATTAAGGTAAAACAGGGGGGTAGCTGCACTTGTAGTAATGGCTATGGCCATGAGTGCAGCACTGGTATTTTGCCAACGAATAGAATGACTCTTCATGGTTTTGCGGATAATGTGTATCATGGGTAAGATGACGTGAATGATTGAAGATTGTTTCTGAGTCAGGTTTTAGCTCTAAGCTATCAGCTGATACAAAAAAGCTAACTAATGGTAACAAAAGTTCCCTTTTTCTTCCTGCTTTATCTTAGAAGTGTCGGCACTATCCAGTCCACCGGCTAACAGGGTTAATCTAACCACTTCTTTTTTTAAATTTGTTGCCGCGTTTCAATCTCTGTCACACTCAAAACCGCATTTACCACATTTAAACACTCTCTGTGTTAGTGGTAATTGAGATTTTTCTCTCCACAATCAGGGCAAGTTTTACTGCTAGGATAAAATCTATCTACAACTACTAACTTACTGCCATATAGTTGTGTTTTATATTCTAACTGCTTTCTGAATTGATCAAATCCCATATCCCTTCAGCTTAACAAAAGATTTTTGGTGTGAGACTTGCGTCGGTCCTAAAAAACTAAAAATACAACAGTTTCCGTTATTATGAGGTACAGATGTTAATGATAAAACCCTTGTAACACAGGCATCTTGCTGTGTTCATAGTGTACCTCATGTAGATGGAATGTGCTGTAAGTGCAGAAAATCACTGCTAAACCCTCAAACTTAGCACTTCACACTCCGCATACCGATAAAAAAGAGGTCATCCCTGACCCCTGGAAAATCTGATAAAATAAACTCACAAATTATATCTGATTTATAACTGAATTTATAACAATTACAGCAAACCAGTGTTAGTACCTTGCTTACCAGTAGCTAATTCAACTTTAACAATCTTGCCACCCATTTTTTGAATCCGTTGTTGTTCACGGAACCAGTTTTCATAAGGAACTAACTTTGTAAAATAAGTATTTTGTAATTCGCGTTGGGTGCGAGTGCGAGTTAAGCTAGGAACACAAGCAGTTACTTTAAATAAACGAGCCATTTTCTTTTTAATCTCCTGATAATGTTGGGAAATTTGGAAACTTTTGTATCTCAAACTTATCTCAAATTTATCTCAAAAATCTTGAGTAATATCTTGAGTGAAAATCTTTAATTATTTTTTCCAAAGTCCGAAAATCAATCATCAATACTAGACTGCTAACACTTACAATCAATCAGCAAGAGAACTTTCTGGCACTGATAATTGATTTTCAGACTTAATCAGTCGCACCTAAATCACTGAGCAATAACTAAGTGCAAACCCACTCTTAGCTCAAGCCAGAGGAGATATAGTCTAAGTAAACGCCCATTTCCTTACCAGCGTCAGGACCAACCAAACTAGCAGTTACTTCTTTGATAGCTTGGATAGCAGAAACGGTAGCACCAACGGGAACGCCTAAAGAGTTGTAGGTTTCTTTTAAACCGTTTAATACACGCTCTTCAAGAATAGAGGTGTCGCCGGCTAACATAGCGTAGGTAGCATAACGCAAGTAGTAATCCAAGTCACGGATACAAGCTGCGTAACGGCGAGTGGTGTACATATTACCACCGGGACGGGTGATATCAGAGTACAACAAAGATTTAGCTACAGCTTCTTTAACGATCGCAGCAGCATTAGCGCTGATGGTGCTTGCGGCACGAACGCGAAGTTCACCAGTAGCGAAGTAGCCTTTGAGCTTTTCTAAAGCAGAGGTATCAAGGTATTTACCTTGAACGTCGGAGGAATTAATTACAGAGGTAATTGCGTCTTGCATTGTTGTTATATCCTTATTTCCAAATTGATTGCAAAAGGTTTCAGTTTATACAGCTATCTTAGCTTCAACTTACGCCATTGCACCAACAACGTAGTCGAAGTAAGCACCAGCTTCAGCAGCGTCATCAGTAGATAACAAGGTAGAAGCAACGCTCTTCATAGCAGCAACGCCACCAGCAACAGCATCAATGGGAGTGCCTAAAGATTTGTACATTTCACGTACACCAACGATACCAATTTCTTCGATGGGGGTAACATCGCCAGAAACGATTCCGTAGGTTACAAGACGCAAGTAGTAGTCGAGGTCACGAAGGCAGGTAGCGGTCATTTCTTGTCCGTAAGCGTTTCCACCTGGAGAAACAACATCAGGACGTTTTTGGAACAATTGGTCGCCAGCTTGCTTAACAATGCGCTCGCGGTTGTCAGTTAAAACTTGAGCGATGCGGAGACGTTGTGCGCCACCACCAACAAAGCTCTTAATACGATCTAATTCGCCGGGGCTGAGGTAGCGAGCTTCTGCATCAGCATTCACGATAGCTTTCGTGACGATACTCATTAATGGATTCCTCCAAAACTAATGAACCTGAACTTAAAAATGGTAACACTATATTGACTATAGTGGTTAACTCAGTTGAGGTAATTACACAAGCAACTGGGAAAACTCAATTACCTTACGAAAATTATTCTCTGACATTATGGTGAGCATTTATGACAGTTCTTAATATTTTGTAATATTAATTTTCAGATTTGCTCATTTTTAGGGAACAGGAAACAGGGAGAAAATTATTTATTCTGACTCCTGAGTCCTGACTCCTCGATCTCCTGACAGCTATCTGCTATTAGAACGACCTGTTAATACGGCAGGAGATAAACTAGACCAAGATTGTTTAACTAGATCAGTTTGTGCTTCTACGCTACCCAAGTAGTTACCGGCAGGTAAGGAGGGGAAACGGTTATAAGGTACAACGTCTTCACCGAAGTAACGAGCGTATTCTGGACTATTAACCATTGTCTCCACAGCCGCACGTAAACCGCTATCCGCCAATATCTTGTTATATTGACGAATTTCACCTTGGGTTGCTGGTGCGCGTCCTAAAATGTGACGGAAGAGGAACTCGATAACTTTGGTGTTGGGATAAGGTGTATAGAACCGTTTCCGATAAATTTCTGAACTTGCTAATTCCAGCACAAACTCACGCACGGTAATTTCACCATTACGCAGTTTGCTGTCTAAGTCAGAACGACGCAAATATTCAGGAACTTGACCACTAAATACGTCCATTACTTGAACGTAGATAGCGTTAATTACTTGATTGGTTTCAGCAGAGTTTGTACCAGTGGTAGCGCGATAAATGCGGGTTGGTCTACGACGACTTGTACCTACACCAACTTCTACTGATTGACCATTATCGTTGAAAGAGCGACCCAATTCAATAAACAAGGGTTTAGACCTGTCCATTTTCTTGGCTGCTGCTGCTAGGTCAGCGATCGCTTTACCTAACATTGGTGTATTCTCACTCTTAATCCGAGGCTTGACTGTTTCAAAGCTGGGTACAACCAAATCATCATTTTGTTTAGTTAGCTGGTTGTACAACTTCTCAGTATTGGGGAAGTTAGCCGCAGGTAAGGTGGGGAAACGACGATAGGGAACAGTATCTTCACCAAAGGCTTGGGCGTACTCTGCGCTATTGACCATCGCGCCAATAAATGCCTTAATACCTTGAGTTGCTAAAATTTGGTTATACTTGCGAATTTCCGCTTGATCAATAGGTGCGCGTCCTAAGAAGTGCTTAGTACCCAACTCAATTACTTTAGTATTAGGATAAGGTGTATAGAACTCCTTAGTGTACAGGTTCGAATAACCCACACCTTCAATAAATTCCTTCACGGAAATTTCGCCATTACCCAACTGAGTTTCTAAGACTGTAAACTCATTTTTCAGAACAAAGGGTGCGATATCCCGTTCAAAAATCTGACGATAAGCAGCAGCGATTAAAGTTTGTACTGCAACCTTGTCAACGGTATTAGCAACTAACTTAAATACCTTAGTTTGTTCACGCTGTTTAGTAACACCTTGGTTAATACGGAAGTCAATATCTGGCTGAGTCCGCATTTGGTCTGTCACTTCACCCAGTTCCACAAAGCGTGGAGTTTCTTCCTTCTCAACCTTATTGACATCTTCACGAATAGTACCAACGCGCAGTTGACGTAAAGATACACCCGCAGGAGTTAAATAGCGTTCATAAGGAACAGTGTCTTCGTTAAATGCTTCACTGTATTCCACACTGTCAATAATTGCATCTACAACAGCGTAAAAACCTTTCTTAGCAGCAATGTCGAAGTACTTATTGTTTTCTTGACGGCCGTAGGTAGGACGGCCTAATAAACGGCGGTGAATGTACTCAATGGACTTACACACATACAAAGAAGTCCAATACATTTTACGGAATAGGTCAGATTTCGCCAACATCCGTACAAACTCACGTACAGTAATTTCGCCATTTTCTAGCTTAATTTCTGCAACTTTTAGTCTTTGTCCTTCGTAAACATCACGACCAAAAACTTGTAAATATGTAGCTTTAATTACTGCTTGGGCAGAGCTTTCTGCGAATTTAACACTTAGACCTTTAGTACCTTTTTTACCAATTGCACCAGGTAATTGATCTAGTTTAAATACCTTAGCACCAAGAGTACCAGGGGCTACACCACGTGCATCGGGGTTACTGAGTTGGTTGTTAATACCAGGACCTTGGTGAATTAAGATCCGGCGGGTATCCTTACCAAAAGGTGCAGGACTGCTGCTGGGGTTGCGGGTTTCTTTGGGGAAAATCGCACCAAATTGGATTTCTAAAGGATCGTTACCAGAACCATAAGGATGTTGATCGGGTAATGGATTTTTGTAAGCTGCGAAAGTAGTAATAAATTGAGGAACTTTGCGGAAAGGTGCGCTGTATTTAAACAGGTCTTGCTGTTGTCCCCAGTTACGACATTCTTGGGCTTCTTGTCCTAAACCACGAATATAGGGAACGGTTTCTTCGCCGAAATAATCACTATACTCTCTAGAATCAACTAACGCATCCACTAAAGCAGGTAAACCACCGTTAGAAATAATCGCAAAGTATTTTTGTACTTCTTCTCGGCTGCTTGGTCCACGTCCTAAAATGTGACGGAAAGCTAACTCGATAACGCGACTGTTAATAAAGGGTTGGTAAAACTGTTTTTGGTAAAGGGGAGACTTAGCTAAACGACGGATAAACTCCTTCATGGAGATTGAACCGTTTTTCACTTTAGATTCTAAGTCAGAAATAGACAAGCTATACGCACGGGTAATATCACGCTCAAATACTTGACGGTAAGCTGCTTTTACAACTTCTGTTTTTTCCGCCGCAGATAAACCAGGCTTCATCACAAATTTAGGACGATTTTCGGCGGCGTTAAAGTAAATTTGAGGTAGTTGTAAACCTTGTTGATCTCCAGAAGGACGTTGACGAACTTTAGTAGATGGTGTAGGAGCTTGAAATTCTGTTAATAACACATCCATGTACTGAGTTACAATGTCTGTAGCTACAGCATCTTTACGAAAGTAGAACAAGGAAGCGGATTTAATTTCTTGTAAAGCAACTATGGTAGCTTCACCAGAACAAGCATTTTCAATAATTTCTCTTAATCCGCGTACATTCACAGAAATGATGTTAGGATCGCCAGCAACGATCGCATAAGTAGCATAGCGCAAGAACCAGGATAAGTCCCGTAAACTCTTGGCCATGTTGCTAGGACCATAACGAGCGACGTTAATGGGTCTAAAACCAGGAGGTGTGGGGCCCCCAGCGCTGGTGTTGAAGATGGAACGGAGACTTTCAAAGAAACCACCACGACTTTCAACGTAGGTGACTGTTCCTAGTTTCATTCCTTCTTGAACATCTCCACCGCCCACCATTGCCAGTTGTTGTTCTCTAGGCTTTTCTAGGAAGGCCATGGGAGAACCACCAACGAAAATCCGGTTAGCAGCACGAGAAACGATGATTTCAGAATTATCTGTGAGAATTTGAGCTATTTCCAGGCGTTTTGCTCCAGATGCAAAATAGCTTGCGAGTTCGCCCAGTTCTCCTGTTCCTAAGAAGCGATCCTGCTGTTCCGCTTGGGAAATAGTGGCTACAGGGAGGGTTTTATATAGTTGGGGACGCGCAACAGAGCTTCCACCACTTGCAGTAACACTCATCGGATGTTTAAAACTCCTAATAATAAGCGCTTATTTTTAAAATCTGAGTCGTTTTGGGCTTGACATATTTGTTGATATATGTATCAGAAATATTGCCTATAAGGTTGTCGGAAAACAACTCAGTCAGTTTTTAGATTAGAACGTTTTGCGTTGTCACTGTTAATTTATTAAGAATTGTGACAATTCTGAAATGTAACTTTGTAATTTGGAGGATCAGGTAATTGGGAATAGGGAATAGGGAACTGGGATCAGCGAATAAGTAAGTATTTATTATCATGGTAGTAATAGTTATAAAAATGTAAATTAAGGTGTTAGTTGCTGCAACAATGGCGATCGCTGTTGACAATTAATTGGCTATGACTTTTGTATGATAACAATTTCAGCCGTTCTTTATTATGGTTTATTGTTGAATTTCTAATTTATATATATATTACTAAGCTGATTTAATCCTCATATAGTTTATGTTTACTCTGGTTTTATTTATTGTCATTTTTATATAAATCTTTATAATTTTTTATTTATAATAAAAACCACTCATCTTATGTTTATTCATATTTATAATTTCTTTTGTTACTTTTAATATGATTATGCGATATAGATAATTCTTCCTCATCACCACAAAGATAACAGATTTTTTCGGAAGTGTCAAGGAGAAAATTTTTGGCAACCCCCCTTTTATTTATGCAAAATAGTATCTATGCGGCAATGTGTAGGGGGTTAGCACTGCTAAACCCAAGGAGTCAGGAGAATTATATTTTACCCAATAACCAATTACCAATTACCAATTACCTATTCCCTAATCTGAGAAAGTACGGTAATGTTTTAATGGATGGTTAAAGATTTATTAAGAATTTCACAACTATCCACCAAGATAGAATATGGCGACTAAGAACAGGAGTTCAGAAAACAGAAAACTATGGCAAAAAAGACAATAAATTAAGAAAACCGAAAAATATTGTTTCATACCATATATCAGGGAATATTCTGATAGAATGGCGTAAGCCATACTCCTGAAATTCTGAACTTCTGAATTTGATAGATACCTCACCAGGAGCAAAACCAGCATGATTCCTAACGATTCTGATATTTGTCATCAATCTATTGATATTAATAGTGATGAAAACTACCCCGATAAGCCCCAAGAAGCCTGTGGTGTTTTTGGTATTTACGCGCCAGAGGAGGATGTGGCTAAATTAACTTATTTTGGATTATATGCCCTTCAACATCGAGGTCAAGAATCAGCCGGTATTGCTACTTTTGAGGGTGATGTAGTACACCATCATAAAGATATGGGTTTGGTGTCTCAAGTTTTCAATGAACGGTTGTTAGAGGTCTTACCAGGAAATTTGGCTGTGGGACATACCCGTTATTCTACTACTGGTTCTAGTCGCAAGGTTAACGCTCAACCTGCTATTGTGGAAACTCGTTTAGGGGCATTAGCCTTAGCACATAACGGTAATTTAGTCAATACTATACAGTTAAAAGAAGAATTACTGAAAAATAATTGTAATTTGGTGACAAGTACAGATTCAGAAATGATTGCTTATGCGATCGCCCAAGAAGTTAATGCTGGTGCAGGTTGGGTAGATGCTGCTATTAAGGCTTTTCATCGTTGTCAAGGAGCATTTAGTTTAGCGATCGCTACCCCTGATGGCATTATGGGAGTCAGAGATCCTAATGGTATTCGCCCCTTGGTAATTGGGAAATTAGGAAATAACCCAGTACGTTATGTATTATCCTCGGAAACCTGCGGTTTAGATATTATTGGTGCTGAATATCTGCGGGATGTTCAACCTGGGGAACTAGTGTGGATTACTGAAAATGGCTTAGAATCAATTGCATGGAATCAAGAGCATCAACGCAAATTGTGTATCTTTGAAATGATATACTTTGCCCGTCCTGATAGTTTAATGCACAATGAAACATTATATAGCTATCGAATGCGGTTAGGAAGACAATTAGCCAAAGAATCACCTATAGAAGCAGATATAGTATTTGGTGTACCTGATTCTGGTATACCTGCGGCCATTGGTTTTTCTCAAGCATCAGGAATAGGTTATGGAGAAGGACTAATTAAAAATCGCTACGTCGGTAGAACATTTATTCAACCTACCCAAAGTATGCGAGAAACCGGCATTAAGATGAAATTGAACCCGTTAAAAGATGTCTTATTTGGTAAGCGAGTGGTAATAATTGATGATTCCATTGTCAGAGGAACTACTAGCAGAAAATTAGTTAAAGCGTTACGTGATGCGGGTGCAGCAGAAGTACACATGAGAATATCTTCTCCTCCTGTAACCCATCCTTGCTTTTATGGAATTGATACAGACACACAGGATCAATTAATTGCTGCAACAAAATCTGTAGAAGAGATAGCTAAACAGTTAGAAGTGGATAGTCTAGCTTATTTAAGTTGGGAAGGAATGTTATCAACCACTAGAGAAGATACAAATAGTTTTTGTTCTGCTTGTTTTACTGGTAATTATCCTGTAGCTATTCCTGAACAAGTGAAGCGTTCTAAATTGATGTTAGAAAAGGCTACAGTTTAGTATCATATTGTAGGGTAGGCATCTTGCCTACCTAAATTTGAGAATTGGAATTTACTAGACTATACTAATAATTAATCCCCTGATTTAATTGCTATGGTTGTCACACTTTCGACCTACAATATTACCTCGAAAATATTACCTGAAAATTTCATCTAACAGATTTTTACCTTCGATAAACTCTTGAATTAAATATAATCTTCCTTCTTGTTAAAAAAATACCAATAAATCAGGAATATGGGAATGTTTTCCTAAATCTCGCAGTCGAAAAGCCTCCTGTTTAAATAATTCTGTGGCTTTTTCTAAAGCAGCACTTCCTGACTGTTGGGGTAAAAATTGTTTGATGACACAGGGAGTATCTAATCTTTGTTCATCTGTTGCTTGAAAAGTGCGCCCAAACCCACCCTCTCCAATTAATCTAATAAGACGATATCTCTCACTTAATATCATTGTTATTGCCACAATGTTGACAAAAAATAGATGTGGGTGAATTTTCCTGTAAACAGTTAGGATTAACACATTTACTCATAGATGTAGATGGATCATTATATTGATAATAGTCGTATTATACCACTAAGCTAAGTACCTGAGAAGATACACAAGTAAATTTTTGTAAAGACTGTCAAGTTTGTATTAATGTCTCGCAACTTTTATCACGAAATATCAAGAAAATATTACAAAACATTTAACAATATGATCTGATAATCTAAATATATAAGTAACAAAACTATCTCATCTGCAAATATGCCACCTTTACCTGATTATCGTCCTAAACAATTATCTCTAGGTCCTTTAGAAGCGGAAATTCTAAACATTGTTTGGGACCTAAATACTGCTACGGTTAAAGATGTACACGATCGCATACTTTTAGATCCTAACCGCGAATTAGCTTATACTTCAGTAACTACTGTATTGCGTCGTCTCACGGATAAGGGTTGGTTAGCTTGCGATAAACAAGGTAAGGCTTTTTACTGGCGGCCATTACTCACCAAACAACAAGCAGAAGTGATTAAAGCCCATGAACAATTACAGCGATTTTTAGCAGTGGGAAATCCCGATGTTATCGCTGCTTTTGCAGATAGTTTAGATGAAGCAGCCAGTAATCAAATAGAAGCGATCGCTAAACGTATTCAAGCAGCACGACAAGCTAGGGGAGAATGACAATATTATGCACCTACTGATGATTCTCACTGCTATAACTATTGCCTATTGTTTGCGATATCTGGGAACAATACCGCAAGGTAATTGGCAAGTACGGTGGCAAAAAACACTGTTTTTATTTCTCTTTCCTCCCCTACTAATTTTTATGACGGCAAATGCTGTAATTTGCATGGGAACTCAAGGAACAATGGGAGGAATGGATACTGATTTATGGAGTTATGTACTTGCCTTAATTTTATTAGGTTTATTCCAAATTTTAGCTATTAAATTGGCCTACCAAGGTTGGAAAACTTTAAAATCAGCCCGTGAATACCCATTTCTACATCTTGGTAATCAACAAATTCGACTTATGCCTAATTCAGCCCTATTCGCTGGACAAATAGGTTTTTGGCAACCAGAGTTAGTAATTAGTCAAGGGCTACTACAAAAACTCTCTCCAGAACACCTAGAAACCGTTCTAGCCCACGAACAAGGGCATTACCATTATAGGGATACGTTCTGGTTTTTTTGGCTAGGTGTAGTTCGTTCTTGTACGGTTTGGTTGCCAAATACGGAAGTTTTATGGCAAGAATTACTCATGTTGCGAGAAATACGCGCGGATAATTATGCTGCATCACAAGTTGACCCTCTATTATTAGCTGAATCACTGTTATTAGTGGTTAGTAATAATAATCTTACTTCTGATATTTGTTGTGCTGCTTTGGGTGCTTCCTATCGTTTAGAACAGAGAATAGAAGCATTATTAACACCGTCAGAACCAATTACAGAAAGCAAATTACAATATTGGCAGATTTTTTTACTTGCTTTTGTACCGTTACTTACTGTAGTTTTTCATAGTTAACATCTCTACCATTTAATAAAACCTGCTACAATCTACTCAGGTAGAAATGATAAAGGCAAAACCTTTAATGGAGGCATTCCTCCTTTGCTGTATCCGCATTGGAGAATACTTTCCTATTTATTTTGCATCTCGATAAATTGGTGTTGTGATTGTTCTTAATCAATATTATACAGATTTACTCACTACTATTTCTATAAGAATGTACTAAATACATTTTAACAGCTTTGTCGAAATTTCGAGGCAGCTACCGCTTACTCCTTTCAACTCTGAAAGCTAAACACAGTCAGGATTTCCAATAAAAAGCCCGTGACGAGGATTGAACTCGTGACCTCACCCTTACCAAGGGTGTGCTCTACCACTGAGCCACACGGGCAAAAATCGTACTCATCTTTAGGATGTTAGGTTAAGAGTTGTAATCCTACTAAATATTTATCATAATTAGCGATTACAACCCCTAACTTGCAGGTGGGCCGAGCTGGATTTGAACCAGCGTAGGCGTAAGCCAACGGATTTACAGTCCGTCTCCTTTAACCACTCGGACATCGACCCGTTAATGTCCCACGATTAATAATAGTAGCGCTAATTTTTGGTTTTGGCAAGGGGTTGAGCAAAGTTTTTTTATAAATGCTCAATTCCTTGCTAGATAAGGTTTTCAGCTATGGACATCCTTAATATTCCTCTAGCGATCGCAATTTAGCAAATTTAAGATGATAACGATAAAGTGCTACTGGATGTAAACCAGCTTTAAAATAGTCAGGATCTTGGGGAGACAGATAAACGGATGTAACTTGATCTGCTGTAATACCAGCGTGAGAATTAGGAACTTGACTATAAGCAGTGGTAGATTCTACTGTGTTAAAATAGGGAACTGAACCACCTTTAAATAACTGTTGAAACACCTCTGCCGTAATAAATTTACCATCTATGGAGGTTTCTGTAGCACGACCAATTACATGAGAAACTAATTGGCGCTCATGGCGTAAAAATGTAATTTGTCGGTTAGGTGACTGGGGATCAATCTTTACAGCTAATACAGTTTCATCACCTAAATAAGCCCTAGTGATATTTAAGCTATTAAATGCTCGATCAGCTACTAATATTTCGCTGTCATTTCTGAGCAAATTATTCTGTATTGGGGGAATTATTCTCAGAGGATAATTACTAGTTTTCACTTTAATAAACCTGACAACAAAACTAATGGGTACATTTAATTGACTGCGATTACTTTCAAAACCTGGTGTCACTATATCTGGTGCTAAAGGTGCAGCTAAATCTATTAGTGTACTAGTAACTTTCCATGTTCCTGCCATCCAATCAGGATACAATAAATCTCCTTCAGGAAGTTTAACAGATGTTAATTTTTCCCACTGAGGAAACTTGTTTAAATGTTCTGATAATTCCCCTGCTAGTGCTTGATTATTTCCTAATAATATCAGGAATATCAAACAAGTTTGCAAAAGTAGTTTTAGTGTTTTTAAAGATGTTTTTATGTACATTTTTACTATGATTGACTAGGAAAATAATAGGATAACAGGCAAGATGCCTGTTTTATATTTTACAATGTTTCTAGTGGTAAAGGTGTCCAAATTTCGCCATATTTTTGTTTTAATATTTGCCAGTTTTCCACTTGTCCAGGTTCATATTCTCCTGGTTTTCCCCACTGTAAGAATATGCTTAATGCGGGTTTTTCTTCTTCATCTAAAAATCTAATTGCATAAGTGGTAAAGTTACCTCTTTTTGCTTCTCCTGTTTCAAATTTCACTTGTTTAATGCTGTCCATATTCAAATGAAATTCAAAGTTTTCTGTGTGCATATTCGCGTATTTACCTTTGGGTAATTCTGCATAAAATAGTTTTTCAATTTTACCTCTGAGTTCTAAAACTGCGGCGCTGCTGGTAACTATTAAACGCAATGTTCCTAAGTTTTCACAGGATTCTAAAAATTCTTTCAATGTTGTGCTCATAATTTATGCGTCAGATCAATTAGCTAAGGGAAAGGCAAGTTAATATATAACTTACACTTATAGGAGTTTATAACATCATTAGTTTTCAACTACTATCATATATATAACCCACATTCCGCACCCCAAACTGTCACAGAGGGAAATTACGTAGAGAAAAAATTAAAGGGAGCATCAAAACAAACATATAAAGTGAAAAAAGGCATTTGAGAAACAGTAAATCACCAAAAACGTCATCAAAACCTATTCTCAATAAGAAGCAATAAGAATGCACACCACCTGGAGAGGACAACAAATCTGTTCAGGATTTGGGAGTGTGCGTAAGCGTTGCGCTGCTGCAAGTATTTCACTGTTTTGGGATGTGCAGGGGCGATCGCTTTTTGGGATGTGGAGGTGCGATAGCGCCAGTGCTGACTTGTCAGTTCGTTTTTGTGTGAGAGGGCTGTTAAAATTAAAGAGGTTTGAGAAGGCATAAAGCTATGACTATTGCAGCAATTAAACCCACAACCATCGAAGAATTTTTGCAATTGCCAGAAACAGAACCTGCTTCTGAATTTATTCATGGACAAATCACACAGAAACCTATGCCTCAAGGGGAACATAGCCAACTTCAGATCGATCTATGCGAAACTATTAATCAAATTACTAAACCTCAAAAAATTGCCAAAGCTTTTCCAGAAGTACGCTGTGTTTTTGGTGGGTTAGTGATCGTTCCAGATATAGCTGTATTTCGTTGGGAGCGAATCCCTCTGTTGCCATCAGGACGGATTGCCAATGGTTTTGAAATCCATCCAGCCAGATTGGGCTATTGAAATTCTCTCTCCCGATCAGAGATATAAACAAGTCCTATCCAAATTACTACACTGCGCTGAGTATGGTACTGAGTTGGGTTGGTTGCTTGATCCCGAAGATGCGAGTATTTTAGTAGTAGACAGCGATCGCCGAGTTAGGGAACTTAAAAATAGCGATCACTTACTAGTTCTTACAGGGGTTGAATTAGATATAACTGTTCAAGAAGTATTTAGCTGGTTAAATTTATAACATGATTTATTTTTGTGAATGTGGAAAAGCTCCGTACGAATCGCTTTTTGGGGGATGTAGGAGGTGCGTAAGCGTTGCGCTGCTGCAAGCAGTTCGCTTTTTGGGGAGGTGATAAGTGCGATCGCTTTTCTGTTCTTATTTGCTAAACTAGGAATTATGACAACAGCAATAAAACTTTATGTACTCCATTAGTCCACACCAAAAACTACTGGAAGCGATCACAAACCTTAGTGATCAAAAAATTTCACTTGTTTTACAATTTATTTCATCTTTAGAAACACCCGTTAGCAACTATCAAACTCCACCTAAAACAGTATTAGAAAGAATGGGTGGTTATCCCAAATTTTTATTAATTAATGTTATCACATCCCTGATTTCTGATATTATCAAAAAGTTACAGATAAGCATAACATTAGGTAGATTTTCTAGCCTGATTTCCATCAGATATCTAATAAATAATTGACTATTTTTCATATTGCTCATAAGCTGAAACTATACGCTGCACTAAAGGATGACGCACTACATCTTTTTGCGTAAATTCACACATTGCTATTCCTTCCACGTTTTTTAAAATTCTTAAAGCTACATCTAAACCTGACTGTTGATGAGGTGGTAAGTCTGTTTGTGTCACATCACCAGTAATTACCATCCGCGAATTAAAACCTAATCTAGTTAACACCATTTTCATTTGTGCTGGGGTAGTATTTTGAGCTTCATCAACTATCACAAAGGAATTATTTAAAGTACGTCCGCGCATATAGGCTAATGGTGCTACTTCAATAATTCCCCTTTCCATCAAGTTGGGAACTTTCTCAGGATCTATAAATTCGTTGATAGCATCATATAGTGGTCTTAAATAGGGATTAACTTTTTGTTGTAGGTCTCCCGGCAAGAATCCTAGTCTTTCACCTGCTTCAACGGCAGGACGAGTTAAAATTAAGCGTTCAAATTTATTTGTTAATAGTTCTTTTACAGCTACTACAACAGCTAAATAGGTTTTACCTGTGCCTGCCGGACCTATACAAAATGTTAAGTCTTTTTGACGCAGATAGTCTATATATTTGCGCTGATGGAAGGTTTTAGCCCGAATTTCTAAGCCTCTACGAGTTTTGGCTAGAATATCTTTTTGTAGTTCTTGTAGTTGATCTTCTCTGTGGGTATCCAGGGCTTGACGGGCGGTTAAAATATCAGCACTAGAGATAATATTACCTGTACTCCAGAGGTTTTCTAGCGATCGCACTAATTTAGATGCTAATTCTTTTTGGTTATCTGTACCAGAAATGAATAATTCTTGTCCGCGCAAAACCATGTTAGCTCCTGTTTGTTGCGATAGGAGTTTGAGATTTGCTTCACTATATCCTGCTAGAGCGATCGCGCTGCTAGTATCTGGCAGTGTAATTTTTATATCTCCTAGCATAGTTTTGTAATTGTGTACTTTTGGATAATTTTAGCTATCAGCTATCAGCTATCAGCTATTAGTGTTAATCATGATGCCACGGCTGACGGCTGACGGCTGACAGCTAATCTTTAGCGTAAACGTGGTTTAACAATAGGTCTAGAAACATTATTGCTACGCCTTTCTCTTGATCTTGGAGGTGATGTACGCTCTTCTTGTTCTTCATCAAAAGACATACTATCCCGACTGGAATTGTTGCCATATATATCCAAATATACCGACTGTCCAGCCATTTCTGCTGCTGCTGCAATTACTGTACGAATTGCCTGAATGTTTCTTCCTCCCCGTCCAAATACTTTTCCTTTGTCTGTACTGTCAAAGGCAATGCGAATCCAAGCGCGTTTTAATGCATGGGACATTTCACAATCAACACTTAAAGAGTCTGGATATTCTAAAAACGGCTGTACAAGAAACTTTACGAGTCCAATATAGTTAGGACCCGTTGGAGGTGTAATATCAAACTTGTGATGCGGTTGTTGCACTGACCTGTTCAAAAACGTTAGCTTTTACAAGGATACGACGGACTGTATCGGTTGGTTGAGCGCCTTGTTGCAGTCGCTTGACGATACCAGGAACATCTAATTTTACTTCATCAGTTCTAGGGTTATAAAAACCTAGTTCTTCTAACGGACGACCATCACGACGAGACAGGCTTTTAATAGCAACAATGCGGTAGCTTGCTTCGCGCTTTTTACCAAATCGCTTTAGGCGCAGTTTGATCATGTTGAGAAATTTTGCTCCTGTTTATTATGATTTATGTATTTTGTAACTGTTTATTCAAGAAGTCACTGGGATAAATTGCCTAAGTTAAAAACTTCTGGCACTAAAATGACCATTATAGCATACCTGGGCATTAACCACAATTGCAGAAGTGTTGAATGTTAGGAAAAAATTAAAAAAAGTGCCATAATTTGATATAATTTAGGAAGATATAGGCAAAAAATAATTAAATTACGCTCTCAAATAATTTCCCATAAGTGATCAGAAAAATATGGAAATTTACATACAAAGATGGCAAATTGAATTGCTATGGAAATTGTTAAAAATGCACCTAAAGTTAGACAGACTTATGACAAAGAATGAGAATGGAATTAGAATTCAAGTAATTTCCTGTTTAATCAGTTATTTGATATTGCAACTAATAGAAATACCAGAAGTGTTGAATGTTAAGACTTTGATGATACAGCAGTTTCCGTTATTATGAGGTACAGATGTTAATGATAAAACCGTTGTAACACAGGCATACTTCGACAAGCTCAGTACAAGTCTTGCTGTGTTCATAGTGTACCTCATGTAGATGGAATGTGCTGTATTTATTTAGGACTTACGCAAGTGTCACAGTAAAAAATCTGTTCAGTGGGTGCGTCAGATATCAACAATTTGGTTATTTACATGATTTATACTGTCTGACATGGTTAGTGAGCTTGTCGAACCACACCCTACCAATGTGCCAGTTGCGTAAGTCCTGTTATTATCCAATTTGTGCATTAATGATACTAAATTTGAGCAGTTAATAACTCTATTCTCAATAGACAAGGGATTTTAGCTGGGTAAAACGCAAAGATTGTAAAGTTTTATTGCAGGATTTAAAACTTCTGGGTTATCAGTTTTTATAACTAAAGCATCATGAGAATAGCTTTTCCTAGATGGCAGTTTAGTGGTAGACAATGGTTATAAATTCTCAGTAAAGTGCGTTTGCAAAGCGCGACGCACAATTTACTATTACTAATCCACTGAATTAACTTGCATTACCAGCCGCTAACTCCGCTAAACGTTCTTGTTGATCTTGAGAAATACAAGACTGTATTAAAGTTTCCAGATCCCCTTCTAAAACAGGGTTAAGAGAATAATTTTGACCTAAACGGTGATCAGTAGCGCGGTTATCCTTGTAATTATAAGTACGGATTTTTTCTGAGCGTGAACCTGTACCTACCTGCGATCGCCGCATAGAAGTAACAGCTTCCTGTTGTTCTCGCAACTTGATCTCATACAACTTCGCCCGCAGAATTTGCATCGCCCGTTCCTTATTTTGTAACTGGCTACGCTCTTCTGTACAGAAAATTCTAATTCCCGTCGGTTTGTGCATCAAGTCAACAGCAGTTTCCACCTTGTTCACATTTTGTCCACCAGCCCCACCAGAACGCGCAGTAGTCATTTCAATATCTTTCGGGTCAATATGCACCTCCACATCATCCACTTCTGGCATAATAGCCACTGTAGCTGTAGAAGTATGTACCCTACCCCCTGCCTCTGTTGCTGGTACACGCTGAACACGATGTACACCCGCTTCAAATTTTAACTTACTATAAACACTATCGCCTTGAATTTCCAGAATAACTTCCTTAAAACCGCCCATTTCCCCCAGGGACTCACTGACCAATTTTACTCGCCAACCCTGACTATCAGAATAGCGAGAATACATCCTTAATAAGTCACCCGCCCAGATACTAGCCTCATCACCGCCAGTACCCGCCCGAATTTCCAACATAATGTTTTTATCATCATTAGGATCACGGGGTAAAAGTAAAATCTTTAACCGTTCTTCCAGAAACTCTAACTTGTCTTCCAACTCCTTCACTTCCAAAGCAGCCATTTCTTGCAACTCTGGATCACTATTAGACTCTTTTTGTACCTGACGCGCACCAATTAACTCTTCTTGGGCGGTTTTCCAAGTCTCATAAGTATTCACCACCTCTTCCAAAGAAGAGCGAGACTTAGCAATTTTTTGGTACTCATCGGGGTTACTAGCCGTATCAGGATCAGCTAGACGACGAGTTAATTCATGAAAAGTTTGTTCAACAGATTTTAACTTCTCCAGTAAATATGATTCTGCCATAATTTCTGCGATCGCTCCTTAAAAAATAACAAAATTGGCTCAAGCATTAAATGACAAGCGGTAGGGGTTTAGCAATGCTTTACCCCTACACAGGATCGTCGTAAACAGCTACAGCCAACCAGCTACTTTTTATTTTTATCGCCCTGTTCGCTAGACATACCATACTTACGGAGGAAGCGTTCTACGCGACCTTCAGTATCAATCATCTTCTGAGTACCAGTGTAAAATGGGTGGTTTCCAGACCATACATCTACGTGCAGTTCAGGCTTTGTTGAACCCACAGTCATTACTACTTGACCGTTACAGTAAACTTTTGCTTCTGGATACCACTGGGGATGAATATCAGGTTTAGCCATTGTTCCTTTTGTGGTGTATTGCTATGAAAATTATAACAGATAGTATTGATCACGATACTATCACTAAGTGCGGAGTGCGGGGTGCAGAGTGAAAATTCTGAACCGCTAGGTCTGCGTAGCGTCTCCTGACTCCTAAAAAACTAACGTTTCGAGTATTGAGGAGCTTTACGAGCCTTATGTAGACCGTATTTCTTCCGTTCTTTAGCACGAGGATCACGGGTTAAATAACCTTCTGTCTTTAAAGGAGAACGGTTATCTGGATCTATTTCGCATAAAGCACGCGCTACACCTAAACGAATAGAGTCCGCTTGTCCAGTTAAACCGCCGCCCACAGCTTTAACGAGAATATCATACTCGTTTTCTAATCCCAAGGTTTCTAAAGGTCCTTTGATTAGTCCTAAGTAGTTGGCATTGAATTGGAAATATAATTCTCCATCTTTGCCATTTACAGTCAATTTTCCTTCACCGGGGACTAACCGTACACTAGCCACTGCGGACTTACGACGGCCTGTACCCCAGTACACAGCGCGACCACTTTTCGCTTCTGCTGTTTTCACCATAACTTTAGTTTTCTCCAGGAATTGTATTAATGTTCAGTTCTTTGGGTTTTTGCGCTGCGTGGGGATGGGTAGGACCTGCGTAAACCTTGAGTTTAGTAAATAATTCTTTACCTAAACTATTTTTGGGTAACATCCCTTTCACAGCGTGTTCGATAATTCTTTCGGGTACACGCTGCTGAACCTTAGCAAATGTCTCTGTTTTCATCCCACCAGGACGGCCAGAATGACGACGGTACAGTTTTTGGGTACGTTTTTTACCCGTAACTGCTACTTTATCAGCATTCACTACTATTACAAAATCCCCTGTATCTAAATGGGGAGTATATTCGGCCTTTTTTTTACCACGTAAGATCATGGCAATTTCACTGGCCAAGCGGCCTAGACGTTTATCGGTAGCATCTACTACATACCAGTCACGCACAATCGCGTCCACGGGAGGAAGGTAGGTTTTACTCATGGTTATGTTTTCTTTGTCTGTTGTTTTTTCCGTTATCAGTTAATGGGGTATAGAGTACGGGGTGCGGCATAATTATTTATAACTGTCACCTGTTAACTGCTTGATTACCAAATAATAAGTTTGGTTGAGTGTCATACCAAATTTCCGAGGGAAAGGGAAAATCAGGATAGCCAACTCTTAATAAGCATAAACCTTGGGATGGAGCAGCATATTTTACTTCCTCCCGGCGTTCTTGTTGCCAAATTTCCGTAAAATTCCCTAAACTTCTCGCTCCCGAACCTACTTCTACCACCATTCCTATTAATAGTCGTACCATGCCATATAAAAATCCATTTGCTTGAATTTCAATATGAATTACTGGACCTTGACGACTACATTCCACTGCTTGTATTTCTACCCAGGAGTGCTTTCTGGCTGATCCAGCACGATGGAAAGCTGCTAAATGGTGTTTTCCTAGCAGTGGTGTTAAAGCGGATTTTATTAAGGTTTCATCCAACGGTGCATAATAATAATGCCAACTGAAAGGTTGTAAGAATAAATTCGCTAACTGTTCAGTGTATATTGTATAGCGATAGCGACGATATATAGCACTAAATCGAGCGTGCCAATTATCGCTCACACCCGCAGAAGCCCTAATTAATATATCCGGGGGCAAACGGCTGTTGAGAATTTTTGCCCATCTGTGAGCTGGTATTAAACCTGTAGCTTGAAAATGGGCAACCTGAGCAGCAGCATGAACTCCAGCATCAGTTCTCCCCGCACCATGTAAGGTGACATGATGCCCTAAAACCTCAGCGATCGCCCTTTCTATCTCTTCTTGAACACTACGCTGTCCTTTTTGTCGTTGCCATCCATGAAAATGAGTGCCTAGATACTGAATGACCAAGGCTACTTTTTGACTCTTTCCACGATCCTGGCTGACTAACATCAAGGTAGTTTTTCTTTGTGCGTTTGTCAATTTTGCATTAATTACAAATTGTATTTAATACAGTATAGTTAAAACTAATACAGTTTAAACCAATTCAATAATTGCCATGGGCGCATTATCACCACGACGGGGTACTGTATGTAATATACGAGTATATCCACCTTTACGATCAGCATAGCGAGTAGGAGCTTGTTCAAACAGGGCATGAACTAGGGTTTTATCGTAAATATACCCTAAAGCCTTTCTCCGTGCTGCCAAAGAACCCTCTTTAGCTAGAGTGATCATTTCTTCTACTTCTTGACGTAATACTTTAGCTTTCATTAAAGTAGTAGTAATCCGACCATGACGCACCAACTCTGTAGTTAAAGCTCTCAATAAAGCTTTACGTTGATCTGTGGGACGATTTAGTTTTTTAACTCGGCAACGATGACGCATAACAAAGGAATAATGAATTATTAACAATTGGTAATCATTTAACAACTAGCTTAAACTAGCTACTTTTAGAACTTCTTTCTGGAGGTAAAGTAATTCCTAGTCGTCGCTGTAAAGCCTCTACCACCTCTTCTGCTGACTTTTGACCAAAGTTTTTAATTTCTAACAGGTCTTCTTGGGTATAATCCAATAAATCAGCCACAGAATTAACTTGAGCGCGTTTTAGGCAGTTATAAGCCCGAACAGATAGCTGTAATTCCTCAATAGGAATTTGTGCGGTAGGATCATCAGGGATATGTGAACCCATATCACTAGGTTCAAGAGAGATATCTTTGAGAGGATTAAATAAATCTACCAAAATACTGGCCGCAGATGATAGTGCTTCCTGTGGTGATACGCTGCCATTTGTCCATAGTTCTAAAAGTAATCTGTCTTTAGCCCTAGAAGCATCACCGCGAGACTCTTCAACCGTATAGTTGACCTTTTTCACCGGCATAAACACCGAGTCAATTTGTAAAAAATCTAACGATGTCGCCTCTTCTCTACCTTTTTCTACAGTACGATAGCCTTTACCACGCTCAATTCTAAACTCCATTTCCAGTTTTCCACCTTCAGCAACGGTGGCAATATACTGAGTTGGATCAATTACTTCTACTTCGCTAGGTAAATCAAAATGTGCCACTGTCACAGTTGCAGGTCCGTTTACAAGTAAACGACCTATTTGGGGTTGAGAAGAATAACTCTTGAGAATAACATCCTTCATGCGCATGAGGATTTCTAGTACATCTTCTCTCACACCGGGAACTGTGGCAAACTCATGAGTAACGCCAGCAATTCTCACTGCTGTTACTGCTGTTCCTTCTAGGTTAGAAAGTAAAACCCGTCGTAATGCATTTCCAACTGTTGTTCCTTGTCCACGCTCTAGTGGTTCAAGAACAAACTTGCTGTAATAGCTTCGACTTTCTTCAGCATTAGATTCTACACATTCAATTTGAAATTGCGCCACGGAGTAGCCTCCCTCACTTCGTAAAGTCAAAAGTCAAAAGTCAAAAGTCAAAAGTCTGTTAACTGTTGACTGTTGACTGTCACCTGTCACCTGTGTCACCTGTGTCACCCATCACCTGTCACCTGTGTCACCCATCACCTGTTCACTGTCAGATGAGAAAATTTAAACTCGACGACGTTTGGGGGGACGGCAACCGTTGTGAGGAATGGGGGTAATATCACGAATGAGGGTAATTTCTAAACCTGCGCCTTGTAAAGCCCGAATAGCGGTTTCTCTACCAGCACCAGGTCCGCTTACCATCACCTGAATTTGTCGCATACCTTGATCAATTGCTCTTCTGGCGGCACTTTCTGCAGCAGTTTGGGCGGCAAAAGGGGTTCCTTTTTTCGCGCCTTTAAATCCGCTAGAACCAGCACTAGCCCAAGAAATCACATCTCCATTTTGATCGGTGATGGTAACAATGCTATTGTTGAATGTAGACTGGATATAAGCAACGCCGTTAGGTACGTTCCGCTTCTGCTTTTTACTCCCGGTTTTTTTTGTTGGTTGTCTGGCCATATTTCTTTGGTAAATTTAAGATAAGACTTGCTAATAAGAGCAAGTTGAACGTTTTTATTTGCCAGGGGCTTTCTTCTTACCAGCCACTGTCTGTCTTCTACCGCGTCTGGTTCTAGCATTAGTGCGGGTTCTTTGTCCACGCACTGGTAAACCCATCCGGTGTCTTCTTCCTCTATAGCAGCCGATATCAATTAAACGCTTGATATTCAAGCCTTCTAAACGACGTAAATCTCCTTCAACCTGATAGTTGCTTTCAATTTCGCCTCTCAATGCTGCTAAGTCCGCATCACTTAGGTCTTTTACGCGGGTATCTGGATTAACTCCGGTAGCTGCAATTATATCTTGCGCTCTGGATAAACCAATTCCGTAGATGTATGTCAGACCAATTTCAATCCGCTTATCGCGTGGTAGGTCTACTCCGGCAATACGTGCCACAATTAATATCTCCCTATTGTTTTCACAATTGCATTTGGTTAAACGTAACCCGGGTCACGTTTTTATGTTTCTAAGTTGTGCTGATTAATTTTATCAAGATATAATATCTTTTTTACTTGTTCAAATCAGCTTTTTTTGTGTTATCCTTGGCGTTGTTTGTGCTTGGGGTTTTCACAAATCACCATCACGCGACCACGACGTTTGATCACGCTGCACTTATCACAGATTTTTTTGACAGAGGCTCTTACTTTCATGCCTTTTAAAATTGACTCCAAATAGTAAATTATAGCATTTCTACAGAAAATATTGTAGTTTTGTGACTGGAAAAGACCAGTGGAGGATTTATGGTAAGATTTTTTACATAGATTTATTTTTTCCGTAGGCGATAGGTAATTCTACCTTTGGTCAAGTCATAGGGGGTTAATTCCACTTTGACGCGATCGCCTGGTAAAATCTTAATGTAATTACGGCGAATCTTACCAGAAATATGTGCTAGAACGTTAAAGCCGTTGTCTAAATCTACCCGGAACATAGCATTAGGCAACGACTCGGTGACAGTTCCTTCCATTTCTATCAAATCTTGCTTAGACAAGTGTTTTCCTCAACTCAACAGTTTTTCATGATGCTGTTATACTTTCCTGGTATTTAAGAACATATTTGGAGAAAAATATCAACAGTTTATTAATATATCTTAGCTAAAATTTGCTACTAGGCTATGATTTGTGGAAAAGGTGACTGGATGGAATAGGGCGCAAATTAATTCAAACTAATTATTGAAACTAATTATTATATGCCCAATTACCTATTACCAACCACCTATCACCGTTTTAATGAGCTATGATGTTTTGTAAAACTGTGGCAACTTCTTCTGGTGGGTGATTACCATTAACAGATATTAGTTGTTGAAGATGGGTATAATAAGCAATTAAAGGAGCGGTTTCATCACGATAAATATCGAGACGATGACGGATCACCTTTTCCTCATCATCCTTTCTACCTCTAGCTAATAAGCGGGTAATTACAACATCATCAGGAGCATCAAGGTTAATGACCTTAACATCACCTTGTTTATTTTCTGCTAGTAACTGACCCAAAAACTCTGCTTGGCTTACTTTACGGGGAAAGCCATCCAAAATCCAGCCGACTTCTGCATCAGGCTGTTGTAAACGTTCCTGAACCATATCCTGGACGAGATCATCAGGAACTAAATCGCCAGCATCCATATAGGCTTGTGCTTTTATGCCTAAAGGAGTTTGGTCTTTGGTAGCTTGACGTAAAATATCACCCGTAGAAATATGGGGAATGTGCAAAAAATCAGCCAAGGTTTTTGCTTGAGTTCCTTTCCCTGCACCTGGTGGCCCCAAGAAGATTAATCGCGTCACTATTGTTTCACCATTCCTTCATAGCGTTGAGAGATAACGTAGGTTTGAATTTGCTTGGCTGTATCTATAGCCACACCTACTAGAATCAATAAAGAGGTAGCTCCCAAACCTTTAAAAGTGGGGACATTTAAGGTACTTTCAATGGCTGTGGGAATAATGGCCACTAAACCTAAGAACAGAGAACCTAACAAAGTCAATCGGTTGCTAACACGCTCAATATATTCACTAGTAGCTTTACCAGGGCGGATACCAGGGATACTAGAACCCATTTTCTTTAAATTTTGCGCCACATCTACGGGATTCAAAATTAATGAAGAATAGAAATAGCTAAAGAAAATAATGGCGATCATGTAGACTAAAGCATAAACCCAAGCACCGGAACCTCCAGGAGTGAGATAGGTATTTACAATCGTGGAAAGTTCCTGGTTCTTAGTAAAATTAGCCAGCAGCAAAGGCAAACTCAGCATGGCTGCGGCAAAAATGATTGGCATCACACCACCTTGATTCAACCGTAAAGGTAGAAAACTGCGTTGTTCTGCCAATACTCTACGTCCTACCTGACGACGTGCAGAAATAACGGGTATTCGGCGCATTCCTTCCTGAACAAAGACAATACCTACAATAGTCAGTAGGAAAACCAATATCAGGACAACAACACGACCTACTATTTCTCTACCCCCTGATTGCACTAAGTCAATGGTATCACCTAAAGATTTTGGTAAAGAAGCGACAATATTGACAAAAATCAATAAAGATGCACCATTACCTATACCCCGTTCTGTGATCAGTTCCGAAGCCCACATCACGAACATTGAACCTGCTGTGAGAGCGATCGCTGTTTCTGCCACAAATACAGGACCTGGGTTTAAAGCAAATTGTTGGAGGTATAATGCGGAAAAAGCCACACTTTGAACAATTGCCCAGCCCACAGTGACATACCGTGTAATTTGGGATATTTTCCGGCGACCAGCCTCACCTTCATTTTTTTGTAAATTTTCTAAAGATGGAATAGCCGCAGTCAATAATTGGATAATAATGGAGGCATTAATAAAGGGTAAAATCCCCAAAGCGAAGACACCCAAAGTAGACAGTCCTCGTCCAGAGAAGATATCCAATAAACCAAAGATAGAATTATTATTCTCTATCGCCTTTGCAAATGTAGGTCTATCAATACCTGGAACTGGTAGAAATATACCCAGACGTACCAAAATTAAAATACCGACAGTTACAAGCAGCCTACCCCTGAGTCCGGCTGCCTGCGCCATCTGCATAAAAGTTTCTTGAGCCGTTGGAGCTTTGTCTCGACTGATCATAAATTGTACCTGTGTAAGTAATCAGCTATCAGATATCAGCCGTTCGTAATCAGTTATCAGCTTTTATGATTTTAATGATTCAAAGTTAGAGGCTTATGGCTGAAAGCTAACGGCTGATAGATGACATCCTTTATGCAACTTCACAACTGCCACCAGCCGCCTCAATTTTAGCGCGAGCCGAGCCAGTAAAAGCGGCAGCTTTCACTTTCAGAGGAACAGTCAATTCGCCATTACCCAAGATTTTCAGTTGACCTTTGCAAGCAGTGAGAATACCTGCTGCTAACAAAGAATCTACAGTTACTTCTGAGTGAGGAGGTAAACTAGACAATTTCTCTACATTAATCGTAGTGTAAATTTTGCGGTTAATCAGGGGGAAACCTTTAAGTTTAGGTATCCGACGGTATAAAGGTTGTTGACCACCTTCAAAACCAGGGCGGGTACTACTACCAGAACGAGATTTTTGTCCCCGCATCCCTAAACCAGCACTCGCACCTTGTCCTGCAGAAATACCTCTACCTACACGCTTACGACGTTTTTTTGAGCCTTTTTGGGGCTTAAGATCATTGAGTCTCATTTTACTTTTGGATTTTTAGATTTTGGATTTTTAAGTTGTCACAGGGAGTACGGGGTGCGGAGTAGGGGAGCAGAGGAAAAAATTCTGGATTGTGTATTATTCTTTATTCTGACTCCTGACTTCTTGATCTCCTGACTCCTGACTCCTGACTCCTGCTACCAGTACCTTAAATATAGAGTTTCTCAATGCTAACACCACGATCTTCAGCCACTTCTGTTAAGGTTCGTAGTGTGGACAAAGCATTAACGGCTGCTCTAGCATTATTTAAAGGATTATTAGAACCCAACTGTTTAGCAAGAATGTTTTTTACTCCTGCTAACTCTAATACAGTACGTACCGCACCACCAGCAATTACACCTGTACCTGGTGCAGCAGGGCGCATAATTACTTTGGCACCACCACCAATACCATTGATAGGATGAGGAATGGAGTTAGCTTTAGTAATAGGGATATCAATGAGGTGTTTTTTGCCATCGGCCACACCTTTTTTCACTGCCCCAATTACGTCAGAAGCCTTACCAACACCCACACCTACCTGGCCGCGTTCGTTGCCAACAACGACAATAGCCCGGAAGCTCAGTTTTTTACCACCCTTAACCACTTTACTAACGCGGCGAATTTGGATCACTCGCTCTTGCCAAGTAGTTTCTTCTTTCTTTGCACGGGTCTGCTTACGACGACCGCTTACCATAAATTTCTGCTCTCCTGTTAGAAATCTAAACCTGCTTCTCGTGCAGCTTCAGCCAATGCCTTAATACGACCATGATACAAGTTGCCACCACGATCAAAAACCACCTTGGTGATACCTTTTTCTAGGGCGCGAACAGCTACTAATTTACCTACTTGAGCAGAAGCATCACAATTAGCGCCAGTACTGATTTTTGCTTTTATTTCTGGTTCTACGGTGGAAGCTGCTACTATAGTATGCTGTTTAGTATCATCTATCACTTGAGCGTAAATATGCTCGTTAGAGCGGAATACTGCTAAACGGGGACGTTCGGGAGATCCGTTAACTTTTCCGCGCACGCGCCGATGACGACGCTGTTTTGATTCTCTGCGAGTAAGTCTCATGTTTATTTCTTACCACCCTTACCAGTCTTACCAGCTTTACGTCTAACTACTTCGCCAGAATAGCGAATACCCTTGCCTTTGTAAGGCTCTGGCGGACGAACGGCGCGAATTTTCGCTGCTGTGTTACCGACTATTTCCTTGTCATAGCCACTAACTACGACGTTAGTAGTACCCTCAACAGCAAACTGAATACCTTCTGGGGGTTCAATATGTACTTGATGGCTATAACCCATGTTTAAAACCAGGTTACGTCCCTGAACTTGGGCGCGATAACCTACCCCTTGAATTTCCAACCGACGTTGAAAACCTTGGGACACTCCTTCTACCATGTTGGCCACTAGGGTGCGGCTCAAACCATGCATTTGTCTGGAGGTACGAGTATCATCACGACGAGTGACGAGTAATGTTTCCCCTTCTTGAGTAACTGTGACTTGGGTGGGTAAGCTGCGAGAAAGTTCTCCTTTGGGACCTTTCACTGATACGCTTGCGCCATCAATAGTTACTTGTACTTTAGCGGGAATACTAATTGGACGTTTACCAATACGAGACATGACTTAAATTTTGTCCTTTATAACAGAGGAAAGGGGAGTCGGGGGTTGGGAGTCGGTAGAAACAATTAAAATTGTACTTGCCACCTCTTGCCTATCACCTATCACCTCTTTCTTACCAAACATAACAAAGCACTTCGCCGCCTACGTTTTGACGGCGGGCTTCGCGGTCTGTCATAATTCCACTGGATGTGGAAATAATAGCGATACCAATTCCACCTAATACTCTTGGTAAATCTTTACGATTGGAATAAACCCGCAATCCTGGTTTACTCACTCGCTTTAAGGCTCTGATTAGGGGTTGACGGTTTTTACCTTTGTATTTCAGAGAAATTACTAGGTTGGTTTTTATCCCTTCTCCTGCTTCTTTTACATCCGCAATGAAGCCTTCTTCCTGTAGCACTTTAGCTATACTACGAGTCATCCTTGTTGCAGGCACTTCAGTGGTTTGGTGCCTTGCCATGTTGGCATTGCGGATGCGCGTTAGCATATCTGCAATTGTGTCCTGTGCCGCCATCGTTTCCTCTTTAGATGAACTGATTAATCACGAAAAGGCATTCCCATTTCTTTCAGCAAAGCTCTGCCTTCTTCGTCGCTGTTTGCTGTGGTAATAATTGATATATCCAGACCACGAACTTGATCAATGCTGTCATATTCGACTTCTGGAAATATTAACTGTTCACGAACTCCCAAGGTATAGTTACCACGCCCATCAAAACTTTTAGGGTTGACTCCACGAAAGTCTCTAATTCTGGGTAATGTGAGGTTGATCAAGCGATCTAAAAAAGCGTACATCCGTTCGCCTCTTAATGTCACCATGATCCCTACGGGCATACCTTGACGAATTTTAAAGCCGGCGATCGCTTTTTTCGCTCTAGTTACCACTGGTTTTTGTCCAGTAATAACCGCAATTTCGTTTAAAGAAGCTTCTAATGATTTGGCATTTTGAGCGGCTTCTCCCAAACCTCTGTTAACAGTTACTTTAATTACTTTTGGTACTTGATGTACGTTGGTATATTGAAACTGTTGAGTTAATTTGGGGACGATGGTTTCTTGATATACGGTTTTTAGTTTTGGTGTGGCCATTTTTTTGTCCTGTGTCCCTGGTCTTGGTCAGGGAATTTTAAAGTCATGCATTCAAAAGCCAAAGATCAAAAGTCAAGATATTATCAAGCACTTACTCACTTTTACTTTTTACTTATCAAGTATCTCGCCAGTTTTCTTGAGCATTCGTACCTTCTTACCTTCGGCGGTAAAAGTATAGCAAACGCGACTAGCAACATTTTGTTTGGTGGAATAGAGCATCACATTAGAACTGTGAATGGGATACTCTTGATTAACTATTTTGCCAGATTCCCCTTCCTGTTGAGGTTTAACGTGCTTAGTTTTGATATTCACACCTTGAACCACAACCTTGCTTTCTTGGGGTAAGGCTTTAATTATTTCACCTACTTTACCCTTATCCTTACCAGCAATAACTTGTACGGTGTCTCCAGTCTTCACGTGCATTTTATGAAAGACTTTGGGTTTTGGTTTTGCCATTACAATACCTCCGGAGCGAGGGAAACTATTTTAGTAAAGTTTTTATCGCGGAGTTCGCGGGCTACAGGTCCAAATACGCGTGTACCTTTGGGGTTGCCCTCTTTGTTAATAATCACGGCGGCGTTATCATCAAAGCGGATACTCATGCCACTATCACGGTTAATTTGTTTGCGGGTACGCACAATTACCGCTTCTACCACATCTGACTTTTTCACAGCCATGTTGGGTTGGGCATCTTTAACAACAGCGATAATGCGATCGCCCACGCCTCCATAACGGCGGTTGCCTGCGCCTAAGACACGGATACACATTAATTTACGCGCTCCGCTATTATCAGCAACATTCAGATAAGATTGGGGTTGAATCACAATTTGTCTCCCGAATAAAGTTGTTAATCAATAACAACAACTACTTACCAGCTTTAGTGGTGAGGATTTCTGTCACTTGCCAACGCTTGGTTTTACTCAAGGGGCGAGTTTCTTGAATACGCACACGGTCTCCCACCTTACAAGAATTTTCTTCATCATGAGCTTTATAGCGTCGAGTTTTGACAACTATTTTCCCATATTTAGGGTGAGGAGCGCGGTTTTCTATGGCTACTACCACAGTTTTTTGCATTTTATCGCTGACTACTAAGCCAACTCGTTCTTTAATTGCCATAATCTCCTTTATTCTGCTTTTGACTCACTAGCGGATATTTTTCGTTCGCCCTCTACTGTCAGTAATTGTGCTAAACGATGGCGAGCGTGTTTAAACAGATGAGGTTTTTGTAATTGTCTGGTAGCTTTTTGTAAGCGTAGTTGAAATAATTGCTTTTTCACGGCAATAATTTCTTCTGCCAGTTTTTCGTCACTTAGTTCTCTTGCTTCTGCAATTTTAGGGAGAGACATAATCTACTCTTGCTCCTCAATCTTAGAGCGCACAATAAATTTAGTTTTAATTGGCAATTTATAAGCTGCCAGTCGCATAGCTTCGCGGGCTATTTCTTCGGTAACACCAGCGATTTCAAACATGATCCGACCTGGTTTAACCACTGCTACCCAAAATTCTGGTGAACCTTTACCAGATCCCATCCGGGTTTCTGCTGGGCGCATTGTTACAGGTTTATCAGGGAAAATACGAATCCAGATTTTACCACCCCGGCGAATATAACGAGTCATTGCCCGACGGGAAGCCTCAATTTGTCTGGAGGTGATCCAGGACGGTTCTTGAGCTTGGAGTCCGAAATCCCCAAAGTTCAGGGTACTGCCACGGGTGGCTAGACCTTCCATTCGTCCGCGTTGTTGTTTGCGGAATTTAGTTCTTTTAGGACTTAACATGGTTTACTGTTTGGTAATTGGTGATTGGTGATTGGTGATTGGTAATTGGTAATTGGTATACCCATTACCCATTACCCATTACCCATTACCCTTCATTAGAACGATCTTCAAATTGCTGACGACGACGTTGTTGACGACGACGGGGTTCACGTTCCCTTTCACGTCCACTGGGTTGAGATAGTGCTTCTTCCTGTCCAGGAATAATTTCCCCTTTAAATATCCACACTTTGATGCCAAGAATACCGTAGATGGTTTTGGCTGTGCAGTAGGAATAGTCAATGTCAGCCCTAAGGGTGTGAAGTGGTACTCTACCTTCACGAGTCCATTCTGTCCGGGCAATTTCTGCACCGTTGAGACGACCACTAACTTGAACTTTAATCCCTTGGACTCCTGCTCTTTGCGCTCTTTGAATTGCTTGACGCACTACGCGACGGAAGGAAACCCGACGTTCTAGTTGTTGGGCAATATATTCAGCAATTAAATAAGCATCAGCATCAACTTTTTGCACTTCCACAACGTTAATGCGAATTTGGCGGTTGCCTCCTAATGCTTCTTGTAGTCCAGTTCGCAGTGATTCAATTCCTTGTCCACCACGTCCTACCACTACACCAGGTCTAGCTGTACGCACTTCCAGGTCAATTTGATCTGCTTTGCGCTCAATTCTCACTTCTGAGATTCCAGCGTTATTTTGAGCATATCTACCTAGTTTTTGCTCGATGTATTGGCGGAGTTTGTGGTCTTCTTTAAGAAGTTCTGGATATTGGTCAGGATCTGCAAACCAGCGAGATTGGTGTTCTTGTGTTATACCCAGTCGAAAGCCAACTGGATGAATTTTCTGTCCCACAAATGCTTCCTCTAAAAATAATTGATAATTGGTGATTGGTAATTGGTGATTGGTAATGGATATTCTTACCTCTGTCACCTGTCACTTATCACTCATTACTCATTACCTGCCGATACAGCCACAGTAATATGACAGGTTGGTTTGCGAATTTGGTAAGCTCTACCTTGTGCTCTAGGTTGAAACCGTTTCAACACCGGTCCTTGATCAGCAAAGGCTTGGGAAATAACCAAACTAGCTCTATCTAAACCAGCATTATGCTCCGCGTTAGCTGCGGCACTTCTGAGAACCTTTAATACAGGTTCACAAGCTCTATAGGGCATAAATTCTAGGATAATTAATGCCTCTCTATAGGTTTTGCCACGAATTTGGTCGAGTACACGGCGGACTTTAAAGGGAGAAATGCGTATGTATCGGGCGATCGCCTTTACTTCTGTAGTTTCTGTTGCCATAATTTGCTCCATTGGGGAGTAGGGAGTAGATATCTAAGTGTTGGGTTTAGCACTGCTAAACCCCTACTGACTCCTTGATCTCCTTATCTCCCTGATTTTTTGTCACTTTTGCCATGACCTCTGTAGGTACGAGTAGGAGCAAATTCTCCTAATTTGTGTCCTACCATTTGTTCATTGACAAATACGGGAACGTGCTGTCTACCGTTATGTACGGCGATGGTATGTCCTACCATCAAGGGGAGAATTGTTGAGGCTCTTGACCAAGTTTTAATTACTTGCTTTTCGTTTTTAGCGTTCAACTTTTCAATTTTTTTGAGTAAATGATCCGCAATAAAGGGACCTTTTTTCAGAGAACGACCCATAGATCAATTTTGAATTTTGGATTTTGGATTAATCGGAACTTACAGAGTGCCAGGTGTGAGGTGAAAATTCTTTATTCTGACTCCTGACTCCTTGATCTCCTGTTTTTAGGACTGACGACCACCGCGACCGCGTTTAGAAGATTTAGGACGACGACGTACAATCAACTTATTGCTGGTTTTCTTGCGTTTGCGTGTTTTTGCTCCTAAAGCTGGTTTACCCCAAGGTGTTACAGGACCTGATCTACCGATAGGCGCTCTACCTTCACCACCACCATGGGGGTGATCCACGGGGTTCATCACGCTTCCTCTAACTTTAGGACGACGACCTTTCCAACGATTCCGTCCGGCTTTACCTGCGCTCAGGTTCATTGCGTCTGTATTACCTACTTGTCCAATTGTCGCGTAGCATTCACAGCGCACCATCCGTACTTCTTTGGAAGGTAATCGCAATGTTACATAATTACCTTCTTTAGCCATTATTTGTGCTGTTGCCCCAGCAGCCCGTACAATTTGTCCACCTTTTCCTGCGGTTAATTCCACGTTGTGAACTTTTGTACCCAGAGGAATATTAGACAGGGGTAAAGCATTACCATCTTGTATGGGAGCGTCTGGTCCAGCGATTACTTTTGTGCCTACGGTTAAACCATTAGGCTGAAGAATATAACGTTTTTCGCCATCTTCATACTCTAACAAGGCAATGCGAGCATTGCGGTTAGGATCGTATTCAATGGCTATAACTGTAGCTGGTATATTTCGCTTATCTCTTTTAAAGTCAATAATGCGATAAAGTCTTTTATGTCCGCCTCCCCGACGACGGCTAGTTATCCGCCCTTGATTATTTCGTCCTTTAGCACGATGAATAGAGACAGTTAGGGATTTTTCTGGCTCGGTTTTAGTAATTTCGGCAAAGTCAGATATTGTAACTTGGCGAGTACTGGGGGTATAAGGGCGATATGAACGAGTACCCATAAGCGATTTTTGATGTTTTGAATTAATCTTTTAAACGTCTGGGAAGAGAATTTTTCTGATGTTATCTTCATCACCTTGGGCAATGGTAACAACCGCTCTCTTATAGTGGGGCTTAAAACCAATAAATCTACCTACACGACGTTTTTTTCGGGGTGGATTAGCAGTGTTAATTTTGACTACTTTCACTGAGAAAATGTCTTCAATGGCCGCTCTGATTTCTGGTTTAGTGGCTTTAGGAGTAACTTCAAATGTGTATTTGTTTTGCTCCATTAATATAGTCGCTTTTTCTGTGAGAATAGGGCGACGCAATAAGTCTGGTAGGTTGCGGGTGTCAATATTACGCACCATAAACCTCCTGAATTTTCTCTAGTGTTGCTGTTGTTACTACAATTTTGTCGGCGTGTAGTATATCGAAAACATTCAACTGATCAGCCGCAATTAGCTTTAATTTTTCAATATTACGGGTTGATAAACTGATGTTTTCTGGGATGTCAGACAAAATCAATAGTGCTTTTTGTTCTGGTTCTACTCCCCATCTAGCTAATGCTGCTACCATTTCTTTGGTTTTGGGGCGTTGTAGTTCGTTGCTAAATTCTTCTACAACTACTATGTCTTCCGCACGACTAATGAATGCTGTCCGCAGAGCCAAACGCCGTTCTTTGCGGTTCATTTTCAGGTTAAATTCTCTGGGTTTTGGTCCAAAGATGACACCGCCACCACGCCATAATGGTGAACGAATAGAACCTGCACGGGCGCGTCCTGTACCTTTTTGTCGCCAGGGCTTGCGACCACCACCACGCACTTCTGAGCGGGTTTTGGTGCTGGCTGTACCTTGACGAGCGTTGGTCATTTGTCTGACAAGGGCGCGGTGTACTATATGTGATGCTGTTTCTGGTCTGGCAACTCGCAGATCAAAGCTGGTTTCTCCAACTTGTTCTCCTTGCCAATTTTTAACTACGCTCTCTACCATCTTTTTGTCCTTTGTCAGCGGTCAGTGGTCTATGTTACTGACTCGGTGATTATTTACTACCAACTTTCTTTGCTGGAACGATGTTCACTAAAGCTCCTGGTTTTCCAGGTATAGCTCCTTTGATTAGTAGTAAGTTCCTTTCTAAGTCTACTTTTACTACTGTCAATTTGCGGATGGTTACTCTTGTACCACCTAAGCGTCCTGCCATCCTTTTCCCGGGATAAACACGACCTGGGGTTGTACCTGCTCCTATTGAGCCAGGTGCTCTATGGTTTTTAGAACCGTGAGACATCGGTCCTCTACCAAAGTTGTTCCGCTTTTGGTTGCCTGCAAAACCACGTCCGATGCTTGTACCAATTACGTCTACTATTTGTCCATCTGTGAAAATGTCTGCTTTAATTTGTTGTCCTAAAGCATAATCTCCAGAACTATCTGTCCGATATTCGTTGAGATGACGTAGGGATGGAGATTGGGATTTGGCTAAGTGCCCTAACATTGGTTTGTTCAATGCTTTGGGTTTAACTTCTCCATAAGCAACTTGAATGGCTGAGTAACCGTCTGTTTGTTTTGTTTTAACTTGGGTAACGGTGCATGGCCCCGCTTGGACGACGGTGATAGGAATAGAAACTCCTGCTTCGTCAAATATTTGGGTCATGCCCAGTTTGGTGCCGAGAATACCTACAGACACAGTTACTGGTTCTCCTTTCTATGTACTGACCTGGAAATTGATGGAAGGTTGAACTTGTTTAACTTCTTTTGAGGTTGGACGCAACCAAATAAGTTTGGACTGACGTTTAACAGTACAAATTCTTGTTGATGTTACAAGTTTTGTCCTTCTTCGTGAATTTGTTTATTTTCACTCACGTTGTGATCTAAACAGGAATAATTGTCTTCTGCTTTAGGAAGTTATTATTTCTGATCTTTATGCAAGGCCTTGATGACTTTGCAATTTGTGCAGCTATGCTTTCGTCCTAGCATTTGCTTTGGCACTTTTGGTTTTCAGCAGGACTTGAGTGGTCTTTAACCATCAGTATCCCATACCTTTTTGCTAACCAACGCTAACAAACGTATAAGTTAAGTTTTACCTTAACTAATGCTTATCAACTCATGCATGAAATACTTTCATGCACTTTACTATTCAACTTGCGCTTGGTTTCTCGCCGTTTTTCACACAAAACAGTTTTAATTAGGTTGCTTAGAGGTTGCTTGTCAGTGCAGAGGCAACTTAAAATCGGGAATTTCACCTGATTCACCTGATTGTTCTGTTATGAGATGATAACGTTGTTTAGTATAGTTGTCAATCCTCAAGTGTAAGTTACCTGTAGTTTTTCAGAGTTTATGCTTGCACTTGATTTGTCCTAAGGCAAATTTTGTAAACTTTGACTCTGGTTATACTATTTGGTCACAATCTAACAATATAATTCATCTGGGAATTTTTGTCTAGTGTTTTTTGGAAAGTTTTGGTTGAGATTTCTATAATTTAGGCTATAGTGCTATTGGTGGAATGGGCTAAGTTTGAATTTGGTTCTGCGCTACATTTGTTTAGACGATTAAAAAATGCACTAGAAAGCGAAAAGATGAATCTCTGAAGCTAGTTAAAGGTTTTGGATTAATAGCTAAATAAACACTTTGTAAAGTGCGATCGCTGGAGATTTAACGCTAAAGAAAAAAATAAGTCTAAAAATGCTGTGAAATATTTGATAGATCATAGTTGGGTACTACTGGGAGTATAACTTATAAAAGTAGTAGTTAAATAGTCAACCTATGCAAACTCAATGTTCACATTTTTATGGCATATAATTCATTTTTTGCAAAAAGTTCCTTACGCATAAAATATATTTTTTGTCAATAGTCACTTTATAAATTGATTTATTTTTACTGATCAAATCTGACACATTCTAGATAAATATGTTGACTATATTGGCTGTAATGCTTGCATAACATAAAGTTGATAATAGTGATGATAGGAAATCTATAAGTTAATTTAACTTAATGTAGAGCTTACGGCGCAATAATAGAAGTATCTCTAGTCAGGAGAGGGCATTTTTATGGTTTCTCTTCTACCCTGTTGCGTAAAATTGGGATAACTAGAATGTTGAATGTCAGTAGAGGAGAGTAGCAAGATGGCGTTAATTACCACTGGTAATGGTTTTATCCGCAATTTGGAGAAATTTGGCGCGTTGGGTGTTTATGCACCTTTAGAGGGCGGTTATGAGGGACGTTATCGTCGTAGGTTAAGGGCTGCTGGTTATCATGATCTTTGCATCACTGCTAGAGGTTTGGGCGATGTGGCTGCTTATTTGATGGATGTTCATGGTGTTAGACCTCCTCACTTGGGTAAAAAAAGCACTAGTAATGGTGCGGCGGTAGGTAATGTATATTATTTACCTCCTATGATTACTTCTCATGTACAACAGTTACCACCTAAGTCTAAGGGTTTGGTATTGTGGATTATTGAGGGTAATATTCTATCTGATCAAGAGGTGGAATATTTGATGAATTTGCCTAAGTTAGAACCCAAGGTTAAAGTAGTAATTGAAAGAGGAGGCGATCGCGTTTTCCGGTGGACTCCTTTGGAAAAAACATTGTTAGCTGGTTAGTCACTGGTCAGTGGTCAGTTGTGGTTTAACTGACTGCTGACTCTGATTGTGATATCAAATCTTTAAAAACTCATAGTATAAATTCAATCAATTTGTCTCAATAAATTTGTAACAGGGAATAGAAGTAATAGCCATGAATCAACCATCACTACATTTATTATTTGGAAAATTATTTGCATTACTCACTGTTGATGAAGCTGAAGAAAAAGGCTGTAATTATTCACAAACTGAGCTTTGGCAAAAATATGAAACAGCGAAACGTACAATCAATCACATCTTTATTACTTCTCGTGCAGAAAAAGTAATCTTTAAAAAACAAGACAAACAAATTTATGAACTTCTGAAACAAATAGCTATGATTCTTGCTCAAGAAGGAATACCAAAACATTTCACTCTACATCATATTAATGATATTCAATTTGCAATGGGATTCTGGAGTACTTTACCAGAGGATAGAATTCATTTTTCTCACGTAAATGATTGGACAAACGAGCAAGATTATGATGATAATGATGATGATGCTGCTTCGTATCAACGTGTAATTAACAAATATCCAGGTGCTATACCAGGATATGCTTTAGAAGAACTACCCGATTGTTACAGTTCTCTAGTAGATGATGGACAATATGAATAATAAAATAAACTGATCTAAATTTGTTTGACCCAAGCACGGAAAGATTTTTCCGCTTGTACTTCATCTATTTGACAATCTTGCAAAAATTGATAAAGTTGTTCTTTGGTAATGTGAGGAAATGTAGGACTTTTTTCTACTTCAATATATTCATGTTTTTGAAGTTGATAAATTCGTAGAATTTTACCGTTATAACGCCAAAATTCAGGTACTCCCATACTGGCATAAAACGTAAGTTTATTAATATCAGTATGAGTAATATCTACTTCTACAATTAAGTCAGGTGGCGGATCTACGTTTAAATCAACTTTCTTTCCAACTACTTTAGGTTGATTTTGAATGTAATAACAATTATCAGGTTCAGCACTTCTTTGTAAATCATCACGATTTAAGGTTGTTGAACCCATTGTTTTGATTTTCAAATTACTTTCCACTACCAAAATACGGATGAATAATTCAATTAGTCTGGCAGCACTTTCATGTTCTTCCAATGGCATAGTAATTTCTAATGTACCTTGATCATAAATCAGTCGAGAAGCCCGATTTTGTCCTAATGCAGCTAAAATTTGCTGATAATTTTCCCAACTGATGTTATGGAAAACTACTCGCTGTTCTGCTAAACTAGTTTCTGGGGTAATGTTGCTTAGTTTAGTGATTGTACTAACCATAATTTTTCTTGAAGTTGAGGTGAATATATTGTCAAACTAACTATTTTATGTATTATAAATAATATAGCTGGTTGTTTTGCAAAATGAGCTATAATTCTAATTAACTAGGTCTTACAAACCTATTACAACACACAATTTCTTTATTATACAATAATAACTGTGTCTGCTAAAGATAAATTTCACGAAGTTGTCAAAACTGCTCTTATAAAAGATAATTGGTTAATTACTCATGATCCTTACCCTTTACAGGCGGGTACATTTGATTTATCAATTGATCTAGGTGCAGAAAAAATAATTGCAGCAGAAAGGGAAGGTTTGCAAATTGCTGTAGAAATTAAAAGTTTCATGAGTCCATCAAACATTTCCTCATTTTATGGAGCATTAGGGCAATTTATAGCATATAGAAGAGCTTTGAAAGTCCAAGACTCAAAACGGATTCTATACTTAGCTGTATCTACTGATATTTATGAACGGTTTTTTATAACTTCTTTTATTCAAGAACTTGTTACCGAAAATAATGTTCTGTTGTTGATTTACAATATTGATAACGAGGTAATACAAAAATGGCTACCATTGATGAATACCGACAATATATAAAAAATCTCCTCACAGCACGGGCTAAATTAGTTTGGGATAAACGTATTAAAGCGGAAACTATTTTTGATCTGGAACGGGATCATTATCAATTAATGTATGTTGGCTGGATAGATTCTAAGCGAGTTTATGGTCCTGTTTTACATCTGGATATTATTGATGGCAAAATTTGGATACAACAGGATGGTACAGAAGTTGGTATTGCTAATGAATTAGTGGAACTTGGTGTTCCTAAACATGATATTGTTTTGGGTTTTAATCCTCCTAAGTTGCGACAATATACGGATTTTGCGGTAGGATAATAAAGTCTATGAATTGAAGTTAATTACAAGTTAATTAAAGGTTTATTGTAAAAATCAAGATATCTAATAACATCCATATATAAAGGTAATAAAACAAATGAGACGTAAATCTACTAGTGTTAGACCAAGTAATAATTCTCAAACCTCAATTTTCGGTTCAATTTGGAATATTACTACTATTGCGGTGTTAGGTGGTGTGTTAATTTTAGGTATTGGAATTGGCATTGCATTTAGTTCTACAACGACTTTAAGTACATCAAATGTGGCTACCCGCGAATTTATTGATACTAAAGCACCAAACCCAGAAATTTGTGTTCAATATGGTGCTAGTGCAATGGTTATGGATGCTAGATTATTTGTGACTTTAAACCCCTTTAATGTGTATGTCTCTCAGCCGAGTATGCGCCCTGGATGTGTGTTAAGACAGAATAACTGGGCACTTTTAGAACAACGGAAGTTAGTAACTTCTGATCAGGTGCGAGAATGTAAGAATCGTTTAAATACTTTTGGTTTTACGGGTAATTTAGATACTGATAAACCAGATATTAGATGTATTTATCAAAATGAAAATGCTCAAAATTTCTTTTTATCTCAACCTGGTGCTGTGGGAACTCCTCAAGAAACGGAGAGATTTTGAGATGTTTACTAAAGTAAACTAAATAATTTAAATAATTTTCGGCGTTGCTGAACTCAGGTATGAAATCTTTGCGTCTAACGCAAGTGTTTCGCTTCGCTGATGCGCGAAATAAATATCATAAGCTGTTGTGCTTTTAATTTGGATAATAGATGCAAGCAAGATGCTTGCACTACAGTAATTTTAGTTACCCCAATTCAGCAACGCCTAATTGTCTAGTTATTTTAGTCATCTTGCTTATGAATTTTGCTATTAGACACATAGAATATATTTTATGCCATGCTGCGATATTATTACTACTATATCTGTGCGTTTTACGTTAATTTGACACCAATGAGCAATGTGCTTTACCCCTACTGGTTACTAAATCCTTATGCTATTTATTTCCGGTAGTAATGATGATAGATGTGATGTTACTTGACTATAACGCCGGGTAATGAGTAGTGATGAACGACATTCTAAGGCTAATTCATCCGTATATCTTCCTAATGTTTGTCTTTCGATACCCCAAGCACGACTTGTACCAACAATTGTTAAGTCGGCTTTTTCTGATGCTGCTACTACTACAGATTTATGTTCAGTGTTAGGTAAGGTTTCTATTTGAATGCGATCGCTCACATTTTGTGGTAATTGTTCTATCATCCCCTGTATTTCATAACTTAACTCATGGGGCATATTATTATCAAGCATCTGCAAAACTTGCAACATACAATTATCCCGATTAATCAATAATCTTAATGCCAATATTAATGCTAAATCATCATGAATATTTGTGGAATAAGGAACTAATAAATTTTCTAAACGTTCTCCTCCTTTATCAATAAATACTGCCACATCTACAGGTGCTGTGGTAAGAATTTGTCCTACTCTTCCTCCTAAACGATTATTACTAAATGCTGGCCGATGCCATCCTACTAATATTAAGTCAGGTTGTTGAATTTTGGCAATTTCTACGGTTTCTCTAGCCACATTACTGGAAATGCGAATAATGGGATGAATATAAGATCGGGTTTCTTGTGGTTCCAAAGTACTAATTAATTCATCGAGTTGTTGATGACGTTCACTAATTAATCTATTTGCTTCTGTAGGGGTATTTTCAAAAGCATAATCTTCTTCAAATTCGATTAAACTTAAAGGATTAACTATGGCAGGATGTTGATAATTTATAGCAATTGCCACTGCTAATTGTAATAATCCTTTTTGAGTATGGGGATTAGCTACAGGGACTAAAATTCGATAAGGTGTAATTGTGGGTTCACTAATTTCTGTGGCGGGTTCTGCTGCTATTTCTAAATCATCTGTTGCTACTATATCTAATCTGATTTCTTGTTTAGGATATGTCCATTCTAATAACGGTGATGTCATGAATGTTGTTACCAATGCCATAATTACTAACATGGTAAATAATAAAGGTGTAATTACGCCTAATTCTAAACCTATGTTTAAAACTATTAACTCTGTTAAGCCGCGAGTATTCATTAACCAACCCAAAGCAGATGCTTCTTTTTTGTTAATACCACTAATTCTGGCCGCAAAGTAAGCACCAAAATATTTACCTGCGATCGCTACTGCTAATATTAACAAACATAATAACCACAAATGTGGACGATTTAATAATCCTATTTCTGTTTTTAAACCACTATAAGCAAAGAAGATAGGTAAGAGAAATACTAAGATAAAATCTTCTGTTTTTTCTGCTAATTCTCTGACGAAATTTGCAGATTTAGGCATAGCTGCACCTAATAAAAAAGCGCCAAAAATTAGGTGAATACCTATCAATTCGGTAATTAATGCGGAAATAACTACAGTGATATAAATTACAGCTAAGAGAAATTGATTTAACTTTCCAGTACGTTGATAATGGGTAGCTAGTAGCTGCATTAACCAACGTCCTCCTGTAAACATTAAAACAATATAAACTATACTTTCCATAATAGTTAATACTGCTTGTAAGTCTATGTTACCATGACGAGCAACTGCTATAGATATTGCTAATAAACACCATGCTGTAACATCATCAACTGCTGCACAAGTTAAAGCTAATGTTCCTAATCTAGTTTTTTGGAGGTTATTTTCAGTGATAATTCTCGCTAATACTGGAAAAGCAGTGATGGACATTGCTGCACCTAAAAATAAGGTAAAAGCAATAAAGGATACTTTGGTAGTGCTTACTAAAGGATATAATAAGAAAGACAGAAACGATGCTAGGGTAAAGGGGACTATAATACTGATATTGGAAATTAAAACTGCGGCTTTTAAATTACCACGTAAATATTTAGGATTTAATTCTAAACCAATTAAAAACATGAAAAATATTAGCCCTATCTGTGATAAAATGTTCAGATAAGGTAAGGTTTCTTTGGGAAAAAGCGTACTTGCTGCTTGGGGAGCTATTAACCCAAATAATGATGGTCCAAGCATAATACCAGCAATTATTTCACCAATTACTAATGGTTGTTTAATTGATTTGAATCCTAATCCTACTAATCGGGATATTGTAATTACAACTACAATCTCAACCAGAACGAGCATGACTGTGTGCATGGTTTCCTTATTGATTTCTATCCGACTTTACTAAGATGATTGTTGATTAATATGAAATTGTCAACCTTTTACTCAAAAATAGGTTTTTACTGTTATGATTATGTTAATAATTGTTAAGCAAAATTTATATTAATTAATCATGAATTTATCAGTATTAGTTAGATAATAGGATCATAATTGGATTTAGAGTATTTTTGAGGCAGATGCACAATTAGCCGTTTAAGGAAACTTGCCAAATAATCTTACCATATTTTCCAAGATTGGCTATATGTGAGTAGTTCTATGATGATGTTGATTAGGAAAAATAATCTCACTTATCTATCATATATAACCAAAATTCTGATAAATTTAGGATTAATGGTAATTTTGCATTGTAAATTGTAAAGTTTTATTTAATTGTTTATGCCTTCACAACTTTGGCCTTATGTAACCCCTGGTATTCCTGATGAGTTATTTGAATATTTACCGGGTATTCCCATGACTCAACGGGAATTAAGGTTAATTTTAGTGTCTCAGTTACGATTACAAACAGATTCGGTTTTGTGGGATATTGGGGCAGGAACGGGTACAATTCCTGTGGAGGTAGGTTTATTATGTCCTTTTGGACGGGTAATTGCGGTGGAAAGGGATGAGGAAGTAGCTAATTTAATTCATCGTAATTGCGATCGCTTTGATATTAAAAATGTTGAAGTTGTAGTTGGTAGCGCACCAGAATGTTTAGAAACTATCAGGATTACTCCCCATCGTGTATGTATTGAAGGTGGTAAGGCTGTACAGGATATTATCAAAGCTGTATGGGCTTATTTACCTATATCTGGTCGAGTGGTAGCTACTGCTGCCAATCTGGAAACTCTGTATAATATTTCTCAAAGTTTCGCGCGGTTAAGAGCGAGAAATATTGAGGTGGTACAGTCTGGAGTGAACCGTTTAGAAACCCGGGGTTATTCACAAACTTTTATTGCGGCTGATCCCATTTTTATCGTTAGTGGTGAGAAACTAGATTAAAAAATAGTGGTCACTAGTAAGTATTAAGCAAAAATTCACAAAATCAAATTTATTCTCAATAATGATACACTAGATTAAATATCTACAATTTGTGATTTTAGGTGGGATACGGATCTAAAAAATCCTCCATATAAAATCCTCCATATAAAATCCTCCATATAAAATCCAAAATCCCAAATACTGTTATGCCTTGGTCTAGAATTGTTAGTGGAATTATTGCTATTGTAATGGCGTTATCTGCAACCTTGTTAGGAGGTTGGTATTTTACTCTAGCTATGGGAATTGTCATATTTTTAGGACAACAGGAATATTTTGATTTAGTACGCGCTAGAGGTATATTACCAGCCGCCAAAACTACTTTGTTGGTAAGTTTATGTTTATTAATAACCTGTACTTTGAATATTAGTTTAGCGGATGCTATTATGCCCATAGCAGGTACTTTAATTTGTTTTTATTTACTATTCCAGCCTAAATTAGCAACCATAGCGGATATTTCTGCTTCTATTATGGGTTTATTTTATGTGGGTTATTTACCTAGTTATTGGGTAAGGTTAAGAGATATTAATACTTTGGGAATGAGTAATTTACCTTTAGGGGGTTATTGGCCGATTAGTTGGGATGATTTAATTAAACATAGTTTTATTAATAATCCTGATCGTATTAGTTATTTACCCACAGGTTTAACAGCGACTATTTTAACTTTTTTATGTATTTGGTCTGCGGATATTGGGGCTTATATTATTGGTAGATGTTTTGGAAAAACTCGGTTATCTGATATTAGTCCGAAAAAGACTGTAGAAGGGGCGTTGTTTGGGGTTTTTGCTAGTATATTTACAGCTTTAATAGGTGCTTATTTTCTGCATTTTCCGAAATTTTTGATTTCTGGAGCTACTTTAGGATTAATTATTGGTATTGCTAGTTTATTGGGAGATTTAACAGAATCTTTGTTAAAAAGAGATGCGGGAGTAAAAGATTCTGGGCAATTAATTCCTGGTCATGGTGGTATTTTAGATAGAACAGATAGTTATATTTTTACTGCTCCTTTGGTCTATTATTTTATTACACTTTTGTTACCTTTATTGCAGAAAATTTAGTAGTTTTTAAGGAGTGGGGAGTTAGCTGCGGGGCGAAAATTATTTATTCTGAATTTCTTAATCTCCTCTGATAGCTTTTGATAGCTTTCTAAGGATTAATATTAATACTAGTATGACAAACAATGTGCTGGGAATTAATTGTAATTTCTGTAATATCTACATCTGTTCCCAGGTGTATAATATGGGGAGAATCTTGATCTATAAGAATATTTTCTTGATTTTGGTTGTCAATTTCTCTAATTTTAATTGGTGTGAGTTGTAATGTTTGTCCATTGAATAATTGAATACCGCAATCAATAGTTAATGATGTATTTGTTGTATTAGATGTCAGGATTGCATAAACTAAAAGTCTATTGTTGTCAAGGTGGATTTTTTCCCATACAACAGATTTGGAATTATGACTGTTTTCTGGTAATAGTGTATTCAGTAGTTCATTTAATGCTGTGACTAGGAATTGTGATGACAGAGAATAATTAAGGGCTTGTTGATCAACTATCAGGTTAGCAACCACTGGAACTATTTCTAGTAGTTGTAATGGTTTTCCTTTAAGAACTGAGGAAATATTGACTTTAATGTTTTCTGCGGAAACTTGAAGTTGTGTAATATGTAAACCTTGATAAACTGCGTTATTAGCAGCAATAAATACTTGAGGGATAGAACCTGATAGTAATTGGCGATCGCTCGCTTGGATCTCTAATTGTAGATTAGATGCTTGAGATAATTGTGTTTTTAACCAGAACTTAATGGCTGATGTTAAAATTTTAGTAATAATTCTCACTTTAGGGCTATGTGTAACTAAGGAACTTGATTCTATCATGGGACAAGAACTTGATCTAAGAAATTTTCTTAGGTGACTTAAACAAACCTTAAATATAATATCACTTTAGATTTATGAATCACAATTTTAATTACAGAGGAGTCACCGAGTCACCTAAGTCAGAAGTTCAAGGAGTCAGTAGAGTGTAGAATTGCTCACAAGTGTCAATTTGACGTAAAACCGCCAGACTGGGAATGAATTCCTTTGTCTAATAGCAAAAGTCATCTCAAGATAACTAAAATAACCAGCATATTTTTTAGTAAACTTTAGTTTACTTTGCTTATTAGCCTGGAAATTCACTTCCATGCGGGTAAGTCAGCCAAACAAATAAACCATCTATAGCTGTTAGCGCAGCATAGCGTAAACCATATTTGGCATCAATAAACACTACTAAGACCGAAACTTAGTATTCCGAACTTAGTAACTCGCGCTTTGCGCTTCGTAATGGTTTATATAAACATAGAGGAAAGATTAAACAAACCAATGGAGGAAAGATTACAGAAAATTATTGCACAATGGGGCATTGCTTCACGACGGGAAGCAGAGGAAATGATCAAACAATCAAGAGTATGTGTTAATGGTATTTTGGCACATTTAGGACAGAAGGTTGATCCCCAACGAGACATAATTTCTATTGATGGTAAACAGGTTTTCACCACACCACCACCACGTTTAATGTATATACTATTGCATAAACCACTTGGTGTAGTTTCTACCTGTGATGATCCTCAAGGAAGACAAACGGTATTGCATCTACTACCTTCAAAATTGCAGCAGGGATCAGGTATTCATCCGGTAGGCCGTTTGGATGTCAACTCTACGGGAGCATTAATATTAACCAATGATGGAGAGTTGACTTTTGCACTTACCCATCCCCGTCATAGCATTACTAAGAGTTATCAGGTAGTTGTAGAAGGACAACCCACAGCCGCAGTAATTGAACAGTGGTCTAATGGGATATTGTTAGATGGCAAAATGACTAAAGCAGCAAAGGTGCATCTTGTTAAAGTGCGTGGCAATCATACTTATTTAGAAATTATTTTACAGGAGGGAAGAAATCGGCAAATTCGTCGTGTGGCGGAACAGTTAGGATATCCAGTAATTAAACTTCATCGCACGGCTATTGGTCCAATTAAATTGCAAATACCAGATACACCTCCTTTAAAAGTTGGTGAATATCGCTATTTAACATCGGCAGAAATTACTTTTTTAAAGCAGCACATAAGTCACACTCTCATTCACAGCAAGTCGGAAAAATTTAACTAAAAAAGTAGAGGTTCCTATGAAATTATTTATTAGAAATAATAAAAAACAAATTACTCCTTCTCTAGAAGAAATTCAAGTGGAAAAATTAAAAGAATTAGGTAATAAATTAGCTACTATTCGCAAACAGAAAGGGTTAAGTTTAGAAGATTTAGTATTGTTAACAAGGATACCTAGGCGAATTTTATTAGCTATTGAGGAAGGAAATTTAAGTGATTTACCTGAACCTGTTTATCTTCAGGGTTTAATTAGTCAATTTGCTGATGCTTTAGGTTTAAAAGGTAGAGAGTTTGCTAGTAGTTTTCCTGTGGGTTCTATGGCTATAAGCTTACCCAAAAGTTTGCAGAAAACATCTATGCCACAATTACGTCCTTTACATCTTTATCTGTTGTATATTGTGGTAATTATCTGTTCTGTAAATGGTTTATCTCAGTTATTAAATAATGCCACATTCCCAAATAATAATACTCAAATTTTGACAGAAAATTTAACAGAAAAATCACAAAAACTTGCCAGAAAAAATGATCAGGAGATACCTCCTAACCCCCATTATTAACCCAGGGCGTTTTCATTCTCACAATTTGCGATGTCTACGGCGAGGGAAGCGATCGCTATTTGGGCTAATTTTTGATATTAATTAATCAAAAATTAGCAAAAAAAGCTCCTATTGCTGTGTGGGAAAGGCTTTTGGGGAAAGAGTTTTCCTCTTTACCCCCCACTTTGAAAACGGCCTGTGCTTAGTTAGGGGGAGGAAATGAGGATTTTTTGTCTTCTTTCTTTTTTCTTTGGGTCTTTGGGTGAGATTATTGATATACTAGAGACATTTTTTAGCTGTTAATTGCCAGTGTATAATTTAGAACAAAAATATAAACGCATTCAACAGGAATTAATGGCAGGTGCGATAGCGCTGGTTTGTATTTTCTGCATTGGTACTTTATGGTACAAAGTAATTGAGGGTTGGTCTTGGGTAGATGCAGCTTATATGACGGTAATTACTTTGGCTACTGTGGGATATGGTGAAACACAGCCTTTAAGTAGTCGAGGTCGTCTATTTACGATTTTCCTGATATTGATGGGTGTGATTAATATTAGTTATATTGTGAACAGGTTTACTTCTGCCGTCATTGAAGGTTATTTTTTAGAAGGTATTAAAATTAGACAGCAAAAACGACTAATGGAATCTTTATTAGGTCATTATATTATTTGTGGTTTTAGTCGCACTGGCCGACAAATTGCTAAGGAATTTCGCGCTGAAGGTGTGAATTTTGTTATTGTTGATTCTAATTTGGAATCCGTGGCTAAAGCTCAAGAAATAGGCTATATTGTCTATCAAGGTGATGCCACTTTAGATGAAACTTTGTTAACTGTGGGGGTAGATAAAGCTATTTGTATTGTGGCTGCTTTACCTTCTGATGCGGAAAATTTATACACTGTTTTGTCTGCAAAAACTTTAAATCCTGGTATTCGAGCGATCGCCCGTGCTAGTACGGAAGAATCTGTACAAAAGTTACAACGTGGTGGTGCTGATGCGGTAATTTCTCCCTATATTACTGGGGGTAAACGTATGGCTGCGGCAGCTTTACGTCCCCAAGTATTAGATTTTGTAGATGGTATTCTTTCGGGTTCAGATCGTCAACTGTACATGGAAGAATTTTTACTTGATCCTAGTATGTGTCCCTTTGTAGGACAAACTTTACAAAGAGCAAAATTGCGATCGCAGTCGGGCGCTTTAGTATTAGCAATTCGTCGTGCTGATGGTAATTTAATTGGTGGTCCGACTGGTGACACAATGTTAATGTCTGGTGATACTTTAATTTGCATGGGTACAGCAGAACAATTACGCAGTTTAAATCAAATTCTTGGACCTATTAATTATCAACAATTTAGAAAACCAAGGAATAGATAAAACCAACAAGATCTCCGACTTCTTAGTCGCGGATCTGAACAACGAAACTTTATATTTTAAATTATTTTTTTAAATTATTTTTGACTATGTATAAAAATTCCATGTAGCGGACTAAATAAAAATGCCAAAGTGAATAAACCAGACACTACTAATACAATGGCTGGACCAGATGGTAAATTATAAAAGTAGCTGAGATACATTCCACTAATACTAGAAATTACTCCAATTACAGCCCCTAATATCATCACTTGATGTAATCTTGTAACTAATAAATAAGCCGTTGCTCCTGGAGTAATTAATAATGATAATACTAAAATTACTCCCACTGCTTTCATACTTGCAACAATAGTTAGGGCTATTAATAACATTAATCCAAAATTTAAACGGTTCACTGGTAGGCCTGCTGCTTGCGCCCCCAAAGGATCAAATGTGTAAAATAATAGCTCTTTATATAATAGGAAAATTACTAATAATACTATGAAAGCAATAATAGCAGTATCTCGCACGTCTGCAACAGTTACACCTAAAATATTCCCAAATAAAAAATGATTTAAGTCTATTTTATTATCTTTTTGAATAATAGTAATTAAGGTGATTCCTAAAGCAAAAAAAGCTGAAAATACTATCCCCATTGCTGCATCTTCCTTAATAGGAGAACGGGTTTTGATTAAGGCTATAGCCATAGTGCTGATCACACCAGCAATAAACGCCCCTATAAAAATATTAGCACCAATCATAAAAGCGATCGCTAACCCTGGTAATACAGAATGACTAATAGCATCACCTAATAACGCCAAACGTTGTACCATTAAATAACTACCAACAATAGCACATAATAAACCCACCAAAATAGCAATAATTAGAGAACGCTGCATAAAACCATATTGCAAAGGTTCTATTAAAGATGCAAACATAATTTTTCATCCTATAATGAATAATGGAAAATCAGATCCCCGACTTGTTAGAGAAGTCGGGGATCTTGAAGGGATATTTCATTTAAGCCGCAAAATACATCATATTTCCACCATAAGCATGATCTAAATTTTCTTTAGTTAATACTTTTTCCCGCAAACCAGTGGCGATTAATTCCCGATTTAATAAAATTAAATCATCAAAATGTGTGATAGATTCACCTAAATCATGATTTACAACTAAGACTATTTTTCCCTCTTTTGCTAACTCTTGAAATACCTGAAAAATGATCCCTTGAGTTTTTTGATCAATACCTACAAATGGTTCATCAAAACAGAAAATTTCCGCTTCTTGAGTTAACGCACGCGCTAAAAATACCCGTTGTTGTTGTCCTCCCGAAAGTTCACCAATGGGACGATATATAAATGATTCCATCCCCACCCTAATTAACGCAGATTTCGCCACTTGACGACTAATGTTAGAGAAACTACGTAGCCATCCTGTCTTCTTGACTCTACCCATCATCACTACATCCCACACTGTCGCGGGATAATTCCAGTCAATTTGACTACGTTGAGGTACGTAAGCTACCTTTTCTAATTGCTGTACAACAGGTTGATCTTTATATACAACTCTGCCACTATTAATGTTTACTAATCCTAACATAGCTTTCATTAATGTACTTTTACCTGCACCATTAGGACCAAAAATACCTGTTAATCTTCCTGGCTTAATTATACAGTTAATATCACTTAATACTTCTTGTTGACGATAGCTAACACTTAAATGAGTAATATTAATGGTTGTCATTTTTTGATCGCGTATTAAAGATAATTTAGATTGAGGAGAAATGATTTGCATAAAATTTGCATAAAATAAAGTTACATAGAATACTTATTTTCCAAGTTTATCATAAAAGTGAAAGAAATATGAAAGGAATATGATAAAAATATGAGATATAAAATCAGCAACATCACCTATAACTATGAAATTAATTAATAATTCTTATAAACTCATTTCTATAACTTTGTGTTTACCTGTATTCTTATCTGCCTGTACAAATTCCACAATTTCTCATTCTATAAAAACTAATCCTACCACAAAAGTAAATGAACAGGTAGAAGTAGTAACAACTAGCACTATCCTTACTGATTTAACTACCGCAGTGGCGGGGGAGGAAGTCAAAATTACGGGTATATTAAAACCAGGATCAGATCCTCATGTATATGAACCTGTACCCGCTGATAGTCGCACATTAGAAAAAGCAGACTTAATTTTATACAACGGATATAATTTAGAACCAGGTTTGATTAAATTAATGAATGCGACGGGAGGAAAAGCGAAAAAAGTAGCAATTGGGGAAGTTGTAAGATATTTAGAATTGAAAAAACCTCAAGGAGAAATAGTACCAGATCCTCATGTTTGGGGAAGTGCAGAAAATTCTATAAAAATGGTGGAAGCGATTAAAAATGAGTTAATAAAATTAGCACCAGAAGATAAGGATAAGTTTATCCAAAATGCGGATAAAATGAAAAATGATTTACAAAAATTGCATATTTGGATAAGTGAACAAATAGCGACTATTCCTCCTAAAAATCGCAAATTAATTACTACCCATGACGCATTTCAATACTATGGAAACGCCTATAAGATAGAAATTGCTGGTACTTTAATTGGGATTAGTACAGAAGAACAACCCAGTGCCCAAACTGTGAAAAAATTAGTAGATGATATTAAAAAAATTAGTATACCTGTAATTTTTGCAGAAACTACTATTAACCCAGCATTAATTAAAACTGTAGCGGAAGAAGCAGGGATAAAATTAGCAGAAAATTCTCTATATTCTGATTCTATTGGTGCTAAAGGTAGTAATGGAGATACTTATATAAAAATGATGGTAGCAAATACTAAGACAATTGTAGAATCTTTGGGAGGGAAATATACACCTTTCAAAATTGATAATTAACAATTGATGTTAAGCTAATGTGCAGCACTCACTGTATAATTAAAAAACCTGAAGTTACAGTAGCACAAGCATCTTGCTTGTATTAATTATTCAAGTTAAAAGCACAACAGCTTATTAATGAGAGGAAAGCGAGGAAAGTATAAAATATCTTCCCATGCTATTCCTACTTTCATTAACTAACTTGACTGCGATATGCTTCAGTATTGATAGGTTTAATGAAGTACAACTTCAACATATACCAAACAATCGCCATAAATACCGGAATTTTGCGGAAGAATTTAGCAATTGTCCAATCTTCACTATTTTGAATATCTGCTAATTCTTGATTTTTCAGCGCACATTGTTCTAAATACCAAAAGAAATAAGGATGAGCAGTATTTAAAATAACTGGAAATGCTCTAGCTGCGGTTTTGTTAGTTTCTGTAACTACTTGACTGTTGTATTTACGAGGATGAATACCTAATATTTCATAGAAATTCGCTCGTTCAAAAACTGTAATTGTATGGGTAACAAACACAGTGATTAAGAAAAATCTTACCCATAAACGAGCTTTCCAAGTCTTCCATAATTGGGGTTGAGAACGCAATAAAGCCTTGAAAAAATCACCATGTCTATTCTCATCTTGACACCAGCTTTCAAACTTTTTAAATAATGGATAAAATTGGTATTCTGGATGAGATTGAATATGACGATAAACGAGAATATAACGCCAATAACCAATTTTTTCCGAGAGGTAAACTGTGTAAATTACCCATTCAGGAGGAAAGAAGGTATAGGTGCGATTTTTAGTTAAATAACTTAAATCAAGGGACAAGTTAAAATCCGCCATTGATTTATTTAAAAACCCCGCATGACGAGCTTCATCTCTAGCTAAATAATCGAATGCTTCTGATAGTAAAGGGTTGTTTTCTTTAACACGACGAGATAATTCTTTAAATAGCAAAAAACCGGAAAATTCAGAGGTACAAGAGCGTTCTAAAAAGTCAATGAAAGCCTCTCTTTTATCTTCGGGAATGTGATCCCAAGATTGTTTAAATTCTTCATCACGCACGAAATGATGACGGTTATAATCAGCTTTTAGTTCATCTACTACTGCTCTAATTTCTTCTTCATAACCCGATAGATCCATTTTTGCTACAGCATCAAAATCTGTAGTATAAAATCTGGGGGTTAATAATGTTTCTTTTACAGGAGCTTTGATACCTGGTTTAAGTTCTTTTATTTGTTTTTCTGGGGGTTTATCCAATGACTTAACCATATTTATTCCCTTTACCATTATCTGTCTGTAAGTACCTATATGATCAAAATATAATCATGATTACTTTTGATTTGTCATCAGTTGAATTATGGAATTTAATTTTAACAAAGTTACTGAATTATCAGATTCAGATCCCGGACTTCTTAAAGAAGTCCGGGATCTTTTTGTTTAGTAACTATACTCATTTTCCCCAATGAAAAAGTTATGATCCGTTAAGATTTCATGACAATGTTTTTGGGTAGTTTCTTGATCAAGAACTGCAATTACTGTATTATAAATATCTTCTGCTTGTTGGGGAGAATCTCCAATACTTGTTAATCCCAATTTACCAAATTGTGATAAACAACCCATAAGATGAAAGACTGTTCCTGTTTCTGTACCACTATCAAAATGTAGACGATAATGGGCAATAATATCCATTAAATCATTTGGTAATAATCCGCGATAATTATCTTTTTGTAAGTTGTCTGTGGCAATATAATATTTAGGTTTTTGATGTTTACTGTAAAATAAACCTGTGGATAGGTCATATTTACCATTTGTTAATAGTTTTAATGTCATAAATGGGTGGGTTGTTCCTCCTTTTCTCAGGTTAATTTCTATTGCTTGAATGTCCCAGTTACCATTACCTTGATCTACTGTGACAAAATCTACACCAAATCTTTCTAATGTGCCTTTTTCTGCTAGTTTTTTACCGACTTTTAAGCCTATTTCTTGTAATTGGACACGGTATTTTTCATCTGCTGGAAAACTACAACCCATGTAAATTTGTCCGTCTGGTCCTCCCAATATTTGATCATGAGTTGAGAGTATTTCTACCTCTTTATTTGGTGTAATTCTTCCTTGGACACTGGGTGAAAATTTAATTTCCCCTTCAATAAATGATTCAACTATTGCTCCTAATTCGGGTATGCGTTGAGAGAAGTTGTCCCAGGTTTCTTTTGTTGCTTGAAAGCGGAGATAATGAAAGCGATCGCTAATCACTTTTATCCTCTGTTCATGACTAGTGTTACCTGGTGCAAATTCCTGAATTGGTTGTAAATCTAAAATGGCGTTTCCTTCCCCAGAAAATCCTTCATTGAGCTTAACTACAATTCTTTTTAATGTTGGTTGACGTTCCCATAATTCAGCTGCTTCTACGGCTAAATCTGAGCTATTATGGACTAATTTACTACCATCAGGATGGGGTACACCACTTTCTAAAAATATCTGTCTACTACCGCTTTTTGTCCCCCAAATTTGTAAATCTGGAGCAGCAGCATACAGAGGAATATTCAATTTTAAAGATAATTCTGCTTCCCAAAGTGTGGAATTATAACACACCATAAAGGCTTTATCTAAACGTACAGCTTTTTTAATTCTTGCTAATAATCGCGGACGTTCTAAGATTTTTTGACTTAAAGGTTTTAGAGAATTATCATAGGTTGAAAGTAATAATAAACGCTGACGTGCATGAGAAAAAGGAATACCTGGTAATAATTGTAAATAATAATCAATTATACTAGGATGTAATGGCATGGAAGTAATATAAATTAATCTTGTGCGCGGATTTCTTAATCTAATTAATGAGAAAAGTAGTCTTTCTTCATAATGTTCACATCCCGCAATTTTTAACATTTCTCTTTGATCAATACTTAAAGATGGAATAATCACAATATCAGCTTCATTAGTATCAAACAGTTCACTATTTTTCCAGCGTCCAGATAAAGTTGATTGTAATTTATAAAATTTATCAATTTGCTCAGATGTGTGCATATTTATGACCTTCTTTTGCTGATGATATGGCGTAAATAACTAATACCAAATAATACAAATACTAACAAATACTAATATCAATTGTGAAAATAATTACAAAATTGCCAACTTATAAAAGTTAGATATTAACAGATATCGAGTTTTTAATTATCTTCGCTTCTTTTCTATATATATCCTAAGTAGGAGTATAAATAAACCATTGAATTGTATATTTTTGTAAAATTTGTTTATTTTATACTCAATTTATATCTAAAGATATAAGAAGAAATGTAAGGTTTTATATAGCATTTATTATGACTTATAAATCAACAATTAATTTTTAATGAATTTTTCTTTATGGCATCCTTAAAACCATTGTATGATGTAGAATTAGTAGATTGTGCGCGAGCAAATGCTACTCAAGGTATAGAAGTTGCTGCTTATCAATGCGGGTATGGTAATGATATTAATAGTTTTACTGAAGAGTTAAAAAAGGCTTGCAAAAAGATGAATTTAAAAGCCAAAAAATTGGGAGAATTAATCACAGATCAAGATATGATCTTAAAGTTAGGTAGTGGAGAAATTATTGCTCCTGAAACATCAATATATTTATGAGAAATGATGCAAGTAAGATGCTTAATATTTTGGCTGGTGCGCCTATTTCTTCTGTAAATATAGCTGCATATTCTGTCCAAGGTATTATTGTCACTAATACTATCTATCGGTTATCTGTTGCTAATTCCCCCCCCAAAGGGTAGGTCAAACTCTTCTGGTGATGTGTCTTGTTATTTTTTTATATACATTCTTTTGCACTTTGTTATTTTTTATAACGCTTCAACTCTTTATTTATCTAGTACAGCTTGGCGTAAATAAACCAACCATTCCAAATCGTCCAAAAGCCTATACTGTTTTGGTTTTGAATGCATGACTTCCACCCTGCGATACTAGCTTTTCGGTTTATTCAGCCAGCCCTAATTATCCTATTTTAAACATGATTGAATAGTAGCAACTACAGATTTAGCTAAACCTGATAAATCATAACCTCCTTCTAAGCCAAAAATAATATTAGGAGTAATTTGTAAACAATATTCAGTAAATAAACCAAAGTCTTCTGGTTGTAATTCTACCCCCGCTAAAGGATCATCAGCTAAAGCATCATAACCAGCACTAATAATTAATAAGTCAGGTTGAAAATTGCTGATAAAAGGAATAATTTTTTTCTCCCATAAAGGCCGATAAATAGTAATATCACAACCTCTATAAACAGGGATATTCAGAACATTATCATGATCACCTTTTTCTGCACTTTTTCCCGTACCAGGATAAGCGGGATATTCATGTAAAGAACAATAGGCTATGTGAGGATGACTTTCTACTATAAACTGAGTTCCATTACCATGATGTACATCCCAATCTATAATAGCTACACGATGAATATTTGATTGTTCTAAAGCGTAAAAAGCAGCGATCGCTGCATTAGAAAATAAACAGAAACCCATACCTGTGTTACTTACCGCATGATGTCCAGGTGGACGGGCTAAAACAAAAGCTGATTTATTTTCTTTAATAACTGTATCTACGCCATCTAACCAAGCATTAACAGCTAATAAAGCTACATCATAACTGCGGGGACTAATAGGAGTATCCGCATCTAAATAACCTCCACCATTTTTAGCAATGGTTTTAACCTTATCAATATAGGTTTTTGTATGTACTTTTTCAATCCAATTCATCAAAGATGGATTATCATGTACAGGTGTGGGTAATTGCCAAGTTAGTTGATGAGAAAATTTAGCAGACTTTAAAGCATTAACAATAGCTGTTAAACGTTCTGGTTTTTCGGGATGATAAGAACCAGTATCATGTTCTAAAAATTCATCGGAATATATAATTTTGAGCATTGGTAATTAATTGGTAATTGGTAATTAATTAGTAATTAATTAGTAATTGGTACAATATCCTCCTCACTCCTCGATCTCCTCTTAATTTGTTCATGTTGAAAATGTACCATTATCAGTCAGAATATATAATGCGGTGATTGTTAAACCACTCACCCATGAAAATTTTAGATTATGTTTTTGGAGACTGACTTGGAACGCACATTTTTAGCAATAAAGCCTGACGGTGTACAGCGCAATTTAGTAGGCGAAATTATCCGCAGATTTGAGTCTAAGGGTTTTACCCTAGTTGGCTTAAAGATGATGAAAGTCAGTCGAGAATTGGCTGAACAACATTATGATGTTCATAAGGAAAGACCTTTCTTCCCTGGTTTGGTGGAGTTTATTATTTCTAGCCCTGTGGTAGCAATGGTTTGGGAAGGTGAAGGTGTAGTGGCTGCGGCGAGAAAAATCATTGGTTCAACCAATCCTCTCACTGCTGAACCTGGTACAATTCGTGGTGATTTTGGTATTAATGTTGGCCGTAATTTGATTCATGGTTCTGATGCACAAGAAACCGCTCAAAGAGAAATTAAACTGTGGTTTAAAGATGATGAGTTAGTGTCTTGGGAACCTAATTTAACTCCTTGGTTACGAGAGTAGTAGTTTTTCAGGTGACAGGTGACAGGTGACAGGTGACAGGTGACAGGTGATAGGTTACAGTTCAAATACTTTCTCCTTGATCTCCTGACTCCTGACTCCTTGATCTCCTTATTTATGCACTTCCGTTTTTTCTACCTCTTCTGTAACTGGTGATTTAATTTCAGTGCGCTTAGAAAATCCCCAGATAAACATAATAGCTATAGCACTAATTATTACCCATTGTGGTGGTACTAAGTTCTCATTAATTACTTTTAATATTAGCCGTAATCCCACAAATCCTACGGTAATATAGGCTGCATCGGCTAAATGTTCATATTCATCCAACCAGCGAATAAATAAGCCTGCCATATATCGTAAGGCAATAATACCAATTGTTGTCCCTGTAATCACTAACCATGTTTCAGGAGAAATAGCGATCGCTGTAGTCACACTGTCCAATGAAAAAGCTAAATCTGTAAATGCTATCACAGGTATAGCTTGCCACAAAGATTTAAAACGTGGTTCGCGGTTTTGATCATTTTCCTCTTCACCAGACGTGAAATGTTGGAAGACTAACCACAATAAGTAAGCACCCCCCAATACTTCAAATTGCCAAAATTGTTGTACCCAGGTGGCGGTTAACAGTAGACTAATTCTCAATACGTAAGCTATGACTAAACCGTAATTAAGAGCTTCCTTTTCTAGTTTTTCGTCTTCTAAGCCTTGGGCGATCGCTGCTAAGGCCACCGCATTATCCGCAGATAGTACAGATTCCAAAAACACTAGTATGATTAATACTATAGGGTCATCAGTACTAAAACTAAAGTGCAAGTAATCAAAAAAGTGATCTAACATTACAATTTCTCAAGCAGGGAAAAGTTAAAAATAACACACATAACAAGTTCTATTATACACTATAGCATAAGTTACTGATGATCCATGGAATGCTAAGTGCGAAGTAGGAAATGGGAAGTGAAAATTCTTTCTTCTGACTCTTGACTATCTGTAGGGGTTTAGCAGCGTTCAACCCCTACTGACTGCTAATAGCTAACTATAATATTTGATCCACAAAATCACTAGCCACTTGTAATAATTCATCATCTTCTAGATCAACATCAGCAGCTAAAACATTTTTTACCGCCAAGGTTTTATCATCAGATTGGGTAATTCTTAAACATTCCTCTAAATTTACTGCTAAGTCAAATAATGATCTTTCACCTAGATTATTTCTAATTTTTACTGCTACATCATGATTACTAATTAAAAACTCTTTAATATCATCAAATAAAGTGTTACATTCATCATCCCCCCAAGTTTCTAACCAGTCTCCATCTACATCTTCAACATAAATATGTACAAAATTTAGTCCATAATTTAACCAATCTTGCTGCATTTTTCGGGCTGATGCTAAGGCTTCGCTTAAAGTTTCAATTTGAGTGTTGCTGTTTGTTTGTTGCTGGTTAACCATAGGTGGTGGTTTTAGGAAATTAAATTAATGGAATTGAATTAATAATGTAGACTAGGACACAAATTTCCATCCCCTATAATGGGAATCAGGAAAAATTCAAATACTTACCTTCAGCTAGATGATCACTGTTGTACAGTGCTACATTTACTAACTGTCGAATAAAGTCACTTTCTGCGGGATTGTAACTCAGAAATAACCCCCTTTCTATTTCCCACAATTGCAGCGCGTTTTGCCACTTTTGATATTTTTCATGATGAAATTGTTCACCGATACTCGTAACTTGTATGCAGAGTGGTTTACGTTGATGGTGACTTACAATTAAGTCTGTAGCCATAGATAGATCCGCTATATAGCGCTGCCAAATATCTCCTTCTCGATTGACAATATCTTGGGCTATATATTTAATAATATCACTATCAGCCTGATTAAATTCCCCTGCCATCATTTTTTTCTTCCAAATATAAAATTTGGTGTCTGTCGCATTAATCCATTTAGGAAATAAATAACCATACCAGTATCTCTCATTGGGGCTCATTTGCTCCAATTCCAGTCTTTTGGCTTCCTCTGATGGTAATGATTGTATTGCTAACCAGACTTTGGCATCTGTAATTACCTCTAACAGGAAAGCGATTACTATCGGCTTAGATGCTAGTGTACCCAGCTTAATATTTCTGATCCAACGATACACATCTCTTAACCTTCTTGTTAGGTTTGGATCTATGCCAGAGGATTGCTCAATCAGCAATTTTAGTTTATCCTTAATTTCTTTGGCTTGCAAGCTATATCCTATTGTCAAATACTAACATTTTTACCAAGACATAACATCCCTTTTGGGCAGTAAAAAAATTTGTTAAAAACATGATGTTAATTTTTCTAAAGTTTTTCTAAAGTTTTTTGACTTTTTTTCACAATTGATTGCTAACAACACTGCTAACAATACTGCAAAAATCAGCGTTTCTTGATTTTCATCTGAGATTGGTCTTCATTGATCATTTTAGTAAATAATCTTTACAATTTACAAAACTTGATCTCATATCTCATAATCTGTAGTCAAAAATAGTTTTTAGTGGTAGGGTGCGTCAGATATCAACAATCTGTTTATTTGCAGTTATGCAGTCTGACGCACCCTACCAATGTGCTAGTTACAAGTTATCGAATTTGACAATTATTTTACTTAATTACCATGTCACAACCCACTATAGAGTCCATTTTACAGGAAAAACGCCTGTTTCATCCTCACAGTGATTTTTCCCAATCTGCCCATATCTCTAGTTTAGAAGACTATCAGCGAATTTACGAGGAAGCTAAGGCAGATCCCCAAGCATTTTGGGCAAAGTTAGCTGAAACTGAGTTAGATTGGTTTGCACCTTGGGATAAGGTTTTAGATTGGCAAGCTCCTTTTGCTAAATGGTTTGTTAATGGCAAGATTAATATTTCTTACAACTGTCTTGATAGACATTTAAATAATTGGCGCAAAAATAAAGCGGCTTTAATTTGGGAAGGAGAACCTGGAGATTCTCGTACTTTGACATACTCCCAACTATATCGAGAAGTTTGTCAATTTGCTAATGTTTTAAAGCAGTTAGGAGTGAAAAAGGGTGATCGGGTAGGTATTTATATGCCGATGATTCCTGAAGCTGCTATTGCTATGTTAGCTTGTGCTAGAATAGGTGCACCCCATAGTGTTGTTTTTGGGGGATTTAGTGCGGAAGCATTGCGCGATCGCCTCAATGATGCAGCAGCTAAGGTAGTAGTTACAGCCGATGGTGGTTGGCGTAAGGATGCCATTGTACCGCTTAAAGAACAAGTAGATAAAGCCTTGGCGGATGATGCTGTACCTTCTGTAACTGATGTACTGGTAGTACAACGCACAAAACAAAAAATTTCTATGTCAGTAGGTCGAGATCATTGGTGGCATGATTTACAGCAAGGCGTATCTGCCCATTGTCCGGCAGAACCAATGGATAGTGAAGATATGTTGTTTGTCCTTTATACTTCCGGTAGTACGGGAAAACCGAAAGGAGTAGTGCATACAACAGGAGGTTATAACTTATACTCTCATATTACTACAAAATGGATTTTTGATCTGAAAGATACGGATGTATATTGGTGTACGGCCGATGTAGGTTGGATTACGGGACATAGTTATATAGTTTATGGACCATTATCCAACGGTGCAACCACTGTCATGTATGAAGGTGCGCCTCGTGCTTCTAATTTGGGTTGTTTTTGGGATGTGATTGAAAAGTATGGAGTAAATATTTTTTATACTGCTCCCACCGCCATCCGCGCTTTTATTAAAATGGGCGAACATCATCCTAAATCAAGAAATCTCTCCTCTTTGCGATTATTGGGGACTGTAGGTGAACCTATCAATCCTGAAGCGTGGATGTGGTATCATAAAATCATTGGTGGTGAACGCTGTCCCATTGTGGATACTTGGTGGCAAACGGAAACTGGTGGTATTATGATTACACCTTTACCTGGTGCGATCGCTACTAAACCGGGATCAGCCACCAAACCATTTCCTGGCATTATTGCGGATGTAGTGGATTTAGAAGGTAACACAGTTCCCGAAAATGAAGGTGGTTATTTAGCCATTCGTCATCCTTGGCCGGGGATGATGCGGACAGTATATGGAGATCCTGAACGCTTCCGTAGAACCTACTGGGAACATATTCCACCACAAAATGGTAACTATACATATTTTGCTGGTGATGGTGCGCGAAAAGATGAAGATGGTTATTTTTGGGTAATGGGACGGGTAGATGATGTGTTAAATGTTTCTGGACATCGTTTAGGAACTATGGAGGTAGAATCTGCTTTGGTATCCCATCCGGCGGTTGCAGAAGCGGCAGTTGTCGGTAAACCTGACGATTTGAAAGGTGAGGAAGTAGTAGCTTTTGTGACATTGGAAGGCAGTTTTCAACCTAGTGAAGAACTTAGTAAAGAGTTGAAAAAGCACGTTGTCAGTGAAATTGGAGCGATCGCTCGTCCAGGAGAAATTAGATTTACTGATGCTTTACCTAAGACTAGATCAGGTAAGATTATGCGGCGGTTATTACGGAATCTGGCAGCAGGTCAGGAGGTATCAGGAGATACTTCGACTTTGGAAGATCGCAGTGTGTTGGATAAGTTACGGGAAGGTGCTTAATAGCTTAATATAATTGGTTAATATAAATGGGGTGGGCTTTCAAGTCCACCTTTCTTATTACTTAAATATGGAATAGCGCATAAGATTTATTAAATTACAGCAGTTTCCGTTATTATGAGGTACAGATATTCATGATAAAACCCTTGTAACACAGGCATCTTGCTGTGTTCCTAGTGTACCTCATGTAGATGGAATGTGCTGTATTATTGGCATGATGATTTAGATTTAGCAGAATCTGAACTTTATGATCATAGTATTCTTGTTAAATGCAATGCTAATCTAAATATAGAAATATAAATGTAGAAGATATAAACATGGAACAACTATGAAATAGGACAAACTCTTAACTTTTATACTTTATACTCCAGAAGATACCATTTTACAAAAACTTATCTGGTATCCCATGACGCAAAAACAATCTTATCAACAATGGCGAGATATTTTAGGTATATTAAAACTACAACAATCAGAACTTGATTTTATCTATCTTCAAAAATGGGCTAATACTTTACAACTTTCCGTATAATTAGAATAAGCATTTAAAGAATCTATTTAACGTAATTTATTAGATTCATAGGGTGAGTTATCGGTAGCGTAACACACCCTACTATATTCTAGTTTCTTTTAGCTGTTGACTTGGCAGCTTTTGCGGCTTTTTTCGCAGCTTTTTCTGCTTCTATTGCTTTTAGTCTTTCCTGTTCTTTCTCTTCTTCTATCTTCTGCAAATAATAGTGATAATCTCCTAAATATACTCGAAAATCACCATCTCTAATTTCTACTATTTTATTCGCAACTTGAGAGATAAAATAACGATCATGGGAAACTACAATGGCTGTACCATCGTAATTTTTCAATGCTTCTTCTAACATTTCTTTGGCAGGAATGTCTAAGTGGTTTGTTGGCTCATCTAGTATAATTAGATTTGCAGGAGTTAGTAACATTTTGGCTAAAGCTAACCGCGCTTTTTCCCCACCACTTAAAGATTTAACTTGCTTAAATACCGTATCTCCTGAAAATAGGAATTTACCTAACAAGGTACGCACTTCTTCGTTTTTCCAGTCTGGTACTTCATCATGAATGGTTTCCATGACAGTTTTGTTTAAATCTAAGGCTTCTGCTTGATTTTGCTCAAAATATCCAGGAATGACGTTATGATCGCCTAGTTTAACCGTTCCTTCGCTGGCTGGTTCAATCCCCATGATAATTTTTAACAATGTGGATTTTCCTGCTCCGTTTGGACCTAAGAAAGCGATTCTATCCCCTCTTTCAATTAATAGGTTTGCAGCTAGGAAGAGTATTTTATCTCCATAGATGTGAGTTAAATCTTTAATTTCTACTACTTCTCTACCACTGCGGGGTGCATCAGGGAAATGGAAGCGTAATGTTCTAACTCCGGCGGTAGGTGCTTCAATTCTTTCAATTTTTTCTAGTTGCTTTTCTCTACTTTTGGCTTGGGTACTGCGAGTTGCACTGGCTCTAAATCTATCTACAAATGCCTGTTGTTTATCTAATTCTTTTTGTTGCCTTTCAAAAGCGTTCATTTGTGCTGCTTCATTTTCGGCTTTTTGTTGCAGATATGCAGAATAGTTACCTAAGTAGGTGGTGGAAACACCGCGTTCAGTTTCTACTATTTGGGTACAAAGACGATCTAAAAATTCTCGGTCATGGGAGACTATGACCATTGGTGTGGTCAGTTTTTTCAGATAGTTCTCTAACCATTCAATGGTTTCTAAGTCTAAGTGGTTGGTAGGTTCGTCCAGTAGTAATAAATCTGGTTCTTGGAGTAATATCTTACCTAAACTCATCCGCATTTGCCAACCACCAGAAAAGGCGCTTACTAAGCGATCGCCGTCTTCTATCTGAAAACCCATTTCTGGTAATATTTTACCAATGCGAGCATCTAAACCATATCCATCCAAGGCTTCAAACTGACGTTGTAATTTATCTAGTTTGTGAATCAGCTTGTCTAATTCCTCTAAACTAGCTGTTTCCATTTCTCGTTGTACTTCAGCCAATGCTAATTGTACTGCATTAGCTTCTTTAAATACCTTCCAAAACTCTTCCGTGACAGTTCTTGTAGGATCTACATCAAACTCTTGGTTTAAATAAGCGATATGAAAACTAGCAGGGCGGATAATTTCTCCTGCGGTGGGTTCAATTTCCCCAGAAATGATCTTTAATTGGGTAGATTTTCCTGCACCGTTAACACCGACTAAACCGATGCGATCGCCACTTTTGACTTCCCAGTTAATATCTTTCAGAACTTCGCCAGTAGGATAAATTTTACTTATATGTTCTAATCTCAGCATGAACTGTCTCGTAGGTAAGGGTTGGGTATTTCATCAAGCATTATCAATACTGTATTTTATCTTAACAAAATTTAACTACAAAGTTGCAAAATTTTATATTTGCATTTGAGGATTTTTGATGGGCGAGTTCACAAGTTCAGGATTTATGTTATATAATGCTGGATACATTTTTAAGCGCAATACGAAAAAACTGATGGTGTATAGTAGGGACAATTCATGAATTGTACCTACAGGGCTTTAGTGATTATGCACATTTAATTACCATAAGGTGTATCTTAAATAAGACTATGGGATCGCTCTTCTTTACTCTTACATCTCCAACAGCGATACTTTCTGTAGTCTTAGTTAACGTATTTACCCCTGAGGAAGCGTAACTTAACTTTTTATACCTATTGTTGCCAGTAGTTTTAACCCATAGAACGCATGAAAGCATATAAATTTATACAAATCAAACTGTTTTATCAGAAAATAGCAATTAAATAGAAATTTAGTATGTATTTATACGATTTTTAAAATCACTAGTAGTTATACTCGTATTTAGGTTCTACCTGGGAATTGATGAAGTGGCAAAAGTCCACTTCATTTTTATGGAAATTGATTCAGAGTAGGTGAAGATTTAGATTTTTGAATAGACATCTCCAATAATTAATTAAAATTATATGTATAGTAGATTAGGTTTCTAGTCAGATTTGTGAATCTAATCATTAACTAATTCATCTCGCCATTTTCCGCGTTTTTCCCGTTGTTCAAGATGTTCTTCTGTTCTTTGAGGCGATCGCTTTAATAACCAACTTTCCCAGAGAATAGGTTTTTGTTGTTCTAAATGATTAATAAATTGCATAATTGATAAATCAGCTTTCAGAGGTGTTTTTAGGTTAAATTGGATATGGGAGAAAAATTGATCATTATTTTTGATTAAGCGATCGCTCATATTTTTTCCTAACAATAATAATATTTTATTGATCATCATTCCTATAATACCCTGGCGTTTTTTCACCATCACTAAACTTTGTCCTTGAGTATTTCCTCCAGCTAACATTCTTGTTGCAAAAATAATATGTAGCTGAAAAGAATTAACCACAAAAGAAACTATAGCAGTTGTTCCATACCAATAACAAACACTATAATTTAAAGAACCTTTGAAAAACTTCCGGCAGAATTTCCACCACAAAGACTTATGATGAACATTAACAAGATCGCTGATATTACTCATATTACTAACATTACTGAAAACAATAGCATTCTCATTAAGTTCTTGTTTCGCCAAAACTAAACTTAATGGTAAATTATAAACACTATGAAAATGCTGAATATCAATAGCATTAATTAATAATACATGAGGATGAGAATTAATATTAAATTGCGAACCAAGAGAATAATGAAAATCTTGATTTTCCCACTCTAAAATAAACGGTAAAGGTTGTTGAGGAGTTTCTCCAGTCCATACCCAAATCATCCCGTATGCTTCCGCAGTTGGCCAAGTTTTAGCTTTAATAGCCATAGGTTCATCTAACGCTGGAACATGAACACAAACCCCCTCATTATCAAATTTCCAACCATGTAAAACACAATTTATTTCATTACCTATGACCTTACCCTTAGCCAAATTAGCACCAAGATGGGGACAATAAGCATCCATCACCACTGCTCGTTTATCTTGACCACGATACACAATTAATTCTTTACCATAAATCGTCACAGATTTAACTTCACCAACCTGTAATAATTTTGCAGGTAATACCCAATACCAGCCTTCAATAAACCAGTCTCTATTATTGAAAATCTTGGGTTTACGAACGGGGTTAAAATTATCTATATTTGCGCTCATTTTTCAGGTTTCGCTAACGGTAAAGCGGTTAATATATACCTATCATACATAGCAGAGGAAAACCGTTATTTGTTACACTTTATTAACAGTTAGTAGCGGGGTGTTTTCAAAGTCGGGGGTAAAGAAGAAAAGAAAGGGTAAGGTGGGATCTAAGCTGATGTGCAACTAACAACTAAACTGTATAAAACCTAAAATTACTGTAGTAAAAGCATCTTGCTTGCATCTATTTAGGAATTCCGCAAGTGTAACACTAAAAAATCCGTTGTAGGGTGCGTCAGATATCAACAATTTGGTTATTTACATGATTTATACTGTCTGACGTGGTTGGTGAGCTTGTCAAACCACACCCTACCAATGTGCAAGTTGCGTAAGTCCTGCTATTATCCAAATTAAAAGCACAATAGCTTAGTACCGCAGAGTAAAATCACTAATCTAAAAGTCGTAACAAAGACAGTATAGGCTTTTTAACGAGTAAAACTTGCTTGTGGAGAGAAAAAATCTCAACTACCACTATCTCAAAGAGTGTTTAAATGTGGTAAGCTGTTGTGCCTTTAACTTGAATAATTAATACAAGCAAGATGCTTGTGCTACTGTAAATTCAGGTTTTTTAATTATACAGTGAGTGCTGCACATTAGCTTAGATGCGGTTTTGAGTATGACAGAGATTTAAACGCGGCAACAGATTTAAAAAAAGTGGTCAGTGAGCTTGTCGAACTGCGGTTAAATTAACCGTGTTAGCCTGTGGACTAGATAGTGCCGACACTTCTAGGATAAAGCAGGAAGAAAAAGCGAACCTTTGTTAGCATTAGTTAGCTTTTTTATACCGGACTTTAAATGAAAAACCTTTATTTCTAAAAAAGTGTAAACTGATTGAAAGTAATCAGTAGTTTTCTTGCCAATTTTGCTTATGAATTTGAGAATCTCGGTATTAAAATTTTCCAGTTACATTTTTTCTGGCTACATCCGCCGGACATTTGTAACCATCTTAGCATTAACAATCTTTATTTTTGGATGCCATCCAGAAATTAGTTTAGCATTACAAAAAAACCAGCAAACAGATCAAAACTCTATTCAACCATACTTAGATAGAGTAATTAATCAACTAACAGAATTTAAACTAGATAACGGCTTAAAATTCATCGTGTTAGAAAGACATCAAGCCCCAGTAGTTTCCTTTATTACTTATGCAGATGTGGGTGGAATTGATGAACCCGATGGAAAAACAGGAGTAGCGCATTTTTTAGAACATTTAGCATTTAAAGGAACAAGACGTATTGGTACAACCAACTATCAACAAGAAAAACCATTACTAGAAAAATTGGAGAAATTAGATCAGCAAATTAGAGACATTAAAAACAGTGGTAATAATGATAGAAAAAGTGAATTAGCTGCACTGGAAACCGAATTTAAAAACCTAGAATATCAAGCCCAAAAACTAGTAAAACAAAATGAAATCGGACAAATAGTAGAACAAGCTGGAGGAACGGGTTTAAATGCTACCACATCATCAGAAGCAACTAATTACTTTTACAGTTTTCCCTCCAATAAATTAGAATTGTGGATGTCTTTAGAGTCAGAAAGATTCTTAGAACCTGTATTTAGAGAATTTTACAAAGAAAGGGATGTAATTTTAGAAGAAAGACGGTTAAGAGTAGATAACTCTCCCATTGGAACAATGATTGAAAAGTTCACAGATACTGCTTTTACAGTACATCCTTACAGAAGGCCAGTAATTGGTTATGATCAAGATATTAGAAACCTTTCACCAACGGATGTAGCCAAATTCTTCAAAGCATATTATACACCCAGTAATTTAACAATTGCCATTGTGGGAGATGTGAATCCCACAGAAGTAAAAAGACTAGCACAAATTTATTTTGGACGTTATCCAGCACAACCAAAACCACAACAAAAATTACCTGTTGAACCACCACAAACAGCACTGAGAGAATTTACCTTAGAATTAGTAAGTCAACCTTGGTATTTAGAAGGTTATCATCGGCCAGCAATTAACCATCCTGATAATGTGATTTATAACATTATTGGTAGTTTATTAAGTGATGGTAGAACATCGAGATTATATAAATCTTTGGTGGAAAAACAACAAGTAGCATTAGCAGCAGAAGGTTATAGTGGTTTTCCTGGAGATAAGAACCCCAATTTAATGCTTTTCTATGTGCTTTCTGCACCTAATAAAACTTTGGATGATGTAGCTAAAGCGTTAAATGTGGAACTGGAAAAAATCAAAAACGAACCTGTATCTTTACAGGAATTAGAAAGAGTGAAAACCCAAGCTAAGGTAGCAGTATTAAAAGCACTTGATTCTAATATGGGTATGGCGGAACAATTGGTAGAATATGAGGTTAAAACAGGTTCTTGGCGCAATTTATTTAAGGAATTAGAACAAATTGCGGCGGTAACTCCCCAAGATGTTCAAAGAGTCGCCCAAGCAACTTTTAGACCAGAAAATCGCACGGTTGGGAAGTTATTATCTAAGAAAGGATAATTGATCATGAACCACAAGATCCCGGACTTCTTTGAGAAGTCCGGGATCTGAAGCTAAAATCAAAGAACTAGAAAATATATGGAAAGTAGAAATAAAAAAGTTTACAATTACACTGTGCTTTCACGAAGTTATGCGGTTTTCAAGGTTCGGACGAGGTGTGTAGATGGCGTGATACTAAAATGAATGGATATTATATCATCTAACTTTAACTTGTCAATAGAAACCTGATTATTTTGTTTAAATTCAGTAATCTCCAGAAAATCAAGTCATAATTATCCCTAGTGCTTAACGAACCTGTTACTCCCCTTCCCTTATAGGTTAGGTTTAATAAAGTCAATAAATAAAATTCAGATCCCGGACTTCTTTAAGAAGTCCGGGATCTTGTTGCTAGGATCTTGATGCTAAAAACGCTATAATAAAATCTTTGTTTATATTGAAAACCTAAAATATGCACACAATGAAATTAAAACCTCAAAAATTTCAATTTTCCCAAGTTCAACAATTAGCCATAATTTTGTTAATTGTGGTATCTTGCTTACTGGTAAACTTCAAGATTTCCCTAGCAGCAACCTCCGCTAAACATTACACAGAACTAAAATTTTCTCCCTTACCAGAAATTAAAATCCCCAAATATGAAAGATATACTTTAAAAAATGGTTTAGTTGTCTATTTAATGGAAGATCACGACTTACCATTAATTAGCGGTACTGCTATGATCAAAACTGGTAGTAGATGGGAAGATAGTAATAAAGTCGGTTTAGCTTCTTTAGTAGGAGAAACATTAAGAACTGGAGGTACTAAAAAACATTCTGCTGATGAATTAAACCAGATGTTAGAACAAAAAGCCGCTTCTGTAGAAACAGGTATTGGTGAAGCTGCGGGTAGTGCTAGTTTTGAAAGTTTAACAGAAGATGTGGATCTTGTATTTGATTTATTTGCAGAAATTGTTCAACAACCTATTTTTTCTCAAGAGAAATTAGACTTTGAAAAAAGTCAAATTAAAGGAAGTATTGCTCGTCGTAATGATAGTCCTAATGGTATCGCTAGTCGAGAATTTAGAAAGTTAATTTATGGTAACAATAGTCCATACTCGCGGACTGTGGAATATGCAACATTAGATCAAATTTCCCGTGATGATGTAATTAAATTCTATCAAGAATATTTCCAGCCTAAAAATATGATTTTAGGCATAGTGGGAGACTTTAATAGTGCTAAAATGCGATCGCTCATCGAATCTAAATTTGGCAATTGGCAACCCCAAACTACCGCTAAAACCAATTTACCACCTTTACCAACAGTTACTCAAGCTAATACCAACGGTGTATTTTTTGTCAACCAACCCCAACTTACCCAAAGTAGCGTATTTTTAGGACATTTAGGCGGTAAATTCGATAGTCCAGACTATCCAGCTTTAGATGTAATGAATGGAGTATTAAATGGTTTTGGTGGACGTTTATTCAATGAATTACGTTCTCGTCAAGGTTTAGCATACACCGTATATGGTTTATGGAGTCCACGATTAGACTATCCAGGAATGTTTATTGCAGGTGGACAAACCAGATCAGATGGTACTGTACAGTTTATAAAATCTCTAAAATCAGAAATCACCCGCATTCAAAATCAGAAGATATCTGAAAAAGAGTTAAATTATGCTAAAGAGTCCACTTTAAACTCCTTTGTATTCAATTTTCAAGATCCCAGTCAAACGTTATCCCGACTAATGCGGTATGAATATTATGGTTATCCATCTGACTTTCTTTTCCGCTACGAAAAAGCCATTAAAAATACTACAATTGCAGATGTTCAGAGGGTAGCCAAGAAGTATTTACAACCTAATAAGCTGGTTACTTTAGTTGTAGGTAATGAAACCGCTATTAAACCACCATTAACTCAACTGACATCTAGCATTACCCCTGTAGATATTACTATTCCCGGAGATAAGTGATCAGGGTGTGGGGTGCAGAGTCCGACTGGGAATGAATTCCCAGTCTCATAGCAAAAGTTATCTAAAGATGACTGAAATAAGCAGAACTTTTTTTAAGCTATTTAGTTTACTTTAGTAAACTTTAGCTATTAGCCCGGAAATTCATTTCTGGGCGGGTGCGGAAGCTAAACAAATAAACCCTCCTGACTCCCAACTTACAACTCCGTACTCCGCACCCTTCTGACTCCTGATAAATTACTGAAAATCTTCCTTAATCTTCAACAATAAACCCTTTTCACAGCATAAGCTAACAAATGGGTTAAATCATCAACACAGGACAACCAAAAATGACTAAATTTCTCGACACTGCCATAGAAGCTATTGTATCCCGCGAAATTCTTGATTCTCGTGGAAGACCTACTATCGAGGCAGAAGTACACCTTGCTAACGGCGCTATCGGTTTAGCACAAGTTCCTAGCGGTGCTTCCACAGGTTCTTTTGAAGCCCATGAACTGCGCGATGGTGATAAAAGCCGTTATGGCGGTAAAGGTGTCCTCAAGGCTGTAGCAAATGCTAATAATGTATTATCACCGAAATTATTAGGTTTAGATGTTCTTGACCAAGAATCATTAGATAAATTAATGATTTCTTTGGATGGTTCACCTAATAAAGCTAATTTAGGCGCGAATGCAATCTTAGGAATTTCTCTCGCTGCTGCTAAAGCTGGTGCTGAATCTTTAGGTATTCCTCTTTATCGTTATTTAGGTGGTCCCTTAGCTAACCTATTGCCTGTACCATTAATGAATGTTATTAACGGTGGAGCGCACGCAGCTAATAATGTGGACTTTCAAGAATTTATGATTGTTCCTATCGGCGCACCTTCTTTTAAAGAAGCGTTACGTTGGGGTGCGGAAGTTTTCGCTACATTGAGTAAAGTTCTAGATGATAAGGGTTTACTCACAGGTGTGGGTGATGAAGGCGGTTTTGCTCCCAATTTAGAATCTAACCAACAGGCTTTAGAATTGTTAGTGGATGCGATTAAACAAGCTGGATATAAACCAGGTGCACAAGTAGCTTTGGCTTTAGATGTGGCTGCTAGTGAATTTTACAAAGATGGCCAATATATCTATGATGGTAAACCCCATACTCCAGTACAATTCATTGACTATTTAGCTCAATTGGTTGATCAATATCCTATTGTATCTATTGAAGATGGTTTACATGAGGAAGATTGGACAAATTGGCAGTTATTAACTCAAAAAATAGGATCTAAAGTTCAATTGGTTGGTGATGATTTATTTGTTACCAATGCAACTCGCTTACAAAAAGGTATTGAGTTAAAAGCGGGTAACTCTATTTTGATCAAATTAAACCAAATTGGTTCTTTAACTGAAACCCTAGAAACCATTGACTTAGCTACTCGTAACGGTTTCCGTTCAGTTATTAGTCATCGTTCTGGAGAAACTGAAGATACCACCATTGCAGATTTAGCCGTTGCAACTCGCGCAGGTCAAATTAAAACAGGTTCTTTATGTCGTAGTGAACGAGTGGCAAAATACAATCGTTTACTAAGAATTGAGGATGAGTTAGGCGATCGCGCCATTTATGCTGGTAAAGTTGGTTTAGGACCAAAATAAGAGGGTGCGAAGTGCGGAGTGCGGAGTGAGAATTTTCTCGCTGCTTCCTGCTCCCTGCTCCGTATCTTCACTGTCATCTGTCACCTATTCTTAACTAGCAACTTGGGTTATTACCTAATTTTTAAGATTTTATTAAATGAAAATGTTGGGTTGTGTTCCATTGCTCCGCAACGCTGACGCGAACAACCCAACCTACTGCTAGGGATAAAATCCCACTTTAGGTAATCCTAACGTTTCATCCCAACCCATCATAATATTTAAACATTGTATAGCTTGTCCAGCTTGTCCTTTAATGAGGTTATCTATTGCGGACATAACTATCACTCTTCTAGTACGAGGATCAACTTCTATCCCTATATAACAGTTGTTGCTACCACAAGCCCACTTTGTTTGGGGATAAACTCCACTTTCACAAACCTTTATCCAAGGTGAGTTACGATAAAAAGCCTTATATATGGTAATTAAATCATCTCGTACTAAACCAGGATCTCTCATAGTAGCGTAAACAGTAGATAAAATACCTCTCACCATCGGAATTAAATGTGGTGTGAATTGTACAGTTACTTCGTGTCCTGCTAATTCACTACAAATTTGTTCTATTTCCGGTGTGTGACGATGACGCGCAACATTATAAGCTGCTAAGGAATTATCGGCTTCTGCTAATAATAAATTTACTTTAGCTTGTCTACCTCCCCCAGAAGTGCCTGATTTAGCGTCAATAATGGCCGTTTCTGGTACAATTAAACCTTGTTTAAGTAAAGGAGATAAAGCTAATAAACTGGCCGTAGGATAACAACCAGGACAACCAATAAGATGAGATTCAGCTATGCGATCGCGGTATAATTCTGGTAGACCGTAAACTGCTTGTTCTGCTATGTCTGTATCAGTTCTGGATGTACCATACCAACTAGTATAAGTTGCTAAATTAGTAAAACGATAGTCTGCGCTTAAATCTAAAACTTTACAACCTTTAGCGATTAATTTAGGTGCTATATCACAAGCTAAACCATTAGGTAAAGATAAAAATACTGCTTCACAGCGACTAGCAATAACATCTGTATCTACAGCTTCTATAGGTAAATCAACTATATCAGTTAAATGAGGATAGAGATCATGAAAAGACTTACCGGCGCTACTTTCACCCCCTAAATAAACAACTTCTACTTTTGGATGATCCATTAAAAGACGTATTAATTGTACACCGCCATAACCCGACGCGCCCACAATTCCCACTGCTAAAGGTTTGACATTACCCATAATTTTAAATCCTTATTAATTTTCGGTATTCATTTTCCGTTATCATTATCAACTATGAATAGAGAAAATTGAAAAATTACTAGGGGTAATTCATGAATTACCCCTACATTACTAATATTAATGATCTTAAAAATCAACGATCTGAGAATATATTAATATTGTTGTAATTAAAATAAAATTAGGTAAAAATCAGATGAAAGCACAGGTATTTAGAGGTGTAAATCAATTATCCTACGAAGAGCTTCCTATTCCTACTCTAGAAGCTGATGAAGTTCTCGTACAAGTGCGCGTAGTTGGGTTATGTCAATCTGATATTAAAAAAATTCGCTATCCTTTATATGAACCTCCCCGTATTTTTGGCCATGAAACTGCGGGAACTATCGCCGCAGTGGGTTCTAATGTGCGAAAATGGCAAGTAGGACAAAGAGTGGCTGTAATGCACCATATCCCATGTATGCGTTGTGCTTACTGTCTCAATGATAATTTTTCTATGTGTGATGTTTATAAAAATATTTCCACTACCGCAGGTTTTAACCCTAGTGGGGGAGGTTTTGCGGAATATGTGAAAGTACCCGGCCATATTGTGCAAAATGGCGGTTTAATCCCTATCCCTAATCATATCACTTTTGAAGAAGCTAGTTTTGTTGAACCAACTAATTGCTGTTTAAAAGCTGTCAAAAAAGCGAATATTGTTCCTGGACAGACGGTATTAGTTACCGGTGCAGGTCCAATTGGGTTAATGTTTATTATGCTGGTAAAATATTTTGGTGCAAAAGCGATCGCTACAGATTTAATTCCCTCGCGTATTGAAAAAGCATTAAATGTAGGAGCAGAGGCGGCCTTTGATGCTCGTGATACCGAATTAACCACAAAAATTCACGCATTAACTGATGGCATGGGTGTTGATGTGACGTTATTAGCAGTACCCAGCGATAAAGCCTTTTTCCAAGCCTTAGATTGTACTCGCAAAGGTGGTAAAATTCTGTTTTTCGCGGAATTTCCTGATGAAGTGGAAATACCCATCAATCCTAATATACTCTACCGTCGAGAAATAGATTTAATGGGCAGTTATAGCTCATCCTATCGTTTACAAAGTCTAGCAGCCGATATTGTATTTAATCGTCGAATAGATGTTAATGCTTTAATTAGCGATCGCTATTCTCTTCAAGATTTATCACAAGCTGTAAATCAAGCGATCGCCCCTACCTCGGAAACTTATAAAATCTTAATATATCCCTAGATTAGATTAAATATAGATATAGATCCCCGACTTCTCAAAGAAGTCGGGGATCTGAATATTAATTTTTGTTAAGAAAACCCATTTTGTAGTTGACGCTACAGTTTTTTTTGTTATTGTATATGTGAAAAGCTGATTAACAATCAATTTTCCATCACCCAGCTAGTACCAAGAAGGTGAGATTATGAATATTCAAGAAAGAATTCGTACATCTATGGTAGTGCAACACCAAGACATAAAAAAGCGCGAGCAGTCAATGTTGATGCGTACAGGTCAAGAATTTGGACTCCACAAAGAAATAGCCCAGTATTGGAGTCCCATACAAGGCAAAATAAATCCCAGCATTCAAAGTATTTACGAGTCTAGTCATGTAGCAATGAGCTAAATAGAGGAGTCAGGAGTCAGGAGTCAGGAGTCAGGAGAAAGAATTGATAATTAATGATTTTACCAATCACCTGTCACCTGTCACCTGTCACCTGTAACCCATAACCTGTCACCTAACTATTAACAGTCGTAATACAGGAAGAACTCATAAGGATGTGGACGTAATTGCATTTGCTTAACTTCGTTGGCAATTTTGTAGTCAATCCAATTTCTAATGAAATCTTCAGTAAATACGCCTGTTTCGGTTAAGAACGCATGATCATTTTCTAGTGCTTCTAAAGCTAATTCTAAAGAACCAGGAGTAGAAGGAATTTTAGATAATTCTTCCGGAGACAATTCATAGATATTCTTATCTAAGGGTTCACCAGGATGGATCTTATTCTTGATGCCATCAATACCAGCGCATAACATAGCCGCAAATGCTAAATATGGGTTAGAAGTAGCATCTGGACAGCGGAACTCTAAACGTTTAGCTTTAGGATTATCGCCAGTAAGCGGAATACGTACGGAAGCAGAGCGGTTTCCTTGAGAATAAGCCAAGTTTACGGGAGCTTCATAACCAGGGACAAGGCGTTTGTAAGAATTAGTTGTAGGATTTGTAATACCTAGCAAAGCAGGAGCGTGTTTGAGAATACCACCAATGTAATATAAGCCCATTTCGCTCATGCCAGCATACTTATCACCAGCAAATAAAGGTTGTCCCTTATTCCAAATGGACTGGTGACAGTGCATACCAGAACCATTATCTCCGAAAATGGGTTTAGGCATGAAGGTGACGGTTTTGCCGTATTTTCTCGCTACGTTTTTGATGACATACTTGTAAGTCATTAACCAGTCAGCAGCTTCAATTAGCTTACCAAAGCGGAAACCTAACTCGCACTGGCCACCAGTAGCAACTTCATGGTGTTGTTTTTCAATAGGTACACCACAAGCGGCCATGGTTAACAACATTTCTGTGCGAATATCTTGGAAAGTATCAGTAGGAGGAACAGGGAAATAACCTTCCTTAAAGCGAGTTTTGTAACCTAAGTTACCTTTTTCTTCCTTTCTACCAGTATTCCAACGTCCTTCCACAGAATCTAAGTGATAATAGCCTTCATTGGCGGTTTGATCATAACGCACATCATCAAAGATGAAAAATTCTGCCTCTGGACCAAAGTAAGCTGTATCCCCTAAACCTGTAGAAGCGAGATAGTCTATAGCTTTTTGGGCAATTACACGAGGACAACGATTATACCATTCACCTGTGCGTGGTTCTTTAATGCTACAAATAATACTTAGAGTAGGTTCTTTCATGAAAGGATCGATCCAAGCAGTGTTAGGATCGAGAACCATAGTCATATCAGACTCTTCAATACCCTTCCAACCGCGAATACTAGAACCGTCAAAAGGTACACCACTAGTAAAAGAGCTTTCATCAATTTGATCATAGTACACTGTCAAATGTTGCCATGTACCGGGTGTATCAATGAACTTCAGATCGATCATCTGAATTTTTTCGTCTCTAATTCTTTTTAAGACATCTTGTGCGGTTGCCATGTTTACTCCTTACCTAGCCGAACTAAACTAACACAATTGGTTAAAGGATATTAACCGTTTAACTTTTTCACCAACTCTAAGCTGTGACACACCATCTGAAATATCCTAAATTCTTAACTTACCATAAGTTTGTAATGATTGTTACGAATTACCTGGATTACAGGTTATATTAACTTTTTTTTCAAACTGTATACAACAAGAAAGTTAATCTCACAGTTGTCAACTTTGGCATAAAATCCTTAAGTAGTGATTATGGATAGTGTTGTGCCGTACTCATTTTATGCAAATAGCACAAAAATTTACTGGTACATAACTATAACCAAATTAATATCAAACCATAAATTGCAACGATTGGGAGAAACAAAGAATGCGTGATGCAGTGACAACTTTAATTAAGAATTATGACATTGCTGGGAAATATTTTGACCGTAATGCCATTGATAGTCTTAAATCCTACTTTGAAAGTGGTACAGATAGAATCCAAGCAGCATCAGTTATTAATGCTAATGCAGCCGCTATTGTTAAACAGTCTGGTTCTCAACTGTTTGATGAACTACCAGAATTGATTCGTCCCGGTGGAAATGCTTATACTACCCGCCGCTATGCTGCTTGTTTACGGGATATGGACTATTATTTGCGTTATGCTACTTATGCCCTCGTTGCTGGTAACATGAATATCTTAGATGAGCGTGTACTTGATGGATTAAGAGAAACCTATAATTCTTTAGGTGTACCTATTGGTTCTACAGTGCGTGGTATCCAGATTATGAAGGATATTGCTAAAGAAAAAATTGCTACTGCTGGTATTAGCAATACTGCTTTTGTTGATGAACCTTTTGACTATATCACTCGTGAAATTAGCGAGAAAAATGTTTAATTGGTCTTAGCGTTTAAGCATCAAAGTTTATATTGTACATAAACACAATACGATTTTATGGAACCAATGTAAGTTATAATCGCACTTTGACTTAATTGACAAGGTGCGTTTACTTTTTTTTAATAAGATGTTGTGTATTGAATTTGGAAATGCGAGTTTGACGGCGAAAAAGGTACTCAAATCCTGTTGTTAACAGGATTTGAGTACCTCCAGAGGAAGAATAACTCAATGTGTAGTCAACTCTGCGAGCAGAGTATGGTACACTAATACCTGAAATTTGCCGCTAATGTCATGAATACAATACAGTCATTGTGATCCCATGTAGCGTTAGTAGTCGACTCCATAGCTACCATCACCATCGCTACTTTATCCCTAAAAGCACTAACAATTACGCTTAATGGACAAAGTTAATAGCGATCCCGTTTGTCTATAACTAGCAACTTGGCTTATTACCAATTACCAATTACCAATTACCAATAATTATGCCAGTTACTACCCAGCAGTTAATTCAGTGGAAACAACAAGGCCGTGCTATCGTGGCCTTGACTGCTTGGGATTTTGCGATCGCTCAACTTTTAGATTTGGCCGGTGTAGACTTTATCCTAGTAGGTGATTCTCTCTCAGTAATTTTAGGCTATGACACTACTTTACCTATCACCTTAGATGAAATGATCCACCATGCTAAGGCTGTCCGTCGTGGTGTGAAAAATGCTTTAATTGTGGTTGACCTACCTTTCCTCAGTTATCAAGAAAGTATTGGCCAAGCTATGCACTCTGCTGGCCGTGTTCTCAAGGAAACAGGAGCGCAAGCGGTAAAATTAGAAGGTGGTTATCCCGCTATGGTGAAAACTATTACTCGTTTGGTACAATCGGGTATTCCCGTTATGGGTCATGTAGGTTTAACTCCTCAGTCTATTCATCAGTTGGGTTTACGTCAACAAGGTAAATCTCAGGAGGATGGCGAACGTATTTTACAAGAAGCGATCGCTCTTGAACAAGCTGGTGTTTTTGCCTTAGTTTTAGAACATATTCCCGCAGAATTAGCTAAACATATTACTCAACAACTCCGTATCCCTACTATCGGTATTGGTGCAGGTTCTCATTGTGATGGTCAAGTATTAGTCACTTCTGACGTTTTGGGTCTTTCTCAACGTCAACCACCTTTTGCTAAAGTTTATACTAATTTACGAGAAACTATTACGGAAGCAGTGGCAAATTATGCTCTGGAAGTACGCGAAGGTAAGTTTCCCCATCGTTAGGGTAAACTATTAAGATAATTTGCGACTTGTGGCATTGCTGAACTCAGGTATGAAATTGAGAAATTCAAAATTTGAAGCTTTGCGTCTAACGCACTTTCGTGATTCTCTTCGCTGATACGCGAAATATACGGGAAATAAATATCATACCCTAATTCAGCAACACCCGACTTGTCACTACTTTACCCACTGAAAAATTTCACTCTTAAAATACATCATTAGCCATGTCTTCATCTTCTAATGTAAATGGCTTAAATGTGATTTTTTGTCCATCAGGTCTTAAAATAACCGCTTCATAGGATACAACGCCAGCATTCTTACTATTAATACATTTAGCTGCTTTATTTGATAAGTCTAAAGTTCTTGTTGATATATAAGGACCCCGATCATTAACCCGTACAATTACTGATTTGCCACTGTTTAAATTAGTAACTTTTAAATAAGTGTTAAAGGGTAAACTGCGATGGGCTACAGTTAACTGATCTTGATCATATATCTCACCATTGGCGGTAATTTTTCCGTCAAACTTTGCTCCGTACCAAGATGCTAAACCTCGGAATTTTGTGGATGAAGGTGTTAATCCATACATTGCTATTTGTCCTTCCACGAGGCTTAATGGTTTAGTATTTAAAGCTACTCGAAGGTTATTAGTCCATTCAATAGCTAAAATATCTCCATTGCGATGAAGTTGATTTGATATTTGTGGTTCAATAGCAAATAATAATCTTGTACCGATTAAGATAGATGGAATATTATTGACTAATCCAGGTTTTATTTCTTCTGTGTATAAGTCGGGGATACCAACTAGTTTTTCTAATTTGTTTTTTAAGTATTTAGCTGTAATGTAATCTGGTATTGTAGCGACAAAGGTATTTTTTACCCAAATTTGATATGTATTTTTATCGTCTTTAACTATTAATACTGGCTGATAATTATAACTATCTGTCCTTTCTATAGGGTTATGAATGACGTTAAAGAAATTTTCCAGCGATCGCTGTATGTTAACAGGTGATACATCTAACTTGACTAACTTTGCTGTGCTGAAATTTACTAAACCCATCAAATGAGTATTTTGGTCATCAGCTTGTGACACTATATTTTGTGGTACATTCTTACATAATCTATTTTCTTGCATCCTCAGTTTTGGTGTTACCTTTGCTGAAGATAGACTGGCATTTTCTGGCGCTATTTGATTTTGATAGTTCAAGTTCCAGAAATTATCAAAGCTGATGGTATTTATCAACCTATGAGTAGTTGTTTGAGGAATGAATAAACCTTGCTTGTTAACCTTAACTAAATTTGTGAAATTAGATTTAAATTCTTTAGGAGATAATTTTACTGTTAAACTTTGTGAAGGTTTATTTTCCTGGCTCAAGAGATGATTATACCAGCATATTATCCATAATTCAGTGAATATCATAGTTGATTTATTCTCTTTGGTAGAAGCATTTTGAAGTTTAATTATCTAGGTTGTATTTTGGACTTTGTTTATATGTGGAATTACCGATAAATTTCCTAGATGAATAGGTTGATAGACACAGAAAAATTGAATTTTCTTGTTTGAGAATTATCATTAGAACTATGATAAATTTTCATGTAATTCTTGGTGATTATTATATCCTATACTAGACTAGTATTTTTGATGAATAAAACTTTTAAATATATTTTGGGGTATTCTCAGGATTTTTATTGCTTTTACTTATAATTGACTGCTGCCGATGATATACTTTGATGCGATGTTTGGCCATAGCTGGATGCAGTTTATATCTATATAGTTCCTAGATGATGACAAATTGTAGCCAATACAACAAAAGTTTATTTAAAAATACTGATAATAATTATGTTCACAATATGTCCACAATAGTTATCTAAGACTCCTATTTGATTTCTAAACACAGAGATCCCCGAATTCTTGGAGAATTCGGGGATCTGAAACCCTCAAGGTTTACAAATCAAATATGATTGCTATCTCATAATCAAACAATATCTGATAGAAAAATTTCCCAAACAAAGGTATTGTTGTGAACGTTACTGCCAAATAATTCAACTTGAGTAACTTTCAGTACAGAAAAAATCATCAAGATTACCAACTGTATTCAATGAAGACCGAGTAAACTTAGTTATAGGAATTCACAACCGTGATCAAACAAATAGCGATAATTGGGTTATTAACCCTATTTTTACTATGTGGTACAATTACTGGTAATGCTTTAGCCGAAACCACAACAGCACCTCCAGCACCAGATACAGGAGATATAGCATTTATGCTAATATCTTCAGCACTAGTGTTATTAATGACACCAGGATTAGCGTTTTTCTATGGTGGTTTTGTCAGATCCAGAAATATCCTTAACACTTTGATGATGAGTTTTGTGTTAATGGCTATTGTGGGAGTAACTTGGATATTATGGGGTTACAGTCTGTCTTTTGCGCCAGGAAACCCGATTATTGGTGGCATACAATGGTTATTTGGTAATGTGGGGGTAGAAACTCAAGGCTATTTACCTCCTATGGACTATGAAACAGCTTTAAAAGCTGCGGATCCTAAATACGCTGAACTCACTTCCTATGCTGGCACAATACCTCATCAAGCATACATGATTTATCAAGCCATGTTTGCTATTATTACTCCAGCGTTAATTTCTGGCGCTATTGCCGAAAGAATGAGTTTTCGCGCTTATTGTCTGTTTGTGCTGCTGTGGTCAACTTTTATTTACACACCTTTAGCACACATGGTATGGGCTAAGGGCGGATTTTTGGGATTATATGGTGGTTTAGGCGCGTTAGATTTTGCCGGTGGTACAGTAGTACATATTAGTTCTGGGATATCTGCTTTGGTAGCAGCGATCGTTCTTGGACCTCGTAAAAACCATCCAGATCGTCTTAGTCCTCCCCATAATGTCCCTTTTATCCTTTTAGGTGCTGGTTTATTATGGTTTGGTTGGTTTGGTTTTAATGCTGGTAGTGCCTTAGCTGCTAATACAGTGGCTACAATAGCTTTCGTAAATACTAATACATCCGCAGCCGCAGGGGCATTAATGTGGTTAATTTTAGAAGCCAGCTTACGGAGTAAACCCACAGCCGTAGGTGCTGCTACGGGGGCAGTGGCAGGTCTAGTAGGTATTACCCCCGCAGCAGGTTTTGTAACACCATTGTCGGCAATTTTGATAGGCCTTATTACATCCTTTGTTTGTTTTTATGCGGTAAGTTTGAAACATAAACTACAAGTGGATGACGCTTTAGATACTTACCCTGTTCATGGAGTAGGAGGTACACTGGGAGCGGTGTTAACTGCTATCTTTGCTGACTTAACAGTGAACTCTGGGGGTAAAAATGGTGTATTAAAGGGCAATTTTAGCGAGTTATTTGTAGAATTAGCAGCGATCGCCATAGCTTATGTTATCGCTGGTGCAGGTACTTGGATAATTCTCAAAGTCATTGACAAAACCATTGGTCTAAGAGTACAAGATCAAGCAGAAGATCAAGGTTTAGATATCAGTGAACATGGAGAAGAGGGTTATAATTCAGAATTTGGCGATCGCATTAACCTATCCTAATAGTTTATGGTTAATGGACAATAGGGAATAGGGAATAGGGAATAGGGAATAGGGAATAGGGAATAGGTAACATACCCAGACAAAGATTAATCATGCAATCAATTTTACTGCATGGTGTAGAACAAGTAACCTGGGAAGGGTTAATTAAGCTAATGTGCAGCACTCACTGTATAATTAAAAAACCTGAAGTTACAGTAGCACAAGCATCTTGCTTGTATTAATTATTCAAGTTAAAAGCACAACAGCTTAACAGTAACTGAAAAGCTAACAATTACTTACAATTACCTACTTATTGAATTGGTGTATGATAGACTGATGTGCAGCACTCACTGTATAACTAAAAAACCTAAAATTACTGTAGTGCAAGCATCTTGCTTGCATCTATTATCCAAATTAAAAGCACAAAAGCTTATTTATTTTGCGCATTAGCGAACCAAAGCACTCGCGTTAGACGCAAAGTTTCAAATTTTGAGTTTTTCAATTTCATACCTGAGTTCAGCAACACCGAATTAGGAATAAATAACTCGATATTATGCATTATTTATTGTCAATTGTCAATTAATTAAAATATCTGCGAAAATAGAATAGTAATTTTAGTAATTTTGAGTGGGCAAATTTCAGATGGATACAAAAGCTTTTAAACGTAGTCTTCAACATTCAGCCAATTATAATCGCAAGGGCTTTGGTCATCAAGCGGAAGTTGCCACACAATTGCAGTCTGAATATCAGAGTAACTTAATTCAGGAAATCCGCGATCGCAATTATACTCTAACTAGAGGCGATGTTACTATCCGATTAGCCCAAGCTTTCGGTTTTTGTTGGGGGGTAGAACGTGCAGTAGCAATGGCCTACGAAACCCGACAACATTTTCCTACACAAAACATTTGGATCACCAATGAAATTATTCACAACCCATCAGTGAATAAAAGAATGCAGGAAATGGGAGTGGAATTTATTCCTGTCATGGACAATAAAAAAGACTTTTCTGTAGTTAATCAAAGTGACGTAGTTATTTTACCAGCCTTCGGTGCAAGCGTTGAAGAAATGCAAATTCTTAACGATAAAGGCTGTCAAATAGTAGATACTACTTGTCCTTGGGTATCGAAAGTATGGAACACGGTAGAAAAGCACAAAAAAGGTGATTATACTTCCATAATTCATGGAAAATACAAACATGAAGAAACTGTAGCTACAAGTTCATTTGCAGGTAAATATTTGATTGTGTTGAACTTAAAAGAAGCGGAATATGTGACTAATTACATTCTTAATGGTGGCAACCGGGAAGAATTTTTAGCAAAATTTTCTAAAGCCTGTTCATCAGGTTTTGATCCAGATCGAGACTTAGAAAGAGTTGGTATTGCTAACCAAACTACCATGTTAAAAGGAGAGACAGAACAAATAGGTAAACTCCTAGAAAAAACCATGATGCAGAAATATGGAACTCTGGAATTAAATCAACATTTTAAAAGTTTTAATACCATCTGTGATGCTACTCAAGAAAGACAAGATGCTATGTTAGAATTAGTAGAAGAAAACCTTGACTTAATGGTAGTAATTGGTGGGTTTAATTCGTCCAATACAACACAGTTACAACAAATAGTCTTTGATCGAGGAATACCTTCCTATCATATTGACAGTGTGGAGAGAATAGCATCAATAGATAAAATTGAACACAGAAAATTAACAGGAGAATTAGTAATTACTGAAAATTGGCTACCTTCAGGAAAAATAAAAGTAGGCATTACATCGGGAGCTTCCACACCTGATAAAGTAGTAGAAGATGTCATTGAGAAAATTTTTGCATTGCAAGCAACACCAGCATTAGTTTAATTATTGTCAACAATAAGATCCCGGACTTTTTAAAAAAGTCCGGGATCTAGATCGTTAAGTTATTACAAATTAATTAAGATTATGAGTTCTTTTAATTCTGATAATTTACGTTCCTATAGTCAAGAAGATGTACAGCAAATTCTAAAATTAGCGATCGCCCGTCAAGCAAATGAAAATAACCAGGAATTTTCCTATCAACAAATTTTAGAAATTGCCAGTGAATTACAAATATCACCAGATGCTATTAAACAAGCGGAAACAGACTGGTTGACTCAACAAACCCAAGTAGAACAACGAAAAGCTTTTGATGTTTATCGTCAAAATAAATTTAAAAAACGTTTGGGTAATTATGTCATTATCAATAGTTTCTTATTAATAGCTGACTTTATAGGAGGTTATAATCTTTCTTGGTCAATTTATATTTTACTATTCTCTGCTTTTGTACTGACTATTGATGGGTGGAATAGTTTTATCAATAAAGGAGAAGACTATGAAATGGCTTTTCAAAGATGGCATCGTCAACATCAAATTAAACAAACCATGAACACATTTATTAGTAGATGGTTTAAAATATGATCATCATAGAAGATCCCCGGCTTCTTCAAGATATCGGGGATCTTGTTTTCTGATAGCCTAAAAACACAACTAGATAGATATTGCCATTTGTCACAATATTTGAGAAAATGAAAGAAATATGAAAAATTAGCAATAGAAGTATAACTGTGAAACTAGAAACTCCCACTATGAACTCCCCTGATCACCCAGATACTGATGCACAATTGGAACAGGTAACAGAAAAAACCACTGATAAGAAACAAATGTCTGCATTTGCGGTTTTTAGCACTACCTTTATTACCATCTTCCTGGCGGAAATTGGTGATAAAACTCAACTGGCCACATTATTGATGAGTGCTGAGTCTCATTCACCTTGGTTAGTATTTATTGGGGCGGCAGCGGCATTAATTACTACTAGTTTACTGGGAGTATTACTAGGAAGTTGGATAGGGAGTAAACTCAGTCCCAAAACCGTAGAAAAGTCGTCAGGAGTCTTACTATTATTGATTTCTATGATGTTAGTGTTAGATGTCATCAAGGGTTATTAAGAATATGCAATGGAATCTTTTAGGACTAAGTTTTATTACTGTGTTTCTTTCGGAACTAGGTGATAAAAGCCAATTAGCAGCGATCGCCTTATCGGGACAAGGACAGTCTCGAAAAGCGGTATTTTTTGGCACAGCAGCAGCATTAGTATTAACTAGTTTTTTGGGTGCATTAGCAGGGGGAGCGGTATCAGAAATACTACCGACAAGAATTTTAAAAGCGATCGCTGCTTTAGGGTTTGCTATTTTAGGTATAAGACTACTATTACCAAGTCAAGAAGAGGAATAAAAGAGTAGGTAGTAGGGAGAAAATTGTTTATCCCTACTCCTCGATCTCCTAAAAACCAATTATTAATTTTCTTACCATTTTGTAAAGTTAATTGATATTTGTGGTCAAAGACACAGAATTTGTTAGAAACTGAAAATACCACAAAGCAATTATTCTTATGAATACTATTTCTAACAACTCTAGTAAACAGTCAACATGGCAAACTGCTATTATCTTGACTCTTGGTTTTTGGATCAGCGCTACAATGATACTAGATTGGGTAATAATGCCTAGTCTTTACTTTGCAGGAATGATGAGCACTGCTAGTTTTTCTAGTGCAGGATATGTGATATTTGGCAATATTAACCATTTAGAACTATTAGCGGCAGCCATAGTATTGACAGCAGTTTTAGCTATTAGTAAAATCAAATCCAATTGGCATTTTAGCACGATAATTTTAGCACTGTTATTATTAACAGTAGCCATCCTGGACACTTATTTATTAACACCAAAAATGTGTGCTATGGGTAGTAATTTTACTCTATATGGCGCTGGTGGTGTTCCTGAACAGATGGGGATATTGCATAGCACCTATTTTGTATTAGAAGCGTTAAAAGTATTAGTCAGTGGTTTTCTCTTAAATTGGGCGTGGAAACAACCAGTTTGTGAATAATTTAATTTGTTAACAATGCCAAAAAATTGCAAATTTAACCCCCCATACCATAGATATGAGGGGATTAATCAAAAATTTAACAGAAATTCACAAAACTCAACAAAACTCAACAAAACTCAACAAAACTCAACAAAACTTAATATCCACCTTCTTCCTCATATTCCACTTGTTTTTCCTTAACTTTCTGAGGAATATTCACAGGTTTGGGGACATCATCCCAAACATCACTATCAATATCATCATCATGATAGTCATCTGAGTAAGTTTTTTTAAAAGGTTTAGGTTGATATTTAGGTATTTCCTGATAACTTTCTCTAACCGTTGCATCACTCCAATTATCTTCTTCATCCTCATTTTCATATTGAAGAGCGCGAGCCTGCATCACCTGACGCTTAGGAGGTTCTTCCTCAATATAATCTTCTGTCCACTCTTCTTCCTGTACCACAGGTTGAGGAGTGCGGACTTTGGGTTTAGGAGGTTCTAGAGGTACTCCACTAGGAAGTTGGTTACTAGGTGCTATGGTACGTGGTGCGGAGTAACCATATTCCTCCTCTCCGTCTCGTTCCCAGGGTGCTTTACCAATTCCTAAGCGTTCTAAAACACCTACTGTTAATTGATTAACTCTTTCTTCCGCGCCTTCAAATACTATTAAACGACTAGGTCCGGTACTAACCACTTCATCTATAGAAATTTCATAAGTGCTTAAAAACTGGTCAGGTATTTGGGGTATTCCCAAGGACGCAATAACTATAGATTGTAGTTTACCAGTTTCCCCATTGAATTTAAAGCCTCTGACTTTACCTAGCACTTCCCCAGTTTCCGTGATGACTTCCCAGTTCATCAGGTTGCTGAGGGTATCTATATCCACATCTTCAATGGCATCTTCATTATCTACTAATATTACATCACCAATTTGATTGATGGTGCTAAGGTACATATAACGCGGAAGACTAGATATAGAAAGGAGACTGTCTCGTAAGGCCAAAGCCACAACTTCTCTTTGATCTATATCAACCCATATTTGACTAACGATACCTAATCGCTTACCGTTGTCACGGGTAATTACTTGGGTGTTTAATATATCGGAACGTCTAACTATTTGTTCGGAGGTCATTATATACGGAGTCCTGATCTCGAATCCGGTTTGTCTATACACTATTGTTAACAGAAAATCAAGAATTTGGTCATCAATTGTTGACACTTACTAATTCGTAATTTCCACACCCGTATATGAAGATGCGGATTTTGTCAATAGTTTACTGTCAATTTTTTTGAACAATTCCTGATTTTTTAAATTTTAACCTAATTTGTGAAATTTGATGAAGGGAGGTAAAAATCAATTTTTTAAGCGATCGCATTAAGTATTCATAGTTCATGTCACTGTCCAATCTAACCCTTACATCTGGCTAGACTCAACGACTTTTGGATGCGGATCAATTGGTTTGATAAGAGTTCTTAATTTAAGTTGTACTTTTGAAGGATCAATAGCACGCGGAAATAACTTTGAAGTTTTCACTGGCTGCTCAAGATGCAAAACAACACGCAACTGTTGCGCTCTCAAAACTTCCGTAGCAAAATGACTTTCTGAGGTATTCGATGCGTGAATCCTGGTAGGTAACATAGCTCTTACCTATCAATCTATTTGTGTTCTAACTGAATACCTAAAACCTGTGTATATGCTCCCCTAGCCTGTGTCACCCCAATAGTACGCTGTGCAGATTCTATCATCGGACGACGCAAACTCACCACAATAAACTGAGCTTGTTCAGCTTGTTGTTTAATCATTCTGGCCAATCTTTCCACATTTGCACCATCCAAAAACATATCCACTTCATCAAAAGCATAAAACGGGGAAGGACGATAACGTTGTAGAGAGAAAATAAAACTTAATGCAGTTAAGGATTTTTCTCCCCCAGACATAGAAGCAAGACGTTGTACAGGTTTTCCTTTGGGGTGTGCGACTAGGTTTAAGCCACTATTAAAAGGATCTTCAGGATTTTCTAGTTGTAAATAACCATCACCATCTGATAGAGTAGCGAAGATACTTTGAAAGTTCTCATTCACAGCATCAAAGGCTTCCTTGAATGCGGTTTGACGTAAAGTGGTGAAATTTTCTATTCTTAATAATAATTCAGTTCTTTCTGCTTCTATAGTTGCTAACTTCTCCTGAAGTTCCTGTAAACGACTTTCGACTTTTTCAAAATCAGTGAGTGCTAACATATTCACAGGTTCCATTGCTTGTAATTTCCGAGTGAGACTTTTTAACTCCTTTTGCAATTCTTCCAAGTTAATTTGTGCAGGTACTTCTGGTAAAGGGTTGGGTAAGTCTACAGCTAAAGTTTGTATTTGAGTTTGTAATGTTGTCAAGTCTTCCCGACGTTGTAACTGGGTTTGTTGCAGTTTCTCAATTTCCCATTGTAATTGTTGTTGACGTAAATTGAGCGATCGCAATTCCATTTCCATAGCATCACGTTTTTTCTTCTCTTCCCCTAAATTCTGTTCAATTTCCTTAATTCTGGTTTGAGTGACGGTAATTTGACTACTAATTTCTGTAATTTGACTATTAACTGTAATTTGCTGCTGATGTAAATTTGCTTCTTCTGTTTCATATTCAATAACTCGCTTTTGTGATTCTAGCAATTTTTCCTGTAAACGCTGTTGCTGATTTTCTAAATTTTGTAATCTTTGTTCTGTCTCTCTCACGAGAGTTTCCTGAGTTTGTAATTCTTGTTCTTGAACTTTAATAGTAGCTTGAACTTCTTGCCATTCATTGGAAGTTTGAGAAGATTCTAATTCTGTCAATGTCAATCTTAATTGTTGTAATTCCTGTTCCTTAATAGGTAATTCCTGATCTAAAATTTGTAAACGAGTTTCTGCTTGAGTGCTTTTTTCCCGGTTTTGTGATAATTGGTTTCTTGTATTATGTAATTGTGTAATTAAACCAGCCACATCTTTTTTTAATTGTTCTAGTTGTAATTGTTGTTCTCGCTTTCCTTGACGCGCTTCCGTTAATTCTAAACCTAGTTGCTTACTACGACTAGATAAATTATTAATAGCTTCAAGACAACGATCCAATATTCTATCAATATCTGCTAATCTACTTTTTAAACTGCTAATTTCTGTGGATTCTGTAGCTTCACCTGTACCAAATCTTAACGCCGAACGTTGAGTATTACTACCCCCAGTCATTGCGCCACTGGTTTCTAACAGTTCTCCATCTAAAGTGACGATACGGTATAATCCTAACTGCTTGCGAGCTTGAGCTAAACTTGCAAAAACTACCGTATTTCCAAAAACATAACTAAATACATCTTTATAGCGGCGATCGCATTCTACTAAATTCACGGCATAATTGACAAAACCATCAGCTAATCTTAAAGTAGCATCTTGAGTAAACTTAGGTGCATGAATTTTATTTAAGGGTAAAAAAGTTGCTCTTCCTGCCTTTTTTTGTTTTAATACTTCAATACCAGCCGATGCTACACTATCATCTTCCACCACAATATGACCTAATCTTGCACCTGCGGCAATTTCTAAGGCTAAATGATAACGTGGTTCAACCTTACCTAAATTTACCACTAAACCACATAAACCAGGTAATCCCGATTGTAGAATAACTTTACTAGCTTGTGTTCCTTGAATTTCCTGTTGTGCTTGAGTTTGTGCTTCTAGTTTATCGAGTTGACGTTGTTTATCACGTTGTTCTTGCAAAAGACGTTTTTGGGTATCTTGTTGAATTTGTAATTCTTGCTCTGTAGCTGCTAAATTGTCTGCTAAATTTTGAATAGGTTTATTAGATTCGTTAAAAGCAGATTCTAATTTTGTTAATTCCTGTTGTTTTTCTATTAACTGTGGTTCTAATTCCGCAATTAATTGATTTTGTTCAGCGATAAGTTGTTGTAATTGAGTATTTCTTTCTCTCAGTTGTGCTTGTTCTGTGCGTTGTGGTTCAACAACTTGTAATAAAGATTCAATTTTTCGACTTAATGAACTCTGTTGTTGTACTAAAGCATCCGAATTAGCAGCGATTTCTGTAGCGACTTGACGGGATTTCTCTAAATCTTGTCGTGCTTGATTTCTTTGTTGTTGGAAATTAGCAAGTTGAGAGTTTTCTAAGGTTTGTGCTTGGGTATTTGTGGATAGCGAAGTTTGATATGTGTGAATATCTTCCTGAATTTGTGATAGACGTTTAGCTGTTTCCTGAAGATGAGTGTCTATTTCTGTTTTTTGACGTTGTAATTGTTTATGTTCTGCATCTTCTACAGCTAGACGAGACTGTACAGCTAACAATTCATCTTCTCCTAAAGATTTGACACGGGAGTTAAGTTGATCAAGATTAATATTTGTCTGTTCAATATTTTGATTAACTGTAGTTAATTCCGTGGCAAAATTAGCAAACGCAACATCTCCACTTTGAATATCCGCAGTGAGTTTTTCTTGTTGATGTTGCAGCGATCGCCATGATAACAGAACTTCCCAGGTTTGCTTTGCTTGAAATTCCTGACGTAACTGACGATATTTTTCTGCTTTAAGTTTTTCTTGATAAAGGCGATCGCGTTGTATAGTTAGCTCACCCTCAACAATGCGACAACTATCTTCCTTCTCCTTAACTTCTGTCAAAGTATCCTTAGCCTGATTGATTTTACGATCGAAAGCGGCCACACCTGCCAACTCATCAATAATTTCTCGACGTTCCTTCGCATTCATAGAGATGATACTCGTCACATCTCCTTGCAATACCACATTATAACCTTCTGGATAAACGCGAAGATTTTCCAACTGTTCATGCAATTCTGATAACGTACAAGAAACACCATTAATATAATAGTTAGAAGTATAACTACCCTGGGAATTAACCCGCAACCTCCGAGTTACACTCCATTCAGACGAACTTGGTTTAATGTTATTTCTCTCCTCCTCAACCTTGTCAATTTCCACCACATCGTGACTCTGTGGCTTTGCGTCTCTGCGTGAGATAAAATCCTCATCCGATAAATCAAAAGTTACCGTCACACTAGCTTCAATAGCAGCGCGGGGTTTAGCGGTTTGATTATTATTAACTAAATCTGGCAATCTTTCTGCCCGCATTCCCTTGGAACTAGACAGTCCCAGACAAAATAATAAAGCATCGAGTATGTTTGATTTTCCAGAACCGTTAGGTCCAGATATGACCGTACAACCCGGTAGTAAAGGGACAGCAGTTGTACCACCGAAGGATTTAAAGTTAGTCAGTTCAACGCGCTTAATATGCACCATTATGCGTTGTGAGGCTCTCTGTTAATGATAGTATATCTGTAAGTGAACTAGTTTACCAATTTTTGCTGATTTTGCAAGTAGTAGGGCTAGGATTTTTTGTAGGTTGATGATGTTAATAATCAAAAATTTTGGTATATATGGGCGCACACTTTCCCACCTATAACATTAGTATAGAACAAGGTTGAGATTTTGTCAAGGGCAGGAAACAGTTATAGGTTATAGTGGGAAAAGGAAATGTAATCAAGATATAAGTTCAAAGCAATTAAGACTGAGGAAAAATATCTCTCAAACCGTCTTTTATTTGTTTCCTTAGTGTCTTCTACGTGGTTTATTTGTGAGTAACTTGTGCTTAAGTCCTACCAGTAATCAATGATGATTGGTAAGGATTTTATACTGAGTTAATGGTGATTTTCTAGCCTGCTACAGTAGAAAATGACTAAGTTGCCTTAAGTGTCTATAATTATATAGCTATTAGCTAAACCTTTAATTTCCATTCCTGATTGATTTTAGTTGTATAAACTGCCATGCTAAAACTATTGTTGGGCGATCCCAACGCTCGTAAACTGAAAAAATACCAACCTTACATTACAGAAATTAATCTGTTAGAGGAAGAAATTTCCGCGCTGTCGGATGAAGGGTTAAAAGGAAAAACCGTTGAGTTTAAACAGCGTTTAGGCAAAGGTGAAAGTCTGGATGATATTTTACCAGAAGCCTTTGCGGTAGTGAGAGAATCAGCCCGGCGTGTGTTAGGATTACGTCACTTTGATGTTCAACTTCAAGGTGGTATAATTCTCCACATTGGCCAAATTGCAGAAATGAAAACTGGTGAGGGTAAAACTTTAGTGGCGACTTTACCCAGTTATTTGAATGCTTTAACAGGTAAAGGTGTTCATGTAATTACTGTGAATGACTACCTAGCTCGTCGGGATGCGGAATGGATGGGACAGGTACATCGTTTCTTAGGTTTAAGCGTGGGTTTAATTCAAGGGACGATGACTGCGCCTGAACGCAAGAGGAACTATGATTGTGATATTACCTATGTGACGAATAGTGAAATAGGTTTTGACTATCTCAGGGATAATATGGCGACTTCTATGGCAGAAGTGGTACAACGTCCTTTTAATTATTGTGTAATTGATGAAGTAGATTCCATTTTAATTGATGAAGCGCGAACTCCGTTAATTATTTCTGGTCAAGTGGAAAGGCCAACGGAAAAATACTTGCAAGCGGCGGAAATTGCGTTGACTTTGAAAAAGGATGAACATTATGAAGTGATGGAAAAGGATCGTAATGTTTTGTTGACAGATGAGGGTTTTGCAGAAGCGGAGAATCTTTTAAATGTAACAGATTTATTTGATCCTGAAGATCCTTGGGCGCATTTTGTGTTTAATGCGATTAAGGCTAAGGAGTTATTCCTTAAAGATGTCAATTATATTGTCCGCAATGATGAAGTTGTGATTGTGGATGAGTTTACTGGACGGGTTTTACCAGGAAGAAGATGGAGCGATGGTTTACATCAAGCAATTGAAGCGAAAGAACGGGTAGAAATTCAACCGGAAACTCAAACTTTAGCAACTATAACTTATCAAAACTTGTTTTTATTGTACCCGAAATTGGGTGGAATGACAGGAACAGCGAAAACAGAGGAAGCAGAGTTAGAGAAAATTTATAAATTGGAAGTGACGGTTATTCCTACTAACCGGAAAACAAAAAGACAAGATTTGTCTGATATGGTGTTTAAAACTGAAGCGGGAAAATGGCGAGCGATCGCTAGAGAATGTGCAGAAATGCACGAAAATGGTAGACCTGTGTTAGTAGGGACAACCAGTGTCGAAAAATCGGAACTTTTAAGCCGATTATTGAATGAAATGGAAATTCCCCATGAATTACTTAATGCTCGGCCAGAAAACGTAGAACGGGAAGCGGAAATTATCGCTCAAGCTGGGCGCAGTGGTGCAGTAACTATTGCTACTAACATGGCCGGTAGAGGTACGGATATTATTTTGGGTGGTAATGCGGAGTATATGGCGCGTTTAAAACTGCGAGAATACTTTATGCCGCGTATTGTTAGCCCGGAGCATGAAGATAGTTTTGGAATACAAAGAGCTTCTGGCCTACCGATAGGAAATAGTAGTGGGCAAGGGTTTGTACCAGGTAAAAAATTGAAAACTTGGAAAGTGTCCTCAGAAATTTTCCCTACAGAGTTAACTAAAAAAACGGAAAAACTGTTAAAAGAAGCGGTAGAAGTAGCTGTCAAGGCCTATGGAGAGCGGAGTTTATCAGAATTAGATGCGGAGGAGAAAATTGCGGTAGCTGCGGAAAAAGCACCTACAGATGATGCTGTGATTGAACAATTACGGGAAGCATACAAATGCATCAAACAGGAGTACGAGGAATATACTAGCTTTGAACATGATGATGTAGTAAGTAGAGGAGGATTGCACGTTATTGGTACAGAGCGTCATGAGTCAAGGCGGATTGATAACCAGTTGCGTGGACGTGCGGGGAGACAAGGCGATCCTGGGACGACGAGATTTTTCCTCAGTTTAGAGGATAACTTGTTAAGGATCTTTGGGGGCGATCGCGTTGCAGGTTTAATGAATGCCTTCCAAGTGGAAGAGGATATGCCCATTGAGTCAGGGATGTTAACCCGTAGCTTAGAGGGTGCTCAGAAAAAGGTGGAGACTTTTTACTATGATACCCGTAAGCAGGTATTTGAGTATGATGAAGTGATGAATAATCAACGTCGAGCTATTTATGCAGAAAGACGGCGTGTATTAGAAGGAGAAGACCTGAAAGAGCAGGTGGTTAAGTACGCTGAAAGAACGATGGATGATATTGTGGATTATTATATTAATCCTGATTTACCCTCGGAAGAGTGGGAGTTAGAAAAGTTAGTAGGGAAGGTTAAAGAGTTTGTCTATTTATTAGAAGATTTGCAATCTAGCCAATTAGAAGATATGACAATGGCAGAGATTAAAGCATTTTTACACGAACAAGGGCGAATTGCGTATGATATTAAGGAAGCGGAAATTGATCAAATACAACCGGGTTTAATGCGGCAGGCAGAAAGGTTCTTTATTTTACAACGCATTGATACCTTATGGCGAGACCATTTACAACAGATGGATGCTTTACGAGATTCAGTTGGGTTACGTGGTTATGGACAGAAAGACCCTTTAATTGAGTATAAGAATGAGGGTTATGAGTTGTTTTTGGATATGATGATTAATATTCGTCGTGATGTAGTTTATTCGTTGTTTATGTTTAGACCGCAAACTCAAGCAAATGTGCAAAGTTCTGAGATGGTTTAAGAGAGTAATATGACGTACAATACGCAGAGGCGCGAGGGAAGCGTTTTCTGCGTTTTTTGTGGAATTAAGTCTTTATTATTAATTGAGTCAAGAACAATTTCCAGAAATGGGATCTTTAGATACAGAATTATAAGCTGATGTGCAGCTAAACAGTAAACTGTGTAACTAAAAAACCTAAAATTACTGTAGTGCAGGCATCTTCCTTGCATCTATTATCCAAATTAAAAGCACAACAGCTTATCCCATTAATTACAAAGCAGTTTTGAAGGAAAATTAAATAGTAAAATGTGGTAGAACAGGCAAGATGCCTGTTTTTCTATCATTGACAAAATTGTAAAATATGTGTAGCAGTAATTTCTGCTTGTTCTAAATGCGGAATATGTCCACAATCTTTAATCCAAATTAGTTTACTATTCAATATCAAACTATGAAATTTATTGGCATCCTTTGTACCTAAAATTTTATCATTATCACCCCATAAAATTAACGTCTGCTGCATAATTTGACTAAATTTTTGTTTCTTAAAAGCTGCATATCCACCACTTTTAGTAAATGCTATTAAAGCCTGTGTCCAATTAGTCATTCCTAGATGTAACTGTCCACAAAGTAAGGCATCTTCAGAAATTAAATTAGGATTTTTATAGGCTGTGCGACAAATGCGATCGCGCACTTTCTCATTCTTTAAAAACTCCGCCGCCCAATAGTCTAAAGGTGGAAAAATCAACTTACTCATAGGAGAATTACCCTTGACTCCTGCACTATCCATCAACACCAATTTTTCCACAATATCAGGATAAGAAATGGCAAAATCTATAGCCGCAGCACCACCCATAGAAGCGCCGACTAAAATTACAGGGCGATTAATTACAGTCTTCCAGAAATGATATAAATGAATTTTAATAGTCGCAGCACTATAACTTATTCCTAACAATCTTTCAGTAAAACCAAAACCTAATAAATCTACTGCCCAAACTGGATGATTTTCAGCCAATAAAGGCAATAAACGACGATATTCTAACACCGAACTATCAAAACCATGAATTAATAAAATCGGTGTATGACTATGAAATTTACCTTGACAGACATAACTAGTAGAAATTGGTTGACTAGATATAGGAGTAGCGATCGCCTGACTAACGATACTTTCAGCCAAAGCGATAGAACTCGGTTCAGTTAATTGCCCAACCGCAGCAGGAAGAAAACTTGGATACATAGTCACTAGTTTACAACAAAGTCTCACCACTACATCATCAAAAAATAAATTTTGGCAAATTTGAAAACTGTTACCAAAGACCCGTACAATAAAAATCACTCATCTTTCATACACAGGAGAATCAAGCTATGCCAATGGCCGTTGGTGCAATTGAAACTCTCAGTTTTCCCACAGTTTTAGCATCAGCAGACGCAATGGTGAAAGCCGCGGCTGTCACCCTTGTATATTATGGCATTGCCGAAAGTGGACGCTTAATAGTAGCCATCAGAGGACAAGTTTCCGAAGTCCAAACAGCCATGACTGCCGGGATCGCCGCCGGAGAACAAGTACCCGGAGGCCAAGTTGTTACCTATTACATCGTTCCTAACCCCCCAGAAAACGTGGAAGCCATCCTTCCCATCCACTTCACGGAAGAATCAGAACCTTTCCGTATTTTCTAAGTAAGTTCACTATGAAAAATTGAGATATAGCCATTGTCAGTATAACCTGTCACTTGCTATTTTCCTTGAGCCAATGAACTACTAGCAACATATAATTTTTATTGATATCAGGAGATAAAAAATGTCACTACAAGCCGTCGGATCATTAGAAACAAAAGGTTTTCCCGCCGTACTCGCAGCCGCCGACGCAATGGTAAAAGCAGGTAGAGTTACCCTCGTTGGTTATATCCGTGTGGGAAGTGCCCGCTTTACAGTCAATATTCGTGGTGACGTTTCCGAAGTTAAAACCGCTATGGCCGCTGGTGTTGAAGCCGCAGAAAAAGTTTATGGTGGTACTCTCGAATCTTGGGTTATTATCCCCCGTCCTCATGAAAACGTCGAAACTGTTTTACCTATTGGTTATACACCCCAAGTACAACAGTTCCGCGACTCTGTGGAAAACCCCATCATTAGATCCTCTAACCCACGTTAAATTTAACGGATTATAACCTACTTATGTAGGGATTTAGCACTATGCTATAACCCTACATCCCTTAACAAAAATTAACAAGTACTATTGATTGAAAACAAAAACGGCTGTATTCCTTACCTATTCCCTGTTACCGCCCTACGTTATTATGAGGTACAGATGTTAATGATAAAACCCTTGTAACAAAGGCATCTTGCTGTGTTCATAGTGTACCTTATGTAGATAGAATATGCTATATTTTCTACTACTACTTAACTGCACAAAACTAGAATGTGATTTTTCTGCTCCTCTCATTTCGTGAAAATTATTATCAGATCACTTGAATCACATCTAAAAAATAACTATAATTCAGTGATCTCTGTCACAGTGTAATTACTATCTCTTCAATAATAATATTTAATTACTGGATGCAAAAGGAGTAAAAAGTAGTAGTAGTTGATATTTAGTTGATACTTAAATTGATAAGTACCTGAGCAAAATTAATTTAAGATTTTTGGAACAAACAAAAATCTCTGTATTCCTTGTCTGTTCCCTGTCCTCTCTCCCAAATATAAAATTTATTTTGCACTACTACTTATTGATAAATAACCCAATTACTAAAATTACAAGAGAAATGATTTGTTTTATACCCAATCTCTAAGAAAAATTCACAAAATAAAACTCACGTAGTTATAAATTGAACAGCTAAACATTTCGTAACCAATCATAGTTAATTTTCTGGCTACAAAAAGTCTGTTTCACTGGAGAAAATTTTACTAACAAATGAAACATATTCAAGAAAAACAAAGTCTCAAAATATCAACAATGATATGTAATTATTCAGGTATCAAAAATCACAAATCAAAAATTTCCCCAATTAATTATTTAACCTGCATAAATTATGCTAATCAAACTCGATAGATAAATAAGAAAACATAGTAATTAACAAGCTAATTCTCAATGGTGGTCGTGATGAAAACTTTGCAAAAGAGTGTTGAGGAGTGTAAACTAGATATGATAGAAACCAGGGCAAGTATAGCTCAATATTGGCAAGAAAGACTGGAGATAGAATCTCCAGAACAACAAGGTCGCAATACCAGAGATAGTATTGTACTATGGTTATTAGGAGAAAATGTAGATCGTTTTGATTTACTAAATCCTAAAGAATTAGAAATTGCTAAACAAGCAATGGAATATCGGTGGCGAATTTTACAAAAACGTTATTTAGGTATTAGCCGAGAAAAAGCTTATAAACAATTAATTAATCGGTTAGCAAGTGTAGTAGCTATTAGAAATAAAGTTCAAGCCTGGATCGCCCTAAGCCGCGATCGCCAACGTACTGTAATTGAGGTATTGCAAGAAGTATTACAAGAATTGTTGCAAAATGACTCATATATACAGCAACAAATGTCTCATATTGCTAAATTAACCAATGATCAGCGATTAAGAGATACATTATTATTTGCCACCATTGAAGAATATAGTTTACGCCCAGTGAGAAATCAACCGATACTCATGTATCGTTTCGTCAACTATTTACGACGCACTCAAAGAGGAGGTTTAACTCAAGTACCTACGAGTGAATTAGTCAAACTAGTTTCTGAAGAAATATTAGGAGAAAATAACGAAACTACTGTAAGTTTAGTAGATAATCAGGCGATCGCTCAATATCACGAAAATCAAGATATTGAAGAACAACAACAAAGTCGTGAACAAGTAGTACAACAATTTCAAGAATACCTACTAGAAAACCAGGGAGAAACATCTGTACAGTGGTTAAAACTATATCTCCAAGGTAAAACCCAAGAAGAAATTGCCAAAACCCTCAACAAACCCGTCAAAGAAGTTTATCGTCTGCGGGAGAAAATTAGCTATCATGCGGTGCGCGTTTTTGCTATTAAAGGAAACTCTGAACTAGTAGATAATTGGTTATCAATTTCTTTAACAGAACACAACTTAGGATTAACACAACAAAAATGGCAACTACTATATGAAAAAATTACTCCACTAGGACAACAAATTCTCAACCTTCGTAAAGCTGGAAACTCCATAGAGTCCATAGCTCAAGAGCTAAACATGAAAACTCATCAAGTTCTATCTGAATGGACAAAAGTTTATCTTGTCGCTCAAGCATTAAGGGCAAAATAAGCTGATGTATAGCACTCACTATATAACCAAAAAACATGAAATTACATTTGTGCAAGTATCTTTCTTGCATCCATGACCCAAATTAAAAGCACAACAGCTTTATCCCATTACTGATCAATAAATAATTAAACAAAAAGTAAAGTTGGATGCTAAATACTGTTTTTGTAGGTTGAGTTAAGTAATAGGGAAACCTAACATAATTTATTTGTTAGGTTTCCTTGCGTCAACCCAACCTACGAAATCTTTATTATTATTGATGTATTCAATCAAACTTATTGATAAAATTTTTTATTAAAATAAAAAGAGGATCAGCCTGCTTTACTGGCTAATCCCGTCTGCCGATCCTTTAAGAGAGGAGAACACTGAAACCTAGTATAGCCTTGATTGAGAATATCTGTCAACTACTAATGAAAGTTTTTATCAATAATTTTCGTAAAAGCGAAGATTGAACAATTGCCGATAAAGATATTTTAGTAGTTTATAGCTAACTTTAATGCATTTAGTTTAAATAACAAAAGTATAGTCATGCATAGTTACATATTAATATCTTTGGCAGGAAAATATCATTAATTTTTGAATTTTTGTCGTCATCTGTGATGCACGATGTGAATGTGATATATGATAATCATTTGATATCAAAAAATCTAGCAGTCCGTTTGTGGTTATGACGCAAAAATTTCTGGTTTATGTACCTCCCCATCCTCTTATTAAACATTGGTTAGCGGTAGCGCGTGATGTGTCTACTCCTTGGGTATTGTTCCGCAGTGCTATCACGGAGTTAGGAAGATGGCTTACTTATGAAGCGGCTAGGGAGTGGTTGCCAACTCAAGAAATTGTAGTAAAAAGCCCTTTGGCTGATTGTGTTGGTACAATGATAGATGCTGAAGTACCTGTGGCAGTTGTACCAATTTTGCGGGCTGGTTTAGGACTGTTAGATGGAGCGCAGACGCTTTTGCCTTTGGCAAAGGTTTATCATTTAGGTTTAGTGCGAAATGAGGAAACTTTACAGGCTTCTTGTTATTTGAATAAGCTACCAGAAAAATTTGCACCAGAAACACGAGTTTTGATTACTGATCCCATGTTGGCCACCGGTGGATCTATAATGACTGCTATGGAAGAACTAACTCAAAGAGGTGTTGATCCAGCTTTAACACGCATTGTGTGTGTGGTTGCTGCTCCTCCAGCATTACAAAAATTGGCTGCTGCTTATCCTGGTTTGACGGTTTATGCTGCAACTATTGATGAGATTGTCAATGATCAAGGGTATATTGTACCAGGGTTAGGTGATGCTGGCGATCGCATTTTTGGCACATAGGAGTCACAAGAGTGCGAAGAAAGAAATTTACCCATGCTTCCGACTCCCGACTCCCAACTCCGCTAATACTCTAGGATTTGATTTAATACAACTATTGTAAATTGTTAAAAGGTGATAAAAATATGAGTCAGCAAGATGGTTTCCTTGGTGGTTTTTTGCTAGGAACATTGATTGGGGGTGTAGTTGGTGGTATTGTGGGTGCAGTAATGGCTAATAGGTTAGATAATCAATTAGACGAAGATGTAGAATTAACAGACATAGAGGGAAAAAGAAAAAAGAAACAGTTCAGAGCTACTCAGCAAGACACTGTAGAGATAGAATCTACTAAGCGATCACTAGAAGATAAAATTGCTCAACTGAATGCCACTATTGATGATGTCAGACGACAATTGAGTAATGTAAATGCTAACTCTTCTAGTCAGGTGAAAGAAAGTTCTTTTATAGAAGACTAAATTCCTGATATTTTCTCACATAGCATCATGGAAGCTAAGTTAAAATCAATCATGAACCTATACTTGACAAATTCACAGGAAATACAACCTCTATGAATTTACTGATCACAACTTTATCTACTTTTGTTGCTCTTTACAGCTACTTGCTAATTATTCGGGTTTTATTAACATGGTTTCCCACTATAAACTGGTATAATCAGCCATTTTCTGCTTTAAGTCAAATATGCGATCCTTACCTCAACCTATTTCGCTCTATTATTCCTGCTGTGGGTGGTATGGATTTTTCGCCTATACTTGCATTTATAGCATTGAATATTATTGGTGACGTTTTAAACGGTTTAGCCCGTGCCACTATGTTCGGCGTTTAAGTCAGAAGTCAGTGGGGGTTTAGCAGTGCTAAACCCAAAACTTCGCACCCTGCACCCTGCACCCCCGACTCCCGACTCCCTACCTCCGTACTACTCCAGTAAAACCTGCGGCTTTAAATTGCTTGAGTTGCAATGGTAACGGTTGGTTAGCAGGTACAGAAATTCTCAACTCAAAATTACTGATACCTGGAGGTACTTCTGCTATTGAACCTAAGCGAGTACGGTTTTGCAATACTGGATCATTATTAGCGTCATAAATTCTACCAAAAATGTCCGCATCATACACAGTTTTATAAGTATCGTTTTTGGCTTTTCCTGTGACAATAAAGCAATTTGCAGCAGATGAACCATTACTGGTAACTGCTCCTGTGGATAATTCTGTGGGACAATCTTTATAGGACACATCAAGAATTTTAATCTGTGTTAATGCTGTGGCTGGAGGACTCCAGAAAAATGATAGGTAGCTGATTATACTAGCTAAACACAAAAGTCTACCCAGCAATTTGATTGATTTTAGATGCATGAGTATTTACAAGTATTTAAAGAAGTTAAAAAAGGTTAATATTGATTACTATGGCAGGGAAGATACCTGCACTACCATCCACAATGGATTAGATTAGGTGGTATAGTGAGCGTTAATTTTCACATAATCATAACTCAAATCACAACCCCAAGCTTTACCACTACTATTACCGCTACCAATATTTACAGATATTTTTACAGTATCATCTTGCAAATATGCACCTTCAGCTGCTTGTTTTAAATATGTACTAGCCGCCGCCTTATCAAAGTTTACGGGTTGCCCATTTTGAAATAGAAGGAAGTCTCCTAGTTTAATACTTAAATCATCTTGCTCAAAAGGTACTCCGGCGCGTCCTGCTGCTCCTGCTATGCGTCCCCAGTTGGGATCACGTCCGAATATGGCTGATTTAACTAGGGATGAACCCGCTATAGTTTTAGCTATTTGTCGCGCTGCTACTTCCGTATGTGCGCCTATAACTTCTACCTCTATTAAACAAGTTGCACCTTCTCCATCGCGGGCGATCGCCTTTGCTAAATATTGACATACTTCTGTTAACATTCCTTCTAGTTTATCTCCTTCTATACCCATTTCTGTAATTGCTGGGGTACGAGATTGACCATTTGTTAAAGCGATTAAACTATCATTTGTACTAGTATCACCATCTACTGTGATGGAATTAAAAGTTTTATTAGCTGATCTAGTTAACATTTGTTGCCATAAATGGGGTGAAACAGCCGCATCACAGGTAACGAAGGCTAACATGGTGGCCATATTAGGATGTATCATACCAGAACCTTTGGCAATACCACCAATTCTCACAGGGCGATCGCCGATAGTAGTTTCTAAAGCTATACTTTTAGTAACTAAATCTGTGGTAATTATCGCTGATGATGCAGCTTCTGAACCAGTTTCCGAAAGTACGGCCACTAATTTAGGTATTCCACCTCGCAGCGCATCCATTTTAATTCTCTGTCCAATAACTCCTGTAGAAGCAAGTAAAATAGACTCCGGGTTAATACCTAATTCTCTAGCCAATAAGTCTGCACTTTCTTGAGCATCCTTAATACCTTGTTCACCAGTTGCAGCGTTAGCTTGTCCCGAATTACAGAGTATAGCCCTAGCACTAGGTTTAACTTGCAATATTTGTCTACAATAATCTACACAAGCGGCTCTAACATGACTGGTAGTAAATACACCAGCAGCGATCGCATCCACATCTGATACTATTAAAGCTAAATCAGGTAAACCAGAAGCCTTCAAACCAGCAGTAATACCTGCGGCTTTATATCCTTTAGGTGCAGTAACACCACCACTAATTTTGCGCCATTCTCCCATAAATCTTGCTCACTATTAGATAGTATTTTTCTCTCTATTGTGAGTTTATCTGTTGATGGTAATTTTCAGCTAGAAAAATGCCAAATTAGTCTTTAACAGTAATAGGACTTACGCAAGTGTCACAGTAAAAAATCTGTTGAGTGGGTGCGTCAGATATCAACAATTTGGTTATTTACATGATTTATACTATCTGACGTGGTTGGTGAGCTTGTCGAACCGCACCCTACCAATGTGCCAGTTGCGTAAGTCCTGAGTAAAGTTACTGGACTATAGCTATTTTCAGTAAAAGAGAGCTACCTAAATAGCTCTCCAATATCATCAGGGTGCATCTACTCTGCATAATATAACATTATAGGTATCAGGGGTATCACCCTTTTTTGATAAAGTTTTCATGAAGCTACCATAGGTGTTTCATAAAAATTTCCTAAAAATACCGGTAATTCCCGCCATAAGATTAATTTTCCTGTAACTTCATGTCAATTTCGCTAAAAAACTATAATTTAACATCACCAACTCCATTTATCAAACCCTTCCTCTGTGTAGCTCTGCGTCTCTGCGTGAGAAAAAACCTTATTTTTGAGGTTTACTGAGTGGGCGAATTTGGTATGATAGTGATATTAAATATAATAGAGTGTAAGCAAGATTTTTTAAAAAGGCCTATATTCCCATTGTAAAAATATCATTTTGCGAGGGAAAAGTCAAGGTTTACAAAACTCAAAAACAAAACTTTTTTCAGATTTCAGATAACTGTAAATAAACTTTGCGACTTTAGCACTTAGGGACTTGGCGCGAAACACAGATAATACAGTAATCATATCACATCCAAAAAAAAGAAGGAAAGTCAACAAATTAACTTTCCTCAAATATCAAGTTGCGTCTTGAAATCAGATTATACCACTTTGGGGATGAGGGGTATCACCATTTATTCATTTAATTTTTGTTCTACCAGTTGGTTGGTTAACTTTGGTTCTGCGCGTTTGTTGGTTTTTTTCAAAACTTGTCCTACAAAAAACCCTTTGAGATTAGTATTACCATTGCGGTATTTTTCGACTTGTTGAGCATTAGCAGCAATAATTTCATCTATGATTGGCCCTAAAATGCTAGGATCAGAAATCAATTCTTGGCCAGCAAATGCTTCCTCTGGAGAAACACCATTTAATAAATCAACGAGTTTTTCCTTAGCTTGAGCGTTACTAATTTTACCATTTTCAATGCGAGTAATCACATCAGCTAAATTTGTAGGACTCAGTTTAATTTCGGATATGGTAAGTTTTTGTTTATTCAGGTAAGCTGCGATATCTTGAGTGATCCAATTAGCCGCAGATTTAGGATTTGCACCGGCAGCGATCGCCTTTTCAAAATATTCTGATACTGGTTTATCTTCAGTTAACACCCCTGTATCATAAGCAGAAAGTCCCAACTCACTTTCATAGCGATGACGTTTTTCTGCTGGTAATTCTGGTAACTCATCCTTCCAAGTAGACAATTGTTCTGGAGAAACTTGTATCGGTCCTAAATCTGGTTCAGGGAAGTAGCGATAGTCACTTGACCCTTCCTTGACTCGCATACTACTAGTGCGTTGTGAACCTTCCTCCCACAGACGAGTTTCTTGGATAATACGTTCACCAGCCTCAATAGCTGCAATTTGACGCTCTATTTCATAATCAATAGCTTTTTGAATCGCACTAAAGGAGTTCATGTTTTTAATTTCTACCTTAACCCCAAACTCCTTTTGTCCCAAAGGACGGACAGATATATTTACATCACAACGCAGTGATCCTTCTTGCATATTACCATCACTTACGCCTAGATATCTGACAATTCGTCGTAATTCTTGTACATAAGCAGCAGCTTCTTCTCCTGTGCGTAAATCAGGTTCAGATACAATTTCTACCAAAGGAACACCAGCACGGTTATAGTCTACGAGAGAATAGCTAGAACCAGATAGGCGATCGCTCCCAGCGTGTACTAACTTACCAGCATCTTCTTCCATGTGTAAACGAGTAATACCAATGCGCTTACGAATAGGATCACCATCTGCTGCTACCAACTCAATTTCTAAATAACCATGTTCAGCAATGGGAAGATCATACTGAGAAATTTGGTAATTTTTAGGTAAATCAGGATAAAAATATTGTTTACGGTCAAATTTACTATATTTAGCGATTTGACAATTTAAAGCTAAACCAGTTTTTACAGCATATTCCAGAACCTTAGCATTTAATACAGGTAAAACTCCAGGTAAACCCATACAAACTGGATCAATATTAGTATTAGGTTCAGCACCAAAAGCTGTAGAACTATTGGAAAATATTTTTGTGTTTGTACTTAGTTGACAATGAGTTTCTAAGCCTATAATTGCTTCGTATTCAGTTTTTACAGGTATTGCAGTGGTCATACTTTTTAGCTTGGGTTTATCACAGGTAATTTTAGGTTAATTTTCACGGTTTAGGGAAAAATATCCCCAAACATTAATTATCTCATATAATCCTTACAACCTATTGCTTCTTCTGTATTTGCAATATAAGGATTTACAGTACATTTCAAGCGATAATTATTGGTAAAAAATTGGCAATTATGACAGGGTATTTCGCGCATTTTTTGAGCAGTTTTCACTGTATATCTTGTGGCATTGATAATGTTAACAAATACCAGAATAGTTACAGTCCAAGCTGTCAAAAAACATATCGGGATCAGTAATTGTTGTATCCCATGAATTAAGTAATAAATAGGGTTTAACACAGACACTTCAAATTCGTGGTAATTAAGTTAGACTATAACTTATGCTGCATAATTCTTGCGTTAATATTTGTAACAACAACTCAAGAAAGTTTGTTTATAGATTTTTATAACGGGACTGACGGGGCTCGAACCCGCAACTTCCGCCGTGACAGGGCGGTGCTCTAACCAATTGAACTACAGTCCCTTAGTTTACGCTTGTTTTGTGCGTACTGTTTTTGTCGTTCTTGACTTTCCCTATTATTAACCAGATTTTTTTATTTGTCAAGGGTTTTGAGAAAAAATTTTTCATCTCGTTTTTGGAGATGAGCGATCGCTCTCAGATTATAAGTAAACCTAAGTATACCAGCGTATTTAGTCATTAATATTTCTTGGGTTTTATTTAACTTGAGTTTTGTTTTAATCGCCAAAAGCGTTATTGTACCTGAACACGCTCATTTTTTTCCGGCCTTGCTGAATTAGAGTATGAAATGGAAAAGTTACAAAAATGAAAATCTTACTCTTGCGTACATGGAGTACCTCTGCTTGAAACTTTCATCATACCCTTAATCAGCAACGCCCCGATCATGACATTGCATAATGGCGGTATGAATTTTGTTTCGCGTATCAGCCAAGTGAAGTACTTCCAGTGTGTTAGATGCAAAGTTTCAAATTTTCAATTTCTCAATTTCATACCTGATTTAATCAATGCTTAGATAAGCTAATGTGCAGCACTCACTGTATAATTAAAAAACCTGAAGTTACAGTAGCACAAGCATCTTGCTTGTATTAATTATTCAATTTAAAGGCACAACAGATTAACTCATGTAAAGACGTTTTATAAAACGTCTCTACAACTCTTGTAGGGACAATTCATGAATTGTCCCCACGATAATTTTTACTCCTATCTCCTATCTCTATTACTGAGAATTACCCAGACCTAAGCGACGTAATAATCTAGTCCAAGGAGATTCTATTTGGAGTTTAAAGCCTAGAATTTGGGTTTTTTGTAGTCTATTGAAGTTATTGTCACTGATAAGAATTAATGATCGCTGTCCATCAGCTAATTTAGCACCCAGAGTTAAGCCTTCAATATTATCTAATGATACATCTAAGCTGCGTAGATCTAGTATCAGTTTTTTTTCTACAGGTTTAATATTTATCCTATCATCAGTGACAACACTATCTAGGTTCTGAATGTTACTCGCTTTGTCTAGCGATACCTCAAATAACAGTATTGTAAATCCTAAACCTGTAAAACTGCGTTCAATACTGAGAAAATGTCCCTGATTATCCAGCGCTACCAAGTCTGGTAAACCACTAGCAAATTTTCCCGTAGGATTAAATAAACTAGTTACGGGTTCTGTTTGATACAAAAATTCCCCTGTTGGTTGCTGAGTCACTAGGTTATATTGCAAAATTCGGCAAGATGTCCCTATCCCCTCTTTTGCGGCTGTTCCATCCTGAATTAAGGCGTTTTCTGTGGCTGTATATAAGTATTCTTGGTTGGGAGTAATGGTCAAACTTTCAAAACCTAAGTTATTACGTATACCTTGCTTTTTATTAGTATCTGGTAAAAATCGTTTTTCTACGTTTAAAGAGTTTCTAATTTTACCTGAAACTAAATCAAATTCGCTAATAAAAGGGTTAACTGATTTTTCTACATCACCTTCAGAAGATACAAAAATAGTATCTCGATTTGTTAAAGCTATGCCTTCTGTGTCTGTTGTACCAGGAGCAAATATTTGATTATCTTGATTGAGAAGATTTGTAACTCCCACAACTTTCACATTTTTATCGTTAAGTTTTTCTGCACTGAGGTCTATGGTAAGTGTATAAAAACGAGTAGGTGCTTTTGACCCTCTATCATCGGAAATGCTATAATAAACACGATTTTTCTCATCATAGGTAATTCCTGATAATCCCCCAATTTCAGTATTTTGAAATAACGAACCTGTGGGAATAATCGCTTCTCCTAAGAATTTTATATCTGTCACTATCACTGCACTAGAAGCTATATTTGTCCATACAACATAAATAATAACAGTAAAAATACTGATACAAAACATTACTAATAATCGTTTATATTTCATCAGTTTCAGCATAGGAAATAAATTGACAATTGATAATTGATAAAGCAGTCATCAGCTATCAATATTAATATATCAATATTAATCTATCAATATTAATCTATTAAAAAATTAACTAACCAATCCTTAACAATGCGAGTAGCGCGACAGTCATCCTCATTATAACGTTGAATTAGTTCCAAGGTAGTGCGATCGCCCAATGCTAACCATTGATCATACCAATAAATACATTTGGCTCCGCTGATTTCTGGATCACGCCATTCAAATCCCAACCACCGAGCTATGCTTTTTAAAGCATAACTTTCTATAGGTAAAGTCACATTTTCCGTTAAGTATTCATAAATATCAATAAAGCGACTTACTACAGCTTGAATTTGTGAATATGGTGTACGATAAAGTTTGCCTAATTTCTTGACTGTATCCACTTCATAAGCGCAAAAATGATAAATTGGTGCTTGGGGATATTGTGCTACTAATTCTAAAAATTGTTGCCAAATTAGTCCTTCTTGCGCCGGATTTTCTGCTAACAATGAATAAAACTGTTCACTGTTATTTTCTCGATTAACTACTAATACTCCTAATAAATAATTTAAGTTTAAATCTGGTTGAGCTTCAATATCAAAATAAAGTTCGATATTAGCTGTATAAGCAATATCAGGTATAGGTAAAGAATGAGGTAAAACTATAGGTTTATTATTACATACTGACTGTGCTTGTAAAACTAATTTGGGAGCGATATAACCATCAAATCCTGCAAGCTGTTCTAAAGTGCTAGGATGGGTTTTAGCCAATGTTTCCAAGGTATCAATATTCAGATTTTGTAATTGCTGATAACGAATTGGAGTTACTCCTGGTAATAAAGAAAGATGTTGTTCATTTTGAGCGATCGCATAACAATAACTACACCAAGGACAAAGATGACATTTTTGGCGAGAAATAAAAATTTCCGGTTCATTTTTCAACTCTATAATTGCGATATATTCTCTTAAAATATTCAACATTAAAGCAGTCCACCTATCCAGATCCACTATATAAGTTTTCTCTTTATTTCTTAATATTAAACCTCCATAATTAACACTAACATTTTGTAATATTCCTAATACTTGAGCATGAAAAGCTAAAATTACCTGATATTCTTGTTTAGGACGTTTACCCAACTCAATATTAACTGGCATATATTGCCAATTACCAAAAGTAGAAAATCCCGGTTGTTTAATCAGTAAATCCGGACGACTTAACAAAGTAAACTGATCATTGTAACTAGTTAACAATACTCCACGATGAATATAATTTACACCTTGTTGCATCAATTCCCAAGTTGCTGCTGCTGCTGCTGGCCAATTTCCTGAAGGATATTCAGGCTGATGATACGCAAATTTTGACACCACACACTGGTGGTGAATAATTTTGTCTTGTTGTATCTTTAATTGTAAATCGTTAACGATTTCTCGCTGAGTATAGTCACCGTAAATATCTAAAAAAGGGCGACGTTGACAGCGTTGATATTGCAAGAGATGTTGAGCATTGATTAGCATTCTCTTAACCTAACAATAAATTAGGAAATCTGGAAGTGATTTACATATCTAAATTAATCATAGTAAAAAATACCAGAGAAAATATCTCTAACTTTTGTCAGCAGTCCAGGATCTTTATGCAACCTAATTAAGAGTTGATTGTTTTAAGCAAGAACTTTAATTCTTGTTCTTGCTTTTCCTGTAACACCACAAAAACGTTGGTATCAAGACTAGCAATAATTTCTTTTCTTTGTTGTGTTAAAGATAAATACGGTAACAACTGTGATTAGCACAAGTGATGATTAAGAGTGATTATTTTTTCCACCCCATAAACCACCAATTCCGGACTGTTCAATAGCAATTGTTAGCTTTTGGACTACTTTTAATTAACCCCATCACCAACTAGACAGAGGTGGAACTTGTAACAAAGTTTCACTAAGTCTATCGTGAAGATGACCATTAGTAGCTAAAATTCTTCCTGATGCAATATTGACAGGTTCGCCATTATATGCAGTCACTTTTCCGCCAGCTTCCTCAACCAGAATAATACCTGCAATCACATCCCAAGGAGAAATACCGCGTTCCCAATAACCATCAACACGCCCACAAGATACATAAGCCAAGTCTAACGCAGCCGCGCCACCACGTCTTACACCTTGAGTTAAATGCGTCAAATGACAAAATTCTGCATAATTATTATCACTAGTTTCTCTTCTATCATACGCAAAACCAGTTACTAATAAACTTTTAGATAATTCATTAGTTTGGGAAACCTGAATAGCCCGCCTGTTACGAGTAGCACCTAAACCCGCTGCTGCTTGAAATAACTCATCATGAAAAGGATCATAAATCACTCCTACTTGCGGCACACCATTAATTAACAAACCTATAGACACAGCAAAACAGGGATATTGATGGGCGTAATTAGTTGTACCATCGAGAGGATCAATAGCCCAAAGATATTCATTTTCCTGATTTCCCAATTGTCCCGACTCTTCAGCTAAAATAGAATGATCTGGAAAATGACGACTTAAAACATCTAAAATTACCTGTTCTGAAGCTTTATCAGCAGCAGTGACTAAATCTCCTGGCCGTCCTTTTTCTGTAACAGCATCTTCTAATTTACCTAAATAATCTTGCAGAACCACCCCGGCAGCCAAAGCTGCCTCTGTAGCAATATCCAGAAAAATTTGTAAATTTACCATAATTCTATCATAATCTGTGTAATTGAACCGTAAAAACTAACGATAGAGACGACGAAATTCTCCTGGCGTAATACGCATCGGTCTATCAATATTCCAAATACCTTTACCCATAATTCTCGCCCATTGTTGGGCATATTCTAAACGCTGATCATATTTATGATTAGGCGATCGCCCCACAAATAAACCATAACCCTCTTTGATCATCTCTTCATTGACTAACTTTTTATCTTCCCATAAATAGGCTAACATTCGATTATTTTTATCTTCCTTAGCCAAATCAAACTCTAAAATAACTTCTTTATTACCGTCCCCTAGCAAACTTTCCAGAAATTTCTTACTATCCTCCCCCCAAGGTTTTTGACTCAAATCTGGAGCATCTAAACCAATTAAACGTACCTGAGATATTATATTAGGACTTTCTGGTGTTCCCAAAATTTCCACCGTTTGCCCACTAACTACCCTTGATATTTTTACCGCGCCAGAAACCATAGCAGAATTTTGCGGATTTTGGCAACTAACTAAGCCTAATAACCCAGTTATAACCATTAATTTTAGCAAAAAAACGCGCAGATGGAATAACTTACACACCATCTGCACCATTAAATTACACCCTAACGCTAAAAACAATTCAGAAATTTTAGTCTTCATCTAAGGGTAAACCCGCTTTAATCTTTCCTTTGCCAAAATATTGTCCAAATTGAAGCTCGTATACTTCATCCTCATCTTGTGTTTCTACTTCTAAGTCAGAACGCGCATAACTTACACATAATAAAGCGTAACCTTGCTTGCGTAAATCAGGAGAGAGTCCAATAGCTTCTGGTTGATACACTTCCCCTGATAGTACCCTGACTGCACAAGTTGTACAAGCCCCATTGCGACAAGAAAATGGTAATTCTATACCATGATGTTCAGAAGTATGGAGAATATAACGATCTTCTGGAACTTGTAAGGTATATGATGTGCCTGTTTGGCGGTTATGAACTCTAATTGTGTGGGTTTGAACCATCTTAATTTTTATCTAGGGTGGCAGTATTCCTATTATAAAAATTTCTTTGCCAAAATATTTGCTTTTTTTTGAATCTTATTGTATGATGAGTAAATGTCACACCTGGAGAGGTGGCCGAGTGGTTTAAGGCGCAGACCTGGAAAGTCTGTTATGCAGAAATGTATACGAGGGTTCGAATCCCTCCTTCTCCGTTTATATCTCAGGAGTTAGAAATAGTCTCATAATACAAATTTCTAATTCTCTAAAATTTCCCACCAATAAGAAAATTTGGACGAGCCCCTCTGTTTTATTTACCACTGGTTGGGCGTTAATGTTATTAGCCGCTTGTTATGAAATGATAGAAGTGAGGTTAATACAACGCTGGAGTAAAATTTCTCACGAGATATCCTCAAAGAAAATACCATGAAAAATATTCATGGTATTACAGGTGGTGAAATTCGTCACGTAAACTTTGTTCGGTCGTCGTTCATCTGTTCATCAGTCTGAGTTGTCGAGTTGGATCTTTGTCAGTCCCTCCCATTTTGCCTCGATACCAACCCATATTACGAGTGTAACTACCCAGCAAGTTTTGGGCAATTAACTGCTCTGATTCTACTTGATCATCCACTTCGGCATAAGGTGACACATAAAGAGCATCCACAGGACAGTACAGTTCGCATAGAAAACAAGTCTGACAATCTGACTTGCGAGCAATCACGGCCAGTCCGTCGCTTCCAGAATCAAAGACATCCCGTGGACATACGTTCACACATATATCACAGCCAACACAGCGATCACCATCAACAATTTCAATCATTATGCTACCTCTACCTCTTGCCACTGCTTTTCTGCGGCGATAACTGCAACATCATCAATACCAAAAGTCAACAATCGTCGTGTTTGTGTATCATCTGTGGTTGTGAAATCTGTGCGTCGGTGCATTCCTCTAGTTTCCTTCCGTGCATCCGCACTAGCCCATATCCAGCGAGCTGTGGCTGTCATTGCTGCGGCTTCCCGTGCACGTAAAGCATTGCGACCTTCACCTACTAGATAATCGCGGACATCCGCCCATACTGCATCTAAACGTTGACGGGACAATGCTATCCTGACTCCAGAACGAAAGAAATTCACATCAAGGGGCAAGGTTTCAGCCTGAACGCCACTAATTACTTCTGAGATTAGCCCCTCTCTTTTGGGTTGTTTACCAGGGCGCAAACCCGCTTCACCTAAACCATGAACTAAGCGTGTCTCTGCTTTGTCACCGAGAGAGGCTGCAAAACGTGCGGCTGCCCGTCCACTCCAAGTGCCACTGGCGATCGCCCAAGACGCATTAGGACTTCCTCCCCCTGACACAGCCCCGACAATATTTTCACGAGAGGCTGCATCGCCGGCTGCATAAAGTCCTGGTACTGTTGTGGCGCAATCATCGTTGATGATTTCCAGTCCACCTACCCCACGAACAGTACCTTCTGAGCGTAGGGTAACTGGAAAACGCTCTTTGAATGGATCTAATCCAATTCTGTCAAATGGTAAAAAACAATTAGGCTGACCTTGACGCAACCAATTATGTTCCACAGAGTTACCACGATTCATCAGTGCGTAGACTTTTTGGCCATCAATTAGTTGGCGGGCGATGCGTACGGAGCGGTCTTCCCCTGTTTCTGGTAAAGGAGAACCATCTTCTAGATAAAAACTGGCAAAGGAGAATGTTAGCCCTTTAGTCACGGAAGTATGAGCGGGTGATAAGCCATATTGGGAGGAAAACTCCATCCCAGATAGTCTTACACCTGCCTCCGCTGCCATTAGATAACCATCGCCAGTATTACCATCGCAACCTAGGGCGTGAGACAGAAAAGCACATCCGCCAGTTGCCAGCACCACAGCGCCCGCCCTAACTTCCCAGAGATTCCCACTGCGGGGATGAATACCTGCTGCACCTGCGATCGCTCCATTTGATGCAAGTAGTTCCAGTGCGGGATGATGGTCAAGAATGCGTACTCCAGCAGCGATCGCCCTCCGTCGCATGAAACCCATGTAATCCGGTCCGCGTAAGTTAGCACGGTAGGAATTTCCCAAATCATCTAAAGGAAAGGGATAGCCACTATCACCTAAGTTATCTAAACCTCTTCGCGCCTGCTCAATTACACGCTGCAACCAACGGCTATCTGCAAGTCCTGTTGAGCGTAACAACCGACGCTCAATTTCCCCATCACGTTTTTCACCTTTCGGAAGATACCAAGCCCCAGTATTAGATGGGGCTGTTGCTCCTGAAGTACCGCAATACCCTTTATCCGCTAACACAACCCGAACTCCTTGTTCTGCTGCTGAAAGTGCTGCCCAAGTACCTGCTGGACCTCCACCCAACACTAAAACGTCAGCAAGAATAACACTCTTTTCAGCCGACATCTGAAAAATTTTTGTATTCATAAACTCACATTTATGTTCATTTTTTTTGAGAATGCTGTATGAGTCTTTAACAGTTTTAAAAGTTGGAAGCTAATCCCATTTAAATTTTAGACTGGGATTTCATTAAACTATTGTGGGATCGTCATCTTCCCTGTTTGAGTATTCAAATATAAAAACCATAGATCTGAATAAAAATATTTCACACTAGGATTTTTATAATATGTGAAAATATGCAGATTTTCACCTTTAAACAGGCTAAAATTGGCCTTTTCAAAAGTCCCGTATCTTGATTAGTTGTGGGATATTTTTTCATTTGTGCCTTTGGTAATTCCCAAATATCTGGTTTTACCTGTTCCTGTTCTATTAATATTTGAATCTGTGTTGGTAACTGTGTTTGCTGTCTTTGCGACCAGGGTTCTCCATCTGACAATTCTTGTTCAATTAACCCATAAAACATTATATTCACCTTTTTAAAAGTAAGGCAAGACAATATTTCCTGCCAGTATTCCGCAAGTACAAAAATCAGGGGTGTAACTTATCCTTATTCAAAGGCGGGAAGCTAACTTCTGAAAGCTAACTACTTTGATAAAAATAAAACTACAGTAAATCTATCAAGAAATAGTAGATATGATTAACCTATCACAGATTTCCACAAAAATCAAGTCATAAAAGTATGAGTAAATGTAAATTTATCAGAACTTAGCCAACTGGCACATTAGTATGGTGCGTCAGGTATCAAGAATTTATTGACATGATTTATGCTGTCTGAAATGGTTGGTGAGCTTGTCGAACTACACCCTACCTACCACAGATTTTTGGTGTGACATTTGTGTAAGTCCTATTTATATATCAAGACTAAAAACCAACCCTGGCAATAGGAGAATCTTACAGCAGATTTTAACTTCGTCAAGTTTCTCTTGCATCGGTAGGATTAAATCATAGATTTAGTTAAGCATATATTTTCTGGTCAAACCACTTGACATTTATTTACAGTCATGTGATACTTGTTGAATAATCTCCGGTAACTCGGTCAATAAACAGTAGTATTATTTTATTCCAGTTCATCAATAAATTACTCATCATTTGGGCAAAAAAATTAAACTTAAATTACCAATCTCTGATTAGTAATTTTCTTTTCAAATTCACAAAAAAAGAAAATCTATGATTGCTACAGTCAAACCTCAAGATCAGAACATACTTCGTCGTTTTAAGTTGCTCTTAGTACCTGGCTTATTAACCTTAGTAACTTCTTTAACATTAGTAAGTTGCAAGGCCGAAAATCAAGAAGTACTAACCCAATCTCTGACAAGCAAAATATCAGGTACTAACATACCCAGAGTATTTAAAGTATCAGATACCAAAATAGATGAAGTATTAGATCCAGAAATATCTGAAATATCTAAAGTATCAGCTACCAAAATAGCTCAAGCTTCAAAAACGCCTGGTATCAAAACCAATGTTATTCGTGTAGGGTATCAACAAGCTGGGGATTTGGTGAGAATCACAAAGGTTTTAGAAAAACGTCTAAATCCCTTGGGTGTGAAGGTGGAATGGGCCCAATTTGCCCAAGGTCCGCAATTAATGGAAGCTATGAATGTTGGTAGAATAGATATAGGTTCTGTGGGGGAAACTCCGCCTATTTTTGCCCAAGCTGCTGGTGCTCAAATTGTTTATATTGTTGGTTCACGACAAACTAAAGAGAGTGGGAAAGGAAGTGCAATTGTAGTACCACCGAATTCTCCCATTAAAAGTGTCAAAGATATTAAAGGAAAAACCGTAGTTTTCCAAAAAGCTTCTGCATCACACTATTTTATCCTGAGAGCTTTAGAAGAAGTAGGTTTGAAATATAGTGATATTAAAGTTCAAAGTCTACCTAATGTAGAAGCTGCCAGTGCTTTTCTTCAAGGAAAAATTCCTGTTTGGGTAACAGGAGATCCCCATCTAGCGCGGGCTGAAAAAGAAGGTAAGGCGCGCATTCTTAGGAATGCCAAAGGGATTAATTCTCCTGGTGGATACTATGTTGGCATTAAACAATTTGCCATTGATAATCCTAAATTATTGCGGATAGTTATTGAGGAAATTGATAAAATTCAGAAATGGGCGCAAGCACATCCCAAAGAAACCGCCGCCTTGGTTGCACAGTATCAAAAATTACCTCCTGATGTGATGGATTTAGTAATTAGCCGACGCACCTACGGGTTGAGAGCCATTTCACCAGCATTAATTAAGGATCAACAGCGAGTTGCAGATTATTTCTATAAAAATGGTCTTCTTCCCAAACCTATCAAGGTTCAGGAAGCAATGTTGACACCTCAACAATATGCAGAAATTAATCCGCCCACAATTAGTCAGAAATAACATTTTCAGTCTAATTAATTTCCATAGTATGCGATCGCTTTTTTGTTGGATGGGCATTTTGCCTGTCCAAATTCTGAAAATTTACTAATAAAAAATTTGCACAAAATTCATTCTTTCGCTGCATAATCTAAAAGAAAAAGATGTTCAATACTAATTAAATTAGTAATCACAGAAGTATCACTAATAATCACAATCTTCCCAACTCCTGCAAATTTTGTAAATCAATCTCAAAATCCTCTAAATCATAACGATATAAAGGTATTTTCCGCGCCTTCAATAAATTCCGAAAAGCATTAGACTCCATTTGTGCAATTTTAGCTGCTCAAAAGTTAATCGCCCTGACTCAAATAAATGTAATGCAATCTCCTGTAAAAATTCCGGATCAATATTGACATTATTTTGACAAAAAAACACCCTCCATCACTGGAGGGTGTTCTTTTATTTATTTAACTAAGTTTATTAAACCCAGTAGAATCTTAACCGTTGATAGCAGGAGCAGTCAAGGCTACAGGAGCAACTTCACCAGCAGCTAAGTCTAAGGGGAAGTTGTGAGCATTACGCTCGTGCATTACTTCCATACCTAAGTTAGCGCGGTTAATAATGTCAGCCCATGTATTGATTACACGACCTTGAGAGTCAATGATAGATT
>NZ_JACJPV010000001.1 GCF_014696225.1 Anabaena sp. FACHB-1237 | reverse complement strand
ATGCAGGTAACAGGTTTTGAGCAATTTTACTTTTCGTTACTTATGTCGGTTTTTTTCCGTTCACTTACTTAAAGGATCTATGGGATAATGATTTAAAATGGTGCTTTACGCTATTGTATGGCGATCGCTATGCTATACACAAATTTTTTACCAATGGTGCGTTACTAATTGCTAACGCATCCTACTATTTGGCTGTTACCTAATTTAAGGTGGTGCGTTACGAAGACAGCTAACGCACCCTACTATTTGGCTGTTACCTAATTTAATATGGTGCGTTACTAGTTGCTAACGCACCCTACTATTTGGATGTTACTTAATTTAATATGGTGCGTTACTAGTTGCTAACGCATCCTACTATTTGGCTGTTACCTAATTTAAGGTGGTGCGTTACTTGCAGCAGCACTTCCCTATCGCCACCTAAGATTTAGACTATATGTATTCAAAAATCCGAAAAAACCGATTGTGACACCGGGTCATCTAAGGTAGGATACATATTGTACCCAAACATAACTTTTAGATATTGGTCATATTTAGTTGTTCCTGTATTCACTAAATAGGAAAGTACCTCGGAACAGGTTTACATTCGCCTTGGTGCTATTAAATCCTGATGTACTGGATTGATTTGGTAAACTATTCTTTACGAGTCTCTACTAGACGATTGTGGATCTTCAACAGTTGTTCTTGACTATTCACAGGACATCGTGGTTGAGGTAGTTCTTGATTAGGCCAAGTATATAAACTATAACAAGGACACAATAATGCTGGTAGTCCCAAAGTCTTAATAGGCACTGGCATCATACAGCGTCCACATTCTACCATTTCCCAAGCTGGCGTAAGTAAGTCCGCGATGGTTTCTTGGGTATCTTCTAAATAGCAATCACTGGTTCTTGATGACATAATCTTATGCCAGCATTCTTCAAATTCTGGACTATATCTATCACCTTTCAGGATTGTTTTGGGTGATACAATTTCTTTGCCATTTTCAATAACTACTTTTTTACCTAATTGAAACCAGTGAGCTAGGTATTTTTTAACTTCATGTTTGTTTGCCATACACCTATTTTAGATTTAAAAATAGTACTTTTTCCGGTACAATTATTAAGTTAGAATTAAGACTTCACCGGAGGTAATGGTATTCCCAATATCGTCAAGTTGAGAGCATAACCTCCTGTAACTAAGTAAACTGTGTGACAAGTTTCACTGATTTGACGAATTAAATTACCTAAGCGATCGCGGAATTTACGCCCTATAGGATAAGCTGGTACTACACCCCAACCAGTTTCTTCTGCAACAAATATTAAATCAGCTTTGGTTAATTGCACCGTTTTGAGCAATTTTGTGATAGTCTGTTGCCAAATTATATCTTCCTGTTCTAAAAGATTTGCTACCCAAGTTCCCAAAGAATCAATTAACAGGCAGGTATCAGGATCGGCATCAACTAAGGTAGATATTAAATCTACGGGTGCAGATAAAGTTAACCAGTTTTCAGGACGACGTTGTTGATGTTTTTCAATTCGTTGTTGCCATTCTGAATCATCTGGATTTGCCATAGCAGTGGCTACATAAATAATACTCTTGTGTGTACTGTTTTGTAAATTCGTCGCTAAATGTTCTGCCCATTCACTTTTACCTGAACGAGCCGCACCAGTCACTAAAATAACTTTATTCATCATTTCGTAGTATAATTAAGGAATTGTCAGTAGTCAGCCGTCAGCCAACGCTACGCAAACCTAGCGGTTCAGCCGTCAGCTTTCAAGAATTTAATTATTATTATTCCAAATAATTCTAACTTCTGACTTCTGGTAAGGGTTTAGCGGTGCTAAACTCCTACTGACCCCTAATATGGGTTTAACAGTGATCATTTGTCTCAACTTAACTTACAATATAAGTAGAGACGTTCCATGTAACGTATTTACAGGGAATGAATTAACTCGCATAATAGCAAAATTCATAAGCAAGATGACTAATAACCAAAGTACTTTTTAAATTGTTGATTAAATTGTTTATTAGTTTACTTTAGTAAACTTTGGTTATTAGCTGTGGAAGTTGATTTCCATCTGGATGTGGCTGCTAAACAAATAAGCTATCTGTAGCTTAAATTGACAGCAATAAAGCTCTTGCTAAACCCCTACTGACTCCTGACTAGCACTTTTGGGATCAATTTTAGGATACCTTATGAAAGCAGGTTTAAAACGAATTGAAGCAACATTGCATGATTTAGTAAATCGCACTACAGAGGATCATGACACGAAGCCGTCATTTTCTTTTCGCATTAGTGTTAGACCTAATTTACCAGAGGATACAGTCCATAATAGCCAACAATCTCCACAACCTGCGGAAACTCTCCCAGAGGAAACAGCAGAGAAAACACCTAGTTTACCTAAGTTTAAAATACCTAGTTTCAGTAATCATCGTCATAGTGCTAATCCAGGTTTTGCTACCAATATACTAGTAGAAATTCATGAAAAAGTGGTTAGTTGGCAATTAGAATTACAAACTATTGTGCAACAAATTCAGGATATTTACTTAGAAGGACCAATTATTAACGGTTGGTTAGAATGTAATATACAAGAACCAGAATCACCTGCTAAAGCTAAATTTCGTCATGCAGATGTTGAACAATTAATGGATTATGTTGAAGAAATATGTGCCAATGGTAATGATAAAAGTAACAAAACTTTCCTGCGTACAGATTACCGTCTTTGTGGAGTTGATACATCAGGTCAAGTTTGGTCGCGTCCCTGCCCTGTTGAACAAGTACCTAGTGTGAGTATTGCTATAGCTAGGTATCATAGATTACGGCAACTATTGACAAAAAAACAGAGTTTAGATGATAAGTTAAGTCATTTAGCGGAAACATTGGTAGTTTTACATAGTTATATTCAGGAAAGTTAGTATAAAAAAAGTGACAAGTAACATCAGTAAAAGTCCTTTTGTATATAATTGTATATAAGTTTAATCCTTAGTAAATATACTAAGTGAATATACTAACAAACTTAACTGGTATATAGAAAAACTACAAGCCAAAATTAGAATATAAGGTGTAGCAATATCAAATATTTTAGTTTCTGCTACTTGGGTTAGAAATATTTGATTATATTTTTAGTAACTATGAATCAAAAGTTACGCAACTGGCGCATTGGTGGGGTGTGGTTCGACAAGCTCACCAACTAGTGATAGTTGACAGTTGACAGTTGATTATGTTATGATCCCTGAAATTACAATTTATCAACTCTATAGCCTCAAACTATGCGACTAAAACGTTGGGAGACTCCCCGTCGTGAAGGGAGAAATGATAAAGGCCGGGGTGGTGCTGCTAGAAAACGCCAACTCAAAAAACAACGCCAAATGCTTCGACAAAAACTGAAAAACTCGGAAAAACTCAATCATGATCAACAAAATAATCATAAACACAAAAAGGGGGAAATTCATATTTCTCCCTTTTTTATAACTATCACCGCTTAAAATAATCACTTTACATATCTTGTTCATGCAATTAAATCTTTATAAACATTTATAAATAGAAATTTATAAATTTCTAATTCCCAATTCTAAACCACTGCAAACCCCAGTAAGAAAATCTAAATCTAAACTATCAATAGTATCACTGGGCTGATGATAATGGGGATTACGCATAAAAGCAGTATCTGTCACCATTATAGCTGGATAACCTTGATCCCAAAAAGGAGAATGATCGCTAAATCTAGTTTGGGGAACTAAAAAACCCCGCATAGGAGTAGGTAGCCACTGACTAATAATACCAGATTTTTGCATATTTTTACTAAGACTTAACAAATCTTTAAGAGTAACAAAATTACCAATAAAGGCAATAAAATTACCTTGATGGGGATAAAAGTATTTTAAAAATGGTGGATATTTTTGAGAATGGGGACGGCGATCGCAATATCCTAACATTTCTAATGATATCATTAATCGTAGTTTTTGTTGTTGTTGTTTGAACTTTTTAGCATAATCTAAACTACCAAATAAACCATATTCTTCCAAATCAAAAGCTATGAATTGCACAGGGTATTGAATAGGTTTTTGGGCAAAACTTTGAGCTAATTCTAATAATACCGCTACCCCTGTAGCATTGTCATCTGCACCTACTGTACCAGGAACAGCATCATAATGAGCAGCGATTAAAATAGGAGGTAAATCAGGTATTTCTCCAGCCAGATGTAAAATAATATTTTTACCACTGATATTACCAAAATCAAAATTTTGTATTTCTACCTGTCCGCCGCAAATTTCCCATTGAGAGAATTGTTGACGAATATATTCTTGCACAAAAAAATGTCCACCACTAGATAGATAAGGATGGCGTTCCCTTGCTACTTCTCGGAGATGGTTGATTAATCTTTGTTTTAAACTCATTATCAGTAGTTTAATAGTGTTAAACATTACAACATTTATCAAATAACTACTAATAATCAAAAATGTAACTCTAGTTAGCTTCCGATTTACACAGGATTTGATAAAATATCTAGGTTGTTACATTTGATTATTTTCATCATTGAGTCAATCAACTAACATTCTTGATCTGGATACATTAGCCCAAGAACTAGCAACAATCCAACAAACAGGTTCTAAGCGGATTGCATTGCTTGGTTCACGTCATGTACCCATTACGCACCAAAACCTAATTGAAATGATGACCTATGCCTTAGTTTTAGCAGGTAATAGAATCATTACATCCGGTGCAACAGGTACAAACTCTGCGGCCATCCGGGGCGCAACTAGGGCTGATGCCAATTTACTGACTGTAATTTTACCTCAAAGCTTAGAACGTCAACCACAAGAATCTCGTCAACAATTAGAACAAGTTATGCACTTGGTAGAAAACCCTAGTAATGATAATTTGTCTCTTGGGGAAGCGAGTCACTTATGTAATAAAGAAATAGTGTCCCGTTGTCAGCAACTTATCTGTTTTGCATTTCATGACAGTCGCACTTTATTGCAAACCTGTCAGGAGGCGGAAGAACAAAGAAAAGTAGTAACACTGTTCTATTTTGACTAGTGAATTACGTTTTTTTTGTTCCCATAATGATTGAGAATGACAAGTTCCTTTTGGGTAATGGGTAATGAGTTGACTAAGTTATTTTGAATTAACTTTTTAATTAACAATTTACCCATTCACATCTATTATTTGTGAGTTTACAGCAGGTAATAACTGCTATCACAATTAGCAAATCTATTGACAATTTTTTCTATGGCTTCTAATTTTTCTTTTGATATTGTGAGTGATTTTGACAGACAAGAATTAGTCAATGCTGTTGATCAAGTAGTACGAGATGTTAAAAGTCGTTATGATTTAAAAGACACTCAAACTACTGTGGAATTAGGCGAAGATAATATTACTATTGGTACTGACAGTGAATTTACTTTAGATGCAGTACATGGTATTTTGCGGGAAAAAGCAGCAAAACGTAATTTATCCCAAAAAATCTTTGAATTTGGTAAAGTAGAATCTGCTAGTGGTAATCGTGTACGTCAAGAAATAACTCTTAAAAAAGGTATTAGTCAAGATATTGGTAAACAAATTTCCAAGTTAATTAGAGATGAATTTAAAAAAATTCAGGCTTCAATTCAAGGTGATGTTGTGCGAGTAACAGCTAAATCTAAAGATGATTTACAATTGGTAATTCAAAGATTAAAACAGGAAGATTATCCTGTGGCTTTGCAATTTACTAATTACCGTTAGCTGTCAGATGTAGGTTGGGTTGAGGAACTAACCCCAACATTTAACCCCAAAATTGAACATTCTAGAACTTTGTAAAAGTTGGGTTTCACTTTGTTCAACCCAACCTACATACTTACTAATCACCAATCAGCAATTACCGTCGTCCACCAAGAGTTTTTTGAAATGCTGGACGCTGAGAAAGACGACTGATATATTCAGCTATTGCTGGATAATCAGTAAATTCTATTTTTAACATGATAGGAATATAGAACAGAAGAGATCCTACTGCTACATCAGCTATGGTAAATTCTTCACCTAATAGATAACTTTGTTTGCTAAAAATCTCATTCAAGGGATTTAATAATCTGGGCATTTCTTTTTCACGATTTGCTTCTACAAAAATCCCTGTTCCTAATGTAGCATTAGCAAATATAACCCACTGGTTTAATGTTGCTCTTTCTTCTGCTGTATAGGATTTTTGACTATATTTATCCGCCAAATATAGTAAAATTGCTCCTGATTCCCACAGTTGAAAATCACCATCAACTATGGCAGGTACTTTACCAATGGGATTAATTTTTAGATATTCTGGCTGACGATGTTCGCCAGCTTGCATATCTAATAATACAAATTCATAGGGGGTATTTATCTCTTCTAAATACCATTGTACAATTGATGCACGGCTACGAGAGCCTCCATAAAGTTTGATCATGTTAAATCCTCAAATTAAAGAACTTTGTGAGTGTGGGAATGTTGTTTAATATTGTCTTCTTTGGTGACAACTCTGGAGGCGTTTAATACCCGTTTACGTTCAGTTGAATAATTTAAGTCTGTTTTCGTTGTACCCAGTGGGATAAGATTTTGGGCTGTTTCACGACGCTTGTAGGTACGTGCAGCGGAAAATAACCTTAACACAAATTCGTCTCCAAATTGTGCAGTTTCAGGAAATTCCTGGGGTAATAATAGCTGATTTTGATCAAATACTGCTCCTAATGTGGTGGCTACTGCAAAGCGGTAGGAGGTGGGGATACCTTTACAAATAGCTTCTAAAGCGGCTGAAGGTATGGGTTCGATCACTTCAATTTCGTGTATTTCTCCATCTTCTTTATAAAAGCAGGTGGCTAAACCCAGAACTATGTAGTCTTCTGTGCTGAGATCGTCTGTGTTTGGGTAGGGTTTTGTCATTTCTAGTCTGTACTTGGTGTTGGAATTACGTTATTTACTAATTTAGGTTATCAATTATTGCTGATTGCTGACCAGTAATAGCTAAATTTACACTTCCCTACCTTAGATTTAAGACTTACGCAAGTGTCATAGGGAAAATCTGGTGTAGGGTGCGTCAGATATCAACATTTATGCTGTCTGATGTACCCTACTAATATACCAGTTGTGTAAGTCCTGAGATTTTTACTGATTCTGGAACTGATGATCAGTATTAAGTATACATTAATAGTTTTAATTTTCTGTTTTTAGTGGTGTAAAGTCTTTATAACCAAGAGTTACTCGATCGCTTTCCTACTAGCAGAAACAGGTGGTTACTTGGATAACTTCAGTAATTTGGGGAGGGTAAAGTATGAATAATTGCTGTTTTTTAGGTTGTGGTTGTGAAAATCATCAATCATGTATTTTTGCTAAGAATGCTAATCATAGTAATAATTATAATCTGTGTCAATTGTTAAATAATCATTTCATATCTCCAAAGGAATCTCAATATATGCTGGAGGAGGGATATTTACGGTCTTATGCTTTACAGTTAGCCAAAGAAGGAAATTATGCTACAGCGATCGCTTTATTAAGTCATTTGATTGCTCATCATCCTGATAATGCAATTGATTATAATAATCGTGGACTAATCTATTTTCAAAGTGGTGATAACTCTAAGGCTTTATCTGATTATAATAAGGCTTTAGATTTGAATTGTAAATTGGTTAGTGCCTACAATAATCGGGCTAATTATTATGCAGCTTGTGGGCAGTTAAATGATGCTTTAGCTGACTATGAACAGGCTTTAGATTTGAATCCTCGTTATGTGAGAGCATGGATTAATAAAGGTATTACTTTTCGTGATTTGGAAAAATATTCAGACGCTATTGAAAGTTTAGAAGTAGCTTTACTATTTGGACAGTTAGAAGGTAATATTTGGGCTGAAAGAGGACGTACTTATCATTTATGGGGTGACTGGAATTGTGCGATCGCTGATTATCGTCGTGCTTTAGAAAAATTACCTCTATCTACAAATCGCAATTCTTCTGGTTATCGTTTACGTTTTAATGTGGACATTTGGTTAAATGAATTATTGTTTTTTGATGAGTAATTGATAAGTATTTGAAACTAATAACTAATAATTAGTAGATAGCAGACTTGATAACCTATATCATTAAGTTGTATACCACTTGTATTTAGAGACTACTTGAAGATTAGCCACAGATCAATTATCAACAATCTTGTATTGATTAATGATTACTACATATCTTCATATATATTAGTAGCCACCCTAAATTCACACTGGATCAACAATTGATTTTGGGGATTTTTGATGAGTTTTTCCACCCAGTTTTTGATCATATTTTGATCTTTTAATAACCATTTATGGTGCTTTATGGTGTTGAATCTAATTTTTCAGGAACATTTGGCTCTTGATTAATTATGATAATAGGACGCTGATTAGCATCAAAACGATATAATTGTTGTTGCATGATAGTTTTACTTTGTTTGGGATCAAAGTTGCGACTAAATTCCTGTTGCAAACTTTCCACTCTTCCCTCCATTACCTTTACCTCTGTACGCACTTCTCGTAATTTATCTTGTTGTACCCAGTAATAAGGTAATAATTTACACAATGCAGATACAGATGCTATACTAATAGTGAGGTTAACGGCGATTTTAGCTGTTACTTCTAGTGCCAAAATTTGATGAGTCCGTTTACGAAGATTACGTTTTGTTCTAGGTCTTTTACGATTTGGTTTTTCTGGTTGCAGCGATTCGAGAGATGGTTGAGACGCGTTCATGATACTTAAAAGAAACTTGATGATTTATGGTAATTACTGTGAAAAGTAAAAACAAGAGCAAAAAACTTGCCAATTGTTGTTTAATTTAGCGTCAATATTAATTCATTTTTGGGAAATTTATACAAGTGTAGTGATATGTAAATATTTTTACCTGATGTCCGTAGCAGGGTGCTGGGTGCTGGGAGAATTATATTTTACCCAATCACCAATTTACGAAAAATCCCCCAACGTAAGGAAGGGGGAGGAAATGAAATTAGGTTTTTAACTGCGTTTAACTCATCATAGAGTTAAATGGGGGTTACTTGTATAGTTCTGTAGCTAAACGCCAAGCGAGAATACCAGGAATTAAAGCTACTACTAAAGCAATGTACACTTGGGTATCTGAGATAGTCATAATGGAAATCCTCCTAAAGTTGAGATCAGATTTTGTAGACTTCGTTTACTAATTTTCCTACTTTTCACTGTTTTAGCAAGTTTGGGGAATATCTTGTTACAAGACGCAACAAAAACTTTACATTTAAGTGTAGGGTTGAGTAGTTAGGAGTCAGGAGTTCCAGGAGTCAGGAGAAGTTTAGCACTACACATTTATGTCAATTTAAGTTAATAAATTTTCACAGCTAATAGCTAAAGTTTGCTAAAGTAAACGCAACAACTTAAATTCAAATAACTTAAAAAAATCTTCTGCTTCTTTAATCATCTTTAGATCACTTTTGCTTTATCTACTTAACCCAAGTTGCTAGTTATTAATTTTCGATTTTCGGATATTTTGTAGTCTGTAGGCGTTTAGCACTGCTAAACCCCCAACTGACTCCTTGATCTCCTGACTCCTTGATCTCCTTATGTCTTTATATCTTGGTATTGATTTTGGAACCTCTGGTGCTAGAAGTGTAGTTATTGATGATAATTCCGAAATTCTTGCTTCAGTGCGCTATTCTTGGTCCGATCATGTTCAGAATTGGTTTACTTGTTGGCGCGAGGGCTTGTGGTGTTTATTAGGGCAAATTCCTGGGCATTTAAGGGGTAATATACAAGCGATCGCCATTAATGGGACTTCTTCTACCATTTTACTAACTGATGGGGCTGGAAACCCCATAGATGCACCGCTATTGTATAATGATGATCGGGGTATATCTGTTTTAGAAAGGTTGCGAGTTATTGCACCTCCCCATCATACAGTTTTAAGTGCTACCTCTAGTTTGGCTAAATTATTATGGATGCAAGATTTACCTTCTTTTATTAAATCTAATCTTTCTAATCTTTCTCAGAAATATTCTATCTATCTACTACATCAAGCGGACTGGCTTGGGTTTCTTTTACATGGAAAGTTAGGAGTTAGTGATTATCATAATGCTTTAAAACTTGGTTACGATGTGGAAAATTTCCAATATCCCCAATGGTTAGAAAACTTAGATATTCAAGTGAATTTACCAGAAGTATTAACACCTGGTACTCCTATTGGTGAATTATTACCACAGATAGTCACAGAATTTGGCTTTTCTCATAGTTGTTATGTGTGTGCAGGCACAACAGATAGTATTGCGGCTTTTTTAGCCAGTGGTGCAAATTTACCAGGGCAAGGTGTAACCTCTTTGGGTTCAACTTTGGTTTTAAAGTTATTAAGTCGTACTCGTGTAGAAGATGCCCGTTATGGTATTTATAGTCATCGTTTAGGAGATTTATGGTTGACTGGTGGAGCTTCTAATACTGGTGGTGCTGTATTAAGGCATTTTTTTAGTGATGATGAGTTGGTAAAATTAAGTGCTGAGATTGATATAGAAAAAGATTGTGATTTAGATTATTATCCATTATTGAAAATGGGCGATCGCTTTCCAATTAATGATCCTTTTTTAGCACCAAAATTAACACCACGTCCTGATAATAATCGAGATTTTTTATATGGGTTATTAACAGGTATAGCAAAGATTGAAGCTAGGGGATATGAACTTTTAGCAATATTGGGGGCGGATCAATTAAATTATGTTTATACAGCAGGTGGAGGAGCTAATAATCATACTTGGATAGATATAAGAAAAAGGTTTTTAAGAACTAATATAGTACCATCTATTCATACAGAAGCAGCTTATGGAACAGCATTATTAGCCAAGAAAAATCTATGATCTTGATATCCCCGACTTCTCTAAAAAGTCGGGGATCTTTTTTTACAGTATCTTGACAAAGACAAAAATATGTAGTATATTCGTAATATAAACATTGCTCATGGTAGAAAACCATGTAAATATATCATAAAGACAGAATGAATCATAGTATTTATGAATAATGACAAACTGATTAAATGTGAACTTTAAATTATGCCTTACGAACAATTAGAGATTAGCACACAACACCCCGTTTTATCCTGGGCAAATCATCCGTTAGGCTCGGAAGAAACTAAAATGGCCAAAAACGTTGCCTCCTTACCCTTTGTATTCAAACACGTGGCATTAATGCCCGATGTTCACTTAGGAAAAGGTGCATTAGTTGGCTCAGTTATTGCTACTAAAGACGCGATTATTCCGGCATCTGTGGGAGTAGATATTGGTTGCTTTGTAGGAGAAACTTTGATTGCTTTAGTTGATGGAAAATCATATCAAATTAAAGATTTAGCTGATCAAAATGAGGAATTTATAGTTTATTCTTGTACAGCAACAGGAAAAATTGTAGCAGCAAAAGCTACTGCCAGATTAACAAGAAAAAATGCTGCGCTTGTGAAAGTAATCTTAGATAATGGTGAAGAGATTATCTGTACTCCAGATCATCAATTTATGTTGCGAGATGGTAATTATCAAGAAGCACAATTTTTGCAAAAAGATACTTCTTTAATGCCATTTTACTCAAAAGTTGATCAAGATGGTTATACCCTAATTTCTCAACCTTATGCTGGCAGATGGCAAAAAGCACACTGGATCATTGCACGCTCTGGTTTATTGGGTAAAATTCCTAAATTTGATGGACAAAGAACAGTAATTCATCATTGCAATTTTCAAGAATCAGATAATAGTCCAGAATATACATATAACCACAAAGTAGTAGAAGTAATTCCTTTAAATTACACAGAAGATGTGTACTGTCTAACAGTACCAGAATATCATAACTTTGCTCTCAAGGCAGGTGTATTTGTTCATAATTGTGGAATGTGTGCTATTAAAACACCATTTACAGGTGAACAATTAGAGGGGAAACTAAAGAAAATTCGCCTCGATATTGAAACTGCAATTCCTACAGGATTTAATGAAAATAAAGATGTAGAAAAAGCAGTTACCAATTGGCAAAAATGGCGCTCATTTAAAGACTTACATCGCGGTGTACAAGACATAGAAGAAAAAGCGATGAAACAAATGGGTTCTCTTGGTGGGGGGAATCATTTTATAGAGATTTGTCTCGACACAGAAAACCAAGTTTGGCTAATGTTACATTCAGGTTCAAGAAACATTGGCAATAAATTAGCCCAATGTCATATTGACACTGCTAAACAATTAGCAAAAATGGCAGGAGAAAAATTACCAGATCCTGATTTAGCTTATTTCATCACAGGAACACCCGAATTTCAAGCCTATTGGCGCGATTTACAATGGGCGCAAAATTACGCACATTTTAACCGTGATGTGATGATGGCTAGATTTAAAAAGATCATCGAAAAACATCTTTCAGGAGGGAAACCATTTAAACCTTTATTAGAAGTAAATTGTCATCACAACTACGCCGAAAAAGAAGTACATTTTGGCGAAGAAGTGTATGTAACTCGTAAAGGTGCTGTGCGTGCAACTACTGAAGATTATGGAATTATTCCTGGTTCAATGGGAGCAAAATCTTTTATTATTAAAGGTAAGGGAAATGCTCAAAGTTTTTGCTCCTGTAGCCACGGGGCTGGGCGCTTAATGTCCAGAACTAAAGCCAAAAATGTCTATACTCTTGATGATTTAATAGCCCAAACCGCAGGAGTTGAATGTCGTAAAGATACGGGAGTTTTAGATGAAATTCCTGGTGCTTATAAACCCATTGAACAAGTCATGGAAAATCAAGCAGACTTAGTAGAAATTGTGGCTACACTCAAACAAGTTTTGTGTGTTAAAGGTTAATAAATAATCAGATCCCGGACTTCTTGAAGAAGTCCGGGATCTTTGATCCTCTTCTGATATTATGAACAAGAATCTCTCAGAAATACTCCGTTTTCGTCGTCACCAACTCGGCCAATTAATTGATTTTCCCGCCATTTTGTGGTCAGGTATTAGCAGTCCGCGCAATTTCCCCGCAAATAAGTATCCTTACCGCGCTAATAGTCATTTCCTTTATTTTGCAGGTATTCCCCTAGAAAACGCCGCCATAGTCCTAGAAAGGGGCAATATGCAACTGTTTATGGATGACCCCCATCCTAGTAATAATTTATGGCATGGTGCAGCACCTAATCGAGAAGAAATAGCAGCTAAAATTGGTGCAGATGATGCTAAACCCATGACAGAATTAGTAGAACAATTAACAATAATCAATGATTTAGAAAATATTGCTACTATTCCTGTACAAGATGCTGCAACTTGGACACAACAAACACAAATTTTAAATAGATTTATTTTACCACAACAGCCATTAACAGGTAGAGATTTAGAATTAGCTAAAGCGATTATTTCTTTACGTCTCTGTCATGATGATATGGCATTAATAGAATTAAAAAAAGCTGTCAATGTGAGTATTGCAGCGCATAAAAAAGGTATGAAAGTTACCCGTGCAGCTAGTTTAGAAGCAGAAATTCGTGCAGCTATGGAAGCAGTAATTATCAGTGAAAATATGACTACTGCTTATTCTAGTATTGTCACTGTACATGGTGAAATTTTGCATAATCAACATTATCATCATGCTATTAAATCAGGTGATTTATTATTAGCTGATGTGGGTGCAGAAACGGCCAATGGTTGGGCAAGTGATATTACTAGAACCTGGCCTGTTTCTGGTAAATTTTCACCTACACAAAAGGATATTTATGATATTGTTTTAACTGCCCATGATGCTTGTATTGCTAATATATTTCCTGGGGTAGAATATGCGGAAATTCATCTTTTAGCAGCTAAAATTATCGCTGAAGGTTTGGTTAATTTAGGTATTTTAAGAGGTAAGCCAGAAGATTTGGTAAAAATGGATCTTCATGCTTTATTTTTCCCTCATGGTATTGGACATTTATTAGGTTTAGATGTACATGATATGGAAGATTTGGGAGATTTGGCAGGATATGATTTAGGCAGGGAAAGAAGTAGTAGATTTGGTTTGAGTTATTTACGTTTAAATCGTCCTTTATTACCAGGAATGTTAGTGACTATTGAACCGGGTTTTTATCAAGTTCCGGCAATTTTAAATGATCCCAAAATTAGAAATCAATATCAATATTTAGTTAATTGGGAAAGGTTGGCACAATTTGCGGATGTGCGGGGAATTAGAATTGAAGATGATGTTTTAGTTACTACTTCTGGTAGGGAGGTTTTAACCGCAGCATTACCTACTAAAACTTCTGATATTGAAAACTTGGTGAGTTAAGATTCAGATACCCGACTTCTTAAAGAAGTCGGGTATCTTGTTGTTCATTGTTATAGTATAATAACTTTGATAACTTTAATAAGTTTGAAAATGATCAATAATTTCCAAATCATGAACAAAAAAGCGATCGCATTAATATTTGGTATCATAACTATAAATTTCGGGTTTTTACCTACCATAACCCAAGCACAACAACAGACTAAAAAAACTGTTTCTAATGCCCAAATTTCTGCTATGGTAGAAGCATTAAGACTAGCTGCACCTAAATCAAAAAAGCCAAATCCTGGATATCATACAGAATGGCAAATTAAACCAGAAACTCTCAAAGGTTGGAGTAAAAATTGTTTGAAAAAAGAGTTATCAGTAAGTCAATTTGAAAATGATCCAAAATTAACTCGTCAAGTGGTTTCTTGTATCGTTTCTCGTGAGTTAAATAACCAATTTGCCGCTAATAACAATAATGAAAATGCTGCTGTGCGTGGTGCTGCTTGTTGGTGGATGACGGGTAATTATACTGGTTGTAACAAAGGTTTTACTGGTAATTATGTCCAGCAGGTAGTTCGTTTTTATCAGCAAGAAATTGCTAAACCAACGAAAAAAGTTAATTAGCGTTTGCACCAAAAAGTCCTTTCGTTAAGGCTAAGGAGATCAAGGAGTCAGGAGACGCTATGGCAGAGCTTCGGTTCAGGAGTTCAAGGAGTTTTTTGTATTTGAAAATTTTGATTTCTCAGACTAAAAATCCTTTATTTTGGTACTATACTCCTCAAAACCCTTGCACCCATTTTCTGTGCTTATCAGCCTGAAACTTTGATTTGTCTGGGTTTTATATGTTTTCATCAAGCCCTAATTAAATATTTATTATGTTGGGTTAAATAACCCAACATATAATTTGTAAGTTGGGTTATTTAACCCAACCTACTTAGTACCAGTCGTTGAGGTAGAAGGAATAGTGTTTAAGTTGGATGTAAGATATGAAATCATGAATAAACCTATAGAAAAACCACAAAAAATTAAAGTTCCAAAAAAAAAACGTTAGAGTGAAAACTTTAATTGTTGTAGCAATGGGAAAATCCCGTTTTTGTCCATAAATATGATAGCGCATATATTTTCTCAATATGGTGTTCATTGTAAATTACACCCTGATAATCTTGAGACACTAAATATAGGCACTAATATAGGCACTAATAATTAGATTAATACTCAAATAGCATTTGGCTTATTCTGGATGAATTATGTCAATTTTTGAATTTTTTTTAGGTAATTTATCAGACAATTTATAGCTGATTTAATTTGGTTAGTGAGGATTTTATAACAAAACTTTTACGCATTCAGCCGTCAGCTATGCTGAAATCTTTTAATAGAAACAAACGGATGTAGATAACATTCTTTCAAATTAAATATGATGTGAAATTAAAATTTGTTAATTCTTGTTATTGCTGCTATTCGCTGATTACTGATTACCAATAGCTGAATAATTACCAAACTTCTTATATAAATACCAAAATAATATCCCTAAATTTATAGATAATTCAGGGATAAGCTGTTGTGCTTTTAATTTGGATCGGGACTTACGCAACTGACACATTGGTAGGGCGTGGTTCGACCACCAACCACGTCAGACAGTATAAATCATGTAAATAACCAAATTGTTCATATCTGACGCACTCTACAACAGATTTTTTAGTGTGACACTTGCGTAAGTCCTATGGATAATAGATGCAAGCAAGATGCTTCCACTACAGTAATTTTAGGTTTTTTAGTTATACAGTGAGTGCTGCACATCAGCTTATGATCATGAGTTATTTAAAAATGTGAATTTATTAACTAACAATTCTTGGGTAAATGTTCAGATAACTAAATAAATAGCTGTTCTGGCAAAATCAACTGTAAAAATCTTATTTTCATAGAAACTGAATGGACCTTTATATGATGTTTCGCGGTTATTTATGCCATCATAAAATGTATTTAATTGAACATCAGAAGAACGCCATAAAGGGATAAGACTACTACCTAATATTTCTTGTGTTTGCGCTGAATTTAAGTCCTGTAAGAATATTTTTAAATCAATAGGTTGTAAGTCAGAAATTACAATGGTAGCCATTATCTTATTTCCTCATCAAGAGTTATGAGAATGTCACGAGAATGCGGAGAATTTGCAAAAAATATTAAGTATATATCCAAGCATTAGTAGTGCGAGAATAATCTATGGTGTTGATTTTGTTATCATGATAGCTACCTGCACCTTCATAGGTGTTTGATATGGTATTCACTCCATCATAAATTGTGCTGATATAAATATTAGGAGTTAGATTAGGAGTTAGTCCAAAATTAGGATAACTACCCCAAGATATTCCTCCTATTAAGAATCTGATTTCTGTTGTTTCTAAATCCTTAATAAAGGTTTCTAAATGATAAGGATGTAAGTCATAAATTGCTATTCGATTCATTTTAATATCCTCTCAATCTTTATTAATGTTGATGCTTATATTCTGACATGATTCTCTGATAATGGATTTAAATGTTGCATAGAAATGTCCTGTATTTTAGACATTATTTAGTGAATTTTGTCTTTCATTAAGCAAGTAAGATCCCGGACTAAGCAAGTAAGATCCCGGACTTCTTAGAGAAGTCCGGGATCTAACGGTTTTGTTATTTGTTAAAGTTCTAATCCTGTTTTTTGTAGTTTCTTAAAGGGATCAAGAATAAAATCAATAACTCGACGTTGACGAATAATAACTTCTGCTGTGGCTGTTTGTCCAGGTGTAATGAAAATTCTTTGTTTACCTGATGGAAAATAAGTTTGTTGTAAACTAATTTCTATTTGATAGTTTTCTGTGGTATTCATACTATTTTCTGTGATTTTTGAGTTTGGCGAAATCCAACTCACCCGGCCATTTAATATGCCATATTCTTGAAATGGATAAGCATCAAATTTGATTTTGACTGGCATTCCTACTTTAACAAAACCACTATGTTGATTTGGGAGTTTAGCTTTTAAAATTAGTTCGGCATTTTTGGGGGCAATTTGGGCTAACATTTGTCCTGTTTGCACTACTGCACCAGGTTTAGCAATGGGTAATTCAAAAATTGTGCCATTAATTGGTGAACGGATGATGCGCTGATTTAATTGTACGTTTAATGCTGCTATTTGGGTTTTATTCTGGATAATTTCTGATTTAATTGTTGTGATTTGATTTTGAATATCTTTGAGTTGTTCTTGATTTTTTAGTAATGTTAATTTACTAGATTGGAGGAGGCTTTGATAACTATTTTGTTCTTGTTGTAAGCGTAGTTTTGCTTGGTAAATATCTGATTTTAATTGAGTTATGAGAGTTTGAGAACGACTAATTTCTTCTTCTAGTCGCAATTTTGCAGTGGCAATATTAAATTTTGCTTCTTGTTGTAATCTTTTACTTTCTTCGGCAATTTTTTCTAGTTCTATTATTTTCGTTTTGGCAATTATCCCTTCTTTTAATAGCAACTGATAACGCGCTGTTTCTGCCATATCTCTAGCTAGTCTACTACTTGCTATTCTATAGGCTATTTCTGTAGATTTGATATTCTGTTTGATTTGTTCAATTTGAGCATTTTTTTCTAGTTTTTGCGATATATAAATATTTTGTTTATTTTGAAAATCTTGTTCTCTTTGACTAACTTCTGCCATTTTTTCTAATGCTTGAGACTGGTTTTGTTGTCTTTGAATGTTAATAGCTAATAAAACTTGATTTTTGATAATTTCTAGTTGAGACTGTCTGCTAATTAATGCTTCTAATTTTGCTTTGTTTTGAGCAATTTCTGTTGTAATAGGTTGAGAGTCTATTTGTAATAAAACTTGTCCAGTTTCAACTATTGATCCTTCTTTGACGTTTACAGAAATTATGTTTCCTGTGACTATGCTATCTAATTTTTGTGTTGCACCTTTTGGTTCTATTCTCCCTATGGCCTTTCCTGTTTCATCTACTTGACTAAACATTGTCCAAGGTACAATTATGGTGGTGAAAGTTATGAGAAAATACAACATGGATCTTGTCCATGCTTTTGGTAGACTATCTAATAATTCTTCTGTGCCATAATACCAATCTTTATTAATTTTACTATTGGTTTCGCTAGTTTTTTTGAATGTAGTATTGCTGGTTTGATCCAGGTGAAATATATTATTTCTTGATGTGTAAATTATGTTTGGCATGGTAATAAACAAGATATTTACTAGTATTTACTAAGGTATTTAGCTGGTTTTAGTGTTAGTTTTGTCGGCTAATTGTTGTTGGTTAAGATAGAAGTAATGACCTTTTTTATTAATTAGTTGTTCATGAGTACCACTTTCGACTAAAATACCGCGATCTAGAACGAGAATTAGGTCGGCATGACGTACTGTAGAAAGACGATGGGCAATGATTACACTTGTGCGTCCTTTTAATATCTTTTTGAGGTTTTGTTGAATGATTCTTTCTGATTCTGCATCTAAATGACTGGTAGCTTCATCTAATATTAAAACTCGAGGATTTCCGATTAATGCCCTGGCGATCGCTAACCTTTGTCGTTGTCCTCCTGATAGCATTCCTCCCCCTTCTCCAATTTGTGTTTCATAACCCATTGGCATCCTTTTTATAAATTCATCTGCCCCTGCAAGTTCTGACACTTCTATAATTTGTGATAAGCTGGCTTCAGGATGGGCTATACTAATATTTTCTCGAATTGTTCCGCCAAATAAAAATGTGTCTTGATCTACTACTCCTATTTGCGATCGCAATGACATTAAGGCAATACTAGTTATATCTTGATTATCAATTAAAATTCTCCCATCTGTCGGTAAATATAATCCTAAAATCAATTTTGATAATGTGGTTTTTCCTGATCCACTTCTTCCTACTACTGCTACTGTTTGTTCTGGTAATATTTCAAAACTGAGATTTTCTAAAACGTTAATTTCACTTTCTTTATGATAGCGAAATGTGACGTTATCAAATTTAATACTCCCGGTTAATGTACTTAAATATTGTCTAGGCTTATTTTCTAAATCTTCTTCTGGTTCTGCTTCTAAAATGTCGTTTATTCTTTCTGTAGCTACCATGACTTCTTGTAGTTGATTCCATAAGATGATTAATCTTTGAAATGGTTGAATAATGTTACTTAATAACATATTAAATGCTACTAATTGCCCGATTGTTAGTTGATTTTGAATGACTAAATATGCACCAAACCATAATAATCCTGTACTTACTAAAGATTGAATTGTACTACTAATTAATTGTAATTGATTGCTGATAATTTGCCCTTTGAAATTCTTTTTGATTAATTTATTTAACAGTTCTTCCCAATGCCATCTTACTGTTTGTTCAATGGCCATGGCACGAATGGAAGAAATACCAGTTAAACTTTGAATTAAATAACTATTTTCTTCTGTTCCCGCAGTGAAAACTTCTCGATTAATTCGCCGTAAAAATGGTGTGGCAAATAATGTTAATAATACAAATGGCGGAATAATTGCTAAGGTCATGGCTGCCATGGGTGGACTATATAAAAGCATCAATCCTACATAAATAAATACTGTTAATAAATCTAAGCTGATAGATAATGCTTCTCCTGTTAAAAACCTTTGAATTTTTTGATTTTCTTGCACACGGGAGATAATATCACCTACATAACGTGATTCAAAAAATGATAATGGTAAACGAAATGTATGTTTAATAAAACCTACCATTAAGGCTACACTAATACGGTTCGCTGTATGGTCTAATAAATATTGTCTTAGTCCATTAATTGTTACTCTAAATAGGCTAAAAATTAATAGTCCTAAGCCAACGGTATTTAAGGTTAATGTGCTACCTTGGACAATGACTCTATCTAGTAAAAGTTGTGTAAATAATGGTGTTACTAATCCAAAAATTTGAATTAATATAGAAGCAATAAATACTTCTAAAATTACTTGAAAATGTGGTTTAACTAAATCGAATAATTGCCAAAATGGACTACTAGCTTCTGGTGTTTCTTTGAGTAAATTGGTGGGTTGTAATAATAATGCATACCCTGTCCAACTCGCTTGAAATTCATCTAAACTAATTTGTCTTTGTCCAATAGCAGGATCGGCAACAATAACATATTTTTTAGTAATTTTATATACTACTATGTAATGTCTACCTTCCCAATGGGCGATCGCTGGTAATTCTTGTTCCGCAAATTTATCTAAACTCGCTTTTACCGGTCTAGTGGTAAAACCAATAGTTTCTGCTGCTGCACTTAAACTTCTCATGGATGCACCATTACGGCTAATGTTCGTTAAATCCCGTATTTTATTAATACTGGAATTTTTACCCCAATAACGACTAATCATAACTAAACAAGCTGCGCCACAATCGGCTGCACTTTGTTGGGCAAAAAATGGATATCTTTGGGTAATTTTTCGCCACCAATTTGTGGCGGCAATAGTAGGATAAATAAGGTATGAAGCAGATTTTTTGGGCGGTTTTGATGATGGCAATGGTGGTAAAACAGTCAGGTTATGATACTTTTTATGATGACTAGGAGGAAGAGGAATTTGTGCAGGTTGTGAATGATCAGTAATTTCTAAATGTTCAATTTCTGAGTTGGGAGTTGAATTTTGAATTTCTGATTTTTCCAGGAAGCGATCGCGCAATAAAGGAAATTTTAACATCAGTTTTCTTAACCTATCTTGGGGAAGATAAGCAATTTTTAAATTCACAGATGCCCTAGCAACATAACTAGTAAAATTCTGTTCAGGAAATAATGTCAAATGTCCAAAAGATAAGCCTGGAGTTAAAGTAGTAATTAAATTATTACTACTATCTAACAATCTCACTTTACCTGATAAAACAATATAAATTCCCGGTTTAGCTGTATCAGATTGCCAAAATTGTTTAGCTACAGGTGGTTCAATAATTTCTACATCTCTTATAGATTCAGCTACTACTTGATCTGAAACTAAATTGCCAAAAATTTCTTGAATATACTGAAATAATTGTGTATGTGAAAAATCTGCCAGCATTTTCTACCCTCCAAAATATTCAGCTAGAAATATCAACGATCTAAAATTATCCTTTTTATTGATGATGTGGTAATAAATTAAAAGACCAATATAAACTAGATTGATTTTCAGGTTGTAAATCAGCAATTTTTACAGCTAAATTGTGATTTTCTAGATGTTCCAGATGTTTTTGTTGTTCATAATTTTTCTTTCTAGTAGCTAATCCCATTTTTTTTAATAAACGATTAATATGGCGATCGCTAATTTTAATACCCAACTCTCTCGCTAAATGTTTACTCAACCATTGGGCAGTCCAATCACCAAAAGCATAACCATATTCACGCGGACTATTACTTACTAATTCCTGCAATCTTGCTATATATTCAGAACTAACTATTTTCGGTCTTCCTATGGGTCTTTGATTCCATTTATGTGCCATACCAACTTCAGCAATTCCTATCCAATAACGCGCCATTTCTTGAGAACAACCCACAATTTCACAAATATTACTTTGGGTTTTTCCCATATCTGCTAATAACATAATGTAAATTCTTCGCCGATATTCTGGTTGTAAATCACCTTGTAAACTTTTGAGTAAAGCCTTACGTTGAAAAGGTGTTAAAAACTTACTTTCATAAGCATCATTAACATCAAAATTGTATTCTTCAATAACAGAATTATTCACAGAAAATGACATATTAATAATTACCTTCTAAATGACTTAGTCAATATTGATGATTTAAACTGTCAAACTGTCATTTGTCATATCTTTCATGTTTTATAGACAGATATTTTATGTTTCATGAAATGCAAACTTGACAATTTTAACAGAGGTAACACCACAATCAAATCACATGAATAACTTGTATCCCTAAATCATAGGAATAGGCCAGAAATTTTGGGAAACTGATGGCAAACTACAAAATATATGAACCAGATTTTTAAAACTCTTACAGCAGTTTCCGTTATTATGAGGTACAAAGGTTAATGATAAAACCCTTGTAAAACAGGCATCTTGCTGTGTTCATAGTGTACCTCATGTAGATGGAATGTGCTGTATTTGATAACAACCTTTACTCGACTAGTATCCATATATCAACTGTAATGAACTGACATAGCCATTCATTAGCAATTTATAGTTATAGATAGTTATAGAATTAAATTACAATTAGAATTGAGTTATAAATCATGCAGTCAAATAATTTGAGTGAAATTTTGAGTGAAATTAATAATCAAATAATTTCACTGCCTCATCATAACTACTATTGTTAACTTAGTTGAAAATGTGACAAAGCCTTAAAAACCTTAATAGTTACTGTCTAACTTTCTTGTATGTTCCTATAATGCAATAAAATTTTGATTATAAATTAAAACTTCATCAAAAATTCATCAAATCTTTACAATAACTTTATAATAGATCAAAAAAATAACAAGAAGCCAAAAACAAAATTTTTGACTTCTATAATAAGTTAGATATTTTCTGGTATTCCAAATCCACGACTTCTTTTTTATCGTGATCTAAGAAGTCGGGGATGTTGTATTATTTTGTGATCTTAAGCTGATAACTTTTCTCTAGTATTACTAGCTACCTCTGTCTTCTGCTTACCTCCCACTTCTCGATAAGCAATATCTTTAATTTTACTTAAACATCGAGGTGCAATATTACCTTCATTTTTCTTCTCTTTTTCATTAATTTTCCCACTGGATTTACTCATTTGGGAATTTTCTTTAACTATTCGATTATAAGTACGATAAGGAATATAGTGCATAGGATTATAACCAACAAACTTTAACATTAAAACACAAGCCCAAGAATATTTTCCTGCAAGAATAGCCTCTACTACTTGATCTAGTTGTTCAGGATGGATTTTTGTTTCTAATTTATGGTTAGTTCCAGTAATATCTTGATTCATAATCTTGATTGTTTTCATTTTACTAGTTTGTACAATGTTTATGATCCTTATTAGATCAACAATTTACTCCCTAAATTACTGCCTCAAATATCTGTTTGAGGAATAACTTTAATCTTTAGGGAATGAAGTTTAGACGATAGAAAACCAATGTTAAATACTCAGTCGTAAATTACTCATCCTCACCGTTAAATACCAGATCAAATCCTGGATTTTGCCGTAGATAATTAATAAATGGCAGATGTTGAAAATTTTCAAAATATTAATATCCCTGGCAATAGGTAAATTCCTTAACCTCTCAATTACTGTTTTTTTACTGCTACTCCTAGTCATCTTCATCCCTAATATCTCTGTGGATTTTTCCTGTATTTGATGCTGACTAACTAGGATTTTTATCTGAGGGCTTCTGACTAAGGATTGATCCCTATTGTCTTGGTTTTTAATTCCTATGTGAATACTTTCGGCCGCTTTTGATAAATTGACCGTTTTTACCGTTCTTAAGATTAAAGAAATTAAACTGCTAATGGAATTACATAACCGACGGAACGCAAAATTAGAGAATTTTATCCCTAAAATTTCCCTCTGGTTGACCTTACCAATTGCATTTGACCTGATGATGTTGTTCATGTTGCTGACCTGTGATTTAAAACCTGACCGTTTTTAATCAAGTCTGTAATATGCCGTGATTTTCTCTAAGGTTTTATCCTTAAGGGAATCAAAAGCCCCAAAATGGCTTTTCCAGACGCACTTACTGAGTTGGGAAACTTTGCGAGTTTTAATTTCACTTTTTTCCTTAGTTACTGCTGTATAACTTCTTACCATGCATTAAAACGCTCATAAGTAAAAGCGCGTAATAATTACATGGAGTCAGGAAAACCATGAATTTCTCTATTCCCAAAGCTATATTTTTATTTATACTATTTTTTTTCGCTAATGTCATCTAGTAAATCAATAATATTACAGTTATTTTTACTGAAGATATCTAGTAATCCCATAATATCTTGCAATGCTTAGACTTGAGCCAATATCTATGAAAAAATGGGGGGTGTCACCCCTCATTTCAATCTGATTCCCACCTGCTATTATGGTCGTATTAAGTAAAAAACTATGGGTTTTATTGTCATCTTGCTTGGACAAAAAAACCATAGTTTGTAATATTAGTTTCAACTAATTATAAAAATAAAATAAATAATATATCTACTTTATGTCTAACAAAAATATAAATTTTCTCTCAAAAAAATCTGTGTAATGCTTATATAGTAAGGATTTTAAAGATATGTATCTGATTAATATTAATATTTTAAAAACATAATTATCATAATTAATTTATTAACAATTATCATTTTATTATAGAAAACAATTATATATGAATTATATGTTAATTTTGATTTGTTAATAGCAAATTCTTAATAATAAATTAATATAGTATATGAAGAAAATGTATCAGGATAAACTCGTGGTAATAATTTTATAATGTTTTTTTGCCTACAGAAATATAGGCAAATTTCAACTAACTTTGTGATCCAATATCACAATTATCTGAGTAATTATTGTTTAATAAATATATAGTATTGGTAAAATTACAGTTTTATCTATCCTAGGATCAAGTAATAATAAATATCATAAAAATCCCTAAAGTAATCACTTGACAGCGATAAATATAGATACTGAGGTTGAATAGATGTAGAGATAAGGAATAAAAAAGAATACTAAATATGTTTTAACCATTAGAAATCATAATAAATAACATAGATTTTTAATAATGGCTACAGACAAAAATATTCTGCCAAGTAATTGACAAACCAGATTAAAGAGGTTATAGTATAACTCCCAGGCTAATTATAGTTTGATTTGTGAGTAATAGAGAGTCATTCACGGGTAGTTTAAGCACTCCGTAAGCATCGCTCAACATGATCCAAGGCACGAATTTCACCACTAATGGAAACTTTAAAGAAATTGCCAAAAATTTCCCGAAGATTTTCCTAATCTTCTTGAAAAAGGGGTTGTCAAATTTAAAAGTTTATGCTACTAATGAACTGTTGAACGGGAACTTATACTAAGAAACCGAGTCATAGATAACAATTGCGTTTGACCTTGATCCAATTCTGACCTAATTCCGACGTAATTTTAGTCGTGAGAGCTACTGCTGTACCAGCTTAATCGCCTAAAATTCATAAACGAATGTAAACACAAAGATTGATGCTATAGGTGGAGTGGGGAGTTGAAGTTTAAATTCCCTGCTACAGCCTATGGTGGTGCTGATTAAAGAAATTTATCCTCTGGTTACTGTGTAAAAACTCACTTGAGATACACCAGGGATAATTGTATTGATAGCCACCTGCTTGTTGCTGATGTTTTTGTGCTTAACTATCAGTGATGATTAACTTGCTGATAACTCTTGTTGATCGCTACAAAAACAAAAGGAACATATCTGACAGCATTTGGTTTTCAGTTTCAATTTATCAACTCTTACCATTACTAATTTTCTTCATTAATTCCGGAAATAATCAAAAAATACCAAAAGATATAATTTTTGTCACCAAAATAACTGTTTTTGTGTAATAAAGATAACTCTAATAACATAAATGATTAAGAAAATATGTATTTTTACAGGTGTAGGAAGTTATGGAAAAAGTGATGATTTGTAGGGTTAATTAACGGTGTGTCAAATATCATAAATAGACATAGGAGTGAAAACTATCGTAGGGACAATTCATGAATTGTCCCTACAAAACTTTGGTTGTTATGTACATTAGATATCTCGTGTTAATTAATGTAGAGACGTTCTGTAGAACGTTCCTAGAAGGGTTCGCACATTTAATTTTCACTCCTAAGCTAATGTGCAGCACTCACTGTATAATTAAAAAACCTGAAGTTACAGTAGCACAAGCATCTTGCTTGTATTAATTATTCAAGTTAAAAGCACAACAGCTTATGTCTATTGAATTACCACCAGATATCTAATATGGATAGATAAAAATTGATGCACTAAGTATAATTATTGAACTAGTACATAATAGACCAACCAAATAGCCATGGCACGCAAGTATGTACTAGCGCGAAAAGTACCCGCAGCAGTGATAGCTTCAGGAGTGCGGAATTGCAAACCATTTTCATAAATTTGCTTCACTACCCTTTCTGTTAATAATAAACCGTCATTTTTCATTCCCATTTGGATTAAAAATGCTGCTAAACCAAAATTAATACCAGTCCAAATTTCTTGGGGATGGGTAGACTGAGGATTTTCTGGTAAACCGTTGATTAAAAGACCATTAGCAGCACCAAATTTACCATTTTGGAAGTTAAGAAAACAAGCCTGGTAAACTGTTTTTAAGGTAGAAGAAACATGATCTAATGGTACAATATCCGGTAAATTTAATAATCTAGCGTAAAATTGTCCACATAGTTGATCAGCCATGACAACTTGAGAATTACTTTCACTGTCTAAACGGTAATATTGACCATTCCAAAGTTTTGATTCATAGATAGGTTTTGATTGTGCTAACCAAGATTGATAGATAGTTTTTTGATAACTTGTGTTGTGTATATTCTGATGATTTTGGAGAAGATCACAAATAGCGATCGCACTTTCTAAAGCTGCTAACCATAAACCTCCACAATAAGCACTAACACCATTTAATCGCCAATCATCAAAAGTTTGATCTGGTGCGCCAGAATTTTCAGGAATACCATCGCCATCCAGATCAAATGTTTTCAAATAATCTAAAGTTTGCACAATTGCATCCCAACAATCTGCTAAAAACTCCAGATCATCTGCACCAGTAAATAGAAAATCTCGATATACTTGTAAAACAAAATCACAACTAAGATCCTTCCATAAATTGCAATCTTGATAACTAGTATAATTGGTTTTTTCCCAGACCCATTCATTGGGTGCGCCTAAATCATGGGGTGTTGCGCCAGCTATTTTTCTGGGGGCGAAAACACTAGGAGCATTAATAGTTAGATAATAACCAATAATGCGGGTTTTATCATCACTTTGAGGTATGGCTTTAGCAAAAGCCCGCATTACAGATTTTTCCAATTCAGGAAATAACATTAACAGGGCAAAAGAACCATATAATCTCACATCTAAACTTTCATACCAGCGATAATCTAAACATTCTAAAACTGCCAATTGTCCCACGGGATTAGCTTCTGATGCAGTGTTCCAGAGAGTTCCTCCACTGGTAAGATCATAAAGTTCATTGAATAATGCCATTTTGAACCAATCAGGTATATCTGATTTTTGTAAGATGGAATTTTGCCAATTTTCAATGTTATTTTTCCAGTTTTGATATTCTTTAATTGCGTGAATTGCCATTGGCCAAGCATTTTCACCATTAGTACCAAAAAAGTCTGTATAACGACGATAGTAATTGACTCCTGCGGCAAATTCTGTAATGGGAAAATCCCAACTTAATACAAAAGGAATTTGTAAACTTTCTCCAGGTTGTAAATTAAAACGTACTGTAATAGCTGCACCAATTCTTTCATTTTCTTTGGCAGGTGTTTCATCTATATAATTAGATAAAGAACCATTTTGACTAAAATTTTGCCAAATTTCTGCACCATTTCCTAAACAGTTAAACCGAGAATGATAAAATATTTCTGCATTGGGTAATTTAGGAACTGCTATACACCAACTACCATTACCTTCTTGTAAATTACCATGAATATTTTGACCTAAAACACAACCGAAAAATTCTGTATTTTCAGCCAAAAAGTTATAATTACCTTCACTTTTGCCCCAAGGAGGTAGATAGTCATAAACGGGACTGCCATCATCTCTAATTTTCACATCAGGAGATTTTAAAGAATTAGTAAACCAACCGCTCATATTTTCCCAAGTAAGCATAATACTAATAGTAATAGGTGTATGATTTGGGTTATGAGCGTGCCAAAGAAATACTGCGACAGGGTAACTTGATTCTTGATAATTATGATGCCAAATGGGTGAAAATTGCTCACAAATTAATTGACTGGGAAATACATTTTCATATACAAACCAACTGCGAGGATAAAGTGCATGGTAATTTCCGGTTTGTTGTTCATCAGATGGTGGATACCATTGCCAATTTGCTAAGGTATGATCATCAGGTGATTGAGTGGATAAAGCATAGGATAAACTATACTTTTCACCATGATTTTCACCAGATTGAAATATACTAAATTGACAACTAGGTACATTTTTAAAAATATGTTCTCCACCATCAATGTGCCATAGGTTAAAATCACCTTTTGAAGAGCGTCCAATACAACCTGCTCCAAAACCACCTAAAGGCGCACCATGCCAAGGTCCATCATCAAGATTGCTAGAAGAGCGAGCAGTGTAGGGTTGATCCCATCCTAAACCAATGGGGCGTTTCCAAGTGCAGGAGGGAATTTTAGGGGGGTAATTTGTCATGGTGTAAAAAAGTGGTTAATTTCTGTAATTGTTTTTCAGTTTTCAGTAGTCAACTAAGAAAAATGATATTATGAATATTAGCAGCCAAGATGCCAGCACTACAAATAAAGTTACTGTCGAGGATTATTTATGATAGATAATACCACCATTTTCTTAGAAACACAAAACCGTAAAGCTGATCATATTCGCATTTGTTTAGAAGATAATGTACAATCTTCAGAAATAACTACTGGTTTGGAAAAATATCGTTTTGATCATGTTTGTTTACCCGAATTAAACCGCGAAGATATTGATATTAGTACAACATTTTTAGGAAAATATTTAGGCGCGCCTTTATTAATCTCTTCGATGACTGGAGGTACTGAAAAAGCAGGAGTGATTAACCGTAGGTTAGCAGAAGTAGCACAAGAATATAAGTTAGCTATGGGTGTAGGTTCACAACGTATAATCATTGAAAAACCGGAAGTTGCGGATACTTTTGCTATGCGAAAATACGCGCCAGATGTGTTATTATTGGCTAATTTAGGGGCGGTACAACTTAATTATAAATATGGGGTGGATGAATGTTTAAAAATCATTGATATTTTAGAAGCAGACGCGCTAATTTTACATATTAATCCTTTGCAAGAGTTTATACAACCTAGAGGCGATGTCAATTTTCGGGGTTTATTGGAGAAAATATCAAAATTATGCCAACAATTACCCGTGCCTGTGATTGCTAAAGAGGTAGGTAATGGTATTTCTGGAGATATGGCGGCGCAATTAATCATGGCTGGTGTAAAAGCTATTGATGTTGCTGGTGCAGGGGGTACTTCCTGGGCATTGGTAGAGAGTGAAAGGGCAGAAACTGCGTTACAGAGAAGGTTAGGTAAAACCTTTGGAGATTGGGGAATACCCACAGCAGAATGTATTATTAGTGTAAGGTCGATCGCTCCCCAGATCCCTTTAATTGCTTCTGGAGGTTTACGCAATGGCTTAGATGTGGCTAAAGCTATAGCTTTAGGGGCAGATATCGCTGGGTTAGCTATGCCTTTTTTACAAGCAGCAGCTGTATCCCAAGCAAATATTATAGAATTAACAGAGATATTAATTGCCGAAATTACTACGGTACTATTCTGTACAGCTAGTAGTAGCTTGTATCAATTCAAACAATATCCGAATTTATACAAAATTGGTAATTACTAAATTTCACTTTTGCACTGGATCATGAATTAACCATGAATAATTTTTTGAAACAAACTTTTGCAAGTTTAATTGGCAGTTTACTGGGATTAACTATTTTTTCTGGTATTGGTTTTTTAGGATTATTAGTATTAGTAATACTAGCTGCTAATTCTGAAAGTAAAGCTCCAGTAGTGAAAGATAAATCAGTTATGTTATTTGATTTAGGAATGAAAATTACTGATAGTAAACCGGATGATAGTAAATTTTTGGAAAAAACTTTAAGTGGTGTAGAAGAAGATGAAATTAGTCTGAGAAAAGTAGTGGAAAGTATTGATAAAGCTAGTAATGATAAACGTATTGTTGGTATTTATATATCTGGAAATAGTCGCGGAGGAGTTGGTTATGCTTCCTTAAAAGAAATTCGGGAGGCTTTAGAAAGATTTCGCGCTAGAGGCAAAAAAATTATTGCTTATAATACGAATTGGAGTGAACAGGAATATTATTTAAGTTCTGTAGCAAATCAAGTGATAATTAATCCTGTGGGAGCTATGGAAGTAAATGGTTTAAGTTCCCAACCAATGTTTTTAACGGGAGCATTAAAAAAATATGGTATTGGTGTACAAGTGATTAGAGTAGGAAAATTTAAGGGAGCAGTAGAACCATTTGTACTTGATAAATTGAGTCCCGAAAATAGAGAACAAACACAAAAATTATTAGATGATGTGTGGGGAAAATGGCGGACAGATGTAGGTAAGAGTCGGCAAATTCCCGCCGATAAATTGCAAGCGATCGCTGATAGTCAAGCAATATTAGAAGCAAGTCAAGCAAAAAGTAACGGTTTAGTAGATCAAGTGGCGTATCAAGATCAAGTAATTAATGATTTGAAAAAATTAACAGGGAAAAATGTTAAAGATAAAACATACGAGAAAATTAGCCTGGTAGAATATGCAGAAGTACCAGGAAAACCATTAGGAGTAAATCAAGAATCAGATAATAAAATTGCTGTAGTTTATGCAGAAGGAGAAATAGTAGATGGTAGAGGAGATGATGGAGAAATTGGGGGCGATCGCTATGCCAAAATATTCAGTAAAATTCGTCAAGATAAAAACATTAAATCCGTAATTTTAAGAATTAATAGTCCTGGAGGTAGTGCTACCGCTTCAGAAATTATGCAGCGAGAAATTAAATTAACTCGTCAAGTGAAACCCGTGATAGTTTCCATGGGTGATGTAGCCGCATCTGGGGGTTATTGGATTGCCACTGACTCAAATCGCATTTTTGCCGAATCTAACACCATTACGGGTTCTATAGGTGTGTTTGGATTATTATTAAATGGTCAAGAATTAGGTAAAAATAATGGTATTACTTGGGATTCTGTAAAAACAGCGCAATATGCAGATACACAAACAGCAGCACGTCCGAAATCTGCCCAAGAAATAGCATTATATCAACGTAGTGTAAATCGTATTTATTATATGTTTTTACAAAAAGTTGCTCAAGGGCGAAAATTGCCGATTCAAAAAGTAGCAGAAATTGCCCAAGGAAGAGTTTGGTCAGGTGCAGCAGCCAAAGAAATTGGCTTAGTTGATGATATTGGAGGCTTAGATGTAGCGATTAAATATGCAGCCAAAGAAGCGAAATTAGGTAATGATTGGGAAATAGAAGAATATCCAGAATTTAACTCATTTACAGAGCGTTTATTTGGCAAAGATTTAGATAAAAATCAGGCTAAATTAAGGATAATAAAAAGTACATCTTCCGGTAATCATCCTATGATGAAAGAAGTAATAAAATTACAAGAAGAATTGAATATTTTACAGAAAATGAATGATCCTCAAGGAGTTTATACCCGTTTACCATTTAATTTGAAAATTGAATAGGATTCAGTAGGGGTTTAAGCTACAGATGGTTTAGTTGTTTGACTGACGCGCCCGCCTGGAAATTTATTTCCAGGCTAATAGCTTGCATTTTACCAAAGTAAACTAAATAATTTGAAAATTTAGTTATTTGAGTCATCTTTAGATGACTTTTGCTATAAGACACAGGAATTTATTCCCAGTCGGTCTTGACTGCTGACAACTGATAGCTAATAGCTAACTACTCAAAACGATAATTGCGATCGCCTATCCACATACTCATAGGTGCAGCATTACCTTGAGGATCAACCTTAATCTTCACCAAAATAGGGTCAATTCTGCCATTTTCATTATCTTGAACCTGCGCCAGATTATTATTTATTTGTCGTTTTTCCTGGTCAGATAAATAATAATTGTCTAGTCCATAATTAATATAACCACCCTGATAACGACCCTTCAAAGCCACCTGATTATTTGATAAATTATTAGGCAGATTACTACTTACCCGCACAGGTCGCCAAACCCTTGGTAAATTGCTATTTCCTTGATTATTTCTGAGGTTATTTCTGAAAATATTCCTAGTATTTTGCCTGGTATTTTCATTAGAAAAATCACTATCCATATCATCAGAAATAACAGTATTGCTGTTATTAGAAAATCGCTGTTCCTGTAAAATCAAATACAAAGTACTACCTGGATTTATTTGTCTATTTCTCAGAGAATTTTTAGTTACCCATTCATTCCAACCTGGTAATTTTCGCAAAACTTGAGGACGATCAATATCATAATTCAAATTTAAAGAATTACCCAACAAAATATCATCAGCATTCACAGAAGTAGTTTGTAAAATCACAGTTTTACCCGTAACATCGGTGTACATTGCTTGAGTAGGTACAGCCAAAATTAACCCCACTTGCAATAACAAAGGTGCAACCAAACGCCAAATAGGTAAAGGTTTATTTTCCTTTTGTTCCATAGCAATTAAATAATCACGAAAAGTCAACTTTTCGGAAAATTCCATTTCTGGAGTTAAAGTTTTATTGGTTTCAGGCTTTTTACTTTCCATAAGATAAATTAACTAATAATTGTTAATGTGAACTCAGCTAGGAATTTATCCGCAGAGATTATTTAATAGTTGTAGGGTGCGTCATACAGTAAATATTACGTGAATAGATAAATACTTAGTATGTGACGCACCTTACAAACTACTTATTAGTATTATATGTATTACCACCATTACCACCATTACCACCATTAGATTTTCTAGCAGAAGATAACCGTTTTTCAAACCATAACCCAGCAGCAATGAGACAATAACCACAGGTAAGAAAAACTAAAGACTTAAACAACACATCAGTATTATACTCTAGAACTCGGCTGATAATTTGCAGAGTAAATAACAGAATACCACACCAAAAATAGCCCCGTTGACGTAACTTTAAACCTTCTTGAATCAAACCCCAAGCTAACGTAATTAATAAAACATTGAAAATAAAAATTCCCAATTCAGTAATTCTGGTAATAGCTTGATGCCAAAAAGGAGTAACTAGAATAAACCCTAGAAAAGTGGTAATAATAGCAATTTTAAAAAATACCTCTCGACTGGGTGGACTATTGCGATGACGGACAAAAAACAACCATTGTAACACTGCTAAACCACTGAGAATACCTAAATCAATAATAGGTAAAGAGCGAAAAATATTAGCAAAATTATTAGGATTATAATAATTATACTCTAAACCTTGCCATTGCCACCGGAAAGACAATAAATAAAATATCACACCAAAACAAATCAAACCTAAATTCCGGGACAAAGGTTTAAACAACCGATAATTAATAGTAGGAAATAGGAGATCATCATAACTCCATAATAAAGCCGGAGGTAAAACTAAAGAAAAGGAAGCTACCCAAGGAACAACATCAGAAAAAGTCAACAGAGGTAAAGGTCTGAGATTATATTGTAAAGAGAAAATAAACGCCACTACACCTAGACCAAAAATCCATCTTGAGCGACAGATATAGGCCAAGGGAACAAATAACAACCATGATAATAAAGGCATATGTCTAACAGCCAATTTTGCCCAAGTTAAATTATCAGGAGAAGACCATAAATCATCTAATCCTAACCAATAACCAATTTGGATTAAAATAATAGCCATAATTCCCAAAGAATTGAGAGCAAGACTATAAGCCATGACTAAAACACCAAACCCCCAAGCTAAAAATAGCTCAGAACCTGAAGCATTAATATTAAATATTTGCCCCATTAAAAACAAAGTTGCTCCTAAAATCAAAGCACTCAGAATTAATAATGCTTCCCCTAAAAAGCGTTTACCCTCCTGGTTTTTTTTTCCTTGAGCAAGAGCTAATTTTGGTTCTCTCCACGTTAAAAAACCAGTAATAGCAGTGGACAGAAACAAACTCATTAATAAGATAAACTTAACTTCCCGTGACCACCCTTGCCAATTTGCACTTACAAGGGTAATTACTCCTAAAACTAATAAAATTCCACCAACCAGAATAGCAATCATGCTAAAACTATCACCAGTGGACTCTTCCAATTTATTAAATTGATAGCGGTTAGCGATGTGTTCATATTGGGAAGAGTTTATAATGCCCTCATCGCGCCAAAGTTGTGCTTCTTGGCGCAATTTTCGGTGAAAATTATTAAAGATCATGACCTCTCCAGTGTAATAGGTAAGATGTATATGCAAAAACCTTCAGAAAAACCCTTTGTACAGCCTTCAAATTTATTATTGAAAGTGGCTCGTCGTTTATTTACAAATGACAATGAGCAAGCCAAATTTATTGAGGCTTTAGTTCATCCTCAACCTTTTTCGGCGTGCATTATCTGGTGTGAAAATCAATCAGAACAAATACCTTTTCCAGCATTAACGCCATTAGTTTGGCAACCGCAATTTGTTAACCGTTTACTACTGGGAGAAAAACCAGGTCAACATCCCCTCCACCATCAAGGATACTTTTATTGTTTAGATTTTTCTTCAGTATTTTCAGCTGGGATTTTGTTAACTATTGCTGAAAATTCTGAAAAAGTACCGATGATTTTTGATATGTGTGCTGCTCCTGGTGGTAAAAGTATATTTGCTTGGAAATTATTTCAACCTAATTTACTGATTTGTAATGAGGTAATTGGTAAAAGATTAGGAATGTTAATTTCTAATTTAAAACGTTGTAAAATTCACTCAAGCGTGGTGTTAAATCGAGATTCTAGTGTTTTAGGAGAAATATTTGCAGAAACTAGTAATTTAGTCATTGTGGATGCTCCTTGTACTGGTCAGTCTTTGTTAGCTAAAGGAGAAAAAGCACCGGGATGTTTTCATCCTACTGCGATTAATAAAAGTGCTAATCGTCAGAAAAGAATTATTGCTAATTCGGCTAAAATAGTTGCTCCTCAAGGATATTTAGCTTATATGACTTGTACCTATTCTCCTGAGGAAAATGAGCAGGTTTGTGAGTGGTTTTTAGAAAGATTTCCTCATTTTCAAGCTGTGGAGGCTAGTCATTTATCTAGTTATCAGTCCCATTTAACTAATATTCCTTGTTATCGGATGTTTCCCCAAAATCAATTAGGTGCTGGAGCGTTTACAGTGTTGTTTAAAAATACTAATTTGGGAGAGGGTAAAAAGATTGATTCTGATGATATTGTATCCATGTCAATTTACCAAAATATTTCACCCTGAGTTATACTAGTATAATCTGTATAATATTGGTCTAAAAGAAACGGAAATAAACCTAGTCAAAAGTATGACAAAATGTGATATTTTAGGTTTGTCTGAAAAATTCAAAGTTTATCAAACTGAACTATTACATTAAACATATTGAAGATTGGCAAAATTCTATTTTACTAACCAAAGGTACAGATCCCCGACTTCTTCAAGAAGTCGGGGATCTTTTTGCTTAAATTTCTACCATAAAAATTGCCCCCATAGGATGATTATTTTCCACCTGCCTATTTTTTAATTTTTTTACTGATATTTTAAGATTTACAGGACTTTTAAACCACACTCTAAATTAATTACAGATTTTTTAGTGTGACACTTGCATAAGTCCTATTTAATTACAATGTTTATTTATTCCCTTGTAACCAAATTTCTAAACTAACTAATAACCACAGCTTAACACCATATCTTCCCCAAATGTCACCTTGAAAATTTAACCAACTGTGTAAAACTTCATAATTAATATAATTAGCAATCATACTATTTTTATCTAATAATAATTTCCTGGCTTGTTTTTGCCAATATTTGCGAAAACCTAATTTTACAGGGACCATCATCCCACTTTTAGGACGATAAATAATTTTCTCTGGTAAAATATCCCTCACTGCTTGTTTTAAAACCGCCTTTTCTTCGACTCCAGAAAGTTTATATTCTGGAAGAATTTGCATACTAAAATCTACTATTCTTTGGTCAAATAAAGGTGATAACCCTAGCAAATTATTAGCTTGTGTTAAATTATTTACCTTAGTTAAAATCTGATCTGCACCTTTAAATTTAATATTCAACATCATGAACTTATTCAAATAATTAACCTCTGCCTGTAAATCATCTATAAATACAGAATCTACATCTTTTAAACTTGTCCAAATTTCCTGGTTTAATAATTGTGGCAAATCAGATGCACATTTTTGAAAAGATATCAAATAAGCTGATAAAATATCTTGATTATTCACATAACCATATAAACTGTTAATTAACATAGGTTGATTTTTAGGACCACCAAAACAAGGATCTCCTCCTTCCCCATTTAAAATTACATCCACATCATTTTTAGCTAATTTTCCTACTAATAAATTTGGCACTGTTAAAGGATCTCCAATCGGATCATCTAAATACATCATAGTTGCTAATAAATGTTTCCACATATCATCAAAAGTAATTTCTAAAATATGATGTTCTGTTTGACAATGTGCTGCAACTAAACTAGAAAATTCTAATTCATTAGCAGTTTCTGCACCAAAATGAATGGAATAAGTATGAATTTTTTGATTATGCAATTTTGCCGCTAATGCTGTAATACTACTAGAGTCTAACCCTCCAGATAAAAATACTCCCACTGGCTGATTTAATGGTAAATATTCTTTGACAACTTGCTCTAATAAAGTTCGCAATTTTTCACCATACCAGTTTATATCTTGGTCAAAATCTAACACTTTTTCCTGTAATTGCCAATATTCAAAAATTTGCTCTGATGGTAATTTTATCAATGTACCTGGACGTATTTCTTTAACATTTTTCCATAATGTTCTTGAACCTGGAACAAATGCACAACATAAATAATCTCGTAATGCAATAATATCTATATTATGTTGATGAAAAGGTGATAGATTTCTTAATTTTGGGGCAATATAACAAGTTTTATGATTGAGAGTATAATATATATTTTTACCACCTATAGGATCTCTTATTAAGCATAATTCTTGAGTTTGTTTATCGAAAATTACTAAAGCAAACATTCCCACTAATAAATTTAAACATTGAGAATGATGTTTTTCCCAAAGTTGGGCAATTATTTCTTGATTGGTAATATTTTCTTGATTTAATGTTAATGTATTTAATAATTCTGTTCTATTGCTTAACCAAATATCGCCAATAATTATAAATCTTTGATTAGGACTGAATGCTATATTTTGATAGGGAGAAATAACTGCCAATTGTTGATTTTGATAAAGACAATTTTTTGCTATATCGTTTAATTTTTCATCATGTCCATAAACTATATACCAACTAGGAATTATATCAGGAGTAGAAAATTCATAACTTTTAAAACCTGTAAAACCTGTAAAACCTGGAAAAAAATTAAATAGCATAGGAAAACATGAGTAGTGTTAAAAACATCCATGAATATAATATTACCTTACTTATCTACAAGAGTTAGATCCTCCACTTCTCTAACAAATGAGGATGTGATTATTTTTAATATAATGCGCTAATATAAAAATGAAGTCCATATATACGCAATATAGAAAGTTTTAGATCCCCGACTTCTTCAAGAAGTCGGGGATCTGAATATACATAATTTGATAATTTTATGGGGCTGTAAATGAGTAAACTAGAGAAATTGCATTATAGAAAAAATATGTCTTCAATTTCTTTGCGTGAACAACAACATCCTTTAATTTGCCAACTAGCTAATTGTATTGAGTCTGTTTGGCATAAACATTTAGATTTATCACCTTATCATTTACCAGCAGAATTAGGCTATGTAGAAGGTAAATTAGAAGGGGAAAAATTAGTCATAGAAAACCGTTGTTATCAAAGTAAACAATTCCGCAAAATGCACTTAGAATTAGCAAGAGTTGGCAATATGTTAGATATCTTGCATTGTGTAATGTTTCCCCATCCTGAATATAATATACCTATGTTTGGTTCTGATTTAGTGGGAGGAAGAGGACAAATTAGTGCAGCGATCGCTGATCTTTCTCCTGTAAATTTACAACGTATTTTACCAGAAGGTTATAATACTCAACTTAGTAAATTAACTGTACCAAATTTTTCCCAACCTCGTGAATTACCAGAATGGGGCAACATTTTTTCTGACTTTTGTATATTTGTGCGTCCCAGTTCAGTAGAAGAAGAAACATGGTTTTTAAATCATGTAGAATCATTTTTAGAGATTCATTGTAGTCAAGCGATCGCTTCTCAACCAATTACAGAATTAGAAATGCAAGAAGTTATTGCTGGACAAAAAAATTATTGTACCAAACAACAACAGAATGATAAAACCCGTCGAGTTTTAGAAAAAGCATTTGGTGTAGACTGGGCAGAAAATTACATGACTAAAGTATTATTTGACTTACCAGCCTAATAATAGGAGTCAGTAGGGGTTTAGCAATGCTAAACCCCCACAAAATTAGACATATTCAGTAATTAATGTAGAGACGTTCTATAGAATGTCTCTACAAGGGTTATAGAAAACGCATATTTAATTTTCACCAGATGTCTATTAATAAACCCCGACAATAGGGGATATTTATCTTTGTAAGTTCCGTTACGTTTTATTTTAACGAATAAATATAGAATTTATCTCAAGTTATCACCACAGATACCTTGCCACAAAAAAGCTAATGTTAATACATAAACTAATCAGCTTTAGATTTACTGTATAACCAATACCTAATTACACAAGGAATGTAAAAAATAGATAATCAAAACCTCAGCAAAAAACATTACCTAAAAATATGAAAAGTAAGTTTTTAAGTGTTACAAGTATTTTTTCATAGTGCATCAAGCTGGATAATTGAGTAACAATTTACAAATTTCCCACCCAAATTTTCAACATTTAATTTACTCGACTAATAGATTGCTTCAGTAAATTTTGCAAATGTTGTAATTTGCTCACCAAAATTTAGATAAATAGGTAAAATACTATGTCGAGGGTGAAAGAAAAACCAAAATTTATAGAAATATCTGAACAACCAAAAATTTGGTTAGCAATTGCGGTAGGTTTACCGGTAGCAATTGCCGTAGGATTATTAGCTACAGCTAAAATGGAACAGCTAAAAAAGTTAACTTCTTCTGTATCTATTGCCCCAGTTCCTAATAGTATTACGTCCATAGGTAGGTTAGAACCAAAAGGAGAAGTTATCAAACTTTCTGCTCCTGCGGGTATCTCTGGAAGTACAAGAGTACAACAAATATTAGTTAAAGAGGGGCAAAAAGTTCAACAAGGTCAAATTGTGGCCATTTTAGATAATCGTGATAGTAACATAGCTTTATTAGAAGAGGCTAAATCCAGACTCATAGAATCTCGTGCTAATTTAGCTCAAGTAAAAGCTGGACCTCCTAAAGATATTCAAGCTCAAAAAATGCTAATTGCCCGATTACAAGCTCAATTAAATGGTGAAAAACAAGCTCAACAAGCGGGAATTGAGAGAATTGCGGCAGAATTAAGTGGTGAAAAAGTTGCCCAACAAGCAACTATTAACCGTTTAGAAGCCGAATTAGTAGGACAAAGAGATTCTTTAAAAGCTACCATAGCTAGAATTAGAGCAGAAGAACGTAACGCCCAAGTAGATGCGGGACGTTATGATTTTTTATACCAAGAAGGGGCAATTTCTCAACAGGAACGCGATCGCCGCCGATTAAGCGCTAATACTGCTACACAACAGTTAAAAGAAAGTCAAGCTAATTTAAAGCAAGCAATAGGAACAATTCAACAGCAAATAGCTCAAGCTAGAGCTACACAAATGAAAACTATTGCCACTTTACAACAACAACTTATAGAAGCTAAAGTAAATAGAGATAAAACTATTGCTACTTTACAAAGACAAATAGAAGAGGAAAAAGCCAGATTAAGCCGGATTTTAACAGTTAGTCCCTTAAATGCCCAAGTAGCTCAAGCCCAAGTTACTAACGCTTTAGCACAAGTAAGAAAAGCCCAAGCAGAACTACAACAAAGCTACGTCAAAGCCCCAACTCCTGGAGAAATACTGAAAATTCACACAAAATCAGGTGAAATGATGGGAACTAATGGCATAGCAGAAATTGGGCAAACAGATGAAATGTTTGTAGTAGCTGAAATTCCTGAAGATAGTATTAGTAAAGTTCGCATTGGTCAAACAGCTACTATCACAAGTGATAATGGTGCTTTTACAGGAGAATTGAAAGGTAAAGTAGTAGAAATTGGTAGAAAAATCGGCAAAAAAGATGTTTTAAATAACGATCCAGCAGCCGATGTTGATGCCAGAGTGATTGAAGTAAAAATTGGACTTTCTCCACAATTTAACAAGCAAGTTTCTGGCTTAACAAACGCTAAAGTTACAGTGGAAATTAACCAAGATTCTAATTATAAGTAATTGGTTATTAATAAATTTGATGCTCACAAAGATTAAACAATAAGGTTAAAAAATGAGTCCAAAAATACCTTTATCTTGGCTACAACTGACAAGGGAAAAAACTCGCCTAGCGGTAGCTTTGTCAGGTATTGCTTTTGCAGATATTTTAATGTTCATGCAGCTAGGTTTTAGGGATGCATTATATTACAGTAACGTGAGAATGCACAGCAGTTTAATAGGTGATGTAGTTTTAATTAACAGCCAATCTAATGCTGTTTTATCCATGAAAACCTTTTCTCAAAGACGACTATACAAAGCATTGGATTTACCCCAAGTTAAATCAGTACATCCGATTTATTTAGACTATACAAGTTGGCGCAATCCAGTTACAGGCCGTCCTCGAAGTATTTTAATTTTTGGCATGAATCCAGAAGTTAATGTGTTTAATTTACCAGGAGTCGAAGAAAATCTTGATAAATTAAAATTACCTGATGTAGTTTTATATGATCGTTCTTCCCGAACGGAATATGGACCAATTGCTGATAGTTTTAATCAAGGGGAATTAGTAACAGCAGAAGTAAGAAGACGTAAGGTTAAAGTAGCCGGATTATTTACTTTAGGTGCGTCTTTCGGAGCAGATGGTAACTTAATTACCAGCGATGTCAACTTTTTTAGAATTTTTACAAATCGGCAAAGGGGGTTAATTGATATTGGCATAATTAAGTTAAAATCAGGTGCAGATGCTAACCAAGTAGCCCAACAATTAAGAAGTTATTTACCCACAGATGTTAATGTTTTCACCAAAGCAGAATTTATTGATTTTGAAAGAAATTATTGGGCAAGTAGTACAGCTATTGGTTTTATTTTTACTTTAGGAACAATTATGGGTTTTATTGTGGGAACTGTAATTGTTTATCAAATTTTGTATACAGAGGTAACAGATCATTTATCGGAATATGCTACTTTAAAGGCTATAGGTTACACACAAAATTATTTATTAGTGGTGATTTTACAAGAGGCTTTTCTATTAGCAGTAATTGGTTATTTACCAGGATTTGCCTGTGCTTTATTTCTTTATCATGTTGCTAGAGATGCTACACTTTTACCTATAATTATGAGTTATGATAGAGCTATTATGGTAATAGTATTAACTATTTTAATGTGTTTTATTTCCGGGATGATTGCTATTCGTAAATTAAGTTCTGCTGATCCGGCAGATATTTTTTAATTTGGTGATTGGTGATTGGGTAAAATATCATTTTTCTAACTCCTTAATCTCCTGAATCCTACATAATAAAGGTAAACTTATGAACAATAAAGAACCAATAATATCCATTAGCAATATTAACCATTATTATGGTAGAGGTAGTCTGAGAAAACAAATTTTATTTGATATTAATTTGGAAATATATCCAGGTGAAATTGTAATTATGACTGGTCCTTCTGGTTCAGGTAAAACTACTTTATTAAGTCTAATTGGTGGTTTAAGATCAGTACAAGAAGGAAGTTTAAAGTTTTTAGGAAATGAATTATATGGTGCTAGTCAACATAAACTAGTACAGTTACGCCGTAATATTGGTTATATTTTCCAAGCTCATAATTTATTGGGCTTTTTAACTGCTAGACAAAATGTACAAATGGCTGTGGAATTAAATCATTATGTTTCCCAACAAGAAGCCATTCACAAATCAGAAAATATGTTAAAAGCAGTAGGTTTGCAAGAGCGAGTTAATTACTATCCAGATAATTTATCTGGTGGACAAAAACAAAGAATAGCCATCGCTCGTGCATTAGTTAATCATCCTCCTCTAGTATTAGCAGATGAACCTACAGCCGCACTAGATAAACAATCAGGACGTGATGTAGTAGAAATCATGCAACGTTTAGCTAAGGAACAGGAAACAGCTATTTTACTAGTCACCCATGATAACCGAATTTTAGATATAGCTGATAGAATTGTGGAAATGGAAGATGGTTTATTAACTCGCGATGCTCAAAATAAACGAGATCATTAATTTACAACCTGAAATAATCAGTTCTTGATCTTGACGATGGCTAACTTTTCCATCGGAAACTAATGTAATATAAATATTTCTTAGATTTGCAGGAGATTTTAGTAATGTTCAAACCTATGCAGGATCTTAGGAATCATCTGATAAATATACAACAGGTTTCTTCTGGAACAATTTCGACTTTATACGATAATTGCCTAGTCGCAACTGATATGGATGGTACTTTGACTAATCATGGAAAATTTACATCTATACTACTAAAAAGTTTGGAGCAGTTAGCGATCGCCCACATTCCAGTTTTAATTATTACTGGACGTTCGGCAGGCTGGGTTAGTGCTATTAGCAGCCTGATGCCTGTAATTGGTGCTATAGCTGAAAATGGCGGTTTATTCTATCCATCAGCAAGTTCCGATTCTGTAATTTTGACATCTATTGGTGATATACACAAACATCGTCAAAATTTGAGTATAGCTTTTAATAAACTACAAAGTTACTTCCCTCAAATCCGAGAATCTGCTGATAATCAATTTCGAGTCACTGATTGGACTTTTGATGTTGCGTCCCTCACACCTGATGAAATCAAAACTCTGGCTGATCTTTGTCAAAATATGGGTTGGGGTTTTACCTATAGTAATGTACAGTGTCATATTAAACCTGAAAATCAGGATAAAGCTACTGGTTTATTAAAAGTTTTGTCTCAATATTTTCCCACATACTCTCCCCAACAGGTCATTACTGTGGGCGATAGTCCTAATGATGAAAGTCTTTTCAATTCAGATTATTTTCCTCTTTCTGTTGGTGTCGCTAATATATACAAGTATTTAGACTATTTAACGCATAAACCCAACTATATCACCCAATCCTCTGAAATAGACGGATTTGCTGAATTATGCAGTCTATTAACTACGCTTAATATTAGGTAAGAATTAATCAGAGATAGAGTATTGTATTGACTTGTTTTAATTTGTTTTATTTATGTGTTAAACATAGCTCTTCCTGATCAAAATTATTGCAACAGGTTTTTTCGGCGATATCAAGAGGCAAATTTTTGTTTGTCCCCCTTTTTTTAGCTTTTAGATAAGATGTAAAGATCCCCGACTTCTTGGAGAAGTCAGGGATCTGAAGAGAATTGCTATATATAAGATTTTCTTTACTTTCCAATAATTAAAAATAGAAATTTAATATATGAGAAAATTATATAAAATATAAAAAATTTATAAAGGGAATTTATACCACTTTTAGATTTTCTTTGGTATTTTGTATTCATGTGAACAGTTTTCAGGGAGAAGACAGGATTAAATATCAATTATTCACAGATAAAAGAAGTAAAGATAAGTTAGATGGTAACAAGCTAGATATAGCTGTACCGAGTTTAATGACATTCGTAAAACATTCGTCAAAAGAGGATTTTCGCCATGATCAAAACAAATACTCAATCTCTAATTCTCCCCACATTAATTACTGCTATAGGAGAAATGCAAGAACTGGTGAACCAGTTACAAGTTAAATTAAACCTCCTGCAACAATTACGTAATTGGTGTGATGGGATAGAAGTCAAAGATGCACAATTCGCGCATTTTATCGCCAAATTAATTCCCGCTCAATGTCCATTTGAACGTGATATAGTAATTTTTGGTCGTAAAATTGGTCATATTCCACCCTTGTGTAAATTAAATCCTCTGTATGAGCAGTTTGTAGGGTTGCGTTTTCGGGCATTATGTTATTTAGTAGATGAGTGTGGACAAGACATTCAATCTTACTGCTAAATAGGAATAACAGGGAGTCATGGAAATCAAAATTCAGCATCAACCAAGTCAAGAAGTTATCGAAGAGTTAGGTATTGAGAACTGGCCAGTTTGGCAAAAGGAAGCATCTAAATTTTCCTGGGTTTATGACGAACAAGAAACTTGTTACTTTTTGACTGGTGATGTGATTGTCACTCCTAATGGGGGAAAACCTGTAAGAATGGCTAAAGGAGACTTAGTAACATTTCCTGCGGGTATGAGTTGTACTTGGGAAATTATTAGTGATGTGAAAAAACATTATTGTTTTGGGTAGCTATTAGCTATCCTCAGATATGATTAACTGGTAAATAAATATCGCGTAAAGATAGAATTGAGACTAATATCCAAAATAAGCCCCAAAAAATCTCGGAAGGCTTACTATACATAAGAAATAAGCCATAAATTTTGAACATTATTATAAAGTTTACCTTTTTACTCTGTTTTCTCATTCAGACTGGAGACTGGTGATTTAGTATAACAAGTACGGTAGAACCGTTAAAAATTGTTAATTATTTTTAAGTTTGTGTAATTTACTCCTGTGAATAAAATAAGATCATGATTCAGACCTTATAATAATAGGAGTGATACCTTTATCTATTGTATCAATATGATTCAGTTCATTTAAGCGAAAAATGTAGGTCTTGGCTATTTAGAAAAAAGATTTGGACTAAAACAGGTAGATAATGATATACTACTTCCTGAATGGTACGAAAATCTGCCAGAAATTACAGATTTACAGAGAGAATATCTAGACACAGTAAAATTGCATTTTCTCCGATTAGTTAAGAATCCTCCTTTATCAGAAGAAACCGTAAAATTAGTAGTACAGCTTGGCGTAAATAAACCAACCATTCTAAATCGTCTAAAAGCCTATACTGTCTTCGTTTTGAATGCATGACTTCCGCTCTGTGGTAGTAGTCTTATCTCCGCTACTAAGTTTAACCGGGTTTTATGGTGAACCTTTTTTGTGAGAAGTGAACTATCAGTATAAATTTCAGCAGAAGATGAAGGAGAAATAATCAGAGGCCGAATTGATGTTTTAGTTATACAGCAACAGTTAGTTATGGTTATTAGTAATTGAATCTAAAACCGCTGCGTTTTCCCTAGCTAAAGCTATACCTCAAGCACTAACTTATATGTTGGCTAATACTAAAGCTAATTGTCCTCTATATGCATTAGTAATGAATGGAGAAGATGTTCAATTTATCAAACTTCCCCAAAAAAAGATCAACCTAGATATGCTTTATCGCATAGATTCAATTTGCATTGTCAACAAAATGAACTTTATCAAATTATAAAAATCTTAAAAAAATTAGGTCAAATATTGAGTTAATTGTTGAATTAATTGTCGAGTTAAGTTATGTCTAATCGTCCCATCTACCTTGATTGTCATGCTACCACACCCCTAGATGAAAGAGTCTTAAATGCAATGATTCCTTACTTTACAGAAAAGTTTGGTAATGCAGCTAGTGTAAGTCATATTTATGGTTGGGAGTCAGAAGCAGCAGTGAGAAAAACCCGGGAAATTTTAGCTAGTAGTATTAATGCTACACCAGAAGAAATTGTTTTTACCAGTGGTGCAACAGAAGCGAATAATTTAGCTATTAAAGGTGTAGCAGAAGCCTATTTTTCCAAGGGTCAACATATTATTACAGTAGCAACAGAACATAAAGCGGTTTTAGACCCTTGTGAATATTTAAAAAGTATTGGTTTTGAAGTCACAATTTTACCAGTTAATCAACAAGGTTTTATAGATTTAGAACAATTAGAAAAAGCCCTGCGTCCTGATACAATTTTAGTATCTGTCATGGCGGCAAATAATGAAATTGGAGTTTTACAACCTTTAGCAGAAGTTGGTAAATTATGCCATGAAAAAGAGATTCTTTTTCATACAGATGCAGCCCAAGCCATTGGTAAAATTCCTTTAAATGTGGAAGAATCGAATATTGATTTGATGTCTTTAACAGCCCATAAAGTTTATGGTCCCAAGGGTATTGGGGCTTTATATGTAAGAAGACGTAACCCTAAAGTCAAACTTGCTGCACAATTGCATGGAGGAGGACATGAGAAAGGAATGCGTTCTGGAACTTTATACACACCGCAAATAGTTGGTTTTGGTAAAGCTGTAGAAATTGCAATTTTGGAACAAGAAACCGAAAATCAAAGGTTAACACAATTGCGAGAAAGACTATGGCAAAAATTATCAACTATCGAGGGAATTTATCTTAATGGACATCCCCAAAAACGACTAGCAGGAAATTTGAATATTAGCGTGGAAGGTTTAGATGGTGCAGCCTTATCTTTAGGTTTACAACCAATTGTCGCAGTATCTTCTGGTTCTGCTTGTTCCTCCCATAATATTGCACCTTCTTATGTTTTAAAGGCTTTAGGGCATCCTGATAAATTAGCCTATGCTACTGTACGTTTTGGTATTGGTAGGTTTAATACTGCCGAAGAAATAGACCAAGTTGCGGAGCATTTTATTAATACTGTGACAAGTTTACGCAGTTGTTCACTAGTAACTAGGGCTTGCTGAATAAATATAAAACTCAGATAAATCAAAGGTTTGAGGGTCAAACCCAACAAACCCTTGTAAATGTTGGGTTTCGTTTCTCAACCCAACCTTACATACTACATGAAAATCTTTGTAACCTCAGTTTACTTTAGTAAAATGCACGCTATTAACCCTCAAATATGGCTCACGCCAGGCAGGCTACGCTATCATTTCTGGGCGGGTAGGTCACCCAAACAAATAAGCTATCTGTACCTTAATTTGACACCAATGGATCCGGATATAACTCTAACATTAGTTTGCAGCAAATATAAAATTTTTCAAAGCATATAATCCCTTTTTGATACGGCGAGAAACAGTAACTATGCTAATACCTAATTGTTCTGCTACTTCTTTCTGAGTTAAATCATGTAAAAAGACATATTCCAGAATTTGACGAGTACGCTCTTCTAATTGCATTAAGGCTTGTTGTAAAAGTAACTGGTCTTCCTGCGCTAATTGAAAACTCCGATAATTGTGATCTGGAACTAATTCATTTAAACAAGTAGATTCTTGTTCATGATTTTTAATTGTTACATCTAAACTTAAAGGATTACGATTTATCCAAGCTAATTTAATTTTTTGCCATTCATCTACAGAAATTTTTAATCCTGCGGCTAATTCAACATCTGTAGGTTGACGATTGTATTTTTCTTGGAAACAATGAGTCAGCAAAACGGATTTTTGTTGAATGGTTACCCAGTGACGGGGGATAGGCACAGTAACACAATTGTCTCTCAAATAGTGTTGGATTTCCCCGCGAATATAGGGAACCGCATAGGAACTCAAAGCATGACCCTTAGAAAGTTCAAATTTTTCTATTGCTTTAATTAACCCGATAGAGCCTACTTGCAGCAAATCGTCATAACTCTCATGACATTGATTCATCCAATAGAGAGCTTCTTTTCTGACAAGCCCAAAATTTAGTTCCACTAATTGATTACGGACTCTTTCTGAACGGGATTGTTCATATTGTTTGAGTAGTTGTGTAATTTGCTGTTTAAGTTCATTAGCATTAGATGTGATCGTAGTCATAGTAGTTTAGGTTTTTTTAAAGCAATTAATTTGTTAAGATGTTAAATATATTCTTTTAGCTTTTCAGCTAATTGCTAATTGTACAGTACTTACACAACTGGCACGTTAGTAGGGTGTGGTTCGACAAGCTCACCAACCACGTCAGATTTTTGATGTGACACTTGCGTAAGTCGTATTGTATTATAAAGCTATAAGTAAAACCTACGGAATTATACAATAAATATTTACAACCCACATTTTGCACACCCAGGTGCCACATCAGTAATTATGACTAACACCACGCTCCGCTATCGGATTTTTAAATACCTCAATGGAAATTTGAGATAGCGAAGTGCTGCTGCAAGCAGTTCGCTTGTTCTAAATCCCCAAACAACGTTGTTGTGTGAAAGTTTAGGGTGCAGAAGGTAGGTGACAATCTTAACATTCAACACTTCTTAAGTAGATAAGACCACCTGACTAAAACTGTCACCTTTTACCTGTCATTCATTAGGAGAATATTTTTTGGAGGAAGCCTATTTAGGATAGGAATAAGCATAAGAATAATTTATGAGTTACTCCTATGCTTACTTTTTTTGTTGTTCTATGTTTGAAATCTTTTAAATCATTGAACTTTTGATTGATAGTTTATTTAAGCAAGAGGTTCAACGCGAGCATAGAACAAACCACGAATTTTCACTTCTTTAGGTTCGCCAGCACCTAAGTCTGTATCAGAAGGTTGTTCACTTTCAAAAGTTCCAGCAATTTCACCAGAAACGCTATCTACCTTAGCCACTTGTAAGGAAATTTTACCTTGGAGAATCTCTGCACGCTTAATATTAGCGCGATCTAAATCTTGATCATCAGATTGAGCAGGTAAAGCTACAGCATTATCATATCCACTTACTACACCACGACCTTTAGGATCTAGGAAAGATGCACCACGATAGGAAGGAACTTTAAAATTCCCTTCAAAGTCAGTAGAAGTATTAATGCTGTTTAAGTTAGGTTGTGTTTGAGCCACTAAGTTTTTGATAGTAAAGAGGAAGGGAACTAATTCACCACCAGGAAGTTTTACAGTAATAGCTTGGAAGTCCAAACCATCTTTTTCAGTAAAGGTAAAGCTATTATCAGGATTAACAGTTAATTTACCTTGTACTTGGTCAATGGTAGAAGTGTAGCGAGTCAATAGTTTACCAGGAACAAATTCAGCTTCTTGACGTTTGTTAGCAGGTTCTTCCTTAACAAAATAGTTTGTTGGTTCTAAACAAAGTTCTTTAACGCTATAGGATTTACTAGGATCAATAGCAATAAAACCTCGACTAGTTTCTGCTAACTGTGGACATTTGTTAGCTAATCCTGTACCGCGAATTTGTTCATAAGTACGTACCTCCTTGGCACTTACAGATGTATTATCACCACAAGCAGTAATGAATCCTAGACATAAAGCGAAAAAAGCAACTATTAAAGCGCGATACTTCATGATCAACCTCAGTGTTAAAAATAAATATTTAATAGTTTCAAAAAGCATAAGTATTTATTCTATGCTTTTAGTTTTTGGGTATAACCCTGATAGGACGAACTATAACGCCCATTGTCCCTTGGGTGGGTAAATACTATAGGGATACATTTACCTTACCATCAAGTGTTTATTCCTAAAAAATAGCAGAATAAGATTGCTTACTACTAGAAAAATCTAGTGATCCCAGCATTGATGATGAGATATATTCGCAAATTCCAGAGGATTGCTATATAATTTGCCAATCTATTGAGAAAACATCCATCTCTACTAACTTTTCATCAATTTTATTTCCTTGTCTTTAACAAGTTTTATGGAGTATAACCTTTTATGAGCAATAATCAAAATTGTATATCAGAACATTTGAAGCACCAACTTGACACTATCTCATCTGTAGTTAGTACCGCTTCTCAATCTTGTCAGGGAGATGTAATGGCTCTCTTAAATTTGTTAAGACATTTAGAGAAGTTACACAAAGAAATTCGTGATGGTCTATTTCAGGAAAGTTTACCAGATAATCGCCAAAGATTATATTCGCTACTGAAAAATATGGAATCTCAAGGAGGTTGGCCTTATATTGAACGTATGAGATTGCAGGCCTTATTAGTAAAGTTTTCTGATGAAGATCAAGATATTCAAGATAATATTGATCGTTAAAGGTAGACGGTAAATGCCTCTAAGTAACTGAACAAATAACAGGAGTTTATTATGATGATAAAATAGCTAATAGTTTTGATATTTCTTAGGTTTTGACTTGGTGATAGTAAATTAAAATGATGTCAAATCATGAAAAAATTAATAATTAGTTTTTATTATTGATAAAAAAGGAGAAAAAGGAATTGCTATGGCGGGTATATTATCAGTTTCTCGGAAAAGTTTGAGGCAGCGCCGGAAAAAACTGCAACGGCAGAGACAAATCAAAATTATGCAGAATATCTGGCAAACTTTAGCTGTAACAGGTTTAGCTTCTGGGTTATTTTGGATAGCATTACAGCCTATATGGGTGTTAAAAAATGCAGAACAAATTGTAGTTAAATCAGGAGATAAAATTTTAACAGGAAAAGATGTTAATGATTTAATTGCGTTGTCTTATCCTCAATCTTTATGGAGAATTAAACCAGGAAAAATTGCGGAATCTTTAAAGAAAAAACCGACCATATCTGAAGCAAGCGTAACTCGTCGCTTATTTCCACCAGGTTTAATTATTGACATTAAAGAAAAACTACCGGTAGCGATCGCTGAACTACCACTATATAAAAAACCTCAGCCTTGTCAGACTGATAAGAAATCAGCCAGTAAACCTTGTGCAATCAGTAGTAATAATAGTCAACAAAATAACCTTAATTTGTTAGATGAGCAAGGAGAGTTAATACCCTTAAAAATCTATCAATCTCTAAATCCTAACTTGGAATTACCTCAGCTAAGAGTTTTGGGCGATCCCAGAGAATATAAACCTTTTTGGAGTCAAATTTATCAAGCTATTGCAGACAGTTCGTTGCAGGTAAAAGAAATTGATTATCGAGATCCCACAAATATAATTTTCACCACAGAACTAGGTAAATTCCATTTGGGTAGTCCCAGTTATAAGTTACCAGAACAAATTAAGTTAATGGCAAAAATGAAAGGTTTAGCAGATCAACTTAATCCAGGTAATATAGATTATATTGATCTGCAAAATCCTAATAGTCCTATGTTAGTAGAAAAAAATCTCAAAAAAACAAGTACCAATACTAATGAAAAGCTAGAAAAATCTCACGTTCCTTAATTATTAAGACAAATTATGTTAGCATGCACCATTGATATGGATATGGGACTAATATTTGATTCTTGAAAGATACGTAGTCGACGGTGTTAATAACCAACGGTTTTAGTTAATTAGGAATGCACAGGTAGAGTTTAACAATGCTCATTGGTGTCAACTCAAGCTGAAACCCTTAATAAATAAGGAGGAAAAGAGCGATAGCGGGGAATATCCTTTTTACTGACCTAGCGATCGCCCAATAACCATATATTCCATATACATTAATCTGATTTGTCTAAATGAGTCATATCACTTAAACGATAGGCATGATAACCACCAAAATATTCCCATACTTCTTCTAGTAGTTGTTTTTCATCTTCAGATATTTTTGATAATGATTCTTGATCAGGAATAGGTAATTGTTTAGCTTCAAATTCGCTGTAAAATCTATAGCCAGGTGGACAAACTGGACCATAACGCCATGCTTGTATTTCTTCGGGAAATAATGGTTGATCATACATGGCTAAATGTAAACTTTGGGCATAATAAAGCAGATTTTGTACTTTCATGTTAGTCATTTCTGCTTCTATACCTTCTTGGTAAGCCTTAATAATGAAATAGCGAGATACAGTTAGACAGTCAATCATAATCACACTCGCAAATCCAATATCATACACACTCTATTATAGTTTAAGTTAAACTTTTTAGTACATTTTTACTAAAAAATCCCCAACTTATCAACAATTAAAACAGGATTTACCTAAACCTGAAAAAATATTTTATTAATTCTTATCAAAACAACAATATTTGTCACAATTACGCTAGAATTATTAAAGGTTCATTACAGAACTGGCAAAAAATCCCCACTTCTGATAAAAGAGCCAAACGCCAAACACTTAGTTACTAATCTAAAAACATTAAAGTTTACCTAATCTATGACGCTCCCAATTCGTAACGTCGCCATTATCGCTCACGTTGACCACGGTAAAACCACCCTGGTTGATGCTCTTTTGAAACAGTCCGGCATTTTCCGCGAAGGCGAAGACGTTCCGGATTGCGTCATGGACTCCAATGCTTTGGAGAGGGAACGTGGGATTACTATTCTTTCTAAAAATACAGCAGTTCGCTATAGAGAAACACTGATCAATATTGTTGATACTCCTGGACACGCTGACTTCGGCGGAGAAGTAGAACGGGTACTTGGCATGGTTGACGGTTGTTTACTGATTGTTGATGCCAATGAAGGACCAATGCCCCAAACCCGCTTTGTACTGAAAAAGGCTTTGGAGAAAGGTCTACGTCCTATTGTTGTGGTTAACAAAATAGACAGAGGACAAGCTGATCCCCACGTTGCTGTTGATAAAGTTTTGGATCTATTTCTAGAATTAGGCGCAGATGAAGATCAATGTGATTTTCCCTATCTGTTCGCCTCCGGTATGGGCGGTTACGCTAAAGAAAGTTTGGATGATGAAGCGGTAGATATGCAGCCTTTATTTGAGGCTATTCTGCGTCATGTACCTGCACCTGTGGGAGATCCTAATAAACCTCTACAGTTACAAGTGACAACCCTAGATTATTCTGAATATCTAGGACGTATTGTAATTGGTAGAATCCATAATGGTACTATCCGCTCTGGACAACAAGCAGCTTTAGTAACAGAAAGTGGCAATATTGTTAAGGGTAAAATTACCAAATTATTGGGATTTGAAGGATTAAGACGGGTAGAAATGGCCGAAGCTACCGCAGGTTATATTGTGGCTGTAGCTGGTTTTGCTGATGCCTATATTGGTGAAACTATTACAGATCCTAATGAACCTCTGGCTTTACCTCTGATTAAGGTAGATGAACCCACATTACAAATGACCTTCTGGGTGAATGATTCACCATTTGCAGGTCAAGAAGGTAAGCTGGTAACATCTCGACAAGTGCGCGATCGCTTATTCCGTGAATTGGAAACAAACGTGGCCTTGCGCGTAGAAGAAACAGACTCTCCCGAAAAATTCCTAGTATCTGGACGGGGAGAATTACACCTGGGGATCTTAATTGAAACCATGCGTCGTGAAGGTTACGAATTCCAAGTTTCCCAACCCCAAGTAATTTACCGCACAGTGAATGGCCAACCTTGCGAACCTTATGAGTTATTAGTTTTAGACGTTCCTGCGGACTCCGTTGGTAGCTGTATTGAACGTTTGGGACAACGAAAAGGCGAAATGCAAGATATGCAGCCCGGCGCAGGCGATCGCACACAATTAGAGTTTGTTATTCCCGCCCGTGGTTTAATTGGCTTCCGTGGTGAATTTATGCGGATGACTCGTGGTGAAGGAATCATGAACCACAGCTTCCTAGACTATCGCTCCCTTTGCGGTGAAATTGAAGCTCGCAATAAAGGCGTATTAATTTCCTTTGAAGAAGGTGTTTCCACATTCTACGCCATGAAAAACGCCGAAGATAGAGGTGCATTTTTTATCACTCCTGGAACTAAAGTTTATAGAGGGATGATAGTAGGTGAACACAACCGTCCTCAAGACTTAGAATTGAATGTTTGTAAAACCAAGCAGTTAACAAACCATCGGGCATCAGGTGGTGATGAATTAGTGCAATTACAGGCACCAGTAGACATGAGCTTAGAACGGGCATTAGAATATATTGGACCGGATGAATTAGTAGAAGTAACACCGCAATCAATTCGTCTGCGTAAAATGGCGAAAAAACTGGCAAAACGTTAATCTTTTTTTAGCGTCAAATGTTCAAGGGTGGGGGTTACTCCACCCTTTTGGTATTGGTTTCTGCTGTTACAAACTTGGTTTTTGGGCAACAATAGCACGATGTCGAGGATCAGTACAAAAAGTTTTGACATTCTGAAAACCTATATTGTCTAAATTTGCTTCTATATCAAAAAGATAGTATTGATCACTCCAAGGTTCTGTACTTTTCATTAATGTAAAGAGTACCGGGGGTAAATTTTGAATTACAGGAGATTTAGGATTATTATCTGCGATAGCAATACAACCACCTGGACGCAATAAACGTAAAACTTCCTGAAAAATAGCTTTACTAGCAAAATCTGGCAGTTCATGAGTGATAAATTGGAGAGTGATTAAATCAAAAGATTCATGGGGTAATTGTGTGTTTTCTGCTAGAGAATGTAACCATTGAGATATTTCATGATTAACATCCGAATATTTAGCTACACTCAACATATAGGGAGATAAATCTAAACCGACTGTTTTGACTGGATGCTTTTGTTTTTGTTGAAAATAGCGATGTATTTGTAAAGTAGAAATACCAATGGAACAACCAATATCTAGGATATCTTGTACCTCTTGAGTTACATAATTGCCTACAACTTCGTGAAAACTGGATCTTAATCTGCGGTGTGCAGTTTCCCAAGTAATATTTTCTTGTGGATATACTCGTAATGCCATAGAATAGGTAGCACTAGCAGCTTCAAAAGCAGCCTCCCAACAAAGATTTCCTTGACTATAAGCATGAAAAGGAACTTGGTAATAATCGGGATAAACTACATTAGTATTAACAATTTCTGCTAGTTTTTCTTTAATTCCTGACTTGTCTAGCTTTTCGTAATTTTTACGCCAAGGAATACCATTTTTTTCCGCAGTTTTGATCATTACTTGCCTAGCTTGTTGTTTCATAATACTATATATAGGCTTAGTATTGATGAGCAGATTAACCATTTGCGAAAGTAAGGTTTGTCCAGTCCAGTCTGGTTTGATTTTTGTATTCATTGGTCAAGTAAGTTTAGAGGTATGATGATGATTTATATTTTAGCTAATTTGGCTATAGTCTGATAGCGTAGCGTGGCCACATACTGCTAGAAATATCTTGACTCAAAATCCATGTCAATACCAAATCAGATTTGGACTTTGTTGAAAGTTATTAGACTTATGAGTGAAAATTATCCCCTGGACAATTCATGAATTTTCCCTACAAGGGTTTGGTGGTTATGCACATTTAATTAGCACAAGATGTCTATTGGTTAATGATTAAATTTGTTCCTGTTGGTAATCAAATTATTGGGATATTGATCGCTCTTTCATTATACATAAAAGTCATCATTGGTGCGATCGCATCCGCACTTGTGATCCCAAATTTTCATCAAAAGTCAAAAGTCAAAATTATTCTGACTCTTGACTCCTATTACCATAGTCTTAGCGTTATGTCTGCGTAGTATCTCACTGTTACAGAGTAACTGTGTATGCGTCTCGAATACCTGATAATTTCTTAATCTCTTCTAAAATCCCTTCAGGTAAAGGATCATCAATAGTTAAGGCCATAACCGCATCACCACGGACGATTTTCCTGCCTACTTGCATACTAGCAATATTCACATTAAAACTACCTAGCAAAGAACCAAGTTTACCAATAATACCAGGCATATCCCGATGTAGGGTAAACAACATATATTTACTAGGTGGGACGTTGATGGGGAAACCATCCACATCTATGAGGTGAATTTCTTTGTCCCCTAATAATGCACCTGTTACTGAATGTGTACCCAAAGTACCTATTGCTTCTAAATGTAATGAACCAGCATAGTCTCTAGCGGAACTATCTCTCGTCTCAATAACTCTAATACCACGTTCCTTAGCTTCAATAGTAGCATTAACGTAATTAATCCGCTCCCGTAATGCTGGATACAATAGTCCTTTTAAAGCAGCAATTACCATAGGCTGACTCTTATTGCTGGCCAATTCCCCTTGTAGTCTCACAGTTAAGCTATCAATTCTACCACCACTTAACTGTCCTACCAAATTACCCAAAGTTTCTGCTAATTCCATATAAGGCTTCAATTCTGCTAGTATATCAGGTCCGAGTCCGGGGATATTCACGGCAGAACGGGCAGGTAATCCTAATATTACATCACGAATTTGTTCAGCTACATCTATAGCCACATTAACTTGTGCTTCAGTGGTGGATGCACCTAAATGGGGTGTAAGAATTATGTCTTTAGTGAGCGATCGCAATTCCGAATCTCCCAAAGGTTCACTAGCAAATACATCTAAAGCTGCACCTGCGATTTTACCTTCCTTAATAGCTGCGGCTAAAGCTGCTTCATCAATAATACCACCACGAGCGCAGTTAATAATCCGGGTAGTAGGTTTCATTAATGCCAGGGTTTTAGCATTAATTAAATTAGTAGTTTCCGAGGTTTTAGGAATGTGTAAAGTGATATAGTCAGCTTGTTGGAATAGTAAATCTAAATCCACCAATTGACAACCCAATTGTTCAGCCCGTTCGGCAGAAATAAAAGGATCATAAGCTAACAGTTTCATCCCCATAGCTTTAGCTACAGTAGCTACATGAGAACCTATTTTACCTAAACCAACCACACCCAGAGTCTTTTTATAGACTTCTCCACCAACAAAACTTTTTCTATCCCATTCTCCGCGTTTTACAGAAGCATTCGCATCTGGGATGTGACGAGATAGAGATAACATCATTGCTAAAGCGTGTTCAGCCGCCGCAATAGTATTACCTTCAGGAGAATTAACAACTACAATACCTTTGCGTGTGGCAGCAGGAACATCTACATTATCTACTCCTACTCCGGCACGTCCAATAATTTTTAACTGTGTACCAGCTTCGATAATATCTTCAGTAACGCGAGTACCAGAACGAATCATTAGCGCGTCATATTCACCAATAATGGCTTTAAGTTCATCAGGTTTGAGATTAGTTTTGACATCTACAGTTGCTACTTGGGAAAGGATGTCAATGCCAACTTGATCTATAGGATCGGAAACAAGAACCTTGGACATGATTATGGTATCTAAATTTAGAAGTTTTATTATAATACAGGAATTTCTAAGATCAATCGTCAATGTTAGATTAATAAAGGAGCGATTACCCATTATTGATGATCAGTTATCAGCCAGTTTTCTAAGTTAATGCTCTCCACTTCCCATAAATCAGTATCATTAGAAACGAATTTCAACCCGCGTACAATAGCTGTAGCTCCAATTAAAATATCTGCATCTTGTATAGGTATACATTTGATTTTTAAATCCCCATGAATTTTGCAGGCTGCTTCTATGATTTCTAATGGTACGTCAATTTCCTATTTGTAGATGAGGTTTATAGTTTATAGGCTCTCTCTTTTCCCTCAAACTCACAATTTTTAGCCTGACAGACCACTAGAATCATTACTTAATGTTTTTGATTATAAGCATTTCCTAAGAGTAAAAAGTAGTATAGTAAATTGTGTCTAGGCATAAAATATAGAGAGCTAACTTTGAACAGGGATTTATAATATATATAATATAAATACTTATACTTATTAGTAACTGTAATTTATCCGATAATCATCTATGAGAGCTAGAATCGAGAATAACATATTATTTATATATCATGAAGACTTACCAGAATTTAAAAAAGGTGGTTCTGTAGTCAGAAATTCCTACTTTTGGGCATTACGTTCTATTGCAGGTCATTCTAAACGGTATAGTGATTGGGAATACGAGTCAGATGTGTGGTTTGCATTGAGAAGGATGTTACTATCATTTGCAGAGTCAGGTTATTTAGGCATTAGAGAAACTTTATTAGAATTTCCTATATCACAAGGCCAAATTCCTGAAATACTAACAGATGTAGCAACTTGGCAATAGCGGAGTGCGGTAGGGTTGAACAAAAACAACAACAACAAAAACAACAACGGCGGCCCTACTGACTCCTGACTGGTGATAACTAATTCAAAAATTTTGAGACAGTTTTTGACCAGAGGTTGTATAATGCTATCACAACTCTAGCATCAAAAAATACTGATTATTGATAAAAAGAGTTATAATTCCCACATTCATTACTGTTTATATGATTAGATATTTCCATCAACTAATTAACTTCATCCTAGAGATACGAACATTTTTTCTCTTCTGGGGTGGACAATCTTTGTCAGAAATTGGCAACCGTCTGACAGGGTTTGGACTGAGTATTTGGGTATATCAACATACTCACGCAGTTACACAGTTAAGTGTAGTAATATTTTTGACAACATTACCAGGAGTATTAATTACACCTGTAGTGGGTGCATTAGTAGATAGATGGAATCGTCAGGTTATTATTATCATCAGTGATATGGTAGCTGCAATAGTGACATTAACGTTAGCAATACTACTATTTACAAATTATTTAGAAGTGTGGCATACCTACATTTCTGCCTTTATCACATCACTATGTGGTTCTTTCCAAATGATTGCCAAATCAGCAGCAGTTACCATGATGGTAAAAAACGATCAAATAGGTAGAGCCAATGGTTTAATACAATTAAGTACAGCAGTAGGACAATTAACAGCACCAATTTTAGCAGGTATACTAATAGGCGCAATAGAACTACAAGGATTACTAGTACTTGATTTTTCTAGCTATATCATTGCTTTAATAATATTATCTATTATCAAAATTCCTGAACCTGAATCTTCTGATAATAATTTGAGTCAACGACTGACAGTTTTCCAGGAAATTGCTTACGGTTGGGCAAGTATTTCTGGTCACTTTGTCTTGGTAATTCTGCTAGTATTTATGACACTACACTTTTTTATTAGTGGTATGACTACGGTGTTAATTGATCCGTTGATTTTATCATTCGCTTCCACAATAACTTTTGGTACAGTGATGTCAATTGCTGGCTGTGGTATGGTAGTTGGTAGTGTATTTATGAGTATTTGGGGAGGAGGAAAAAAATCTATATTAACCCTCTTTGTATTTTCTGCACTTAATGGTGTTGCTTTAATAATTGCTGGGTTTAAACCCTTTATTCCTACTATAGCAGTAGGTCTTTTTATATCTTTCTTTACCATTCCTATTGTTTTAAGTACGAACTATACAATTTGGCAAACTAGTGTACATCCTAAAGTCCAAGGTCGTGTACTTTCACTATTAGGAGCAGTGACAGGATTAGGATTAGCTTGTGGTAATCTTAGTGCTAGTCCCCTAGCTGATGGTATGCTAGAACCAATGTTATCTAATGGTGGCTTATTAGCTAGTACAGTAGGACAAATTATAGAAATTGGTCAAGGTCGTGGTATCGGTTTGTTGATGATATTAGAAGGATTACTTATGTTAATCACTGCTATGTTATTATACAATTACTTTTATTTTCGGCAATCTGATCAAAAATGGTCAATGCCTAAAATGGATGAGCAATGGCTAAATACTACAGCTACTACAATAGCTAATACAATAGAAGAATCTGATAAAATTACTAACTCGTAAGATAGCTTCACATAGTATGATTGAGGATGCTACCATGTATCCTCAGTTGTTACTTAGTTTTATAAGTTATAAGAGGTTATAATTTTAACTGTTACACTTCTACATTTACATTACGCAGAAGTTATAGTCTGGATAATCAACAATTAATTGTTCATTCTCACATCATCAGTCAGCAAAATCTGGGGGAGAAAAATAAATTTATGCGTTATTTTGATGAATATTGTGAACTGCATTTAGATCATCATACAGCACCCTTTAATTGGGTTTTTAGAAGTGATGAGAAAATATGTATTCATTTTGGTGTTTCCCTGTCCAAAAATCCCAAAATAGGACAAATAGCATATCAAATACATGATCAAAAAGGATACAGTGATTCTGGTAGAATTACAGCACACAGTGAAAGAATTTTGGAAAATGGTTTTAAATTATTTTCTGTAACTTTACCGCCTATTGGTAATGGTGGAGATTATAAATATAGACTAGGATATATTGATGATTTTGGTAATGAATATACTAGTCGAGAATCAAGGTGTATATTAGTTTGTGATGAAGCACCTCAGAGTATGACAGAAATACCTGCCACGTTTTTGGGTTTTGTAGATGGTAAACCCCTCTATGGACCATTACCAAAGGGGGAAACTACACCTAGTCCAAAAAGCTGGCAATCACGAGTATTTTACTCTATTATTATTGATAGATTTGCCCGTAGTTCTCAAGTTAATCTTGCAGGTTTAGGTAGAGTTAAATATGATCCTGCTTCACCTTATACCAGTCATGGTGGCACAATTCGTGGTGTAACTGAAAAGATAGATTATTTAAAATCTCTCGGAGTGAAAGTTATTATTTTAAGTCCAGTTTATGTAAATGCACCGGATGGTTATCATGGTTATCATCCTATTCATCTGTTAATGGTTGATCCTCGTTTGGGTACACTTAACTGTGTCAAGGAATTAGTCAAAAAAGCTCATGATGTTGATATTTATGTAATTTTAGATGTGGTTAATAATCACATTACTGATAGTATTAATTGGGAACAGTATGGTGGTCCTCCTGGAGGGGAATTTAAGTATATACAGGGTGATCCAGAGGCGGTTTTACCTTATCCTATAGAAGCACGGAATACTTGCTTGTTTCATGGTCCTGAATATACTGATATGATCAATCAAAGATTATTTGGTTTTTTGGAAGATTGGCGCACGGAAACAAGTTATGTCAGAGAGTTATTAATTCAACATTTAAAATATTGGATTGCAGAAACAGATGTGGATGGGTTGCGATATGATTCAGCGCGACATATTGGTTTAGATTTTTGGCAACCTTGTGTGGAAGAAATTGATAGATATGCAAAATTTTTAGGTAAAAATAAGTTTTTACAGATTGCTGAACACGCAGGTAGTAACCATGCAGAAGTGCTGGAATACAATGATGCTAAGTTCACTAATATGATTGATTATCCCACATATTATGCGGTGAAACGTTCGTTTGATAATCCACATTGGTTGGGAGGTTTAGCTGACTATTTTTGTGGTTTTTTAGAACCTTCAGAAATTTATTCTGGTGGGTGGCAAAATAATTTGATGTTTTTGGATAATCAAGATACTACCAGAATTTTTCATCAGTTTTTAAGTCGTTTAGGAAATGCAGAGGAAGCTAGAATTAGGTTACATTTCGGTTTAGCTTGTTTGATTTTGGGTCCCCAAGTTCCCTATATGTATCAGGGTACTGAACAGGAATATTCTGGGGCTTTAGGTTTTCACCAAAAACAGGAAACCGGGGAAACTATTGGCCATGATTGTTATGTGCGGGAAGATATGTTTGAAAATCCTGGTTGTGTATGGATTTTTGGTCCAATTAATCGCCAATCTTTTGTTTCTTATAGTCAAGATAATCCCACTTTTAAAATTATTCACCAATTAGCAAATATTCGCTTTCATCATCCTTTGTTTTATGAAGGGGTGAGAACTTTATTATTTTCAAGAAATAATGGTTTATGGTGTGTGTTAATTCATGGTGATGAGGGGGAAAAATGGTTATTTGTGGCGATGAATTTGAGCGGAAATTCTATTTCTGAAGAGGATGTAAAAATTCCTGATTGGTATGGTGAGTTTTCTGGTGTTAATTTACTGTTGGCTACGGCTGGTGGTGGGTTACATTTTACCAATGGTGGAATGCGGATTTTGTTACCACCATTTACTTTTGTGTTGGGGGAGTTGTTAAGAGACTAATTGGCAATTGGCAATTGCCAATTACCTAAATCATAATTTACGAATGGTGGGATATTGTGAACCAATCAATGTGATTATTAAGGTGAATAATCCTAAGATAACAAATAATAGGGCTATACCTCTTCCTGGACCTGAACCAATGATTTGTCCGATGATGTTGTTTGCCCAAGGACCGTTAAAGTCCATGAGTGGTTCTAAAATGTTGTCTGCTAGGGGGGCAGCAAATACGGCGGCTACTGGTAAACCGGCGGTGGAAATTGCACCAGTGATGGCGAAAATTCTGCCTTGTACTTGAGGGGGGACTTTTTTCTGGAAGATGACTTGGGTTAAGCCGTTGATGATGGGACTACAGAGAAAAAATAGGAGGGTACATATACTAATTTGTAATATGGAAGGACGTAATCCGGCGATCGCTATCCATAATCCACTGAATATCATAGCTGTGATGACTATATTCGTCAGGTTTTCCCATTGATTCCCCCATTTACTGATAATTAGTGAGGTTGTGAGTATTCCTAACCCACCAACAAACATGATTATTCCTAGTTGTGAGGAGGTAGTGAGGGATAAAACTAGTGGATAAGCTAGAACAAAAACACAACCTACTAAAAATTGATAAATAGTATAGAGGATTAAAAATTCTAGCAGTCCAGAACTTTCTTGCAGGTATTTCCATCCATAAATCATTTCTTGCCAAAATGATACTTTTTGGGTTTCTTCTACAGGATATTGAGAAATTTCTACTACTTTAGTCATCAGTAGTGGAATTAAAGCAATGATAACTGTACTTAGGTCAATGATGAGAATACCTTGAATATCTATGATAGAAAGTAATAAACCTGCTAGTAAGGGGGATGCTATTTGTTGAATACCAAAGGCTAATTGTACCATACCACTTACTTTATGTAGTTTTTCTATTGGTACTAAGCAGGTAATTAAGGCTTTGTAGGCGGGATTCTGAAACCCACTAAAAAGGGATATAAATGTGTTAATTAAATATATGTGCCATACTTGTAATTGACCTGTACTCACTGAAATGGTGAAGATAAGAATACATATTCCTATACAAGCATCACTAATAATTACAGTCCATCGGCGATTCCATCGGTCTATTAATGTTCCTGCTATGGGTGAGACTAAAACTAGTGGTAAGCTGGTGGTAATTGTAACCAGAGCAAATTGGGTAGCAGATCCAGTTTTTTGAAATACCCAAATGTCTAGGGCGAAGGATGCCATCCATGTGCCAATTAGTGATATTAGTTGTCCTATCCAAATGAATGTGAAATTACGCATTGTCCTATATTCTCAATGATATGTAATATTGATATTCAGTTATGATACTAACCTAATTTGTGTCAGTAAACCTGAGTAGTTTGATTAAGTCATTAATTTCTATTTTATAGGTTGCCGGGTTTTTATGAATTTACGCAAAAGATTTAAGTTTCAATCTGTTAAGCGGTTTTGGTCGATCGCTAAACTCTATTGGTTTGGCAATGAACAACAAGGTGCTTTGGCTTTGTTAGTATTTCTCGGTGTCCTTTTATTTGCTAATACACAACTCAAGGTAGTTTTAAATACTGTTCAGGGTAATTTAATTACATCCCTTGCAGCTAAAAATAGTCCAGGTTTTTGGCAAGGCATTTTGCTAGTTTTGGCCGGAATCATGATTTTTGGATTATTTAATTCTGGTTATGGTTACGTAAGAGAAACTTTGGGCATTTATTGGCGCAGGTGGTTAACTAATTTTTTCTTAGATAAGTATTTTAGCGATCGCTCATTTTATGACTTAACCTATCTTTATAAAGATATTGATAATCCCGATCAACGTATTTCTGAGGATATCGCTAATTTTTGTCAACAATGTTTACAATTTTTAGTAAATATTGTGGAGTCTATCTTTGTAGTTGGTACTTTTAGTATTATTCTTTGGTCTATTTCTCAAAGTTTAGTTTTTGCCTTAGTAATTTACTCTATTTTAGCTTATGCCTTAACTATTGGTTTTTATGGAAAAAAATTAACTAATCTAAATTATGAGCAACTAAAAAAAGAAGCTAATTTTCGATTCGGACTAGTGAGAATTAGAGAAAATGCCGAATCTATCGCTTTTTATAATGGCATTATCCAAGAAGATAATAAAATTAAATTAATTTTTCAAGAAGTGTTTCAAAACTTCCAAAAACTAATTTTATGGTCAGAGGTGTATCTAAATATTTTCAAATACCAATTTAGTTATTTACCAGTGATCATTCCCGCAATTATTTTAGGAAATCAAGTATTAAGTGGAGAAATTCTGGTAGGAAAAGTAGTGGAAGCTGGAGGTGCTTTTGGACAAGTGGCTTTTTCTGTAAATGTAATTATGTATCAATTTGAGAAATTTACCAAATTTGCTGCTTCTATTAATCGTTTATATTTATTAAATCATTCTTTAAAAAATCGTCACATTTTGGTAGAACCACAGGAAGTAATTAAAATTATTCCTAGTAATAAAATAGCAGTAGAAAATCTCACCTTACAAACTCCTAACTATGAAAAAACCCTATTTAGAAATTTGTCTATTACATTAGCTACAGGCCAGGGATTATTAATTATGGGAGAAAGTGGTTGTGGGAAAAGTTCCTTATTACGTGCTGTTGCTGGGTTATGGAATAGCGGTACTGGTGTGATTTTTCGTCCAGAATTATCAGAAATGCTATTTTTACCCCAACGTCCTTATATGATGTTAGGAAGTTTACGAGATCAACTATTTTACCCTTTTGGTAATAGTCATTTAACTGATCATCAATTACATGAAATTCTCCAAAAAGTCAATTTATTAGATTTAGATATGAGATTTGGTGGTTTTGATGTAGAACAGGATTGGAGTGAGGTATTATCTTTAGGAGAACAGCAAAGACTCGCTTTTGCTAGGTTTTTAGTAAGCAAACCTAAATATGTCATCTTAGATGAAGCTACCAGTGCCCTAGATGAACAAAATGAAGCTAGTCTTTATGATTTACTGTTACAAAGTGGTACTACTTTTATTAGTGTGGGACATCGGCCAACATTAAAGAGATTTCACAACTTAGTGATTTTTATTACGGCAGATGGGGTAAATGATACTAAATAGTTCATAAAAACCCTTTCCTAAGTTACCTTCCTAAATATACAATTTACTTTGAATCACTACTTAATGAGAAAATATGTTCGATATTTTTGAAATATTTTTGAAATATTTTTTTGATATTTTCGCAAAAAAATCCAGGAAAATGTCCATAAAGATGTAAAATACAAAATTGCCCCACCACTTCATGAAGAGCAGGGCAAAAGACAGTTAAAAGCACTGTTTGTAGTTTCCCTGAATAAAGTCAACACAAAACTAGTTTTTGTGACGGTTTTTTTTGCGTCCATTTTTATTTTTTTAATTGACAAAAAGCCATGTTTCCTATACATCGTCCTCGTCGCTTACGCACTCATCCTCAATTACGTCGTATGGTGCGCGAAACTGTTGTAAATACTAGTGATTTGATATATCCATTATTTGCAGTTCCTGGTGAACAAATTGCTAATGAAGTAAAGTCAATGCCAGGAGTTTATCAGCTTTCAATAGATAAAATTGTGGAAGAAGCTAAGGAAGTTTATGACTTAGGAATACCCGCAATTATTTTATTTGGTATTCCCGCCGATAAAGACATAGAAGCTACTGGTGCATGGCATGATTGTGGTATTGTCCAAAAAGCCACAACCGCAGTTAAAAATACTGTTCCTGATTTAATAGTGATTAATGATACTTGTCTGTGTGAGTATACAAGTCATGGTCATTGTGGTTATTTACAAACAGGTGATTTAACAGGTAGAGTATTAAATGATCCTACTTTAGAATTGTTGAAAAAAACCGCAGTTTCTCAAGCGCAAGCTGGTGCGGATATTATTGCACCTTCGGGAATGATGGACGGTTTTGTGCAAGCTATTCGTTCCGGTTTAGATGAAGCAGGTTTTATAGATATTCCTATTATGTCTTATGCAGCTAAATATGCTTCTGCTTATTATGGACCTTTTAGAGATGCAGCAGATTCTACTCCTCAATTTGGAGATAGACGCACCTATCAAATGGACCCTGGTAACTCCCGCGAAGCTATCAAAGAAATTGAATTAGATGTAGCTGAAGGTGCGGATATTTTGATGGTTAAACCAGCTTTATCTTATATGGATATTATTTGGCAGGTTAAGCAGGCTAGTAATTTACCTGTGGCAGCTTATAATGTGTCCGGTGAATATTCTATGGTAAAAGCTGCGGCTTTAAATGGTTGGGTTGATGAAGAAAGAATAGTAATGGAAACTTTAACTAGTTTTAAGCGCGCTGGTGCTGATTTAATTTTAACTTACCATGCTAAAGATGCTGCTAGGTGGTTGAATTAGTTATTAGTGATTAGCTATCAGCAGTAAAGTTTATTGTTGACTGAAAATGTGTTTTAATTCTCACGCAGAGGCGCGAAAATATGCAGTGAACTAAGTATTTTTGTGTTTGGGCGTGAGATTATTGTTTGATATGGCTGATGGTTGCAAATAGATGTAGGTAATTTTTTAGGCAGGTTTTTAGTGTTTAATTATGGTACTTACTTCCATTTATTGTTAAACTAGGATATGACTTGAAAATATTAAAAATCGCTCTCAAATCTACATTAGATAATGCGATCGCACTCCTTACTCTAAATCAAAAATGCGATCGCCTGTCATTCTACATAATTTCCTTTTATTTATTCCTTTAAAGAACGTAATAAGCTAACAGGACGTACAGATTTTATAAAAGGATAAATTTCTGGATATTTTTTAAAAATATAAAGTTCATATTCATACCAGTGCATTTCTCCCTTTTCCAAATTACAATTTCGACAAATAACCCATAAATTTTTAAATTCTAATGATAACCAGGGATACTGTGATCTTGCTAACTTATGATCAATAGTTCTCACATTATCGTCTTTGTATTTCTGATCACAAATTGGACAACACCAATCAGAATTATCTCTTACCCAATTTTTACTTTCTTCAGTTATTCCACATTCTGAATCACCATTAATATATCTCCAATGGTCGAATTTTTTATAATTCTCAAAATCTTGCGCTGTCAGCTTATGATATCTCTTGTTACCAATTTTATCTGCTATTTTAAATAATTCGTCAATATTTTTATTTTCTAACTTCATATTTTTATGATTCCTATAATTTAGTAGTTCTGTAGGTTTTTTGATTGCGTTTTTTTCTGGGTTTAGATTTAGTGTTTTGACTAAAATCAATAATTTCTATTTCTGTATCAGGAAACTGTTTATCTATTTCTTCTGCAATTTCATTAAGTTGTTTTGCTAGTTTTTGCTGAAAATCTTGTATTTCTTCCTCTGTGAGATATTTATTACCAATATGATCCGCTTGTAAAAATAATTCTTCCAGGGTTAAATCTTCTACCTGATACTTCACTAAAAAATCTTGAATTTGATTATATAGACTAATAACATTTTCCCATCTGATATTTTTATAATTATTCTCTTTTAACCATTTTTGATCTTCTGGAGATAATTTAATTCTATTTTGTGAGTTATGTTTTTGCAGTTCACAATAAGTCATCCCTTGAAAAATTTTCTTACTTTTATAATTAACCATAAAAATTATTAACCCTGTATAGATTGTAATAACTTGATTAAACCCTTGCGAATTTCACTATCTTCTAATCTCAATAAACTATTGATATGAATTGTTAATTTAAGTTTGATTTGATCTAATATATTCTTTAAATCTCTGTTATCTTTTTTCAGCTTACTATTAGCTTCAGTTAGCTGTTGATTATTATAACTTAATGTATCTACTTGAGTTTGAAGGTTTTTATTCTCTTTAGAAATGCGTTGAATATCTTCCTCTAGTTTTCTTGTTTCTTGTTCTAATTCTTGCTTCCGTAAGGTTGATGCTGATTTTAAGATTTCTATATGTTCAATAGATTCTTTTAATTCTTTATATTCTTTGTGTAACAGAAATAATTGATTTTCTAATAGTTTTAATTCTTCATTTTCTTTTTCTAGTTGTAAATTCACCTTGGTTAAGTTTTGGTTACTCTGATTTAATTCTTCTAATTGACTTTTGAGATTTTTATTTTCTGTTGTAATTTGTTCAATATCCTCTTCTATTTTTATGGTTTCCAGGTCTAATTCTTGCTTTCGCAAAGATGATTCTGATTTCAGTATTTCTATATTCTTAATAGATTCTTGTAATTCTAAGTATTCAGCTTGTAAAGATGCAAGTTTTTTTTCAGCTTTACCAAATAAATCAGCATATTCTTCAAGATTTTTTTTAATAATCTGACGATATTGATTAGTTAAGGAATCCATTTGACAATTACCTCCTGTTCAGGATTAAAACTAAATAAACGAATTACACCATCTTCCTATTTTTCCAATTCTGGTAGTAACATAGATAGAAAATTATCGGCCTTATAAATATCTAAAAACGTGCGATAAAACCATAAAATTCCTGCTTTTTTTACCACCGAATTTATCCCAAATTACATCTTTCTTTTGTCTTTTGTCCGTTAAAATATAACGGGAATTATGGAGCTTATCTGCTAAGGCTACACGACGGTAAGAAACCATTGCGAATTTTTTCTAAATAATTCAATTTGCGATCGCGCCAAGGTGGTTTAGGTTTGATAATTTATTCTGTACAACCATCTACTATTTCTGTCACTCTTTCTCCAAAATATTCTAATATTTACTTTTCTTGTTTATAACCCTTCCTGATCTTCAATAGCATCATGTAATAATGCAGCGATCGCTTCATCTTCATCTCCCCCATCTTCTAATACTAAAGATGATACACTCAATAAGTGAGTCGCATAGGGAATTTCTGTTTGTTTACGCACTTGTAAAGAATGCAATTGAATGGCATAAACCACAGCTTTTTCAAATCTTTCAGTTAGTTTAGTTGCCATATTTTTGTTCTTTATTGTTGTTAGTTACACAAATTACTATTCATCTAATTCAGGCTGGTAATTGGTGATAAAATACCATATTTGAAACTTTGTGTCTTTGCTCCTTTGCATCTAACGCAAGTGGTTCGCTTCGCTGACGCGCGCAATAAATATCATATCCCAATTCAGCAACGCCTTATTTTTTAACTCCTAATGCAAATAATGAAATTATGATATATAATAGTTTGATAATTGTCTAAATAAAGAAATAAAAAATATGCACCTACCTTCATTTTTATGGCTATGGAAAATAGCAGCCTGGTCTATGGGATTATCATTATTAGCATATCTATTTTTAGCTATTAGTGGTTTTTCTATGTTTATCATGAGAACCAGACAACAAGCACCTTTAGGAATATTATTACCAAGAAACCGTGAGGAATTGCGATCGCTCCATTATATCATCGGTTTAACAATGGTAGGTTTAGTATTATTATTACTAGTAATTGGTATTATCGGCACATTAGGACATTTTGGAAATTTAGGACATTCATCACATTTAATAGCAGGTGTAACCGTCGTTATTTTAACCTTAATTTCCTCTTTTAGTGCCACTCAAATTAGTAGTGGTGCAACTTGGGCAAAACCTTTACATATTACCTGTAATCTCTTATTATTTATAGGTTTAACTTGGGTATCTATCACAGGTTGGATGGTTGTACAAAAATATTTAGGGAATTGATAATTGGGTAGTGCGGAGTGCAAATTGTTTATTCTGACTCCTTGGGCAACCACAGGGGTTTTGCCCCTACGGCTAATTATTTGCTGTTCCTTTGTGATACATCAACCCAGCTAAACCTAACATAAAAACTACCCCCATTATACCCTGTAAAGGATTATTATTTACCCCTGTAACCCAATCAGGAACAACACCAGAATATTTCACCAAATTACCCACATTAATAATATAATAACCACCCACTAAACCACCATGTAAACCCATAGAGAAACCCAATCTTCCCCTTTTCCATTTTTTAGCCCATACCAAACTTAAACCCAATAATATCAAAGCTGGAAACTGTGGTAAACTGGCAATCATCACATCTATAGGTTTAATAAAATGAGTTAATGCAAAGAAAATTGCACTTACCCATAAAGCCACATCAAAACTATAATCTTTTCGCAATTCTTCTAAAAACCAACCACGAAAAAATAACTCTTCTGCAAAACCTATTCCTAACCCCACTAATAAACTTTCTCCTATCAGGTTAATTAACAATAATTGCGGTTTTTGCCATGTTAATAAACCTAATAAACCTTGAATAATAAAAACTAAGAATATATTGAAGAAACCTAAACTTAAACCTTGAATAATATTCACAAAATTCAGCCCCGAAAACTCTAAACCATAATCACTAAAAATGCGAGGTTGTTGATAAATAAACTTACCAGAAACCTTGACTAAAATCATGAATTGGATATATAATATTACTAATGTAATAATACTTTGTAAATTAGTATCTGCAACTAATAAATAAATAGGAATGGCAAAAGGCAACCATATTAATAATAATGCTATAATAAAACAACCTAGTCTCACGGGAGCAGAGCGTTGAGCAAATTCAGCCAAATTTAATTTCATAATACTTGATATGATCACTATTAAAATTATTTAGATCCCCAACCTCTTGAAGAAATCGGGGATCTCATATTTGATAATATTTAACATGATCTAGCCATGCAAAAAACAAATTTTACAACTAAAAGCTGATAGCTGATAGCTATTCATCTGGTTCTATTGTACTACTTAAACCATGACTTTTTAGCGTTTCACAATAAAACTCAGCGTGTTCTTGAGCGCAAGTAATCACCAAAGCTAAACCATTATGGTGTGCCTCCATCATAATACTAACAGCTTGAGGTTGAGTCAGACTGCTAACAGTAGTTAAAAGAACTTGAACAACATACTCCATAGAATTATAATCATCATTATGGAGTAACACCCGATATCTAGGTGCAATTTTGCGGGTAGTAGAGTTTTTCTCAATGGTTTGAACTGACACTATTCTTTGCTCTTTTAATTTTAATAGACTACAATATATAGCAAAGTAAAGGATATAGGTACAACATCAGCAAGATAGACTTAACAGTTTATTTATGTCTAACTTTGATCATCAGTTAATTACCTAAGTACCTTAATTGTTGCTACGCTAACTGTTCAGCATTGTCATCACAGGGATATAAACTTAATTATACTTGATTATAATTAAGTTGATCCAGAAATTGAGAGAAAATTAAATCAATATGAATATTAAACCAAAGTTTCAATCAGGGCAAATTATATCTTTAGATGATTACAATAAGCATCTTTATGTAGAAGTAATTGAAGAAGTAGTTTCTCGTGGTTTATGTTGGGTTCGTCCTTTATTGTTAGTTGAGTATCATGACGATTTACAACATTATAATCACTATTTTAACGGAAATCTGCACGAAGATACTGCTAATATTATTGATTTACGAGAAGCAGGTGATTTATTATGGAATACTACCGCGTTTAGACCCGCTTTAGATACAGAAGTTATTAATTTATTATCACAGCTTGTACCAAAGGAGCTAAGATTTGAAATTGATAAGATTGCTCAAAAACAATTAAATTTATTCATAAATCAAATTTGGCAAAGACATAAGAGTTAACAGTTAGATGTTAACTATCAAACTTTTTGTATGTGTTATTAAATTTTTATTATTTTATTAAACCTATCTTTCGCACCCTCAACTGTCACAATCGGTTTTTACCGTTTTTTATGATAACATGAGGTTGTATTGTATACTAATTCTCGGAAAATTAACGGAGGTAGGATGCCAAAAACGCATAATTTATATCCAAAAATCAAGAGTAAATTAAGTGATAATACCATGTGACACCCCAGGGTGCGGAATGTGGGATCTAAGTCCAGTTTTCCACCACCCCCGTGCCAGGTATCCGAAACCCCGGAACTGACAAGGGTTGTTCGTCAATTCATCGAGGCGAACCGTGCGCCAAGGGATGGGTCAATAGACTTATTACTTTCGTTGAGGTGAGTGGTATAATGGGGTGAGTTACTCCGCGTCGTCGCCCGCAAAAGGATACCCCCCTGGATTTCGAGTTTAACTTCTTCCTTGTGAAGAAGACTGGTTTGGTGAAGGCGTTAAATTGATGTTGAAGGGTAATTTAACGAGTTGTGATTCACCAGAATCTTTTTTAGGTGATAAGCCATCGCTCTAAAACTACCACATATCCTCATAGGAGCGATCGCACCCCTTTCTCACCCTCCCTGTGCTTCGCATGGATTTATTACATGGCGCTAATTATAATTATCCGGCTGCTTTTCAATATCGTAGCTATCAGCAAATTAAATCTTCTTGTAGTTGTATGATTTAGGAGTTGTTAATATTATGAGTCAAAAAAATAAAACATCGGTAAATTCTAGCGAACCACAACCTAAACAACCAGAAGAAATTAAACGTAATATTCTGTCAACTGGTTTGGAAGATTATAGTTTTTGGTAACAGGAAATGGCTAGACAAAAAGCCCAACAAACTGAACCTGATAAACCTTTCCGTCGTGGTCGTATTTGGTGTTAATCTTTAGATCCCCTACTTCTTAAAGAAGTCCGGGATCTAAATTTATCTAAATTTATCTAAATTTTATATATTATTTTATATATTATGAATAACAATACAATACTATTAAAACCAGGAACATTATGGACAAGCGTAAAGCAAACCACTCAAAAGGCCTTAGAAACAGGTGCATTAAAATCCATTTCCACAGAATTAGAAATAGTTGAACAAGATGGAGTGCAATTTTTAGTGAGAATTTTAACTAATATTAATAATAAACAAAAAGCAGCCAAGAAAAAAGATATTCATGGTCAACAATTCAATCCTTTTTTACCTCCTGAACCAGATTTATTTGTTACAGAAATTTCTAATACACATCTTTGTATTTTAAATAAATTCAATGTTGTCAATCATCATTTATTAATTGTGACTCGCAATTTTGTACAACAAGAAACTTTATTAGATTTAGCAGATTTTACCGCTACATGGACTTGTTTACAAGATTTTCCTGGTTTAGTATTTTATAATGGTGGTAAAATTGCTGGCGCTAGTCAAAAACATAAACATTTGCAATTAGTACCTTTTTCAAAAACAGATATTCCCATTACTCCATTATTAGCATTAGCCAAATTTTCTCATGATGTTGGTATTATTCCTACATTGCCTTTTTTACACGCTTTTGCTAAAATCAATATTACAGATGATATAATTACAATTTATGAGAAATATAAGACATTACTAGCATATTTAGGAATTACAGAAATTAATCATCAACAATCAGCAGCATATAATTTATTAGCAACTAAAGAATGGTTATTAATAGTTCCTAGAAAGTTAGAAGAGTTTGCTTCAATTTCGATTAATTCTTTGGGTTTTGCAGGTTGTTTATTAGTTAAAAATACAGAACAAATGCAGTTATTAAAAGAGATTAAACCTATGAATATTTTAAGTCAAGTTGCTTGGGAAATTAGGTGATAAATTAAGAGGATATTTTAAATTTATTGGGCGGTATTGGGCGAATGTAATTCGCTGCTACACAATCAAAGTCCACTTTCGTGGACTAATAATAATATAGTAATACCATTTCTTTATGAGTTTGCGCCAAATTTTTTGATCTTGTATTTCTTTCTTCGCTTCCTTTGTGTCTTCGTGGTTCATTTATGATCTAAATTTAGAGAATCTTCATACAGAATTGGTATAAATATTTTAACCTGCGTAGGCAGGTTTTATTTGTGTAGATGCGATTTCTAGTCGCCAATTTTTAATCGCTTTATCTATAAATAATTGCCATTTATGGTGCTATGGTGCGTTACGCTATCGCTAACACTTTATCTATAAATAATTGCCATTTATGGTGCTATGGTGCGTTACGCTATCGCTAACACACCCTACTTATCTCGAAATACTTACAATCATGCTATAATTAAAAACTGTTAGCTTTATTTACATAGTTATAAAGAGAGACAAAGTGACTATTATAACTGAAAAATTAATCACATCAGATATTTTAAAACCTGCCCGTTATTTAGGCAATGAGCGGTTAGCGGTTCATAAACCTTGGGAAAATGCTACAGTACGCTGGGTATTAACTTATCCTGAAATATATGAAGTGGGCGCGTCCAATTTAGGACATATTATCCTATATAATATTTTAAATGCTCAACCTGGACAATTATGCGATCGCTCTTATCTTCCTGGTCCAGACTTAATTGCTAAACTTCGTCAAACTCAAATACCACTATTTGCAGTAGAATCAAAACGTGCCTTAACAGAATTTGATATTTTAGGTTTTAGTCTCAGCTATGAATTAGGCGCGACTAACATCTTAGAAATGTTAGACTTAGCAGGTATTCCTCTGACTTGGGAAGAAAGACTCCAAGGGAATTATCCCCTAATTTTTGCGGGTGGACAAACTGCCACATCTAACCCCGAACCTTATGCAGACTTTTTCGACTTTTTCGCTTTAGGGGATGGAGAAGAACTCCTTCCCGAAATAGGTTTAGTGATGGCAGAAGGCAAAAATGCTGGTTTAAGCAAAAAAGCTATTTTACTAGATTTGGCACAAATTCCTGGTGTTTATGTACCTCAATTTTATGCTATGGCTGATACCGGATCTGTCTATCCTCTCACAGCAGATGTACCAGAGCGTATCATTCGGCGTGTGGCTACTCCTATTCCTGCCTATTCCATCGGTTTAGTTCCTTATATGGAAACAGTACATGATAGACTAGTTATGGAAATTCGTAGGGGATGTACTCGCGGTTGTCGTTTTTGTCAACCAGGAATGTTAACCAGGCCAGCGCGAGATGTAGAACCGGAAAAAGTGGTAGAAGCCATAGAAACGGGAATGCGACAAACGGGGTACAGCGAATTTTCTCTATTATCTCTGAGTTGTTCCGATTATTTGGCTTTACCTGCGGTGGGTATGGAAATTAAAAACCGCTTAAAGAATGACAATATTTCCCTATCACTTCCCAGTCAACGAGTAGATAGGTTTGATGAAAATATTGCTAATATTTTAGGAGGAACACGGCAGGGAAGTTTGACTTTTGCGCCAGAAGCGGGAACGCAAAGAATGCGCGATATAGTAAATAAAGGGTTAACCAATGAGGAATTATTGCGGGGGATAAAAACCGCTAGAGATCAAGGTTGGGATAAAATCAAATTGTATTTTATGATTGGTCTACCCGGTGAAACTGATGAAGATGTGATTGGTATTGCAGACACTATCCGATGGTTACAACGGGAATGTTGGAGTAAAGGACGTAGGCCAATTAATTTTACCTTAACTATTTCTAATTTTACCCCTAAACCCCATACACCTTTTCAATGGCATTCCGTAGCAACGGCAGAATTTGCGCGTAAACGAGACTTGTTGCGGCAGGAATTTCGCCAAATGCGAAATGTTAAAGCCAATTTTACCGATATTCGTATTTCTGCTATGGAAGATTTTATCGGCAGAGGCGATCGCAGTCTCGGAAAAGTTCTCCGTCGGGCTTGGGAACTAGGGGCAGGTATGGATTCATGGTTTGATAATATACAAACAGCTTACGCAGCCTGGGGACAAGCCATATCCGAGGCTGGCCTAGACTGGAAATATCGTCAAGTGGAAAATGGCGAATGGAACTTATTTCATACCAACGACGAACAAAAACCAGTATCTCCCTTAGACATTCCCCTACCTTGGGATCACATAGATACAGGTATAGATAAAAAATGGCTTCAGGAAGACCTAGAACGCGCTCTAGCAGCCGCAACCGTTCCTGACTGCTCTTTTGAAGGTTGTTCCCATTGTGGGGTTTGTAGCCCGGAATTTGGGCATAATGTGGTAATTCCTGCACCTCCTATTCCCCAGTTTCAAGGTGAATTTGTTCCCAATACCACAAAGAGTCAAAGACTGCGGGTATGGTTTGGTAAACAAGGTGATATGGCTTTAGTCAGTCATTTAGATTTGTTAAGATTATTTGATAGAGTTATCCGTCGTGCAGGTTTACCGATAGCTTTTACAGGAGGTTTTCATCCTTCACCACGTATTGCTATAGCTAGTGCTTTAGCTTTAGGCGCAACTAGTAGTGGCGAAATGGTAGACTTTGAATTAACAGAACGGATGGATATTAATAATTTTCAGCAACAGTTAGTAAATCAATTACCAGCAGATATACCTGTGTATAAAGTAGTAGAGGTTGACTTAAAAAATAAGTCAGCTAATCAAACATTGGTAGGAGCAGAGTATTTATTAACTATATCTACGTCATCAGCCAGTCATGAACAATGGCAAAATTGGATAGATAGTATTAAAAATGCACAGGAGATTTTAACACCACATACAACCAAGTCAGGAAAAGAACAAATGATAAATCTGCGAGAAAGATTGTGGGAAATAGAGTTAATTAAAACTACAATTGTAGATGGAGAATCTATCGCAGTAATTCGTTATTTAGGAAGTTGTCGCGCTGATGGTTCAATATTGCGTCCTGAACAGATATTATTAATGTTTTCAAGGGTCAGCTATCAGCACTCCTCACTCCGCACTCCAGAGTCAGAAATGATGACAGAATTTCAGATGTTGCACATTCATCGTCAACGCTTGGTTAATGATGGAGATGTCTAAAATAGTATTGCATTGAAGTACATAAAGTTTGAGTTAAACGCAGATGAACGCGGATGAACGCAGATAATTTTGTACTTCTTTAAACTAGGAAGTGATATTCTATATCTAAATTCTAATTTGTAAGATTATGCTGATTAATACAGATATATTCCATAATATATACTATCATAAGCTGATGTGCAGCACTCACTGTATAACTAAAAAACCTAAAATTACTGTAGTTCAAGCATCTTGCTTGCATCTATTATCCAAATTAAGGCGTTGCTCAATTAGAGTGTGAAATGGAAAAGTTACAAAAATGAAAATCTTACTCTTGTGTATCTGGAGTGCCTCTGCGTTAAACCTTGATCATACCCTTAATCAGCAACGCCCAAATTAAAAGCACAACAGCTTACCAATTATCAATCACCAATTACCAATTACCAAAAATACTAATTGATTTTTTGCAAGTTTGCGTTACAATTAGGTGAAGAGAAATTTTCTGGCGCTGCATTGAATGACTTAGTTCACAAACCTGAAGTTCAGGAGATGTAAGTAAATATATAAGAGTGCAATTAGAATTATATCCCAGATATGTAAATTATAAAACACTCTTTCTATAAGTACCTTGTGAATTGATAGTTACCATAGCTTTTGTCAAGTTCTCGTCCATGATGCTTTCTACAAATACCTGCTACATAGCATTTCACTCAATGGTAGATATAATTTGTGAAAAATTAACCATAGATGGTTGATTTGATTTCTTAAGCTATAATCGGCTATTAGCTATCAGCTATCAGCTATCAGTAAATTAGTAATATAGTGGTTGTTAGTTAGATGAGAACATATTGTGATCATACAACACAAGACACCAACGGACTTTCAACTGGAGTTACCTGTTACCTGTCACCTGCTATATGCTGATGCACAATACAAAAGATGTTTACTGTAACAACCACCTTGAGTTTTATAGAAGAAGAAAAGCTGATGGCTGACTACTGACTACTGACTACTGATGACTAATTAGCACTTTGCAGCAATAACATCAACGGAAGAAGAATAACAGAAAATTTTTCACAAATCCCATCATTTATGCTGTCAGTTTTTGAGGAAATTGAATGCCAAAACAAATTATTATCGCCGAACAGCATCAAATAGCTGCGGTTTTTTCGGAAGATCAAATACAAGAGTTGGTTGTAGCTACGGGGCATCATCAAATTGGTGATATCTATTTAGGTGTAGTTGAAAACGTATTACCTGGTATAGATGCGGCCTTTGTCAATATTGGCGACCCTGAGCGCAATGGTTTTATTCATGTGACTGATTTAGGTCCATTGAGGTTAAAACGCAGTGCAGCAGCAATCACGGAACTATTGACTCCGCAACAAAAGGCTCTGGTGCAAGTGATGAAAGAGCCAACGGGAACCAAGGGTCCAAGGTTAACAGGTAATATTACGTTGCCAGGTCGTTATATGGTGTTAATGCCCTATGGTAGAGGTGTTAACTTATCAAGACGTATCAAGAACGAAAATGAACGTAATAGGTTAAGAGCTTTAGCAATTTTGATTAAACCTGCTGGGATGGGTTTATTGGTAAGAACGGAAGCGGAAGGAAAGCCAGAGGAAGCAATTATTGAGGATTTAGAAGTATTACAAAAGCAGTGGGAAGCTATTCAACAAGAAGCAGCTTCTACTCGTGCACCAGCTTTGTTAAATAGGGATGATGATTTTATTCAGCGTGTGTTACGGGATATGTATGGTGGGGATGTAAACCGCATTGTAGTTGATTCTAACACTGGGTTAAGAAGGGTTAAGCAGTATTTACAAAATTGGAGCGGTGGCCAAACGCCCCAGGGTTTATTAATTGATCATCACCGCGATCGCTCACCAATTTTAGAATATTTCCGGATCAATGCTGCTATTCGAGAAGCACTTAGGCCGAGAGTAGATTTACCTTCGGGTGGTTATATCATCATTCAGCCAACGGAAGCGTTAACGGTAATTGATGTGAACTCTGGTTCATTTACCAGATCAGCTACAGCCAGAGAAACGGTATTATGGACAAACTGTGAAGCTGCTACAGAAATTGCTCGTCAGTTACGCTTAAGAAATATTGCTGGTGTGATTGTGGTAGATTTTATTGATATGGAATCTCGCCGTGATCAAATGCAGGTTTTAGAGCACTTTAATAAAACACTCAAGGCTGATAAAGCACGTCCCCAAATTGCCCAGTTGACAGAGTTAGGGTTAGTAGAACTAACTCGTAAACGTCAGGGTCAAAATATCTATGAGTTGTTTGGGGAAACTTGTCCTACTTGCGGTGGTTTAGGTCATACAGTGAGATTACCAGGAGAACTGGAAAACCGTCTACCTATACCTGCGGCGGATATTCCTGAGCGTTTTGTTCCCACTCCACAAAAGGAGGTACGTTTACCAGCACCGCGTATTCCTGAACCCAAGGAATATGATACTTTTGCTGATGGTTTTGAAAGTGAGTCAGAATTTAGCTCTTTAACTCTTTCCCATCATCCCAGTTATCAAGAATTAGGGGATAAACGCCGCACTCGTACCCGTCGCAGTCGTTTGGGCATGACGGGAAGTAATGGTAAAGATAATAATCCATTAGGGTTTATTAATGATGCAGATTTAGATTTAGATGAAGGGGAATTAGGAGCATCAGACCTACCTACACCTAATCTTAAATCGAGTTGGACGGAAAAACCAGAACGGGGTAAGGTAAAATTAGAAACTGTAAAAATTGAACCACCAGAAATTGTGATGGTGGAAATGTCCACTAGAGAACAAGATACCTTTGCAGAAATGGGAGTTTCTCCTTTAATTAAGTTAGGTATGGAAAAAATTTCTCGTCCGGTTACGATTAATGTAGTTGAACCTGGACAAATGCCTGATGAGGAAATTATCTCTATTTTTCCCAGGGTCAACAGTACAAGCATTGATGATATTTTCCCTGAAGCAGAACCTACTTCTGATGTGATGGATGAGTATACTCCTGCTGTTTCTGAATTTGAAGCTTCTCCTATTTTTACAACCGTTAGTACATCTGATAGTACACCAATTATGACAACCAGTGATGAAGCAATGATGACATCAAATACGGAGGAGATAGAATCTATAACAACTTCTATTCCTAACCGTCGTCGCCGTCGTCGTTCTTCAGCAACGGAAGGAGATGTATCTTCGTGTGATGATATGAATGAGTAGCCAGCCAGGGAATTTATTCCCTGTCTCAAAGCTTAAGTCGGTTTTAAACGACTAATTTTACTAACTTCCAACTCCGGGGTTTAGCTATCCTGACAGAAGCCCCACGTCTCACTCTTAAGAGCGTGGGATGAATGGCTTGTAGACAGTAACACCAACAGCAGAAAAAGGCAATAATCAGGTGCGGATATCCTATCAATACAAAATTAAACCGACAAAAGAGCAAGCAGAAAAAATTGATAAAACCCTAGAAATGTTGCGATATCAATATAATTATTTGCTGGCTGAACGATTTAATAGTTAATTATATTACAAAGGATGATGCCTTCAACTGGTTCAACTACTGTAGCTTATTTACCTGAAAAATGCTGTAAATTGACATCTATGAGTGGCACTAAACCCCTACTGACTCCTAACACCCAACTCCGCACTATTATGACACAAACACAACTATTACCATTAACTTCTATGTGGTTAGAATTATCTGACTACTCAAATTTTCATGGTATGGTTGCTGGTGTGGATGAGGTGGGAAGAGGTTGTTTATTTGGTCCTGTGGTTGCTGCGGCTGTAATTTTACCAGAAAGTGCTTTTTCAATGCTGATGGGGGACAAAATTAATGATAGTAAGAAGCTTTCTAGTTCTCGTAGGGTGAAATTGGCTCAACAAATTGCTAGTCTATCTATAGATTGGAAAATTGGTTATGCTACTACTGCGGAAATAGACAAGTTAAATATTTTACAGGCTAGTTTATTGGCTATGAAACGGGCTGTGGATAAGTTAAAAATTACACCTAGTTTATGTTTAATTGATGGTAATCAGTTAGTACCTGGGTTGTCAAGGTCACAAAATACTGTAATTAAGGGTGATGAGCGATCGCTGAACATCGCCGCAGCTAGTATTATGGCTAAGGTATGGCGTGATGATTTAATTACTCGTCTAGGATCTAAATATCCGATGTATGATATTGCCAACAATAAGGGTTATGGCAGCCAGAAACATTTACTGGCTTTACAACAGTATGGACCATCTCCCTTACATCGTCTATCATTTCGTCCTTGTCAGGTTTAATTACAACTGATTGTTTCTCCTGACTGTTGAGTGCGGAGTGGGGAATGCTGACTTGTGGGTTTAGCACTGCTAAACCCCTACAGTCTCCTGACTCCTAGTCTGGGCTTAACATTAAGCCCTTGCTGACTCCTGACTCTTTGATATTATCTATATGTGATGCTACCCAATGACGATAATCTGCTAATAGGTGATGCAACAGTCTTTGTTTAATGGTCAATAGTACACTCTTGAGTAGGCTATTACCTGTTGCCTCTAAAATGTTTTTTGGTGTTAGGGAAAATGGCTGAGGAATATCTACCTGTACCTCTAAATCCGCTTTTCCTTGTAACATTGTACCATTATCTGATGATACAGGCGATAAGTAACCTTTTAAATTTAGGGCAAATCTTTGATTGATGTATTCAAATCCTAGTATTTCACAACTAAGCGATCGCAAATAAATTGTTCCATCTGCATCTGCCCATACTCTCATATCTACTGTTGGTTGAATACTTAACGACATAAACGATAACGGACGCATTTTTAAACGATATACGTCATCAGATATATGTTTAATGAGACTATTATCAGCCAAAGCATAAACCAACCTTTGCGGCTGACGCAAGTAATGATGAATGGGAATAGGCTGCTTAGGAACAGAAATTTCCACTGATTGAGAAGCAGTAAACTTGGTAGCCATTAGTAAATTTAGATTATTCATTTTACATTGATTATTTTATTATTGTAATATTTCTTAACAATAAACTAGAGTAAACAGTAACAAATTACAGGAGTTACGCAACTGGAACATTGGTAGGGTACATCAGATATCAAGAATCTGTTTATTTGCAGTCATGTTGTCTAATGCACCCTACAAAAGATTTTTGGTAAGACACTTAACAATCAACTAGAGTCAACAGTAGCAAATTAGAAACAATAATTAATTTAATTTAATTATTAATCAGTTTAGGGAGGAAAAATGCAAGACATCCATAAGAAAATTGCCCATCTTGGACCACCAGGAACTTATGCCGAACAAGCGGCTTTATTCTATCTTAATTGGTTAAGAACAAATCGAGGCATTCCGGCAACTTTGCATCCCCATACTACAATTGCCCAGTCTTTGCAAGCTGTAGCTGATCAAGAAGCGGAAATAGCTGTTGTTCCTGTGGAAAATTCCATTGAGGGTAGTGTTAGCATGACTTTGGATACTTTTTGGCAATTAGAAAATTTACAAATTCAATTAGCTTTGATTCTACCTGTTAATCACACTATTATTTCCTGTGCAAATAGCTTAAATGAAATAAATTTTGTATATTCTCATCCTCAAGCATTAGCACAATGTCAAGGTTGGTTATCACAATTTCTACCCAATGTTAAATTAATTCCGGCTAATTCTACTACAGAAGCACTAAAAGGAATTAAAGAAAACACTAATACAGCCGCTATTGCTTCTAGTCGCGCTGCGGAAATTTATAATTTACCAATATTAGCAAAAGGTATTAATGATTACCCTGATAATTGTACTAGATTTTGGGTAGTGAGTGAGCATAACCACGAATTTACAAGTCATAGTCACACATCTTTAGCTTTTAGTTTACCCGCCAATTTACCTGGTGCGTTAGTGAAAACATTACAAATATTTGCTGATTTAAACATTAATTTGAGTAGAATAGAATCACGTCCTACTAAGCGCTATTTAGGGGAATATTTGTTTTTTCTGGATATAGAGGCAGATATTAATTCAGCAAATATGCAATCTGCTTTGTTAGAGCTACAAGAATACACGGAGATATTAAAGATATTTGGTACTTATAATGTGTTAGAGATTGATGAATAGAATAGGTTGTTGAAATTACCAAATTCCCCAAATATTCCCCAGTATTGCTAATTTTGGGTATGATACAGCACATTTCATCTACATGAAGTACACTATGAACACAGCAAGGTGCCTGTGTTACAAGGGTTTTATCATTAACATCTGTACCTAATAATAACGGAAACTGCTGTATCATGTCCGCCCAATTACCAATGACCCATTACCAGCCTCAACAGATATGATAAGTGTTAAACCGGACATGATATGATTTATATCCTACCTGATACAAAACAAAACGAAATTAGGCAGCAACAGATCAGAAGAAGTCAGAATCAAGAATTTTGACTTTTCCCCTACCCCCTAAACTCCCTTTCATCTCAAACTATCCAGTTTATTCCGTACTTCTTGAATATCTTGCCACATTAACCACTTAGGTGATCCTGGCTCTTTGGAAGGGTTGCGTAGTAGATAAGATGGATGAAAAATGGGCATACATAACCGCCCTTGCCATTCTAACCACTGCCCGCGAATTTTCGTAATTGCTCTTTTATCTCCTGTAATACTTTTTACAGATGTTGCTCCTGTTAACAGGATAATTTTTGGGTCTATTAATCTAATTTGTTCTAATAAATATGGTTTGCAGGCTGTAATTTCTTCATTAGTAGGAACACGGTTTTCTGGCGGACGACATTTACAAATATTAGCTATATAAGTATCTTTTTCGGTGCTTAAATTTACTGATTCTAAAATTTTATCTAGTAATTGTCCTGATCTACCAACAAATGGTAAACCAGTTTCATCTTCATTTTTTCCTGGTGCTTCCCCAATAATCATGATTTTTGCTTGCAAATTACCTCGGCCTATCACTGCGTGAGTACGATTTTCTGCTAAGGAACAACGTTGACATTGATTGCAGTGTTTTTCTATTTGTTCTATGGTCTGATAAGTTGCTGATAGAATGGGAACTTTTGCATCTGTAGGTATAAAATCATTTTGGTGATTGTTAGAGTTATCAAAAAGACTAAGTTGAGTATTGTTGGTCATGATTAAAAATGAGTAGATTTACTGATATTCCATGGCTCTGGCATGATTACCTCAAGCATAGCAGGTAAATGCGAGACTGGCTTTAGGCTATCCTAAGAATTAACAGGTCTATACACACACCACAACTACCTATTAATGGGTATTTTGCTATGCCAGACTTTTTCAAATTCCGCTTGTGTAATTTCAAATTCTTCTATATCTTCTATATCTATTTTCTTATCGCACAGCATCCCATAGTCATCTAATATATGGCTATTATCATAAAATAAAACGTTACCATTTTGGTAAACTTCTATTTGTCTTAAAGGGTATAAATCTTTGCCAATTTCCATAAAGTATGTACTAGTACCCCATTCGTCAAAGTCTCCTCCCAGGGGTTCGTCCCATACCCATTTATAATATTTCTTGGTTTCTAACTTGATCAGCATCTGTGGTCTATACTTTACAAAACATAACTATTTTAATGGTTTTACTGCAATTTATCATAGATGATTCACTAGGATCGATCATTATCCATTCTATACCATACCTCAGATATAATTCATTATTGAGAACCTATTGACTATTATCTGATTGATAGTCTGATTGTTGTTGTTTGCTATAGTGAGGACAGTTTTCACACGGACCTAGAGGATTAACTGCACAACGAATATGGCTAGATTGGGCGTTAAATTCACAAGTAATATCGCCTATAATATAGCCTACTCCTTCTAAATAATAGCGATCGCTGGGAAAATCACCATCCTGTGGATCTGTTTGTATTTGCTCAATCATAGAGTTAAGGGCAATGCTCGGTATATATTCAGGGATGTTTTGTCTGATTCTATTTCTATGATTTCTTTTATGTCTTTGATATTTACGCATTGCCCAAAATGAACATAAAAATGCTAAGAATCCAATGACAATGATAATAAATGTTGTTAACACATTTTTGCTCAGGAAATACTATCAATTTGATTTTAGCAATCAAGTAAAATCAGTAAAGTAAAATCAATCCATCAAAATCAATTGAGTTTCAAAGCATTCACGGGTACTTCATCCCAGGAACTCACTGTTCTGATTTTAGCAATCCAACCCTCGGCTTTTTGCATGGGGGTCAGGTTTTTTCTAAATGATTCATGACATTCCTGTGCTTGAGATTCGTTGCAACAGGCAATACAAGCATAAACCATGCCTGATGGATCAATTTGTTCGTTTACCCAAATAGTCATAATTGTTTTTCATCCTATATTTTAGATAATTAAGTTGTTAAGTGTTGAGTTTTGATCTTTGTTGCAGGTAAGATGCTTACACTACTATTTTAGGATCGTAGGAGTTAAGTACTTTTTAAGGTACTACAGAAAGTTTATTTTTGACATTTTTATTTGCAAAACTCAATATTTCAGGAAGTAAAGGGAAATTTCCTGATAGCTAATTACGGTTTTTCAGTAGCGATCGCTAATTTTACACCATTAACTTGACGTAAATTATCCATAACTGTTACCACTTGTCCATGAGTAGCTTGTTTATCAGCATTAATAATCACAATTATTTCCGAATTATTACCCATTAAGTTTTTAATGTTTGTAGGTAATTTATCCAAGTTAGTTAATTGTTTATTCAAACTAATATTACCCATTTTATCTATAGTTACTGTTGCTGGAGCCGGGGAAGTTTGTGATTTAGCAGTGGCAGCCTTGGGAAGATTAACAGGTAAACTAGCAGATTTAGTTAAAAACAATGAGGACATGATGAAAAATGTTAAAATTGCAAAGATCACATCTATCATTGGCACAATATTAATTTGTGGTGGAATGTCTGGTTCATCTTGTAGGCGCATAGGATTTATCCTTATCTCCTCTTTCATAATAACGACGATATAATAATTCTAAATGTCCGCCCAATTCTTGAATACTAGCTATTTGACGTATATATAAACCGCGAAATGTATTAGCAAAAAATAGGGTAAAAATTGCCACTATTAGTCCTGAAGCTGTGGAAACTAACGCTTCACTAATACCAGATGTAACGGTGGCGGTTTTTGTACCTCCCACATCACCAATATTTAAAGATGCAAAGGCAGAAATTAAGCCTAATACTGTGCCTAAAAGTCCTAATAACGGCGCTAGTCCAATTATTGTATCAAAGATATTTTGAAACCTTTTCAACAGTGGAATCTCTGCTTGCGCTTCACTTTCTAAAGCTAATCTAAACTCTTCTGGAGTAGCTTCTTCTAATTCCAAAGCTGCTAAAAAAATTCTGGCAATTGGTAAATCAGCATTATTTTTTAATATATCTAAAGTTATGACAACATTTCCTTGACGATAAAAGTTTAATACTTGTCTAGCTGTACGATTTTGACGATTGATAATTTTTTGCCAAAATACTATCCTTTCTATAATTAGTGCTACTGCTAACACTGAGAAAAATAGTAGTGGCCACATTACTACCCCACCTGCTTGAAATATGTTACTAATGTTCATTGATGATTTTCTAAGTTTTTGCGTAAATTAGATATTAGACATCTGATGAAAATCGCTGTAAATGTTTAAAAACCTTATAGAGACATTCTATAAAATGTCTCTACATTAATTATCACCAGATATCTATTGAGTATACCATAAATCAGGATATCCAGAATTTTACGATTTAGAGGATGTTGTTGGATCATTTTTAGTGGATAGTTGCAGATTTTTATGTTACTGATTAAGAGTAAGCTAATGTGCAGCACTCACTGTATAATTAAAAAACCTGAAGTTACAGTAGCACAAGCATCTTGCTTGTATTAATTATTCAAGTTAAAGGCACAACAGCTTATGACTTTGTTTCACGCATGAGGATCGCACTGTTGCACAGAGTAATAAGCTGTTTTGATTTTAATTTGGATAATAGATGCAAGCAAGAAGCTTGCACTACAGTAATTTTACTATGATATTTATTTCGCGCATTGGCGAAGCGAAGCACTTGCATTAGACGCAAAGTTTCAAATTTTGAATTTCTCAATTTCATACCTGAGTTCAGCAATACCATTATTGCGTATGGGGTAATTCATGAATTATCCTTTAGTTTTGTTCTGTCTTGAGTAAGTCCTGTTTCACATTATGGCGCTAACCTAGCCTTTCCTAACCTGGTTTTTTCATACCATGCAGCTATAGCAGGACTCCATTTTTGAAAGTGTGGCCACATCAATTCACATAACTTCTGAATTTCTAACTGGGCGTCTTTTTTATTTCTTAAGTCGAGAAAATGTAAAAGCGATCGCAAATTAAAACTTACTACAAAATGCTGACGATAATCAAAAGGCATCTTCCCGCGAATATGCTCCTCCGACATTCCACTTTCAAAATCTGCTTTATATTGTTTAACTGCTTCCAAACACCATTGTAAATCTGCTGTTCTCTTTTCTGGTGAATAATAATACTTTTTACCTTGTCTATCTGCGTAATAACCCACAGGACGCAGATAGAAAACATCTTCTATATCTTTTTTACCTTCTGCTACTTCAATAAATTGGTTTCCCGTATACCGAAATGAATTGTGAACAACTACGCCATTAGCCACAAAATTATGCCAATTACCTTCCACTTCTAAATCATAGGTCATTTGTAGACCAAGGTATTCTACAGTTTTGACCTTGACTGGATGTGCTTGTATCTGTTTATGATGGGAATTTTGTTCAATAGGGTTTTCTGCCACTGCTAAACCATTACACATTAAATAACAAGGATTCGTTATTTTTAGGACTGTACCATCATGTTTAGTTATTAAACCAACTGCATCACCCATTGTCAACCATCCTTCTGACGTAAATAGACGGTGATTAACAGTACAATCTAAGGTTTTACCATCCTCTAAAGATACTCTGTAAACTGGTTGAATACCACTACATATTACATCTTTAATGTTACCAATTTTAAATATTCCAGTTCCTTCATCAAGAACTCGCAACGGCATTTTTCCCATATCTTGTTTTTCGTTCTTTGTCCAAATATTGTATAGTTCACCAATACTTTTTTTCAGTTTCTCATTAGTTTCCCCTTCACAGTTCACAAGAGTAATTTCAGTATCATAGGACAAACATTGTACATCAAAGCTCACTCCTACGCGATGAGTACGCGCTTGCTGCATCACACCATGAGGAAAATAACCGCAATTAAAAACTATTTGGGGATGTTCTAAAGGTCCATAATGTCCCCTTTGTCCAGCTAATAAACGTTTAACAATAATTTCTCCTGCTTCACTTTCCGATGGCCAGGAATTGCGCTCATTATAGACAAACTCATCAGTATAATCTTGGTGCATAGCCGCGTAGATTGTTTGTTGCGGATTTGGTGTTTTACTAATAACTTCCACTCTAAATTTATCCATTGTTTAAATATGTAAAAATATAATAAGGTTGTACTGTGAAATTAGATATTTACAATACAGGAAATTTACAAAATATGACTAAGTTTTTAGGATTTTTCAAGATTAATGTTTAATAATGTTTAGTAGTGTGTGTTTACTTAGCACTATTAAATATATTTTCATATATTTTGGCGTTGATTTAGTTAAGATTTTACACACACTAGTTAATGCTAATTAATGATTTTGAGAAATTATCCACCTAAATAGAATAATCCAGAGGAAATGATTTCGCATCTTTAGGTTTCACAAAAACTCTTTCTTGTGGTTCTAATTTTAATTCATCAAATTTTTCTCTAGTTAAATGGGCTGTCATGGTTTGTCCATCATCTAAAGCTAATTCTACTTGAATTTCCCACCCTAAATGAATCACTCTCCTAATTAATGCCGGTGTGGTTGTACCGTTAGCCACTCTTTCTACTAAAATGTCTTGAGGACGTAAAAATATTTCTGGGTTTGCTGAGTCAAAACCACTACTTTGGAATATTTTGGCAGAACTGGGTAATACATTAACAGGTCCAATAAAACTCATCACAAAGGCTGATGCTGGGTGATCGTAAATTTCTGCGGGTGTACCAACTTGTTCCACTTTACCTTTATTCATGACCACAATTTCATCAGCAACTTCCATTGCTTCTTCTTGATCATGGGTAACAAATACTGTGGTAACATGAACTTCATCATGGAGACGACGTAACCAAGCACGCAGATCCTTTCGCACTTTAGCATCTAACGCCCCAAAGGGTTCATCTAATAATAAGACTTTAGGTTCTACTGCTAAAGCCCTAGCTAAGGCTACTCTCTGTCTTTGTCCTCCAGAAAGTTGGGAAGGATAGCGATCGCCTAATCCAGTTAATTGTACCAGTTCTAGTAATTCCTCCACTCTACCTTTAATTTTTTTCCTTGGTAGGTTACGAATTTCTAAGCCAAAAGCTATATTTTCTCTCACGGTTAAATGTTTAAATAGGGCATAGTGTTGAAACACAAAGCCTATATTTCTATCTTGCACACTTTGATAGGTGGCATCTTTACCTGTTAAGATAATTTTACCACTATCAGGTATTTCTAAACCAGCTATTAATCTTAACAGTGTAGATTTACCCGATCCTGATGGACCTAATAAAGCTACTAAGCAACCACTTTTAACTTCTAGGTTCACGTCTTGAACTGCTTGAAAGTTACCAAACTTTTTACAAATTTTTTCAACTACTATGCCCACTGATACTATACCTCGTGTCAATAATCTTAAATAATCTACGAATTACAGGTAGGAATACCGTGATTTTATTTATATCATAGATTATCACAGATTAAGATAGAATAGACCAGAAAGTACAGGTTAATGATAGCTGATAGCTGATAACTGACTGCTACAAATAAGTTTTTAATTTGTGTGCTAATACTTTAACATAAGGTTCATTTAATAGCGAAATATGGGAACCGGGAATATATTCCACATTAACACCTCCTGTAATTATTTCACCCCAGCCAAATTGCGGATCATATTTTACACTTATTGAGTCAGTACGTTCTTCATCCTTAGTACGGAAAAGGATAGCTTGACCATGATAAGGTTGAAAAACATATTGATTCATAGCTTGTAAATTAATCATACCAAGATCGATATATTTTGTATGATTAATATTTAGGGAATGATATCCTTTTTGAAAATAATATTTAGTGTGTTCATACCAACCGGGAAGTTTTCGCCACAAATAATCGGGTTTTTGTTGTAAGATATTTTTGAGATGCAAAGGTAAACGTTGTATAAATGATAAACGTTGACTATAACCTGGACGTAGGGTATCAACTATAGCTAAAATTGCTACTTGTTGATGTTGTTGATGTAATTGTTGGGCTATTTCATAAGCAATAATACCTCCGAAAGAATAACCTGCTAAATAATAGGGACCTTGGGGTTGAATAGTTTGCATTTCTTGGAGATATTTTCTAGCCATATCTTCAATTGTAACGAGAAATGGTTGTTTTCCATCTAATCCTTGAGGTTGTAAACCATATACAGGTTGATCTAAACCTAGATGTAAGGCTAAATTACGATAACATAATACTTCTCCTCTTAAAGAATGTATTAAAAATAAAGGTGGTTTTGTTCCTTGGGGTTGTAATTTAACAATGGATGACCAATTTTTGATTTTTTGATTTGTTAAGATTTTTTGCTGGCGAATTTCTTGGGCGATCGCTGATATTGTACTATCAGGAAATAAGCTAGATAATGGTAATTTTTGCTGAAATTGCTGTTCTATAATGGCAAATAATCTCACAGCTAATAAAGAATTTCCTCCTAATTCAAAAAAGTCATCATAAAGATTAATTCCTCGCACATTTAATAACTCTTCCCAAATAGCTATTAACTGTTGTTCTACACTATGATGAACTTGAGTAAAAGTATGAAGTTCAATATTTTGATATTTCCGGTGATATTGTGGTAATGCTTTTCTATCTAGTTTACCATTAGGTGTTAATGGTAATGCCTCCAAAAATACAAATTCAGCAGGAATCATATATTCTGGTAGTTGTTGCTGTAAAAATTGCCGTAGTTCTTTAACAGTTGGGGTTAATTTTGCTTTGGGAACAATATAAGCTATTAATCGTTTATCTTGGTTTATATCTTCACTAGCTATGACTACTACTTCTTGAAGATTACCACTTTTTAATAATGCCATTTCAATTTCTGTAACTTCAATGCGGAAGCCACGAATTTTCACTTGAAAGTCTTTTCTTCCTGCATGAAACAAACAACCATCAGGTTGAATATAACCTAAATCTCCTGTGCGGTAAATTCTTTGATGATGATTTTCTGTATCTGGTAAAAATACAGTTTTTGTTAATTCTGGTTTTTGCCAATAACCTAAAGCTAAATATGGACTTTTAACTGCTATTTCCCCAATTTTACCCTGTGGAACTTCTTGGCCATTGTCATCTAATAAAATGACTTCCATATCTTGCACTGGATAACCTATAGGTACGGTACTATGAGTAATTTTCGTGTGATGATCTACTATAAAATTTCTAAAAGTTCCTGTTTCTGTTGCTCCCAAACTGGCATATAAAATACTATCTGTGGTGAAATACTTTTTGTAATTTTCCACATCTCTAATAGATGTGGCTTCTCCTCCTAATTTAACTAGGCGAATTTTGGGAAAACTTTCTGTACCAACTAGTGTATTTATAAAGTGTCTAAATAGTGTCGTAAAGGAATGGTAAATTGTAATTTCTTCATCAATTAACCAGCTAATTAAATTAGTTAATCCCTGTCTTTTTACATCAAATGAATGTAAACTTGCACCATTTAATAATGTGTAGAAAATACATAATATTCCTCCTAAAGCACTACAGGAATAGAGGAAAATTACCCGATCTTGATGACTAATTAATAAAGTATTTGTGTCATTCATAGAATAATGTAAAGAATGACGATGATTTTGTAATACTCCTTTAGGATTTCCTGTTGATCCACTGGTGTAAATAATGTAAGCTGGTGTGGATGGTTCTATGTTAATTTGGGGGTTTTGAGCGGAAATTTCTGGATCTATTGCGTCAATATTTAATAGTTGACATTGGCAATTAATTAGGGGATGAATTAATTGATTTGCTAAAGATAGATTTTGATTATTTGTGATCACTGCAACTGCTTGAGAGTCTTGAATAATATAAGTTAATCTATCTAGGGGAAATGTAGGATCTAAGGGAACAAATATTTTTCCGGTTTTCAATATTCCCAGAATGCTAGTAATATAATCAGTACCTTTTTCTAAGAGAATGACAATTACTTCTAGTTGATTTCCTCTGTGTTGCAGTATATAATTTGCTAGTTGATTAGCATTGTGATTAAGTTGTTCATAGGTTAAAGTTTGTTGATCAGCTTTAATAGCGATCGCATCAGGATATTTATTAACTTGTTGTACAAATCTTTGGGATATTGATTGTTCAATCTCTGTTTTAGAAAATGGAATAAAATTTTCAGGAGGATTAATTAAACGGTTACAAACGAATCTTTGTTTAAACTGTTGTTCCAGTTGTTTTTTAAAAGTAGTTTGGGGATGTGTTTGTCTAAAATCTATGATTGACATACATTTATACCATCTGATTTTTATTAATTATTTTGCACGGTTGTATTTAGTAGTTCCAGCAGTTTTTTACTCAAGTTTTACTAGCTAGACTACTAATCTATTGATAAAAATCTATGTTATAGTAATAAAAAACAAATGACTATAGTTAGATAGTGGCTTTCACAAAATCTTTATCAGGAGTTTAAACTTTATGAAAATAAAATCCCCAAATTTCTTAAAAAATCTTGAAAAATAGGGGATATCAGGGATTTTAACTGCGATCGCTTTCTATTTCTTCAATGACTCTTTGTAAATACCATTCTTGAGACATTCCTGGATAATTATATTCTTGTTGTTGAATTAAACGTTGTGCAATTTCCCAATGGCCTCCTACCTTACGTAATAGTCTTTGACGCAGGATTTCATATTTTTGTTGATGAATTTCTGGTGTAGATGTGTGAATTTTCTGTAAACTATTTAATACTTGTTGATAATTGTCCCAATCTTCTTTTTCTGAATAAATACTGGCGGCTTTTTGATAATCTAAGATAGCATTACTCATTTCTTCTAATAATGTGTAGGTAAGTCCACGATTGTAGTAAGCTAAAGCATAATTGGGATCTAGTTGTAATGCTTTTTCATAATCTTGCATAGCGTCTAAATATTTACCCATTTTTTGATAAGCATTACCTCTAGCGACATAAACTAGGGGATCTTCCGGTTGAATCTCTATAGTTTTATGAAAATCGTTTAATGCTCCTTGATAATCTGCAATCATAAACCTAGCTTTGCCGCGATTACGATATACTAAAGCATCGGTAAATTTCAGGTTTAAGGATTGATTAAAGTCAGCGATCGCTTCTCGGTAATTACCCATTTTACACTTGACTACTCCGCGATAACAATAGGCTTGTGCATCTTGCGGATCGGCTTTCAATATCCAATCTATGTCAGCAATAGCTTCTCTAGTTTTACCGTTTTGTGCTTTTTGTAATAGTTGGATAAAATATTCTTCAGTGGAGATAATTGGTAGGGGTATAGATGAAACTTCTGGAGATATTGTTGTTGGTGGTTGTAGTTGTTTAATATTATCTAAACATTGTTGACATTGAGCAGCATTTTTTTCTTTTAAATATAATTCTGCGGCTTTTTTAAAATTAGCGATCGCCTCTAAAATACAGCTTTGTTTCCTGTGAATTATTCCCCGTAAATTGTAAGCTGGGGCATAATTTGCATTTAAGCGAATGGCTTTATCTACATCTTCCAAAGCGCCAGGTAAATTTTTTAATGCTACCCTAGCTAAAGCACGACAATAGTAGGCTTCCATACTAGATTCATCTATTTTTAAAGCCTCTGTATAATCATAAACAGCTTGGAGAATTGCTCCAGAATCGTAATATGCTAAACCTCGGTGAATATAGGCTGAGGTAAAGTAGGGATTATTAGCAATAGCTAAGGTAAATTGTGCGATCGCGGCTGTATAATCTTGGGACTTAGCCTTTTCTAAACCAAGATTGTAAGATTCATCATTCATAACTACGTATCAAAATTCAGTAAGTAATTCTGTCTTAAGTTTTTTCTAATGTAACCTGTAATTATAACTTTGTCAAAACGTAAGTATTCAGTTAATTCTTAACTGGACGCTACGCGAACAGTAATCAGTAATCAGCCCATATAACAATAACAGGGATTGAGAAATTTTAATTTCACTTTTGCGCCAGATCCCCGACTTGTTGAAGAAGTCGGGGATCTATTGACGTACAGATGTTAATGATAAAACCCTTGTAGTCCCGGCATCTTGCTGTGCTAATAGTGTACTTCATGTAGATGGAATTTGCTGTATTTTCCACTGTCATTAAATTGATTAAAAGTTTGTTCTAATCAGTGGTAAATAGAGTCACAATTAAGATCAGAGTTAGTCAATCATGTATAATTCAGTTTTGTGATACATGACCCAGCAATTAAAGTTGCTACTTATATCACTTCGCAAGATCAATCACAAAATACATTATGAAAAGCACAACCACCTTTAACTCCTGGGTAACTTCTCCTCAACCTAATCCTGACGCAACAATGCGGTTATTTTGTTTTACCTATGCTGGTGGAAATGCAACAACTTTTAGAACATGGCATCATAACTTACCTAATAACATTGAAGTATGTCCTATAGAAATTCCCGGTAGAGGAAGACAGATCAAAGCAATTCCTCACCAAAAAATTGCCCCTTTATTAACAGAAATTACTGATCATATTATCCCTTTTTTAGATAAACCTTTTCTAATTTTTGGTTATAGTATGGGATCATTAATTAGTTTTGAATTATGTCGTCTTTTACGTTCTCAATATAATTTATCCCCCTTACATTTGTTGGTAGCTGCCCGTCGCGCACCGCAATTTCCTCCAGAAAAACCTTTGATATCTCATTTACCAAATGATCAATTTATTGTAGAATTATCTAAGTTTAATGGTACTCCCCAAGTAATATTAGATAATCCTGAATTGATGGAGATTTTCTTACCGGTCATTCGCGCTGATTTTACTCTTTTAGAATCTTATAATTATACTGAAAAAGCACCTTTTGATTTTCCTATTACTGCTTTTGGAGGATTACAAGATCCTGAAGTCAGTCATAATGCTTTACAGGCTTGGGAAGTACAAACTAATGCTAGTTTCTGTTTAAAAATGTTACCAGGTGATCATTTTTTTATTAATTCAGCAAAAAAACCGTTATTACAATATATCAGTCAAATTATTTTGGCTCTCCCAGACTAAATATGATACGGCAGTTTCCGTTATTATGAGGTACAGATGTTAATGATAAAACCCTTGTAACACAGGCATCTTGCTGTGTTCATAGTGTACCTCATGTAGATGGAATGTGCTGTAAATATGATAAATTGGTAGCAGCAATAGCAATTTAATAAAATCCTGCTTCTAAAATTATCAAAGTTAGTTAGGCCATAAGCTTAATTTTTTATATTACCTATACTGAGATGGCGATTCAGCCAAATACCTCTCATACCTACTGCTTTGGCACCTTCATAGTCATCTTTAAGACTATCTCCTATGTGCCATGCTGCTTCCGGGTAACAATTATGTTTTTCTAAAGCAATTTTAAAGATTTTTAGATCAGGTTTAGCTGCACATACCTGTGTAGAAATAGTAATAGAGTTAAAATATTCTTTTAGCCCTAAACTTTGCAATACTAGATATAAACGAGAATCGAAATTAGATAATATACCTAATTCTATCCCTAATCTACGCCAATTCACTAATGCTAAAGGTACATCTGGATAGACGTACCAAGGATCGGAAGTACTGAAATGAACATATAATTCACTAAAGAAATCTGAAAAGTTAGCAAATTGGTTAATAACTCCTGCGTCTGCAAAAGTGTTGAAAACTATCCTATACCACCAATGATATTCTTTTTCAGAGATATCTTTACTATCTGTATTAGGAAATATGGGAGGTGGTGCTGCTTGAAAACTTTTGGTAAAAATTTTATTTAATTGTTGCGGTTCAACATCAACATTAAATTGTTGGGCAATTTGACTATAAATATCACCCACGCTATTTTTTACCCCAAATAATGTACCGACGGCATCTAAAAAAATAACTTTTGGTTTTTGCATGATACTAACTTTTCCAGTTTTCTACAAACAGGGTGCATGAAACTGAAACAATAACTAAATGTCACAGGTTGGAGGTATTATAGCAGGTTACGGGTGACAGAGGTAAAAAACTGTGGTTGTATGCAAGTTTTAACCCTAGTAGCGCAAGGCGGAAGTCATGCATTCAAAAGTAATGCATTCAAAACCAAGACGGTATAGGCTTTTGGACGATTTAGAATGGTCTGTTTATTTACGCCAAGCTGTACTAGTTAATCTTTTAACAACCTTGCTATAAATATACCCTACATAATTAATAATTGGCGTTGCTGAACTCAGGTATGAAATTGAGAAATTCAAAATTTGAAACTTTGCGTCTAACTCAAGTGCTTCGCTTCGCTGATGCGCGAAATAAGTATCATACCCCAATTCAGCAACGCCTAATAATTTTTCTGTAGAAGGTGCGCCATTAGAAATATTAAAGGAGTATATTAAAAATCAAGAAAAGCCGTCAAGGACGGGGCTTGTATCCCAGATTTTTGGTCATGGTTTGAATTATAGGTTGAACTAACCAATTAAATCCTACTTTCATTTGATGATTGAAAGTTGGTAAACGGTACAAGTAGGTTAAACGACGCGCTAAATAGCCCAAAGAACCATCTAATTTAATTCCTAAACCTGTGAGGGTAGCATTATCTATTCCTAAAGCTATCATTTCTCCTAAAGGTTGATAGCAAAAGGGTAATAAAGGACGATTTGTTAAAGAAGCCCAGATATTCCATGCGGTATAATCTGCTTGTTGAAATGCTACCTGTGCTGTAGATGGAATTGGTTTTTCTTGTATATCTCGACTGTCTGCTACATCTCCTAATGCAAAGATTTCGGGATAGTTAATAACTTGTAATTTGTTGTTAGTGGTAATTTTTCCCTGGGGATTTTTTTGTAGTGGTAAATTGTGAATTACTGGGGAAACTTTTGTACCTATTGTCCAAATTACTAAGTCAACAGGTATGGTATCTATTTGATTTTTATATTCTAGGGAAATGCTGTTTTCATTTATGGCTGTAACTTGAGTTTCTAAATCTATAAATATGCCTCGTTTATCTAGGGCTTTTTTAGAAATTTCCCGGTTAAAATCTGAAGATGTACGTAATATTTGATCACCGGTTTCAATGATCCGAAAACGCCCTTTTTCTCCTAGCCTGTCTGCTAGTTTACAAGCTATTTCCACTCCACTATAACCTGCACCAACTATGGCAATTCTAATTTTTTCTAAGTTAGTTTTTTCTAATTTCCTCAGTTTTTCTTCCAAGTTATAAACATCGCTAATAGTGCGGAAGGGATAAGCATATTCTTTAGCCCCTGGTACTAATTCTAAAGGTGTTTCTCCTCCCAAGGAAAGAACTAATCTATCATAAGTGATGGAGGTAGTAGCTTGAATATTGGTGTGATTTTGGACAGTGACAGTGTGTGTATTAATATCAATGTCAGTGACAGTAGCTTGATGAAAATGGATATCTGTACCTTGGAGTATTTCTGTATAGGGTGGTGCTATTTCCCAAGTTTGCATTTCTCCAGTGAGGAGTTCATAAAGTAGAGGTAAAAAGATAAAGCGATCGCTCTGATCCAGTAAAATAATCTCAGGCTTTTTTCTATTTTCCCAAGGCAATTGATTTAAGCGCAATGCTGTGTATAGTCCTCCAAAGCCTCCGCCTAATATACATATTTTTGTATTTGTACTGGTACTTGTATTTGCTTGATTCATGGCTGCTATAATTGGCTAATTTTCTAGTTAATTCTTTAAATAACCTAACTTTATAATTGTACACTATTGACATACTCACCGACCTAAAGGCGCGGTGATTCTTGACGCTTCACTGACTGATGCTACCGAAGTAGTCTTACTCTGCCTCTGCGTCCGTTTAGAGTCGTGGCAATGCCCTATCCCGACTTTATTGATATTTTTGGTTTTCATCACGGTCCTGTTCAGTTCCATAATTTAAACACTGAATTTTCCGAATTTTTAAATCAAGTTTACCCCATTTGTATCCACATTCAGAGCCAACTTGACTTGTTGCTTCCCATCTGCTAATAACATTGAAAAATCATTTCGAGAAGTCGCTGAAAAAATGAATTTTCAAGTGCTTGAGTTTAATGGTGAAGATAATCACGTTCATGCACTTATTGAGTATCCGCCCAAGCTATCTATTTCCCAGATAGTAAATGCTTTAAAAGGCGTATCTAGTCGTAGGTATGGGCAAGCTGGCTATAAAAAACCCCATAAAGAAGCATTGTGGAGTCCTAGTTATTTTGCTATCTCTGTAGGAGGTGCGCAGCTAGAGATATTAAAGGAGTATATCAAAACTCAAGAAAAGCCGTCCTAGAAGGACGGGGCTTGTATCCCATTATTTTCGGTCAGCCGTCAGTAGTCAGTTTTTGATTTTAAGTTGATAACTGATAGCTGATAACTGATAACTCAAAATCAACCAGTATAAATGTGAGCTTGTCTGAGTCTTCTAATCATTTCTCGACGCACCTCATTTTTAACTCGTTCTCCACGTCTCCAATGTTCTAATTGAATATTATCAATATACAATCTCACAGAAAATTGCATTCCTGAACCTTGAATATCAGTGATTTGAATTTGTGGTTCTTTCCAAGCGGTTGTAGATTCCTTAAAATTACTTTCTAACCAATCTACAAATCTCACGGCATAGTCATCTAATCTAGTTTCATCAACTCCGGGATTAGAAATAGTTTGATATAACTTATTCAGTTTGATTTTCAAAAGGTCAATTTTTTGTTCCCATTCATCAGGTAAAATATGTTGATCTTCTAATACTAGATCTGGGTCTTTTAACCAAATATTATACCAATTTCTAACTAAACTAATGAGATTATGTTTCTCTGGGGATTCCTGTTCTTCTTCTAACCAAGAACGTTGGCGTTTACCTTTACGTTCTGTAAGTACAACCATACCTACTAAATTCAATATTTCCTGATAATTTTTCTGCAGAATTCTTAACTCTTGGGCATCTAAACCTCCTCTTTCTAATATCTTAATCTCCTCAATTAAATCATCAAATAGAGTTTTAAGTTTCTGGAGAACTAGATTAATGTCCTTTTCAATACTTATGCGTAAACGGCCAGCTTCTTTTTTGGAAAGTTTATCATTTTCTGCTTCTCTTAATCCATAGAAAGCATCCAAATGTTTTAATTTGTCATCAAAATTAGCTAGGGTATCTGGATGTCCCACAACTATTTCTTTCAAAATATTTGTAGCCATGATAGCATCAGCATCTATTCTCACAGAAACTTTAATAGTATAAGCATAGTGAGTTGTGGGACGACTGAGGTTAGTAATACTTTGATTTCCCAAAGCCGCATTAGGCATATAGACTTCACAATGCTGTTCAATTAAATACAGCTTTGTTACCCGAATGCCAATTTGTTTGATAATTGCTAAGGAACCATCGGAAGTAGTAATTACATCACCAAATTTGAATGGTGTATCTACTAATAATACTAAACCACTAAAAAAGTTACTTAAAATGTCTCTAACTGCTAATCCTAATACTAGCGAAATACTACCTAATGCTAGTCCTAGTCCTGTTAAATCAACTCCTAATGTGGTAAAGAATAGTGATATACCAATGATGTAAGTAATGACTGGTATGAAATTTTGCAATAGCGGAATTAAAACATCATCCCATACTGCTTCTGTTTTGCGAGCATAGGCTTTCAAATAGGTTACTGCTGCTTCTGTAAATAGTTGAGATACCCAGTAGGTAATGTCTGCTATTAAGAAAGCTGTCAGAACCTTTTGAATCAAATCAATTATTGATCCTAACCCTTGCAGATGAAATAAGGAAATTTTAAAACTTACTAGAATCAAGAATATTGTCACTGGAGTTTGGGAAATTCCCAAAATCAGAAGTAATGTATCTTTTTCCCAGCGTCTTACTAAGGGTCTTAAAATGTAAAATAACCCGAAGAATATACCAAAGGAAATTGCCGCACAGATGCCTAATGTGGATAGAAAACTAGTGATCTGTTGCACATTAGGCATAATAAATGGTGCTACTGGAACTGCATTTGCGGCTGGTGTTGGTGTAGCCGCTTGACCTAAAATATATATCATTGATGTTGTCCTCTGATCTTTGAGTTATCACGGATTTGTAGAAGAACTCATCTTGTGAGTTTAATATGAATGTGCCTAAATCAAAACATTTTTGTGATCACAAATTTATGGGTGGAAAAGTCAGCAATTCTTGATGTTTTTAGCTGATCCATTGCTATGCCATCAAGTACATTCATGTCTAATGGTTTGTATGTGAATACTACATATTCTCCTTAGTGATGTTGAGATCATACTATTTTAATATTGATTCAAATCATACCTTATCTTTTTTGTTAACCTAGTAATAAAAAATAAAAGTTTACTTAATAAACTCTTAGTTACTTATTTATTTTTATATATTTATACTTCAGCAAAGAGTGATATAATGATACTCAATTATTTTTGGATACTTACGTAAATACTGGTAACATTCATTTTATGTCACGAATTTATATATACAAGTTATAAGTTAACTAGCATATCTAATTAAATGGACTTACGTAACCGGCACATTAGTAGGGTGCGGCAAGCTCACCAACCACGTAAGACAGCATAAATCATGTAAATAAACCTATTCTTGATATCTGACGTACCCTACATCAGATTTTTGGTGTGACACTTGCGTAAGTCCCACAAGATAATTAACCTTGTACAAAGTAAAATCAAGTTCACAAGATCAAGAATCAGGAGAAACTAGGCGTGTGTACATTGGGTGTAAATATTGATCATATTGCTACTATTCGTCAAGCTAGACGTACTGTGGAACCTGATCCAGTGGCAGCAGCACTGTTAGCAGAATTGGCTGGTGCTGATGGTATTACTGTACATTTAAGAGAAGATAGAAGACATATTCAGGATCGAGATGTGCGATTATTAAGAGAAACGGTAAGAACTCATTTGAATTTAGAAATGGCTGCTACTGAGGAGATGTTAGCGATCGCTGTGGACATTAAACCAGATTATGTGACATTAGTACCAGAAAAACGGGAAGAAGTCACCACAGAAGGTGGTTTAGATATTGTGGGGCAAATTGCTAGAATAGGAGAGATAGTCAATAAACTCCAAGGCGCTAACATTCCTGTGAGTCTATTTATTGATGCTGAACCTGCCCAAATTGCTGCATCTGCTCAAATCCAAGCTAAATTTATAGAACTGCATACAGGACAATATGCAGAAGCTAGGGATGAAGCTAGTCGTCACAGAGAATTAAAAATTCTCACTCAAGGATGTGAACAGGCCATAAAAGCAGGTTTACGAGTCAATGCCGGCCATGGTTTAACATATTGGAATGTTTATCCTGTGGCTAGTATTCCTGGTATGGAAGAGTTAAATATTGGTCATACTATCATTAGTCGTGCTGCTTTAGTTGGTATAGAAAGAGCAGTAAGAGAAATGAAACAGGCGATCGCAGGTAGTATTTAGTAGTCATCCTTCAGCTATCAGCCATCAGCAGTTATTAGAAGGCAATTGTAGGGGTTTAGCGCTGCTAAACCCCTACACTCCGCACTCCGCTAATCATGCTAAAATAGGGGTTAATTAACAGTAACTGAAAAGCTAACAATTACTAACAATTACCTACTTATGCTTACTGTGCAAAGTCACACCTCTGTGGTAACATGATTGTGGAGAGAAAAAATCTCAATTACCACTCAAAGAGTGTTTAAATGTGGTAAACGCGGTTTTGAGTGTGACAGAGATTTAAACGCGGCAACAAATTTAAAAAAAAGAAGCGGTTAGATTAACCGTGTTAGCCTGTGGACTAGATAGTGCCGACACTTCTAGGATAAAGCAGGAAGAAAAAGCGAACTTTTGTTAGCATTAGTTAGCTTTTTTGTATCCGAATCTTTGCGGAAATCCAAGTCAATCTCATTTAAACACACAGTAAATAGATCAACTTAGGTTTCTATGACTTCCCAAACATCAAATAACCTACCATTATGGGTACAAGACCGAGAAACAGTTATCAAAACTGCTACAAATGTACAATGGCGTAATCATCATCAGCCTGATTATAGTCGTTCTGTAGAAAATCTCGCCCAAGAAAGCATCAAACATCATATAGAAGGTTCTTTAGAATCTATAGTACAAAATCTGGTAAGAACCTTTGAAATGGAAGTTTCTTGGAAAACTAACCCTCAACAATGGTTATCCATCGTCAATGATCAATTTCGCGTCACTACCAACGGTGGAAAAGAATTTACTGCTGCCGAATTAGGGGAAAAGGGTACTTATAATCTGTTCATGGCAGATTCAGAACATTATAAATCCTCTGAAGAAACCTTTGAATCATCCCATGATATTTTTCACAGTACCTTTCCCCAAGGTTTCCCCTGGGAAGTATTAGAAGTATATTCTGGTCCCCCAAAAGTTACATTCAAATGGCGACACTGGGGACATTTTCGCGGTGCATATAAAAACCATCAACCCACAGGGGAAACCGTAGAAATTGTTGGTATGAGTGTAGCTCATGTTACTGATGATTTAAAGATTACTTACCTAGAACACTATTTTGATAATGCCCTGTTTTTGGAAAAATTGACAGCAGGTGGCACACTAGAAAATAGTCAGGAAAATAGTCAGCAAAAAGGAAGTTGTCCCTTTGGTAGTTGGTTTAAAGGTTTGAAGAAAAGTTAAATGGGTGCGGGGTGCGGGGTGATGAGTTATTTAAGAGTATTCGCTGTTCCCTATTCCCTGCTATAAGTAATGTAAGTTGCCAGTTAGATGAAGTAGGGTGCGTCAGAATCTTAAAATTAGTAATTTTATCCTAAATTATTCTGTCTGACGCACTCTACAGACTACAAAATATCCGAAAATTAATAACTAGCAACTTGGGTTAAGTAGTGAAAGTACAGAAAAATTCCCTCTTTATCCTAAAATAATTGGTTAGTCAGTCAAGGAAAACAATGCAAACATACTATTACGTTTTAGCCAGTCAACACTTCCTAATGGAAGAAGAACCAATAGCAGAAGTTCTGAAAGAACGTACCCGCAACTATCACGAGCAAGAAAAAGCTATTGATTTTTGGTTAATTAAACAACCTGCTTTTATAGAAGCACCAGAAATGAAAGATATTAAAGCCAAATGTCCACAACCTGCGGCGGCTATCATTTCTACTAATAAGCAATTTATTACTTGGTTACAACTAAGATTAGAATATGTGATTACTGGGGAATTTTTAGCCCCATCAGAAACTATATCTAATCCTTTAGAATCTTTAAGTGCAGTAGCTTAATCAGGAGTTAGACTGGGGAACATGAATTAAAATTTTGAACTTGAAAATTTTTAGTTCTTTCCCCTGTTCTCATATAGATGATCAATAGATTATTAATCACCAATTACTTTTTATGAAAAGATTACCACATTTAACCACTGGATTATTATTAGCGATCGCTCCTTTAATTAATACGTTAATTAGTAGTATTAATCCTGTTATTGCCCAGCAAAACTTTCCTAACTGTCAACCACCAAATACAGGAGAACTTTTATTATTAGTTGTTAGTCCTAGTAACGAAAATCAACAACAATTACGAAGTGCTTTACCTACAGAAATCAAAACATCAGTATGTCAATATAGCAATCAAACCGTTACCAGAATTGGTGGTTTTAGTAAAATTGATGATGCTAATCGTTGGGCTAGATATATTCAAAATGTAGTAGGTTTATCTGCCATTATTACCACTCGTCCTCCTGAACAAAATGTACAACAAAATCCGCAAACAACAACAGTTATCACATCAAGATCAAGTAATTATAATCCCAGAATTTTAGGTGAAGGTTATGCAATATTAGTAGATTATTCTAACCGTCCAGAATTGGTAGAACCTTTAAGAAAAGCTGTGGGTGGTGATGTTGGGTTTGTTTCCTATGGACAAAGACCTTATTTATTAGCAGTTTATACAACTAACCAAAAAGAGGCATATAACACATTACAAAGATTGGGTGAAAATGGGTTTTTTGCGATTTTAGCAGATGGTCGTCAAGTGGTATTATTACGTTCTATTGTTAGGTAAGAATTGTATACTTAACGGTTAATTATGTATTTTTAACCGTTAATTGTATGAGATGCGGGTTCAGTTGGCAGGAGAAATAAGGTATTAAAATTAGTCATTTCTAGGTCTGATTTGTGCATTTCTCAAAATATTTCTCATAGCATTAATAACAGCATTTCTCACGTTATTATTTTCTTGAGGATATTGCTCCCTAATGGCATCAAAGGCTTCGTTAAGTCTATTTTGTTCTACCCTGTAACCATCTTTTACTAAGTCATATCGTTTTCCACCAGCAATTTTTAAATGGGAATCGGAACCATAACAGTGAATATGAGGTGTTGTATTTGCTGATCCGTAAGCGTATTGTGCTTTTTGAATAATTTGGTATGCTGATGTGATGATAGGAGTAGCTAGTGGTTTTCTCTGAACAGTACCACCATTTTGTTGCACCACATGAGTTAATTCATGGGCTAATAAATGCTGTCCGTCTGTACTTCCTGGATTATATTCTCCACCTCTGAAAAATACATCTTGTCCTGTGGTAAATGCTCTAGCTTGAATTTGTTGATTTAGTTGATCTGATTTGCTATCTGTGTGAATTTTCACCCCACTAAAATCAGCCCCAAAGGCTTTTTCCATTGGTTGACGAACATTATCAGCTAACGGTTGTCCTCCACCTTTACTAGAATTTAAAGATTGTTCAAAATTTTCATTTGCTGGATTTTTAGTATTTTCTCCTTTAGCTTGAATTTCTGGTTGTTCTTCTTCTTTAATTTCTTCACGTTGAATTAAAGATTTCATTTGCAGTTCTTCTTCTTCGGGAGCAGCTTCACGTTGAATTAAAGATTTCATTTGCAGTTCTTCTTCTTCGGGAGCAGCTTCACGTTGAATTAGAGATTTAGTTTGCAGTTCTTCTTCTTCGGGAGCAGCTTCACGTTGAATTAAAGATTTAGTTTGCAGTTCTTCTTCTTCGGGAGCAGCTTCACGTTGAATTAAAGATTTCATTTGCAGTTCTTCTTCTTCGGGAGCAGCTTCTTTTTGAATATTATTTTCAGGAGAGTTCATTTTTTGAACCACTTTATCAGCTACCTGATCGGCTTCTTGTTCATATTTATCATTAGGCTGACCTATACTTAATTTAGCTTGTACAGGCATAATTGTTTCTTGTCCATACGGATATACAGAAATTTCATCCCAGTTACGTCTCATCCTTTTAGCGTGTTCATACCGTGCGTCTAAATCTACTTCTTGTGGCGAATATGTGCTTTGCTGGGAGTTTTCGTCCATCCCAAAACCACGAGGTTGGAAAGGGTTAGAAATGGGAGTATGGGTAGATGACGTGGGATTTTTTTGGAGGATATGTAGTCGAGTTTTCATTATGTAGAAGCTCTTACTCAACAGGTGATATTTTACATTATATGGTCAGTTGGGGATGAAAGTTGCTAATTTTCTATTTACTGAATACAAAGATCATGGTTGTGAAAATTTATTTTTTTGCTGATGTATTGCGATCGCCCCACCAATTTCGTTATAATATTTAATCTTTGGGGTTCATAACCAAAATTTAAGAATTAACAGAAAAATTGACAGGAAGCGCAAAATCATGGCCAAACGAGTACAATTAGTATTAACCAAAGATGTGAGTAAGTTGGGCAAATCAGGAGATTTAGTAGAGGTAGCACCTGGTTATGCACGTAACTATCTAATTCCCCAAAGTTTAGCTACACAGGCTACACCTGCTGTTCTCAGACAAGTGGAAATACGTCGGGAAAAAGAGCGTCAAAGACAATTAGAATTAAAACAACAAGCAACAGAACAAAAAGCGGCTTTAGAAAAACTTGCTAGTTTGAAAATTGCCAAACAAGTGGGTGAAAATGAAGCTATTTTCGGTACTGTAACTACTCAGGATGTATCTGATGCTATTCAAGCGGCTGCTAGTATAGAAATAGATCGTCGTAATATTACCATTCCTGATATTGGTAAATTGGGAAGTTACAAAGCGGATATTAAATTGCACTCTGAAGTTACAGCGCAAATTGAGATTGAAGTAGTTTCTAATTAGGATAATAGGAGTCAGGAGTCAGAAGTCAGGAGTCAGGAGTCACACGCAAAAAAACTGATAGCTGATAGCTGACTACTGATAGCTAATATTATGAATGAAGAATTAAATTTTCAAGGTGATCATAAAAATAGTTTACCTCCGCAAAATATAGAGGCTGAAGAGGCAATTTTAGGGGGGATATTATTAGATCCAGAAGCAATTAATAGGGTGAGCGATCGCTTAGTTCCAGAAGCATTTTATATTAGCACCCATAGTATTATATATCAAGCGGCATTACGTCTTCATGCCCAACAACAACCCACAGATTTATTAGCTATTACTAACTGGTTGACAGATCATGATCAACTGACAAAAATTGGCGGTAGAAACAAATTAGCCACATTGATAGATCGGACAGTTTCAGCGGTGAATATTGATGCTTTAGCGGAATTAGTAATGGAAAAATACCTGCGAAGACAGTTAATAAAAGCAGGTAATGAAATTGTGCAATTAGGTTTTCAAACAGAGACAGAATTACCGATAGTTTTAGATCAAGCGGAACAAAAAGTTTTTAATGTTACTCAAGAAAAACCTCAAAGTGGGTTAGTTCATATTAGTGATACTTTAATTCATACTTTTGATGATATAGATAGTCGTCATCAAGGAATTGCTTTACCGGGTATCCCCTGTGGTTTTTATGATTTAGATGCGATGACTACGGGGTTTCAACGCTCTGATTTAATTATAGTGGCTGGAAGACCTTCAATGGGGAAATGTTTGAGTTTTGATGCAGAAATTATTTTAGAAAATGGAGAAATTACTACTATTCAAGAAATATATCAAAATCGTACAGCATCTTTATTAACATTAAATGAAAATTGGCAATTTACTATTACTCAACCATCAGCATTTATAGATGATGGTATTAAACCTGTTTTTCGGGTAACAACTCGTTTAGGGAGAATGATTGAAACTACTATTACTCATCCATATTTAACTATTAAAGGTTGGCAGAAATTAGAAAATTTGCAAGTGGGAGATAAAATAGCTGTACCTCAGAAGATTGATATTTTCGGAAAAGAGAAAATTCCAGAATGTCAAGTTAAATTATTAGCTTACTTGATTAATGATAGTGGTTTAACTAATACCACTCCTAGATTTACAAACAGTAACCAATTAATACAAGAGGATTTTTGGAAAGCGGTAAATGAATTTGGAGGTTTAACAGTAAGAAGAGAGGATTCTCAAGGAAAACGAACACCATCATTTTGTGTTCCAGGGGATTTAGAATTTATTGCTAATCAAAGAAAAATCTTTGCTAAAACTCTTAAAAATGCTATTTTATCTCATTCATTATCTGCTAAACAGTTAAGTAATAAATTAGGTGTAAAGCCATCGTTAATTTGTATGTGGCAAAAAGGATTATGTTTAGCCAATGATGAAACTTTTAATTTACTATGTGAAACTCTGCAAATAGAGTCAGAAAAATTTGCACCTTATGGATTTTCTAGTATCAGTAAATCTACCAAAAATTCTTTAACAGCATGGTTAGAGAAATTAGGTTTGTGGGGGAAAGATGCTCATACTAAAACTATTCCAAAAATCATTTTTAAACTAGAAAAATCACAAATAGCATTATTTCTAAATCGTCTATTTTCTACAGATGGTTGGGCTACTGTACTTACAAGTGGTCAATCACAATTAGGTTATGGAACAGTTAGCGAAAAGTTAGCTAGACAAATACAGCATTTATTACTCAGATTTGGCATTATTTCCAGATTAAAACCTCGGTTAAATAAGTATAATAATACTATTAGATCATCTTGGCAATTAGATATTACGGATACTATAGCTATTAAAGTATTTATTGAAGAAATTGGTATTTTCGGTAAAGAAGAAGCATTAGAAAAAGTTGCAAAAGCAATATCTAAAAAAAGATATCAAACAAATTGTGATTTAATTCCTAAAGAAATTTGGCAAGAAATATCAGCCGCAAAAGGTGATCAATCTTGGAGTAATTTAGCTAAAAATGATGGTATTAATAACTACAGTAATCTCCATATTGGTAAAGGTTCATTAACTAGAGAAAGACTATGGATATTAGCTACTACTTTAGATAATTTGCATCTCCAAAAACTAGCCAATAGTGATGTATATTGGGATGAAATAATATCTATAGAATTTGCAGGTAATAAACAAGTTTATGATTTAACAATTCCTCAAACCCATAACTTTGTAGCTAATGATATTTGTGTTCATAATACTGCATTTTGCCTGAACCTTGCCCATAATATTGCTGCGGGATATCAATTACCAGTGGCAGTATTTAGTTTAGAAATGTCTAAAGAACAATTAGTACAAAGATTATTAGCTAGTGAAGCGAGAATTGAAAGTAGTTATTTAAGAACTGGACGTATTGCCCAAAATCAATGGGAAGATTTAAGTCGTGCCATTAGTTTATTAGCAGAAACTCCGATTTTTATTGATGATACTCCTAATATTACTGTTACCCAAATGCGGAGTCAAGCCCGGAGATTGCAAGCAGAACAAAGTGCTAATTTAGGATTAATAATAATAGATTATTTACAATTAATGGAAGGTGCAGGAGATAATCGAGTACAGGAATTATCGAGAATTACCCGATCTTTGAAAGGTTTAGCGCGGGAATTATCTGTACCAATTATTGCTTTATCTCAGTTAAGTCGAGGAGTGGAAGCGAGAACTAATAAACGTCCGATGTTATCAGATTTGAGAGAATCAGGCTGTTTAGCTGGCGATAGCTTAGTAACATTAGCAGATAATGATAATGGATTACAAATACCAATTAAAGAATTAGTAGGGACATCTGGTTTTGCAGTGTGGGGCTTGAACAAAGATACAATGAAGCTAGAAAGGGCGATTGTTACTAATGCCTTTTCTACAGGTATAAAATCGGTATTTACTTTAAAAACTCGATTAGGAAGAAAAATTAGGGCTACAGGTAATCATAAATTTTTGACAATTCATGGTTGGAAAAGACTTGATCAATTAAATTGCCAACAACAACTAATTACTCTTGCTAATGGTGATGTTTATTGGGATGAAATTGTCTCAATTGAATTGGATGGAGAAGAAGAAGTATTTGATTTAACAGTAAATAAATTACATAATTTTATTGCTAATAATATTATTGTTCATAATTCAATTGAACAGGATGCGGATATAGTGATGATGTTATATCGTGATGAATATTATAGTCCAGATACTCCCGATCGCGGAATAGCAGAAGTGATAGTTGCAAAACATAGAAATGGACCAACGGGAACAATTAAATTGTTATTTGATCCGCAATTTACTAAGTTTAAAAATTTGGCAAAACCAAATACTTGGTAAGTATATACTTAAAGGCTTGTTGAATATGAAAAAGGTAATTTAGATATTCAGTATGAGTTTATCATAGATCCCCGACTTCTTAAAGAAGTCGGGGATCGATCTTTTATTTCAAACAACCAATGGCTTCTAACATACCTCTGGCTTTATTTAATGTTTCTTGATATTCTGTTTCTGGTTGAGAGTCGGCCACTAAACCAGCGCCAGCTTGTACTGTGACAATCTGATTATGTAATACCATAGTTCTAATAGCGATCGCTGTATTTAATTGTCCTTCAAAGTCATAATATCCATACACTCCTGAATAAACTCCGCGACGAGTAGGTTCTAACTCATTAATAATTTCCATAGCGCGAATTTTTGGTGCACCACTAACTGTACCCGCAGGAAAACAGGCTTTTAATAAATCCCAAGCTGTCTTATGATTTGCTAATTTTCCCACTACATTACTAACAATGTGCATCACATGAGAATAATGTTCAATTACCATTAATTCATCAACTTTTACACTGCCATTTTCACATACTCGACCTAAATCATTACGTCCTAAGTCTACTAACATAATATGTTCAGCCACTTCCTTGGCATCTGCTAACAATTCTTTAGCAAAAGCCTCATCTTCAATACTAGTTTTACCTCGTGGCCGTGTTCCCGCAATAGGTCTAACAGTGGCAATTATACCCCCTAATTCGTCTTTTTCTGCCTTGACCATCACTTCAGGACTAGAACCGATAATTTGCCAGTCTTGAAAGTTAAAATATGCCATATAAGGGGAAGGGTTAATTTGCCTTAAAGAACGATATAATGCAAAGGGATTTCCTATATATTTGGTAGATAATCTTTGGGATATGACAACTTGGAAAATATCACCTGCTTTGATATATTCTTTGGCTTTTTCCACACTGGCACAAAATTGTGATTTGGTGAAATTAGTTTCATATTCATCTATCCCAGCTTTTGGTTTACTTCCTGGAGGTTGCCAAGATAATTGAGTATTTTCTGATGATAATGGTAATGATAATTTATGTACCATTTTTTCAATGTGATCGCTCGCTTTTTGATAGGCCACTTCTAAACTTTCGGCATTTCTTAAATCAGCATAAGCGATCGCCCAAATTTTGCGTTTTACCTGATCAAAAATCAACAATTGATCTACCTGCATCCATAACCCATCGGGAATATTTCTTTCATCTTGGGGATGAATAGGTACACGAGGTTCTATCCAATTAATTAATTCATAACCCCAAAATCCAAATAACCCCCCAATTCCTGACGGTAATTCTGACAATTTTACTGGATGATAAGGTGCAAGACATTCACCTAAAACCGCAAAAGGATCACCTGTAAAAACTTGTTTTTTCCCATCTCTAAAAGTTTGAGTAGTTGTATTTCCTCGTGCTTCTAAAGTCCATAAAGGATCACAACCTAATAAACTATAACGTCCAATTTTTTCCCCCCCTTCAACTGACTCTAATAAAAAGCTATAGGGTTCTGCTGCACATACCTTATACCAAGCGGAAACAGGTGTATCTAAATCAGCAACCCATTCTTGATATAGAGGAATAAAATTACCTTTTTTAGCTAATTCTGTGAATTGTTGAAAATTAGGGAAAATCATAAATAATTGATAATTGATAATTGATAATTTTCAGATCCCCGACTTCTTTGAGAAGTCGGGGATCTTTGAGAATTCGGGGATCTTTAAGAATTCGGGGATTTTGAGGAAGGGGCGAACGGCCGTTCGCCCCTACTCCTAATTATACGTCGTGAGTAGCTTTACCACTGAACTTAACTTGTGCAGGACTGGGGTTTTTACCAATACTGCGAGGTACGTGGCGAACCATTTGACGACCAGCATTAACTTTTTCAGGAAATACACCATCAGCAGGATGAATAGCAGTGGTTTCTCCACTTGGTAAAATGCGGTAAACTTTGTAATCAGTGATTTTGAACTTGCGTAATTGTGCGCCTAATGCAATACCATACTCTTTACGAGCAATGTACAACAAGTTTTCGCCTTTACGCATTGTTGCTGCACCACCAGTAGGCATTTCAAAAACTTGCTCCTTGGGGCTAGTCCAAGTGATAGCATATTTTTCTTCTACATCTGCTTTGGTGAGCAGACCGCCAGTGCTACCGCCGAAAATGGGCATTTGTCCAGTTAGAGTTGCCATAGGCTGAAGGTTATCTCTCAATGTTTTTAAGGCATAATAACACCCTAACCTAACTTATGTTGCGATCGCGTCATAGACTGTAACACTTGTTAAAATTTCTTTAATAGGAGTCAGGAGTCAGGAGTCAGAATAAGAAATTTTCTCCCTACTCCCTACTACTCCCCGTTACCCTTCTGGTTCAAACTGGGCTACGGTAAAAGCATTAAACCCAAAAGACAAAACCAAGGGCATAGGACATCTTAACCAAAACGTTGTAATTATCGCTAAAATCGTCGTTGAAACTGCCGCAAATGCTAAAAACATCTCTGTATTAGTTAAACCATTTTCTTCCTTAATTACTTGCAATACATGAACTGGTATGGGTTCTGGCATTACTCCCCCCGGAGGAAACGCCCAAAAATTATCTCTTCTTTCCATAAATAAGTCTGTCCAGCCATTTTCTACACACCATTCTTCAATCCATTGCATAGAGTAACGATTTATCATATAATTTTACTTTCCAATTGCGTATATGTTTTACAGCTTCTAGGTTTTTAGTTAGATGATCCTTGACACTTAACAGTTTTTAACCAGTTTTATGTCTTGATCATCAATTAATTTTCTCACTAACTGATCCTTTGCTATATATGAGGATTTAGATAGATAAAAAGTTAAAATAAAAGTTAAAAAATCTGATCAAAAAGCTGATAATATTAACTTTATATTAACTTGTTTTCTCATAGGGAAAACATCAGCCTCTAAATCCATCCATTACTTAAATTAAGTGATAAGTGATCTAAGCCATCAGTTGTTTCTAGTTTAAATGTCCCATAAATATTAGACTAGCAGCATAAAGTAAAATCGCAACCACAACTACAACAAACTTTACTTGTTAATGTTCAATATCAACTTTTGTAAATCATTTACTAAGTTTTATTTAGGAATATTAACAATGTTAAGAATTGACAATTACCAATTACCAAATACCAAATCATGTTTTATAAACCAACAATCACATTGATCCTATCAATTATACTTTGGTGTATCACATTTCCAGCACTAGCAGATTGGACTCATCCCCTATCATTTAGTAATGCAGAACTATCCAGACATGATTTTTCAGGAGAAAGTTTACAAGCAGCAGAATTTTCTAATGCTAATTTAGAATTGGCCAATTTTACCAATGCTGACTTACGGGGAGCAGTTTTAAGTGCTTCTGTGATGACACAGGCAAAATTACATAAAGCAAATTTAACTAATGCCATGATTGATAGTGTAAAATTAGATGGTGCTGATTTAAGTGATGCTATTTTAAGAGAAGCTCTTTTATTGCGTACAGACTTTAAACGTGTTAACATCGAAGGTGCAGATTTTACAGATGCAATTTTAGATGGTTCACAAATTAAAGCACTCTGTAAACAAGCCAAAGGAGTAAATTCACAAACAGGTATAGAAACTCGTGAGTCATTAGGATGTCAATAAAACTTGGTATAATCGGTGGTGGACAACTAGCTTGGATGATGAGTGATGCAGCTAAAAAATTAGGAGTAGAGTTAATTATTCAAACTCCTAGTCAAAATGATCCGGCTGTATCTATTGCTAAGGATGTAATTTTGAGTGTGGTAAATGATCATTATGCTACAGAAGTCTTGGCTAAAAAATGTGATGTTATTACTTTTGAAAATGAGTTTGTAAATTTGCCAGCATTATCATTATTAGAAAAGCAAAATGTTTGTTTTCGTCCTAGTTTATCAGCCTTATCTCCTTTGTTAGATAAATATGAACAACGTTGTTATTTACAAAGTTTAGGTTTACCTGTTCCTAATTTTTTCGATTTTATAGAACAGGAAAATATTGCTGATAAAATTACGCAATTGGGTTTACCTGTAGTCATCAAAACTAGACGACATGGATATGATGGACAAGGAACTTTTATTATTTCTGAATTGGCACAATTAGCAAGTACAATTAATCATAATCAAAGCCGTTTTTTGGTAGAAAAATTTGTGCCTTTTACTAAGGAATTAGCTATAATTGCTGCCCGTTCTGTAACAGGAGAAATAGTTACTTATCCAGTGGTAGAAACGCGACAAAAAGATCAAGTATGTCGCACTGTTATCGCCCCAGCAGATATCAGTAAAACACAAAATGAGGAAATTGTAGCGATCGCTCATAAACTATTGAATAGTCTGCAATTTATTGGCGTTCTCGGTATTGAGTTATTTCTTACAAATGATGGTAAAATCCTCATCAATGAAATAGCACCAAGAACTCACAACTCAGGACATTTTTCTATAGAGGCTTGTGCAACATCCCAATTTGAACAACATTTAAGAACTGTTTGCGGTTTAGAATTAGGTAAAACAGAATTAAATTGTGCTAGTGCTGTGATGGTTAATTTATTAGGATATGAAACATCTTTTGATTCATATCAAAAGCAACGTCAAGAATTAGCAAAAATACCCCAAAGTACCATTCATTGGTATGGTAAAACGGAATCTCGTCCTAGTCGTAAGTTGGGACATATTACGGTTTTATTGTCTGAGAATAATCAACAGCAAATAGAAGGTATTATACAGCAAATCGAATCAATTTGGTATCCTTAAACCACTTAGGCATCTTGTGGTAATGAAATGTACATAACCACCAAAACCTTGTAGGGACAATTCATGAATTGTCCCTAGGATAATTTTCACTCATAAGTATTAAGAAGATTAAAGAAGTAGGTGATCTTCATAACTGATAGCTGATAGCTGACAGCTAAACTAAAAATTTTTGGGGAAAATATAGACAAATTTGTTTTATCGGTTATAATGATTTAAGTTCCACTGCAACGATTGGTGACTGCCATCAAGTTTTTTGATCTATGTCTTTAAGAAAAAGGGAGCTAACAATTCTCGTGGCAGTAAACTGGGCTTGTACCCAGAAACTTTAAACAAGAACAACCTGTTCCCCCCTGGTTTAACCAGGTCATAAACTGAGGTAAAACGGCGTTGCGGTGAGCTTAAAACATTTTATCAGCATTTTGTAGGGGTTTAGCAATGCTAAACCCCATAACTGTTGGTTACTAATGATTAATATTTTTTTAATATGTAGAGATGTTATTTATATGATTTAAAAGGTTTTTATCAAACATCTCTACAAACAAGATTAATTGTAAATACATTAGGACTTACACAAGTGTCACACTAAAAAATCTGTTGTAGGGTGCGTCAGATAAGCTGTTGTGCTTTTAACTTAAATAATTAATACAAGCAAGATGCTTGTGCTACTGTAACTTCAGGTTTTTTAATTATACAGTGAGTGCTGCACATTAGCTTATCAACAATTTGGTTATTTACATGATTTATACTGTCTGAAGTGGTTGGTGAGCTTGTCGAACCACACCCTACCAATGTGCCAGTTGTGTAAGTCCTGTACATGACAAAACATGATAAAGTTTATAAGTTTATAAGTTTATAAGTTTATAATTTATCTCTCGTTATTTCTAACCTTTGTGATTTCTAATTGTTAACTGATGATCTCTATAATACACTATGAAAACTGCTCTTATTGATAATTTAATCCATCGTACAGTATTAGATAATGGCATAGTTTTATTAGTATCAGAAAATCAAGGTTCTGATATTATAGCTGGTCGTATTTTTATCCGTACTGGTAGTTGTTATGAACCGAAAGAAAAAGCAGGTTTGCTAAATTTATTAGCATCTTTAATGACCAAAGGATGTGCAGATTTATCTAGCGTGGAAATTGCGGAAACTATAGAATCTGTAGGTGCAAGTTTAAGTACAGATGCAGGTACAGACTATTTTGTTCTATCATTAAAAACTGTCAGTGCTGATTTTTTAGACATATTTACCTTAGGGGAAAAAATATTGCGATCGCCTACATTTCCTCCCCAACAAATAGAATTAGAAAAAAAATTAGCATTGCAAGATATTCGTTCACAAAAAGAACAACCTTTTAGCATTGCTTTTGAAAAATTACGAGAAGTAATGTATGCAGATCATCCCTATGGGATATCAGTTTTAGGCACAGAAAATAGCATTAACAACATTACTCGTGATGACTTAATAGCATATCATCAAACTCATTTCCGTTCCGATCAAATAGTTATTAGTATTGCTGGGAAAATTACCCCTTTACAAGCAGAAGAACTAGTTAACAATACTTTCAAAAATTGGCAAATACCTCCAGAACCCAAACCGAGTTTAAATTTACCTGCAATTAATATTAATATTAATAATATTAATCCCAAAAAATGCTTATATCCCATGACCACCCAACAATCAATTATTATTTTAGGTTATATGGGAACATCAGTAAAAGATCCTAATTTTGCAGCATTAAAAGTATTAGCAACCTATTTAGGAAATGGTCTTTCTAGTCGCTTATTTGTAGAGTTACGAGAAAGACAAGGGTTAGCTTATGATGTATCTGCAATGTATTCCACCAGATTATTTCCTGCATCTTTTATAGTGTATATTGGTACTGCACCAGAAAATACTCTTGTTGCTTATCAGGGACTATATGAAGAAGTAGCTTTATTATCTCAACAGGAACTATCAGCGGAAGCATTACAAACCGCTAAAAACAAAATAATTGGGCAATATGCTTTAGGTAAACAAACAAATGCTAGTATAGCCTACATATATGGATGGTATGAAATTTTAGGTTTGGGTATAGAATTTGATCAGAAATTTCCCCAAATTATTAATCATGTCACAAGTCAAGATTTGATGGTAGTAGCAAATAAATATTTACAAGATCCCTATTTATCATTAGTTGGACCAGAAACAGCAATTCAGATTATTATGCAACATTTAAGCTAAACAATTGCTAAACAATTTCATATAGGCAAATTTATGAAAATACACATCCACTGACAAAATGTAGCGTAAGCATCTTGCTTGCATCTACTATCCAAATCAAAAGGTAACAGTAGCGTAAGCATCTTGCTTGCATCTACTATCCAAATCAAAAGGTAACAGTAGCGTAAGCATCTTGCTTGCATCTACTATCCAAATCAAAAGGTAACAGTAGCGTAAGCATCTTGCTTGCATCTACTATCCAAATCAAAAGGTAACAGTAGCGTAAGCATCTTGCTTGCATCTACTATCCAAATCAAAAGGTAACAGTAGCGTAAGCATCTTGCTTGCATCTACTATCTAAATCAAAAGGTAACAGTAGCGTAAGCATCTTGCTTGCATATACTATCCAAATCAAAAGGTAACAGTAGCGTAAGCATCTTGCTTGCATCTACTATCTAAATCAAAAGGTAACAGTAGCGTAAGCATCTTGCTTGCATCTACTATCCAAATCAAAATGTAACAGCTTAGTAAAAAATTAACAAGAAAATTAACAAAATGACCAGATTTCATCAAAATAAATTGGCAAGATTTGGTAATCATCTGATTATGGGTATATCCGGTACAACCTTAAATGATGATGATAAAAAAGCCCTAAACCAACTGCAACCTGTGGGAATCATATTTTTTGCTAAAAACTTTTTACAAGATGTAGATTATCCCACTTGGTTAGCGCAATTCCAAATATTAAATCAGCAAATCAGAGAATATACAGAACGAGATTTAATGTTCATGAGTATAGATCATGAAGGTGGCAGAGTAGTAAGAACACCTGCACCAATAACACGATTTCCTTACCCATATTTATTGAAAAATGAAGAGATATTAGAAGTTGCTAAAGCTACAGGTAAAGAATTAAAATCATTAGGAATTAATCTTTCTTTTGCTCCCGTTGCAGACATTTTTTCTAATCCTGAAAATCCGATTATTGGACCTCGTGCATTTGGAAATACTGCGGAAACGGCTAGTATGGGTGCAGAAAAGTATTATCAAGGACTAAAAGCAGAAGGAATATTAGGTACTGCTAAACATTTTCCTGGTCATGGAGATACTAGCACAGATTCTCATTTAGAATTACCAATTTTAAACTTAAGTTTAGCAGATTTAAGAAAACGGGAATTAATACCTTTTCAAAGATTAATTAATGCAGGAATACCGCTAATTATGACAGCACATATATTATTCCCACAAATTGATCCAGAAGTACCAGCAACATTATCAAAAACAATTTTAAGCGATGTTTTACGTCAGGAATTAGGTTTTAAAGGTGTGGTTATTTCTGATGATTTAGATATGAAAGCAGTGGCAGAAATGTTTATGAAATCGGGAACAATTGCTAAATCTATTCATGCTGGATGTGATTTATTTATTGTTTCTCGCAATATTAATTCATCTTGTTTAACCCGAACCTATAAAATTGCAGAAGATTTTGTGAAATGTTATGAAGATGGTAGTTTAAATCATGAAATTTTGACAGTAGCACAAACAAGAATTAATCAGTTATTAGAACTAACACCTCAATATTCAATTCAGCAATTACATAGGGTTTGCTGAATAAAGGCAAAACCTTGACAAATGAAAGGTTTGAGGTTGATAAACACACAAAAAGAAAGTTCCAGGATCTTCCAGGGTACACCCAAAGAGAGTGTACATTTTGGGTCTAAAAAATCAGCAACTTTGGGGATGACGAATAGCTGAAACTGTCACCTGTCACCACGGAAAGACTTTTTCAGCAAACCCTAAATAAAATTTGTGTAGCTACGTATCGCTAAAACCCGTACTCTACTCCTGTCTTCTGAGAACGCTTAGAGATATTATCTTACCTCAATTTACAAGTTATAAATTTCACCTCTATTAATTAACATCTCTCCTGTTAATAAGTCTTTGACTGTTGCTAATAAAATCCGTCGTGAATCTACCTCAAATAACACGGATATTCTATCAAATCCTGCTGCTCCTGGAGGGTTAAGTTTTGCTACACATACCTGTTGATGTTGAGTATCTAGGGAACGGTAACTTTCTTGATGTTGGATAGTGCTAGAAGTCATTCTTCCTAACGCATCAAAAGCAATTTCTGTTTGTGTCATATCACCAACTTCACCAATATCTAAACGAATTTCTGTTTGTCCATTATTTGCAGTTTGTAAGGTTAACCATTGGGAACTTTGACAAGGATATTTTGTACCTTTAGTAAATATAGGATGATAAATATAACTTTTGCTGAAATTATCCCATAAACGAATCGCGTAACTATGACGCAAAAAATCATCTATTTCTGTAATTTGGGTAATTGCTAACGCACCGTGACATACAGCATCAAAGGGTTTATTTAATTTTACCTTACTTTTACCAAAATAAGAAATAATTAATTGTTGAACTGCGGGAATTAAACAACTTCCTCCCACTAATAAAACTTGTTCAATATCATTTTTAGCAATACCTTTTCTCAGTGCAAAAGTTAAAACCTCATCTAACGCATCTCGTAACTGTTGTAAAAATTGCCGATACTCCAAAATTTCTTCTAATTTTTCACGGGTGATTTTTAACTCATAAGACATAAAAGATTCATCATCAAACCAACTTTCAGAAACAGATTGATTTTTAGAAAGTTGAATTTTTAAACGTTCAGCAATTTCTAAAAGATTTTGATAACTGATTTTACCAACTTGTTCAGGAGTGAGTTTTTGAGAACGTAAATAATCATCAACTATCCAAACATCAATATCTTCACCACCTATGTATGCTTCCGACTTAGCTAAAACCTCAGCGCGTAGACTATTATTTGCATCAGAATTAGTTACAGTTTTAACTAAACTTAAATCAAGAGTTCCCCCACCAAAATCTACTACTAAAATTAACTTACCAGGGTGTTTTATAGCATATCCTAAAGCCGCAGCAGTAGATTCATCAACGATAGATACCTTTGGAACATTTAACTTTTTTCCTAAATCTCGAAACCAATCTAAATAACGCTCAAAAGCACCAACGGGAACAGTAAAAATCAAATGACTGGGTTCAATATTCTGCTGTTTAATTTCTGTCCAAATAGTTTGCATAAATAACTCAGAAATAGAAACAGTATGATAATTTATACCATCAATTTGGATTGCTGGAGGTTGATAATCTCCCGCCAAATCGCGTTTAAACTTTTTAAATAACCGTTCAGGAGGATAACTTTGAGAAAGTCCTAAACGTTGACTTCTCACACCTTCACCTAATATAATATTATTACCTGGTTTAATAAACATTAAACTAGGAATAACAGGATATTCTACTCTTTCACCGTGAGGAGTCACACCTACAAAGACACGGGATAAATTAGGGAAACGTAAACTTTTAGGTTGTTGAGTATCAGCTTCTAAAATACTGATTACAGTATTACTTGTGCCAAAATCAATTGCGATAGTCGTCATAATTCATTAATCATTATTCATTAATCATTAATAGTAGGTTGGGTTGAAGAATGAAACCCAACATTTATTATTTCTCTGTTTTGTTGGGTTGCGCTTTGCTTAACCCAACCTATGATATTATCATTCAATGATTATCAAACCCTGCTGGTAAAGTGCGACTAACTTTTGCAGGATAGAGAACTTTATCACCATCTTGATAACCAATAAAACGAATATAGACTAATTCCCCCTCTTGAATGTCATCACTATCAGCTTGATGTAATTGGGGATTATAATTAACCTGTTCCCAGGTTTCCCCAATCACAGTATAACCCCAATTAGTAATTAGATTATCTAAAGATGTAAATAGAGAAACCAGGTTTTTAGCTGGTAACTCTGGTTTAGCTAAAGCCATTTTTTTAACTGTGGGATAGTTAGCGAGTAAAGTTTGTAAGTAGGTAAAAGTTTCCTCTTGAAAATCAGTTTGTAATTGTTGAGATTGTTGTTTTAATTCCTCCCTGAGTCGTTGACATTGAAATTCTAACTCTTTAATCTTCTGTTCTGTGTCTGGAGAAGTTACAGATTCATTATTAATAGGTATATCTTGATTATTTGCTGGGAATAAAAACCGCAGAATAAGATAAACAATGATTACGAGAATTACAGCAAAAGCGACTTGATTAATTTGTGCTAACATATTGTTTTTTAGTCTAATTTGTAAACAGAAATGGTTTAACAGATATAATCATTCGTTCTAACTCAGGTTTATTGTCTATGAGAACAGGATGTTCCCACAATCCATTTTCCCTTTCAGAGCAAGCTTTAGCAAGTGCTTTTCCGATATTCTTAAAACTTTTTTGAATATCCTTTTTATTATCTTTAAGCGTTTCTGGATTAGGGTTGAACACCAAAATAAATACTCTGTTTTTTATATCTTCAGGAATACACTCTCGTACATGAATTTCTCTATTTTGATAAACATCACGATCAATAATTAATAATATATGTTTATTAACATTTTGTCGCAGTTTTTGAATATATTTTTCTTTAAATTCATCTTTAACGTTTACCCATCCACGAGCTTCTTGTAAAAGGTGAATCCTATCAATAGCCACGTTTAAATCTAGACAAAATACGTTAACAATCTGACGATGAGCATCATCTTCTACTAAAACAATAAGCTGTGGTCTATAGTCATTGGGACTCATAATTCTATGTCTCCACAAATTAAGTCATTAATTAGATCAACTCGATCTCCACGACCGGGTATTTCACTAAGTAATCTAATTAGAGTTGGTTCTAAGTGACTTTTTTTATCGAGGAAAAAGGTATTTTCATCAGAGAATTTTCTGATTGCTTCAGGATTATGAGAAGTTACTAAAATTTGTCCATTTTTTATAAATGAACGTTGTAGAGAAATCATAAAATGACCTACTATTGATAGAGAAAGATAATTATCAGGTTCATCCCAAAAACAGAAAATAGGTCCATAGAATTTATTAGCAGCTAAAACTAAAGCACAAAGAAAAAAGCATTTTTCACCATCTGATAAATCTTGAAAATCAACATTCAAAGTTGCCTTATTTTTCTCAAATCTAACCACAAGACTTTTTAATTCTTTACCAATAATTTCATTGACAAAATCTTGGAAGTCTTCCATAATCTCTCGGAGATATTTGTCAATTTCTCTATAGGAGGCAGGATAACGACCAAGTATTCCACAAAGCCATTCTCCAATATCTGAACCATCTCGCTTTGGTTCTAAGGTTTCACTATGGGAATTTCCAGTCATTAAACTGGGAATAGGTGATAGAATAAAAAATCTGCTATGTTAGCTCATTTAGATCATCTGCGTCAGGAGTGGGATAAATGAGATATCTTTATGATACAAATATTTGATACAAATATTTTTATTTACTATTTAGCCGATGATACAGTAGTTGATTCATGGTTTACAGAAGAATTTGTGAATGTACACGAAATTATACTTTCACCAATTATCCGTATTGAATTACTGAGTTTTGCTGGTTTGTCACAGGAAGAAGAGGAATGTATTGAAGATTTGTTATCTCAGTTTACAGTAGTTCCATTATCACAAGAGATTGAAGATAAAACCATCCAATTAAAGCGAAATTACAAAATTAAACTTCCTGATGCAATTATCGCTGCTACAGCAATAAATCAAAACGCTATTTTAGTGACAAGAAATATTAGTGATTTTCAGGCAATTACAGAATTAAAAATAGTAAATCCTTTTGCTAATTGATTAATCCTCTAATCCTGGTTATCCTGATTCTGACAAAAAAAGTTTTTAATTGCCTAATCGTAGGGTGTGTTAGCTGTATTCGTAACGCACCTTGAATGAGTTTAATTTTTTAATCAATATCGGTGCGTTACGTCGCGTATTTACTTAATAAATATTTAATGAAATTTTGGCGCTCCTAACCCACCCTAATTAGGGACTGCACTAAATCAACTCACAGGGGTTTAGCAGTCCTAAACCCCACTAACTACTGATAATTTATCTTAAACCACTTCCTGCACCTTGAAACATTAACCATGATAAAAAGAAGTTACTAATAAATATGACTAATAATGCAGTCACTACAGCTGTTGTAGTTGATTGTCCCACACCTTTAGCTCCTCCTGTAGTGGTTAAACCCCAACTACAACCAATAATAGCAATTAATATACCAAAACAACAGGCTTTAATGATAGCGCTGGCAATGTCCCAAATATCTAGGAAGTTTCGCGCCGAGTCCAAAAATACGTTCTCGGCAAGATTGTAAATATTTGTTGCTATAATCAGTCCTCCAGTCATTCCTGTGATTAAGGATAGTAATGTTAGCGCTGGTAACATGATTAAACAGGCTAAAATTCTTGGGATTACTAAATAATCTATGGGATCTGTTTTTAGCATTAACAGTGCATCTATTTGTTCTGTGACTTTCATTGTACCAATTTCTGCCGCAAAGGCTGAACCTACTCTTCCTGCTAAAATTACTGCGGTTAGCACAGGAGTCAGTTCTCTTGTTAATGCTACTGCTAATACTCCTCCCACTAGGTTTCCAGCACCAAATGTAATAAATTCTCTTGCAACTTGAATAGTAAATACTGCACCAACAAATACAGCAGTAAGTAAAGCAATAAATAATGAATCTGGTCCAACTATAGCTAATTGTTCTAAAGTATTACGATAATTTACTTTACCTGTAATCAGATGTACAAACACTTGTCCACCCAAAAATATGGCGGATACTAGTCTTTGACTCCACACTCCTAAACTTGATTTGGTCATTACTAATTTCTGATAATTTTTGAGGTTTTACATCTGCAAATATTAGCAAATATCAGCAAATATTAATTTATTTTAACTCTAATCCTGAAAAATTAACTTGCCTTTCTCCAGGTGATGATCTTGGCTAAGATTATACACTGAGGTAGAAATTCTCATCTACTCTGTCTTGGAGATGTTTTTACCTCGATGATATCCAATGCACAAGAGATAACTATTACCCGTATTTTTTAATCAAAATTTAAGATTTCTAACAAAATCAATTTTTTAGGGGCGATCGCCATTATTGTAGAAGATGACATTAAATGTCTTTTGAAGTTGTTCCACCTACCTACTCATACTAGACATGACTATCTTAACTCATTTCCTGCGTTCTCTGCTACTTGCTGCAATCTTGAGTTTTATTGCTCCTATACTCATTGTTGGTAGTGTTTTCCTGTTTCTATCTATATTTGCCTATGTTCCTGGTTTACAAGGTATAATTGGCGCGATGCTGACACAAATCATCCATTTTCTAGCTACCTTTGGTACTGGTAGTCCTATGAATGGTTTACTAGTTATTAGTTTAACCTGGGGTTTTGTTGGTGGTTTATTTGATGTTTATGCTTTTTATCGCTATCAAATTTTACATTTAGATTTATAAGTAACTATCAGCAGTCATTCATGAGGTGTTTATATGTCTGCTTGTTTCTAATGTAATCTATTTGTAATTATTTATATTTAATACTTATTATAAATTTTCTTATATAGTTGGGAAATAAAGTTAAATTCTTGGTACACTAACTTATTGAACTCCTGATTCCCGTAAGGGTTTAGCATTGCTAAACCCTTATTATCTAATTGACAACCATAGAAAGTTGTCTTAGGGAACAAAGATACTACAACTAATAAGTAAGTGACAAGTATATATGATTTGGCCGTTTAAGCCTAAGTTTAGTAAACAAATAGCACGGATTGAAATTACTGGTGCGATCGCTGGTGGTACAAGAAAGCACATTTTAGAAGCCCTAAAAACAGTAGAAGAGAAAAAATTTCCCGCATTACTCCTACGTATAGATAGTCCTGGAGGTACAGTAGGAGACTCCCAAGAAATTTATAGTGCCCTGAAACGACTGCGACAAAAGACAAAAATTGTGGCTAGTTTTGGTAATATTTCGGCTTCTGGGGGGGTTTATATTGGTATGGGAGCAGAACATATCATGGCTAACCCTGGGACAATTACGGGTAGTATAGGTGTAATTTTACGAGGAAATAACCTAGAACGTCTCCTAGAAAAAATTGGTGTATCTTTCAAAGTGATTAAATCAGGACCTTACAAAGATATATTATCCTTTGACAGAGAACTAACAGAAGCAGAACAAACAATTTTGCAGGAATTAATAGATGTTAGTTATAACCAATTTGTAAAAACTGTAGCTGAGTCTCGCTTTTTAGAAGTAGAAACGGTAAAAAGTTTTGCAGATGGAAGAATTTTTACAGGAGAACAAGCGTTACAGTTAGGAGTAGTAGACAAACTGGGAACCGAAGAAGATGCAAGACGCTGGACAGCAGAATTAGTAGGACTTGATCCAGAAAAAACACCCTGCTATACAATAGAAGAAAGAAAACCATTATTAACTCGTATTTTACCAGGGAATCGTCAGCAAAAATCCCGCCTTGGTGCAGGAATTAATTGGTTAGAATTTGAAGTTTCTACTAACGGTTTACCTTTGTGGTTATATAGGCCATAAAATAATAAAATACAGGGAAGATGGGGAAGATGGGGTATGGCAAAAAGGGCGTATATCAATCACTAACTAATCACTAACTATTATATTAACTAGTAAAGAACCTATGGAATGGCAAATGCGAGCGATTCGTGGAGCAACAACTGTTGCTGAAAATAGTGTGGAAGCAATTAAAGAAGCAGTAACAGAATTATTAGACGAGTTAGAAAATCGTAACGAACTTAAACCTACAGAAATGATTAGTGTGACTTTCTCTGTTACTAAAGATTTAGATGCTATTTTTCCCGCAGCGATCGCTCGCAGTCGTCCTTTATGGGATAGTGTTGCTATGTTAGATGTTCAACAAATGCACGTTGAAGGTAGTTTACAGCGTTGTGTGCGTTTCCTGATTCATGCTTATTTACCTACTACTGCATCTGTACATCATATTTATTTGCGTAATGCCGCTAAATTGCGTCCTGACTGGGGTTTGCCCCAAAAAATATCAGCTACACATCATGTTAATTAGCTTTAAGTAGTTAGCAGTGAGATATCAGCACTCTTTTGATTCCTAATATATCCAAACATTATTCAACACAATCTTGAGAAAGATGTAAATTAGCAGTCTTATATTTATGTTAAAACTAGTGTGTCGAATAACTGCTTTATATAAAGGTTTAGCTTGATGCTAGACCTTTTTTGTAAGTACCTGGAGTTTGCCAATTACTATTTATTATATAATCAATAAATTATTCAACTATTTACCTAAACATGAACACACCATCACAAATTATTCAACTAGTTGAAAATTTCCATCAACAAATAGAAGTATATCATACAGGAGGGTTAAATGAAACCCAAACGCGGATTCAATTTATTGATCCTTTTTTTGAAGCATTAGGTTGGGATGTGCGAAACCAACAACATACCAATAATATTTATCAAGAAGTTATTCATGAAGCAAGTTTAAAAATTAGTGATACAAATAAAGCAAAAGCACCTGATTATAGTTTTCGTATTGGAGGAGCAAGAAAGTTCTTTGTAGAAGCAAAAAAACCATCTGTTAATGTTGGTAAAAATATTAGTGCAGCTTTTCAATTACGTCGCTATGGATGGTCAGCTAAATTAAATTTAAGTATTTTAACAGATTTTGAGGAATTTTCTGTTTATGATTGTCGGATAATGCCTCATAAAAATGATCAAGCATCTGTAGCTAGAGTAAAATATTTTCATTATACAGAATATGTAGAAAAATGGCAAGAAATATATAATCTTTTCTCTAAAGAAGCAGTATTAAATAGTGCATTAGAAAAATTTGCAGAATCTCAAATTAAAGGAGAAATTACCGTTGATCAGGCATTTTTACAAGAAATTGAAATTTGGCGGGAAAATTTAGCTGCTAATATTGTGTGGCGTAACCCTCAAATTAATCCTAGAGAGTTAAATTTTGCCGTCCAGATGACAATTAATAGAATGATATTTTTACGCATCTGTGAAGATAGAGAAATTGAACCTTATCAACAACTATATACTTTACTAAAATTTGAAAATATCTATCAAGAATTAGGACGTTTATTTATTAATGCAGACTATCGTTATAACTCTGGTTTATTCCACTTTCAAAATGAAAAAGGTAGAGAAAAACCAGATGATTTTACCCTTAGTTTACAAATTGATGATAGTATTTTAAAAGCTATTCTCAGAAAACTATATCCTCCTGAAAGTCCCTATGAATTTTCTGTAATTCCTGTGGAAATTCTAGGACAAGTTTATGAACAGTTTTTAGGTAAAGTAATTAAAATATCTGCTAGTCGTCAAGCAGTTGTTGAAGATAAACCAGAAGTCAGAAAAGCAGGAGGGGTTTATTATACTCCTAGTTATATAGTTGATTATATTATTAAACAGACCATTGGTAAAATTTTAGCAGGTAAAAAACCAGAGAAAGTTCAAGAAATTACAATTCTCGATCCTGCTTGTGGTTCAGGTTCATTTTTAATTGTTGCTTATCAATTTTTACTAGATTGGTATTTACAACAATATCTGCAAAATCCTCAAAAATACCGAGATAAATTTTATCAAATATCTAGCACACATTGGCGGTTAACTTCCCAGGAACGCAAACGAATTTTATTAACTCATATTTATGGTGTTGATATTGATCAACAAGCTGTAGAAACCACTAAATTATCTTTATTATTGAAAGTTTTAGAAGGTGAATCTGGCGAAACTATTACCAGACAATTACAACTACTTAAAGAACGTGCATTACCTGATTTAGATAGCAATATTTTCTGTGGTAATTCTTTAATAGATGGAGAATTTTATGAAAATGTGCAGATAAATTTATTAGATGAAGACGACATATATCGCATAAATGTTTTTGATTGGCATGATGCTTTTAAAAAGATTATACAACGTGGAGGATTTGATGCGATTATTGGAAATCCTCCATATTTAAGAATACAAGGAATTCAGGAATATTACAAGCAAGAGATATTATATTTTAAGCAAAAATATCAAACCGCCATCAAAAGGTTTGATTTATATTGCCTATTTATTGAAAAAGGACTACAATTACTATCTGATAATGGTGTTTTAAGTTATATATGTCCTCATAAGTTTACTCATGCTGACTTTGGATCACGATTGCGACATCTTTTAAGTTCTCAAAGATCAGTAAACACATTAGTCAGTTTTGGAAATAATCTGATTTTTAATCAAGTTTCAACATATACAGGAATTATACTTCTTTCAAAGGTTAAAAATACATATTTGAAATATTATGAATTTCCATCTTTAAAATCTTCAGAATTATCTGTGCAACTTTTCCAATTAGATGATAGTAATTTTAGTCAATTTGCTTTAGAGAATTTTAATGATCAACCTTGGATTTTAAGTAGCAATATTAACAACCTACTTTTAGAAAAACTTAAAAATGGAAACGCTACAATTGGTGATAAATTTTCAAGTGTTTTTCAAGGTATTGTCACGGGAATAGATGAAATATATCTATTAAAAAAAATTAATAATGAATTAGATGACAATAAAATAATCGAGGTTTTTTCTCAACGTGATCACAGAAATATTTTAATAGAAAGAGAAATAGTTAAACCAATACTAAAAAATGATGATGTTCATCGTTATATAGTTCCTAATTATCAGTATTATTGTATCTATCCATATCAATTAAAAGGGAATAAAACTGTTTGTTTAAAGGAAAATTATTTCAGAGATAAGTTTCCTCTTGCTTATCAATATTTGAGTCAATATCGGGAGGAGATAACAAAATTAAGAATTAAATATAAAACAAATCCAATGTATTGGTATGCTTGTCATAGAGGACGTTCAATTATTGATTTTGAATCTCAAAAAATTATTTGTGCAGAAATAAGTTTGGGTTGTAATATGATGTTAGATAGGCATCAATCTTATCATAATACTACTGTTTATAGTTTGATTCCTTCAAAAGAATGTCAAGAAAACTATTTATATTGGTTAGGTTTGTTTAACTCAAAATTAATGTGGTGGTTTTTGGCTAATACAGGTAATGTTTTACGTGGTGGTTATTTCCGATTCAAAACAAATTATATTAAACCATTTCCAATTTATACTATTAATTTCGATGATGTAAGAGAAGTGACAAAACATCAACGAATGGTACAACTTGTGGAACAAATATTAACTCTCCATCAAAGACTTACCACAGCACAAACACCACCACAACAAAAAATGATTCAACAACAAATTAAAGCAACTGATAGACAAATTAATCAATTAGTTTATCAATTATATGAATTAACAGATAAAGAAATTCATATTGTTGAAAATAGCTAACTTATATATCTGAAGATATTTGATAAATTATAGTAGCACAAGCATCTTGCTTGTATTCCTTAGTTTCATAACATTTACTAATACAATCAAACAAAGATTTAACCACTCATACATACAGTACCTGGTTAAATCTCCGCAAAAATATCAAACTATGAATAATCTTGCCAAATCCTTGATAAAATTGTCAGCTAGGAAATAGCTCTTTTTTTCCTTTCTTGCTATAATCTTAACAAAGATTTTATAAAGTCAGTATATAAATTCTACTGATCTACTGAACTTGTAAATTTTTAAACAACATATATATTTGAGTATAATTATCCTTGAACTTACTGATAAACACCATGAATAAATCCGCATTATCGCCATCTCGCCTAGACTATTACTATCAGCAAATCACAACCATTATTTTAGCGCGTCAAAATCCCATTACTGGCTTATTACCAGCAAGTACAGCCGTTAATGCTCATGGTGATTATACTGATGCCTGGGTAAGAGATAATGTATATAGTATATTAGCGGTGTGGGGATTAGGTTTAGCTTATAAAAAATTAGATCAAGATAATGGCAGAGTATATGAATTAGAACATAGCGTAATTAAATTAATGCGTGGCCTATTATTTGCCATGATGCGACAATCCCATAAAGTAGAAACATTCAAACATACTCAGTCATTACTGGATGGACTTCATGCCAAATACAATACATCCACAGGAGATGTAGTAGTAGGTGATGATGAATGGGGACATTTACAATTAGATGCGACATCTATCTTCTTGTTAATGTTAGCACAGATGACAGTTTCCGGCTTATCAATTATTTACACCATAGACGAAGTTAACTTTATTCAAAACTTAGTCTATTACATTGGTAGAGCTTACCGCACTCCTGACTATGGAATTTGGGAAAGAGGAAATAAAATCAATCATGGTAGCGCGGAATTAAACGCCAGTTCCTTGGGGATGGCCAAAGCTGCATTAGAAGCCATGAACGGATTAAACTTATTTGGAGTTTATGGTAGTCAAACCTCAGTAATTCATGTGTTACCTGATGAAATTGCTAGAGCGAGAATTACCCTAGAATCATTATTACCCAGAGAGTCAGCTTCTAAAGAAATTGACGCTGCATTATTAAGTATAATTAGTTATCCTGCGTTTGCGGTGGAAGATGAACAATTAAGAGAAAGAACCTTTCAAGAAATTATCAATAAATTAGAGGGAAAATATGGTTGTAAAAGATTTTTACGAGATGGACATCAAACAGTTTTAGAAGATACCCAAAGATTACATTATGAACCTTGGGAATTAAAACAATTTGAAAATATTGAATGTGAATGGCCATTGTTTTTCACTTATTTAATGTTAGATGGTTTATGTTTAAACCGTCCCCAACAAGTGGCCAAATATCAAGAACTTTTACAGTCACTATTAGTTAACGAAGAGGAGACAAATTTACCCTTGTTACCAGAATTATATTATGTTCCTGAAGACAAGATAGAAGCAGAAAAAGCAGCACCACAAAGTCAAAAAAGATTACCTAATGAAAATATTCCCCTAGTTTGGGCGCAAAGTTTATATTATTTAGGACAAATGTTAAGTGAAGGTTTAATTTCTGTAGGGGATATTGATCCTTTAGGAAGACATTTATGCTTAGGTAAAAAACGTGATGCTATTGTGCAAATTGCGTTATTAACAGAAGATGAAGAATTACAAAAAGAATTAGAAGTTTACGGAATTGAAACGCAAACAATTAAACAAATAGCCCCAATTAAAATTAGAAAAGCAGGAGAATTATCGCGTATTTATGGACAAATTGGCCGCAATGATAAATTAAGTTTAACAGGTCGTCCCTTGAGAAGATTAAGAAGTTTAACCACATCGAGAATATTTAAAATACAGGATGCAACTGTAGTATTTTTACCATCATTTCTTGACTCTAAACAATTTTATTTAACCTTAGATTATCATTTTTTAGTAGATCAAATTAGGGGAGAATTAGCCTATATTCAAAAATATTGGAGTGATTTAGGAAGACCAACCTTGACATTAATGATTACTAGAACTATGCTAGAAACTGGTGCAGAAGCATTATTGTCTTTAATGCAAGAATTAAAAGATGGTATTTGTAATAGTGTCAAGGTTAAGTTAGGAAAATTAAATCAGTTAATGCTCACAGCAGCTATTCAGAGGATAGACTTTTTGGAAGATGTAAAATTATCGCCGTCTTTCATTCCCACCCAAGGAATACGTTGTTATTATCTCACATCTGATTTAGAAAAAAGTTGGTCTTTAGGACATACCCAAGAATTTCAAATGGAATGTGAAACTAATTTGCAATTGTTGTTAACATATTTAAGATCCTCAGAAAATATTTATGAACAAATTGAATTATTACAAACTTTAACGAGATTAAAAGGTTTAGAGTTTGATACAGGTTATGGTGGTCCAAATTATCCTGTAACTGTGGGAGATTTACTAGATGAAGTATATAATAAAGCTGGTGATTTAGGTATATGGGCGGTAGTGCGTCGTGCTGCTGGTTTACGTCAAATGGTGGATATTGGTTTATCGGATGCGGTAACAAGTATTTTGGTTAGAGGTAAGCAAATTGCAGTGGGTAGAGCTTACAGTGAGGCTTCGTTGATAACTGTTCCTATGTCTCACAATGAAATTGCAGAAAAAATTAATAATTTTTGTCGGGAAGATATTCGGGATCGTGTTTTAACACAAGAAATATTAATATATTTGGGAGTATTAATTAAATCTGAACCCAAATTATTCCAAGGTTTGTTAACATTAAGAGTAGGCTATTTAATATTATTAATTACAAGTGAATTAGCTAGGGAATTAGAAGTTACTCAAGATGAGGCTTATGAACAATTAATGCAATTATCGCCTTTTGAGGTCAAAATTCGTTTGCGTCATGTTCTCACAGGATATAGTGGAGTGAGTAGTTTATTAAAACAACAGGAATTATTGCACGTTAAACAGAAAGAAAGTGATATTGCTTGGGTTGTGTTACCAAGTACAATGGAGGAAACGGAAATTCCTCTGGGAGGTTGGCGCAGATATCGTCAAGGAGAAGGTGCTTTAAACCGTGTTCCTAAAGACTTTTTTAAACAGGTTTGGTTGTTAATGCAGCATTGTAAAGGTATAGTTATTGGGGATAAATTAGAACGACGCAACCGTTTAGAAAGTGAAGTTATGGTGTCAGAAATGACAGCAGGAGAAAGAAATTTTGCGTTGAGAATTGAACATTTGTTGAATAAAATTGATGCACCAGAATATCGTCAAGTTAACGTGGAAGCGTTAATGGAATTAGGGGTAATAGTTGCTAATAACCCGACTTTACAAATTGAGGAATATATAGTATTAGATGTGTTAATTGGTCATGCTGTCAGGTTAGCATGGTTGGAAAAATATCCCCATCGTGTGAAAAATTATGATGAGGATAAAACTAGCGCTTGGCCATCTTTTTATGAAACATCGCCTAGAGACTGTGCTAATTTTATTTTGAAAGCATTTAGATTCTTGAGTGAGTTTGTTCAGGAGGTTTAATTTTAGTAATGTGGGTTAAATATGAAATGGGCAAAAATAGGCGAACATTATAGAATTTAGATGATGAGCGATCGCCTGTTATTTGCCTGATTTTATAAATAAACCTGATAATAACCCTATTCCCTATTCCCTATTCCCTCTCACCTATTCTAAGCTGTTGTGCTTTTAATTTGGATAATAGATGCAAGCATCTTGCTTGCACTACAGTAATTTTAGGTTTTTTAGTTATACAGTGACTGCTGCACATCAGCTTACTTAATATCCACCACATCCACATCTACAGTTTCAGATGTAGTGGATGTTTGATTAACTGTATTAGTGTTATTATAATCCCTAGGACCTTTTTTAGCCTTCCAACCATCAATAACTAGTCCAGAAACTTCCGTAACAAACAAAGTTAATAATAAAACATCATCAACTTGTCCAATAATGGGAATAAAGTCGGGAGAAATATCTATAGGGCTGATGAGATAAACAATTGTACCAATAATTACCCACCATCTATATTTAGGGTTACGAAGCACATTACGATACCAAGTATAAAGAGATTGGATGGAGAAATTCATAGTATTCACCTGTAAATATCTGTAATTAACTCTGATTGTGACAAATATTTTTCTAAACTCCCGGTGGGAATAACCGTCCTTTATGTATACATCAGGGTGTGGAGTGCGGAGTCTAGGAAAAAATTCTGATTAATTCAGGACTTACACAACTGGCACATTGGTAGGGCGTGGTTCGACAAGCTCACCAACCACGTCAGACAGCATAAATCATGTAAATAACCAAATTGTTGATATCTGACGCACCCTACAATAGATTTTTTAGTGTGACACTTGCGTAAGTCCTATAATTGTTAATTATCAATGATTAATTGTCAATTATTCAGTTATCTAAATGGCAGTTAGTCTTTATAATAAAAAATGCTAAGAAAAGTAAGTAATGGAGTGAGGAAACCTACACAGTGGATATTATAGACTTGTTTAAGAAAGGCGGTCTAGCCATGTGGCCTTTACTAGTTTTATCTATCCTGTCATTAAGCGTGATTTTTGAGCGTTTATGGTTCTGGTTAAGAATTATCAGCCAGGAAAGGGAAATAGTAAATCGTGTTCTGGATGCGGCGGGTGAAGATTGGGAAATAGCGACAACCATAGCACAACAAGCGAGAAATCAACCCATTGGGCGTTTTCTCTATGCTCCCTTAAAGCTGGAAAAACAAGATACCGAAATATTTAGATTAGCACTAGAATCTACCGCAGCCGATGAAATTGCGGGAATGCGAAGAGGTGAAAAACTGTTAGAAGCTGTAATTGCTCTTTCACCACTGTTAGGATTGCTAGGGACGGTATTAGGTTTGATTCATTCTTTAGGTTCCATTAGAATTGGTGATTTAGGTACAGAATCTGCTGCTGGTGTGACTACTGGTATTGGAGAATCTTTAATTAGTACCGCATCAGGTTTAATAGTGGCGATTTTTAGTTTAGCATTTTACCGCCTATTTCAAAGTTTTGTAGTGCAACAAGTCAAAATTTTTAATAAGGCAGGAAATGACCTAGAATTAATTTATCGTCAATATCCACCAATAGCAAAAACTACAACTTCAGAAATATTCAATGAAGAGCCAGAATTAGTGACAAATATCTTGAGTAAGAATAGTAATTTGTCCATAGATGATGCTGAGAATTATACCAATTTTAATCCAACAAACCAAGAAGATGAAAGTTAAGCTAGATAGTATTAATGAAGATGTCCAAATTTCTATTATTCCTTTGATAGATGTGATTTTTTGCATTTTGACATTTTTTCTATTAGCGGCTGTACAATTTACTCGACAACAAGCTATTAATGTTGATTTACCTAAAGCGAGTACAGGCACAAGCTCGGCCGCTAATGGCCAAAATCGCCAGAATATTTTACCAGTAACTATTGACGCTGTAGGTTTAACTTACATTGAAAAAGAACCTGTAAAAAAAGAGGATCTGGAAGTGCGGTTAAGGCAATATGTCACAAATAACCCCAATGGAATTTTAGTTTTAAATGCCTCACGGACTGCTACTTATAATAATGTGATTGAAACATTGGATTTGTTGCGAAAAGTGGGCGGAAGTCGAGTTTCTTTAGGGATTATTCCTGGTAGTTCTAATGGGGTAAATAATTTACAAACTTTACCAAATTCACAGCCAGGTTTACCTAATAATCAACCAATAAATACTAACCCTTCATTACCATCTAATTCTAATGAAATTCCTATAGTTCCTAATAATGTACCGCAAAATACAGTACCACAATTACCTGTAGCACCGGGAAATAATTCCCAGAATAATAATTCCCCTGCTCGAAATTAGTGGGATTTGTTGCTTATTTAATCGTTTTAGTTGTTTTATAGCAACAGGACTTACGCAACTGGCACATTGGTAGGGTGTGGTTCGACAAGCTCACCAACCACGTCAGACAGTATAAATCATGTAAATAACCAAATTGTTGATATCTGACGGACCATACAAGAGATTTTTTAGTGTGACACTTGCGTAAGTCCTAAGCAATTTGAGATCAAACTTGCTACGAAAATAAATTCCACAACGAAGTCTAGAACTGGTACCGCAGGACGGAAGTCATGCATTCAAAACCAAGACGGTATAGGCTTTTGGACGATTTAGAATGGTTGGTTTATTTATACCAAGCTGTACTAGTTTTGCTCATTTTAATCTGTGCCACGGTTGTTGGGAAACTGTTGTAACTCCTAACTAGCAATTTGGGCTACTACTTGCGATCGCTATTGTTCTTATGTTCAAATGGAGTGGATATAGCGATATATTGGAAAATCTATGTTCTATTCCACTGTTTCTTGCTGTTGAGTCTATGAAATCTTATTTAGCTGCTGCTATTCAAATGACTACTGTACCGGATCTCTCTCAAAACTTGATCCAGGCCGAAGAATTAATTGATCTAGCGGTGCGTCAAGGTGCAGAATTGGTGGGTTTACCAGAAAATTTCTCATTTATGGGGGAAGAACGGGATAAACTCGCTCAAGGAGATAAAATCGCCCAGGAAACACAAACTTTCTTGAGAAAAATGGCGCAACGCTTTCAAGTCACTATTCTCGGAGGCGGTTTTCCCATTCCTGTAGAAAATACTGGTAAGGTTTATAATACTGCTTTATTGATAGATAGCAATGGTGAAGAACTTGCTCGCTATCAAAAAGTACATTTATTTGATGTTAATGTTCCTGATGGTAACACCTATCGAGAATCTAGTACGGTAATGGCTGGCCAGGAATTACCCCCGGTGTACAGTTCTCCAGATTTAGGTAATATTGGTCTATCTATTTGTTATGATGTCCGTTTTCCCGAATTATACCGCTATTTATCCAAAAAAGGCGCAGATGTATTATTTGTCCCTGCCGCTTTTACAGCGTTTACTGGTAAGGATCACTGGCAAGTATTGTTACAGGCTAGAGCTATAGAAAATACCTGTTATGTCATTGCACCTGCACAAACGGGTACTAATTATGATCGTCGTCAAACTCACGGACACGCGATGATTGTAGATCCTTGGGGAACAATATTAGCTGATGCGGGAGAAAAACCAGGAATAGCGATCGCTGAAATTAAACCATCTAGACTAGAACAAGTACGGCGGCAAATGCCATCTTTACAACATCGCGTATTTTAATGTAGTGCGGGCATCTTGCCCGCGATCGCTATATCAACCATATACCATATAAATGGCGATCGCTATATCAACCATATACCATATAAATTAGACATAGGAGTGAAAAGAATGTAGGGACAATTCATGAATTGTCCCTACAAGGATTTTAAATCACCTGTCTGCCGACAGGCAGGTGGACATGGAATTACCACCAGATATCTATTAGACTGGAAAAAGCTATATTACTAATGTTGTTATCTGTAAATAAACAAATCAGCGATTTGTAGTTTAATTGGACACCTGTAATCATTGCTAAAACCCCTACCCCTAAATGCTATACTAAAATAAAGTTAGTTAAAATACCACAGGATGGAAATATGATTACCACTAATCCTGCCATTATGGGAACTGTTGAAAAATTAGGCTATCGTGTCACTGCTGGAGATGTCGCTAGTCAGATAGGATTAAATATAGCTGAAGTGAATCAAAATTTATTGGTTTTAGCATCACAAGCCGGTGGACATTTACAAGTTGCAGATACAGGTGATATAGTCTATCAATTTCCTCAGAATTTTCGAGATATTTTACGTAACAAATATTTACAAATTAGATTAAAGGAATGGTGGGAAAAAATTTGGTCTGTATTATTTTACTTAATTAGGATTTCTTTCGGCATATTTTTGATTATTTCTATTATTTTAATTACTGTAACTATTACTATTATTTTAACTGCTAGTTCTGATAGGGATAATGATGATAGAAATAGCAGTTTTCGCGGGTTTAATTTCTTCTTTTTTCCTGATTTATTTTGGTATTTCACTCCTGGTTATGAAGATAGACAACAGGAAAGAAGAAAAGAAAGAGTGGAAAATTATGAGATGAATTTTTTAGAAGCTGTATTTTCATTTTTATTTGGTGATGGTAATCCCAATGCTAATTTAGAAGCACGTCGTTGGCAAGAAATTGGTACTGTTATTAGGGCTAATAAAGGTGCAATTGTGGCGGAACAAATAACACCTTATTTAGATGATATTGGCCCGAAATATCAACAGGAATATGAAGATTATATGTTACCTATTTTGGTGAAGTTTAATGGTAAACCAGAGGTAAGTGATCAAGGACAAATAATATATTATTTTCCTGAGTTACAAGTTAAAGCTAGTAAAAAAGAACGTCGTTCAATTTCTGAGTATCTACATGAGTTTTCCTGGCGTTTTAGTCAAGCAAGTTCTGGGCAAATTATGTTAAGTGCAGGTTTAGGTGTTATTAATTTTGTGGGTGCTATATTTTTAGGAGTTCTATTGGGAAATGGTGTAATTGGGGCTAAAATTGGTGGTTTAGTAGCTTTTGTCCAAGGGATTTATGGTTTATTATTAATTTATGGAATCGGATTTTTAGCGATACCAATAATTCGCTATTTTTGGATTAAAAATCAAAATGGTAAAATTAATAATCGAAATAAAGAACGTCAAATTAGGGCGAGATTATTAGCTAATGCAGATAATAATTTACAAATAAAAATGGCTTTTGCTCGTGAATTTGGTAAAGAGAAAGTGATTAGTGAATATGATTCTATATATTCTTCAGATAGAGATTTATTAGAACAGGAATTTGAATAAATTGACAATTAATAATTAATAATTAATAATTAATAATTAATAATTATCAATTGTCAATTATCAATTATTTGGCTTGAATACCAGTTAAAGCCACACCTCGATAATAATAACCTAAAATTTGCAAGTGATTTGCACCACGTTGGGCTAAATTATAAGCTCCCCATTGACTCATTCCCAAAGCATGACCAAAACCTAAACCTTGTAAAACAAAATTCCCGTTTGCATCTTTACTAACGGTAAATCTGGTACTTCTTAATTTTAGTGCAGTACGTACTTGTTCACCTTCTAAAATTTTAGTACCTTTATCACCTATAATTTTTAAAGATTTGACACTTTTAAATGGTGAAAGACTTTCGATATTCATGCTTTTGATATTACCAACTCCAGCAATTCTGGAACTAATTTCTTGAGGTGTAAAGGTTTTTATCCAATTACATTCTTTGATATCTTGATCAAAATCAGGAACTGCTCGTAAATAAGGAAGAGTATTTCCCCACACATCTTCTACATTTTCTGTATGTCCACCAGAACAAGCATGAAAAACCGAAAGAATAATTTGATTTTGATAAGTTAAAACTTGGCCTGCGGTACTATCTACTGCGTTATAAGTTCTCGCAGATTCACTACTTACGCCTTTATAAATTTGCCAGCGATCAGGACTATCTCCTAAGTCATAAACAGGATTTTTTCTTTGTTTTTGACGCTCATAAAGTGCATAAGTTCGAGCGGCGATCGCCTGCGCTTTTAGTGCTTCATCTGGCCAGCGCGAGTCCATTTCCCCACCAATTACACTGTATAGATATTCTTCTAAATCTACCCAATTAACCGCAGTTAAGCCCTTATCTGTAGGTACAACTAAAATTCTGCCGCGAAACCAGCGATCGCCTATATAAACATATCCCTTATTCGTCGGTTCAATCCAAAATAACCCCGACTGCCATCGGTCTAAAGCGATACCTCCAGGTACAGACTGAGCCGCAAAAGCACTCATTCCCGGTAATTGTCCCAAAGTCCGGCCACTACTATCCTTGACAATAGCAGTGGTAGAAGCACCGACCTTGACTTGTTTAACACCTCTTTCAATTGCTACACGCAAAATTACAGATGCTTGAGCAGGAGCAAGTAAAGTAAACCACAAAATTACACCCAGTAACCAATGTTTACCTTGAATTTTCGAGAATAAAGAACTTAACAACAATTGCAATTTCATACTCACAGTTTAATTACCAGCATCTACTACTGTCACCATTTTCTTATTATGCCTTATTTGTGATTCACATTTAGCAACATAAATCAGGAAAAACAAGATTTAGATCCCCGACTTCTTAAAGAAGTCGGGGATCTTGAATAGGTAAATCAATTCATAGGCAAAATTCGTTACCAACAATACCAATTAAATTTAAGTGACTCAAAATTTCCGTAGCTTCTCGTAATTGCTCAGGACTAACTTTACCTATTCTCCCTACCATAACAATACTATTGCATAAACTGGCAATAATTCTTCCATCCACAGTATCTAAAACTGAAGGAGCATCTATTAAAACCAGATCATATTTGCTTTCAAATAACACAATTAATTCTTTCATTCTTTGAGAACTTAAAAGATTAACTGCATCTTCTGATATTGGACCAGCAGTTAATACATCAATCGCTGGATGAATCGGTTGAATATAATTATCTAACGGAGTATAAATATCATCAACTAATAACAAAGATAATCCCCAATCATTAGATATATCTAACGTTTTATGTAAACTAGGAGAACGCAAATTAGCATCAATTAATAAGACTCTTTGGTGCATATTTGCCGCACTCGCACCTAAACCTAAAGCTAAAGTAGTTTTACCTTCTCCTGGTACAGATGAAGTTAACATAATAGACTTCAAAGGCAGACAATTATTTAATATCTGAAGATTTTGATAAATAATATCTAAAGTTTCATGTTTAGGCAATTCCTGGAGACTTTGTAACTTACTAATTGCCACACTGTTATCATTACTTATATCTTTACTTCCCCAAATAAATGGCAATTTAGTCTGACTAACAGATTGATTATTAAGCAGCTTAGGTACAGAACCTAATAACCTTAAATGTGTCACTTGCTGTAATTCTTGTACCGATAAAATCTTCTGATTTAATTTTTCCCATAACCACAAAAAGGTTATTCCTAAAATTGGTCCAAGGAAAATACCACCAATAATTATGAACCATCTCCGATGACCTATAGATATTCCTAAATCTGGTTCTGTTAATATCTGCCAGTCAAACCCTTCTTGAGCAATTTTAACTCCTAAAAAATTCTGCAATTGTAATAATTGATCCCGTGTTTTTCGATTAGTTTCTAACTCAGAAATCAACGCTTTATACTCAGCAATTAAACTAGGATATTTCTCTAATTTTTTCTTAATTTCTTCCTCAGAACTTCCCAAAGCATTATCATTAGCAATTAATCCTGAATACTTAATCTTTAACTGTGTTAATTCCTGCTCTAACTGAGAACTAATTTTAGCTAATTGTGGCTGATTATTTGCTTGATTTTTGTTTTGATTATTATATTCTGCTAAAAGTTTATTAATAACTGTTTGTCGCTGTTTCAACTGTTGAATAATTGGATGTGTCTCTGTATAAAGTACACGAAATCTAGCTAATTCTTGTTCGGTTTTTTTCACTTCATTAACTAAATTTCGATACTGACTATTATCAGATTCCGTAACAGGATTAACTGCTATATTATCAAGTTGAGCGGATGAAGAAATCGCTTGTCTTAAATTTTGATTACGACTTTCTATGTCTTTTATTTGTGCTTTAATAGTTTGTCTTTGTTTTTGAATATCTCCTAGAGATTTTACTAAAATCTGACTTTGTAAAACAGGATCAATTAAATTATTGTTCTTGCGGAATTTTTGGAGTTTTTCTTCTGTTTTGATTAAATCATCTTGTAATTTAGGAAGATGATGATTAATAAAAGCTAAACCTTGATTGACACGCTGATTTTTTCGCTCAGTATTATAATCCTGATAGACTTTTTGTAATGCTTGTAAAATCCTTTTCGTTTTTAAGGGATCACGATCTTGAAATGAAACTACAAATACCTGACTTAAATCTTGACCATTTGGAGACTTATTAACTAATTTATATAATTCTAAAAATGATTGTTGACGAGTTTTATTTTGACCATTAATATCTTTAATATCTTGTATTGTGATATTTGGATAATCTTTTTTTAGTAAAAATACAGCTTTCTGTAATAATTTATCACTTAACATTAATTTCATTTGACTGTCATAATTAATATTATCATCAATATTTTTTAATCCGGATTGTTTGGATAATTCCAACTTTTGTTTTTCTGAATTATTATTTACAGACTGATCTAATTTATAACTGATTAATATTTGCATACTACTTTGATATATCTGTTTAGTAGTAATAGCAAACATAGTAGTCAAGGAAATAACTACACAAGAAATACCCAAAATAGGTACAGGATGACGTAAGATAATAGGAGGTATTTTTTTTAAGTTAGTGACTGTTGTTATAGAACTACCAAGTTGTTGTTGAACAGGGATACTATTGCTATTCATAATTACATTCCTTATTAACTCTGACAATTTTTACAATATATCTAGCTGGGGATAAAAACCTAATTTTTTAGATTTTCCAGTAGTGCTTAAATTCTTATTTCTTAATTTCATAGATATTTATGCTGCATCAGTATGATGAATATAAAAAAGATAAATTTTGTGCAAAAATTTATCCATTATTTATCCATTATTCATCTATTATTTACCTATCTGATGCTAGTTTATCAGCCACACGAGTAGTTTCTGGTAAACGATATTTAGGAGTACAATCTAACACATATTGAATTGCTGTTGTTAAACTAATACGATAACCAATGGAAACATATACAGGTTTTATAGCAGTTTCCGTTATTATGAGGTACAGATGTTAATGATAAAACCCTTGTAATACAGGCATCTTGCTGTGTTCATAGTGTACCTCATGTAGATGGAATGTGCTGTACTGCATTTCTCCTGCATCTGTCATAGGTTGCCAATTTCCTCTATTTTCTCCTAACTGTGCATATTCACCAATTAACCAGGATTTAGCTACACCAATTGTAGGTATATCTATTAATAAACCCAAGTGAGAAGCAATACCAAATCTGCGCGGATGTGCTATTCCCTGTCCATCACAAATAATTATATTTGGGATAGTTTGTAGTTTTTTAAAGTATCAATAATAGCAGGTATTTCTCGAAAGGAAAGATATCCAGGAATATAGGGGAAACTGGTGGGAAGATACGCTAAACTAGTTTCTACTAGTTGTAAATCAGGAAAACTCAGTACCGCCACTGCTGCGCCACAGGTTTTACCATCTTCTAAAAAGCCCATATCCACACCTGCTATATAGTGGATCTTTTCAGGCAATTGATCTACAACAGTAATTACTTGTTTTCTCAGGTTTTCTTGAATAGCCTTAGCCGCTTTTATATTGCTTGGCCAGTTATCCAATTGAGGAATTTTCATAACTAGGAATAAGGTAAAACTAGTCTATTCTAGGGTAGCATTTCCTCAAAAACCAAACACATAAGTGATTTAATAGCTAGTTTACACTAGTAAACCGTTTTATATTTTTAACTGGGTTTTAACTGGGGCGCTAGGATTCGAACCTAGGGATGGCGGGACCAAAACCCGCTGCCTTACCGCTTGGCTACGCCCCAACAATTTCACTTTAAATAATATAGCATTACCACTAGGGTTTTTGTCAAGTGTTTTGGCAAAAATTTTTTGAGAAATTTGAGAAATTTTTTTGAGGTAGGTTGTTTATCCAAAAGTCTTAATTAATAGTGCTTTCAGACTTTTGCTGCTGTAGATAGTATTTGATAATAGCTATCCTTATACATTTTTGTATATACTTTGTATCTGTAATATTTAATACATTATTAAGCTATTGTGCCTTGAATTTAGATCATGGATGCAAGCAAGATGCTTGTACTACAATAATTTTAGGTTTTTTAGTTATACAGTGAGTGCTGCACATCAGCTTATTTATTAAATTTGTATTGTTTGTTTTTACCCGATAGATATCCATCCCGTACTAAGTAGTGATCAAGAAAAATATCCCCGAATTTTGCCATAATGATAAAAAAATTCGGGGATCGTGATTTTATCGAGAAGCAAGTTGTGGATCAGCCCAAATTTTGCCCCTATTACCAAATGTTACCGCTTGATCTGCTTCTGCTGCCAGTTCTATGGTTTTACCATCGTTATTAACTTGTACTAACGGCCAATTTTCCTCACCAAGTTCTCCTGAACGGAATAATACACTGTTGGGTTCATTTTTACTCCAACCTAATAAGATCGCTATCTTCTCACGATCTTCTTGTTCTTGATGGGGAGCAATAGTATTGATCTGATTATGTTGACGATGCCAAATTACTGCTTGATCTGTAGCGTCTGCTGTATTAAAAAGTGCTACAAATTTTCTAGCTAAAAAGCGATCGCCTGTTTTGGACCAACTCACAGGTACTAACACAGCAATTTTCCCATCCTCTGGCATTTCCTCAGTTAATTTCTCCTGTTTTTTCAATAAAGGATCATTAATTTGATTAGTTGTCAATAATACTTTTAACTGTTTGGTTTTTCTATCTTCAATAAACAAAGCACTATTAACTCGACTATTGTGCATTTCTGGTTTAACGGTCATTTCTACTCGACTATAAATTGCATATCTACCATCTGTTGAAACCACAGGAATACTGCGGTAATACCGCACACCAGAATTACCTTTACCCCCTACATTTTCCTGGGTTTTCATGATCCATTGCCAAGGAATAGGATGGGGACTACCAATGGGATCATTTTGTACCATTTCCCCATTTTCTGGTGGTTGATCTGTAGTTATTTGTTCATTTACAGGTGTTTCTAATCCTCTAGCATTATTAGGTAAAACCCTCACATTTGGCAAGGCTTGAGAGTTAGAATTTTCATCTACTCCCTGAATGGGCTGATTCCTTTGAGGATCTTTTAATTCTTCTGAAGTATGAGAATGATTATTTTCTAGTCTATTGGACTTAATGCTAGAAGATTTATCATCTTTTTGTGATGGTAATATCTTTAATTGTATGGCTTCAAACATCCCTGAAGAATTTTCTACTTTTGTCCCTTTTACTCCTGAATATTTTCCAGTTTGATTATTATCTTTGATAATTGGTTCAACAACAGTATTTCCTTTTGATAAACTAACTTCATTCAGGAGAAAATACTTGTTAAATTTTAATACCTCTTGTGGAGAACTAGAATTTTGTTGAATGGAACTTTCCCATTTATATCTTGATTTTCCATACTCTACTTTGATATTTCCTTTTTCTAATTGTTTGGCTGCAATACTATTAACAGATTCTCCTGCTAGGGGAGAAAGCATAATTAAAATAAAAACGTATTTGACAAATGGTTGAAGACGGAACCATCCTGATACAAAAAAATGTTTAAGCATATTGATATTCTCCAGGGGCAGTAGCTAGGGGCAGGCAATTTTTATGTAGGATCAGATCAAGTTATGACTATTATGTATATCAATAAATTCAGAACTCTTTCTAGATAATTTATCCAAATTTTGCATCACTTTACAAAACTTCTCATTTTATTATTTATATCTGAAAATTTTGTAAAAAATAGACAGCATGAACTACAGATAATTACAGACGTTCATCATAACTTAGGTAGTTTTTTAGCACGATAAATTTTGTAGAAATCAGACTATAAGCCTTATCTACTGTAATAAGATTTTAATTCTTGGAAATGTCTATTGAATAAAATAGTTGACTACAGACCATCACTAGTATGAATAATAGTCAAGATGAGCAAAACTAGCTTATTCAATAATTATGATTAGGTACTTTAGACTTGATAATTTAGCGATCATGAACAGAGTTCGTGTTTATAAATCCATTATACTCAATATACTGGGCTTAGTACCACAGGACGTAGGTCATGCATTCAAAAGTCAAAACGAAGACAGTGTAGGCTTTTGGACGATTTAGAATGGTTAGTTTATTTACGCCAAGCTGTACTAGTTATACACTAGGTATTCATTTCATAAGAAAAAATACTCTTTGCTGCTCAAGATCAAAAACTGTTTGTTTTCTAAAAGTTTAACCTAGCTTAACACATGATCAATAACAGGACTGACACAAAACAGAACTAAAGTAGGGGTAATTCGGGAACTACCTCTACGCAAGAATCAGGTGTTCAGTCCAATCTTGCGTAAGTCCTAAATAATAAAGAAATTCTGTAAATATTAATATATTTTTAATATATTTTTCCTCCCACTCACTAATCCCCTTGAATATCTTACACAATTTTACAAAACAAAAAAATCCCACTTCAGTCTAATTAACTTGGACTTAATTCTACAAAAGTTATTTAGTAGCAAACTATACAACTTGATTTTTGAAATTACTATTGGTAGATACAAATTATACACTTTGTTTTTTCAGTGCAAGGTAGTAAACTATTTTAGGGCAATGATCTTAGACAGTTTTGCTAAAATTTAACTAACATTCAACAATATACCATCAAACTTCTAAAATTATCCCTCGCAGAGAAAAAATATTGAAGAATATTTGATTAAGATTGTTGGTGTTGTCAATTATCAGCAATTAAGAACTGATCTAGTCTTAATTGTTCATATATTACTGATCATTTACTACTAACCCTTAATGAAACTTAATGAAAATAGTTTTTTTTGGTACTCCTGATTTTGCTGTTCCTACGTTGGAAAGATTAATTCAAGATGAGAATTTTCAAGTATCTGCTGTTGTTACTCAACCGGATAAACGCCGAGAACGCGGCAATAAAATGACACCTTCACCTGTAAAAATTCTGGCTATAAATCATCATATACCAGTATGGCAACCAGAAAGAATTAAAAAAGATGTGGAAACGTTGACTAAACTTAAACAACTAGAAGCGGATATTTTTGTAGTGGTTGCTTATGGGCAAATATTATCTCAAAAGATATTAAATATGCCTAAGTTTGGTTGTGTGAATGTACATGGTTCCATTTTGCCCCAATACCGAGGTGCAGCACCTATTCAATGGTGTTTGTATCATGGAGAAGCAGAAACAGGGATTACTACCATGTTAATGGATAGGGGTATGGATACAGGGGATATGTTGCTAAAAGCCACTACATTTATTAATCCACTAGATAACGCCGAAACTTTAGCAGATAGGTTAGCTGTGATTGGTGCAGACTTATTAATAGAAACTGCTTTAAAATTAGAGAATCAGGAAATAACAGGGATTTCCCAGGATCATAATTTAGCAACTTACGCATCTTTGATTACTAAGAATGATTATAATTTAGACTGGTGGAGAACTGCGATCGCATTACATAATCAAATTAGAGGATTTTATCCTCATTGTGTAACTAGGTTTCGCAACCAACCACTAAAAATCATGGCCACTATTCCCCTAGAAACTGAATATATCCAGGCATTACCACAACAATTACAAGATAAAATACATAAAACGGCTAATTTGTCAACTATTTCTGGTGAACCTGGTGAAATAGTCGCTATTATTAAAGGAGTGGGAGCGGTAGTACAAACAGGATTAGGTTTATTGCTACTATTAGAAGTCCAACTAACTGGAAAACGTCCCTATTCAGGATGGGATTTTGTCAATGGTAGTCGTTTAGTGTTGGGGGAAAAATTGACAATAGAAAATTAATACTCGATCAAGTATGGTATTAGGGGGCAAGATGCCCACACTACAGAAATCTTATCATTAGCGATCGCACCTAATCATTGAAAATTGATAGAGTATAGATAGAGTATATGTGATTTGCATCCCATATAGGCAGGACTTACGCAGATGAAACATTCGTAGGGTGTGGTTCGACAAGCTCATCAACTACGTCAGAGAGTATAAATCTTGCAAATAAACAGATTTTTGATATCTGACGTATCCTACAACTACAACAGATTTTTTAGTGTGACACTTGCGTAAGTCCTAATAGAATTAGATTTTTTTTATTAATGCACATTATTATTTACTATTAGTTAATATTATTTATTATTCCTTTCATAATATTTACAAGAATTACAAGGACCTTCTGGGTTGACAGCGCAACGGATAATTTCCGAGTGAGCGTTATAATTACAAGTAGCATCACCAATTACCCAACGTCCAGCAAATAGGCTTTTTTCTAAGGGATAGGTGACTTTTTGTACGTAAATAGCAATATCATGTAAATGATAACGTCCTAATTTTAATTGATAGCGATGACGGCGTTCTAAAACTGTGTATGTTTTACCGTCAACATCAAGATAATTTCCTGGTTGTGGTATCCAGTCAAGTTGTAATTTTCCTAGTGACTGACGGGAGTTTGTTAAAATTACCTCTGTGGGTAAATTGGATATTTCCATGATTGAATTTGATATTAATTATTGAGAATATTATTGTTAAGTGGTTATGATATCAAACATTTTGCTAATTAACCAATTAATTGCAGCTAAAATCTGATCAAGTTTAGGTCATATACTATCCACTCAAATAAGTTAATCTATAAACAACCCTCTTAATGAATGGGTAAAATCATGGTTGAACAACTTTTAATCAATGTTGATGATGTTGAGGATTATGATATTCCAGATGTTAGCCGGTGAAAACAGGATAATTGGTTACGTTGGTGTACTCAAGATGGCCAAGTTCTGCTGACTGGTGATGAACGTGCTACAAAGGAAAACCGGGCTCAATTATCACAAAAAGATCCCCGAATTCAAGAGTTCGGGGATCTGATAATTTTAGCGGATTTTATTTAGCTAAAACTAGGCGAAAGCTGCCATTTTCACATCATTGTTAGCGAGAATTTCCTGCAATTCTTCTGCATCTACGGTTTCTTTATCAATCAACATTTGTGCTATTTGATCTAAAACGTGACGGTTGCTAACTAGTACATCCCTAGCTCGACTGTAGGCAGTATCTACTAATTTGCGTACTTCTTCATCAATTGCAGCAGCAGTTTCTTCAGAGAAATCTCGTTCTGACATGATATCTCTACCCAGAAACATATTACCTTGTTGACGACCTAAAGCAACTGGTCCTAAGCGATCGCTCATTCCAAAGCGAGTAATCATTTGTTTTGCTACTCTAGCTACTTGTTGTAGATCATTAGAAGCACCTGTAGTAACTTCTTCTTCACCAAAGATAATCTCTTCAGCAAGACGACCACCTAAAGCTACGGCCATTTGATTTTCTAAATACGCACGACTGTATAAACCTGTATCCATGCGGTCCTCACTGGGAGTAAACCAAGTTAAACCACCTGCACGTCCACGAGGAATAATACTAATTTTTTGTACTGGGTCATAATCAGGCATTAATGCACCCACTAAAGCATGACCCGCTTCATGATAAGCTACCAAGGTTTTACGCTTTTCACTCATTACCCGATCTTTCTTCTCTGGACCTGCTAATACACGATCAATAGCGTCATTAATCTCATCCATAGAAATTTCGGTTAAATTCCGACGTGCTGCTAAAATAGCGGCTTCATTCAACAAGTTTGATAAGTCTGCACCTGTAAAACCAGGAGTACGTCGGGCAATTTTATCCAAGTCCACATCTTTAGATAGGGTTTTACCACGCGCATGAACTCTCAATATTTCACTGCGTCCAGAATAGTCAGGACGATCAACTACTACTTGACGATCAAAACGACCAGGACGTAATAAAGCCGCATCCAATACATCAGGACGGTTTGTAGCTGCGATGATGATAATACCAGTATTACCTTCAAAACCATCCATTTCAGTTAATAACTGGTTGAGGGTTTGTTCCCGTTCGTCGTTACCTCCTCCTAAACCAGCACCTCTTTGACGACCTACTGCGTCAATTTCATCAATAAAGACGATACAAGGAGCATTAGTTTTTGCTTGTTCAAACAGGTCACGGACACGGGACGCACCTACACCCACAAACATTTCTACAAACTCAGAACCAGAAATACTGAAAAATGGTACTCCGGCTTCTCCAGCTACAGCGCGAGCTAGTAAAGTTTTACCTGTACCTGGAGGTCCAACTAACAGTACACCTTTAGGAATTTTCGCACCAATGGCAGTAAAGCGATCGGCATTCTTTAAAAAGTCTACAACTTCGTTTAATTCTAATTTAGCTTGGTCAATACCTGCCACATCCCCAAAGGTAACTTGTGTTTGTGGTTCCATTTGCACTCTAGCTTTAGACTTACCAAAGTTCATGGCCTGACTACCAGGTCCTGCTTGAGCGCGACGCAGTAAGAAAAATAATCCTACTAATAGTAACACAGGTAAGAATAACCCACTCAGAGCTTTAAACCACATACCTTCATCCGCTTGGGGAAGAACGGAAATATCCACTCCTCTAGCTGTTAAGGTATTGATTAAGTCTGGATCATTGACTAAAGTGACAATTTTCTTATTGGGTTCATATTTAGGTGTTACTAGTGCTGTAGAACGGTCTGGGCTTAAGCTGACCTTTTCCACGCTACCTTTTTCTACTTCTTGAATAAATTGACTATAACGCCATGTTTCTTGAGTTTGTGGTTGCTTTTCAAAGAATGTTGTTCCTAATGCAATCACTACTATTAACAATAGCGCGTATAGTCCTGTATTTCTCCATTTTTTATTCACCGAGGTTTGTTCTCCTAATATTTTTGATATTTTTGAGCGTAGCTTTTTTTGAGAGAGTGGCTGTTATGAGAATTATATTAACTTATTTTAAGATAATCCCAAATTTCTTCACTATGATGATAGGTATGGACGAGATTTCCACACCTGCTGATCACTTGCAGATCACTCCATCAGTCTTGTTCTGGTAATGTAACACCATAACTGCCATCAGGTCGCTTGATCAATTGCCCTCCTAATGCTTCTATTTCTTTGATGGCTCGTTTTTGAGTCTTTTCATCTAGTTTATTCTGTAAAACCATTGTCCATGTTGCTACTCGTGCTGCTTTACTAGCAGGGTTTTTACTCAGAAATGCGGCGGTTTGTCGGGAAATAGATACTACGTTTTTACTTTCTTCGTCATTATAGGTACTAGCCCAATTAGCAGCTTGTGAAAATGATTGTGATGCTTTTTGAGCATTGCCCATAAATAATAGTTCGTCTGTACCTTTATATCTCCATATATAGTAGGATCTGGGCGGTAGTCGGGGTGATAAGGACTTAAGATTATTCTCCATGATGGAAATAGTTTTTTCTGGCATTCCTGCATATAGGGAGGTACTCACGGACAACCCCAGATATGCTTCTAAAAAGCGGGGATCTCTGGTGAGAATAATATCGAAGTATTCTGGACTAATACTGTACCCTATTTTATCTCTAACTTGGTCATCTCCAAAGTATTGCAGAAAGTCTATATATACCCAATCGGAAATTAGGTTTTTATAGGTGAAGCTGGGTAGTGTCTCTAATAATTCTAAGCGTAAACTTTCTTTTTGTTCATCTTTTTTTAGTTCTTCAATGGAACTTGACTCTTGACTAACTAAAAGTTTTTGTAGTTTTGGTACTTGTAATAAGCTAACACTAACCATACAAGTCAAAGCTACTATGGGAGTAATTATAGCTTCACGGGATAGTAACATAGTTAATTTGATTCTTGAATATTTTCAATAGGAGTCAGAAGATTCAGGAGTATGTAGAGATTTAACATTGTTAAAACCTTACATAAATTTATGAGTTAATAAATTTTTAAGCATCTCAAAAACAATATAAATTTACAAAATAAATTTACAAAAATTTTCATTTTTTTGGTTGCAACCCCTTGACTTTTTCTCCTGGAACTGATACTTTTATAATGGAAATATCAGCACTAAAGTTTATGTCTGTATAATCCATTATTTATAATACGACTATCATACCAGATTACAACCCCAGTACAACATCAAAAATAGGATTTTTCTTTAAAAAAACTTATTATTTTTTAGATAAAATATAAGTTTAAGTTATCAAATAAGGATAATTGTGGAAAAAAGCGATCGCCTAGATAGAGTACCAAGCAAGATAGTACAAAAATGGGGCGATCGCCAATAATTAATCCCTAGCCAAAGGAATCAATCAAAACTAGTTTAACGTTAATAACGCTACTGAGGATGATGGTAGAAACCCCCTGATCGTTTAAGCTGTTACCATTTCAGTTTCTAAACGTGCTAATCTTGTGGCCAGTAATTGTTCCAAAGTAATTAAAGCCTTGGTGAAACCATCAATACCTTCTGCGAGTTTATCAGAAGACATACGATCAGCAGCGTGCATCTGATCAAAGGTTGCCTTATCAATGGTAATTTTTTCAATACTCATAGTAGCGGAATTATTCGCATCTAGTTTGCGAGGTAGTGCCGCAGTAGAATTTTGCAACTCAGTAAGTAAGCCAGGAGAAATAGTTAATAGATCACAACCTGCCAATTCAGTAATTTCCCCGATGTTACGGAAACTAGCGCCCATGACCTCGGTTTTATAACCAAACTTTTTGTAGTAGTTATAAATTCTAGTTACAGATAATACACCAGGATCTTCCGATGGGGGATAGCTATCACGGCCAGTATCTTTTTTATACCAGTCGAGAATGCGGCCGACGAAGGGAGAAATGAGAGTAACTTTAGCTTCAGCACAGGCTATAGCTTGATGAATACCAAATAAGAGAGTTAAATTACAGTGAATACCCTCCCTTTGCAATACTTCGGCAGCTTTAATACCTTCCCAAGTAGCGGCGATTTTAATTAAGACGCGCTCCTTACCAATACCAGCAGCTTTATATTGGGCAATTAAATCTCTAGCTTTAGCAACAGTAGCATCTGTATCATAAGATAGACGAGCATCAACTTCTGTAGAAACTCGACCAGGGATAATTTGCAAGATTTTTAAGCCGAAAGAAACAGCCAAGCGATCGAAAGCTAAAGATACCACTTGCGCTTGACTAGCTTTATTTCCAGCATCCTTTTTAGCCTGGATCAAAGTTTGATCCACAATATCCTGATATTCTGGCATTTGGGCTGCGGCTGTAATCAAAGAAGGATTTGTGGTAGCATCTTGAGGCTTAAACTTTTCAATTGCTTGAATATCGCCAGTATCGGCAACTACAACAGTTACCTCTCGCAATTGTTCTAATAAATTCTTAGACATAAAATACTCCAAAAATAGGCTTAATTAGGTGACAGGGAATAGGTTACAGATAAAAATGCGAATATGGCTTGCGCCATGCTACGCTATCAGACAGAGAATTGTCATCTATTCTAGACTTTTAGGCAGTGATAGGTTGTCCAATAGAATGCACTTTAATTAAACTTGTTGTACCAGACATACCAATTGGTACACCAGATGTAATTACCACCTTGTCACCTTTTTGAACACAACCACGTTCCACTACTGTATTCACTACATGGGTAAACATTTCCTCAGCAGTGTGAACCGGAGGAATTAATAAAGGTTGTACACCCCAAGATAAGGCCATTTGACGATAGGCTGTAGGTTCGGAAGTTAAGGCGACAATGGGGGTACTGGGACGATATTTAGACACTAGTTTAGCGGTACTTCCTGAACTAGTATTACAAAGAATAGCTTTAGCGCCGGTTTCATAGGCGATGCGACAAACTGCTTGGGCTACGGATTCTGTTACTGTTAAACTACCGGCACTATCACTCCAAGAATGTCTATCTGCTTCTTCCAGGGCTTTTTCCGTTTCTAGGGCGATATTGTGCATAGTTTGTACCGCCGCAATGGGATATTCTCCGGTGGCAGTTTCTGCAGATAACATGATGGCATCTGTACCATCTAATATGGAGTTGGCCACATCTGTTGCTTCAGCGCGGGTGGGATCTGGAGCACTGATCATGGATTCTAACATTTGCGTGGCGGTAATCACAGGTTTACCAGCTAAATTGCATCGGTGAGTGATATCTTTTTGAATCAGGGGAACTTGATGAATAGGCATTTCTACGCCTAAGTCACCCCGGGCGATCATAATAGCATCAGCTATTTTAAGAATTTCGTCAAGATTTTCTACTGCTTCTGGGCGTTCAATTTTTGCAATGATGCGAATATCCGCGCCTGCACCTTCAATCATGCGTTGTGCAGGTTCTAAGTCTTGGGGCGATCGCACAAAGGAAACTGCTACCCAGTCTATACCCAATTGAATGCCAAAACGTAAATCCATCAAGTCCTTTTCTGTAATAGAACTGACAGGTAAAGGAGTAGCTGGTAAATTTACACCTTTGTGGGAAGAAATTAACCCACCGATGTTTACCTCAGCCCGAATTTTATCCGCATCCCTACTAGTTACAGTTAATTTTACCCGACCGTCATTAATTAAAATACGCTCACCAACTCGCATCATGGCAAATAAAGTAGGTAAAGGTAGGGGAATTTCATTAATATTTTCTCCCTTATCCTGTAATAAAAATGTCACCTCTTGGCCTGTGGTTAACATTATACCTTCTGGTGGTAATTTGCCCAAGCGAATTTTTGGACCACATAAATCTTGCATGATAGCGATCGGTTGTTTAAGATTATCACTAATGCGTCGCAAATTTTGAAAAGTTTGAGAATGAAATTCATAAGCACCATGGGAAAAATTTAAGCGTGCCATATTCATGCCAGCTTTTACTAAAGCCTCTAACTTTTCGGGAGTGCAAGTAGCAGGACCAACGGTACAAACAATTTTGGTGCGACGCATAAATATTTTCAGATAGGGAATAACGGTAAGGTAAAAGCACCCCGTTAAGCCCTATATAATTGACAATGGACAATTGAGAGTTGAGAATCAAGAATTGAAAACTACAACAAATTTCATTTAATTAATTACAGAATTAAATGAGGTAAATGATAATAGATAAATGACCACAGTAAAATATTTACCTCATCTAGCTGTAAATTGCTGTATCAATTGTCAATTATCAATTATTTACCCTTCTTTTTGTGCCATAGATAACATTAAATCAATGACACGATTAGAATAGCCCCATTCATTGTCATACCAGGAAACAACTTTAAAAAAGTTAGCATTTAATTCAATTCCTGCGCCGGCATCAAAAATGCTAGAATGGGCATCTCCTTGAAAGTCTGTGGAAACTACTTCTGCATCAGTGTAACCGAGAATACCTTTTAATTCACCTTCTGCCGCTTGTTTCATAGCTGCACAAATTTCTTTGTAACTGGTGGCTTTTGTAGTTTTAAAGGTTAAGTCAACTACAGATACATCAGGAGTAGGAACACGGAAAGCCATACCTGTTAATTTACCTTTTAATGCAGGTAATACTAAGGCTACAGCTTTAGCTGCACCTGTGGAAGAAGGAATAATATTTTGCGCTGCACCACGTCCACCACGCCAATCTTTTTTACTTGGACCATCTACTGTAGGTTGTGTAGCTGTCATAGCGTGAACTGTAGTCATTAAGCCTTCAGCTAAACTAAAATTGTCATGAATGACTTTAGCGATGGGGGCGAGACAATTTGTAGTACAACTAGCATTAGAAACGATCACATCTTTGCTAGGATCAAAGTCTTGATGGTTAACACCTACCACCATTGTCTTTACTCTTTCAGGATCTTTTGTAGGTGCGGAAATTATAACTCTTCTTGCACCAGCTTTAAGATGATTTTCTGCACCCGCGAAGTCAGTAAATAAGCCTGTAGACTCTACTACATAATCTACTCCTAGTTTACCCCAAGGTAATTCTGCGGGATTACGCACAGATACACAAGGAATAAAATGGCTGTCAATAACCATCCCATCTTCTTTCGCTTCTACGTTGGATTTTAGTTTGCCATGAGTAGAATCGTATTTTAATAGGTATGCAAGATTATCTGGTGGAACTAGGTCGTTAATGCCAACAAACTCAATATTGGGGTTATCTATTCCGGCGCGTAGAACTAGACGACCGATGCGACCAAAACCATTAATAGCTACTTTTAATTTAGCCAAAGTTAAATCTCCTGTAGTAATGAATCTAATGAGGAATAATGGGCTAATTGTCATCTGACTTAGCTGATTCTTACAGGAAAAATCAGCATATTGTGGATTTAACAAGCAAAATTTAAGGTTTGGGTAATTAAGTGATGGTGAATGTTAGGATTTTTATGGATACAATCCTGTAAGTCCTGATTTTCAATGTTGTTAATTAAGTACTAATGCAAAATTAATTACAGCAATCCTCAATTATTAATGATAAAATACGTAATTAAGAAAAGATATTTTTAATACCCTATAATGTTTGATTTTTCCGTTGAAGTGATATATTGATCGTAATTCATAGTCGTAACCATTCGTTCCATAAGGCACAAAGGTGATGACCGTATTTTCTCACATTTTAATTAAGATTGCTATAATGCTGCTTTGATTTCATTTCTTCTAGCAGAGTAAGCTGTTGTGCTTTTAACTTGAATAATTAATACAAGCAAGATGCTTGTGCTACTGTAACTTCAGGTTTTTTAATTATACAGTGAGTGCTGCACATTAGCTTATAAATTGATTTTTGGTGTTATTTCACCTGCTAAAATTTTAGTTAGTTTAGCGGACTAAGAAAAGTAGTTGGTGAGTCTATCTTTGATAGAAACTCAACCTTAGAGGCTTGTAGTTAGCCCTGTAAGGTTTAGGGCCTTACCAAGCTAGAAATATTTGACTATATTTTTAGTAACTATTCTGACTATCATTAGCAATGATATAGCAAATTCTTTGTAAACCAGCTTCTTTTGTAAATGCATAAACAATTCCCGGATCTTGCTTTTTTGCGCCATAATGCCAATTGTTCTTTGTAGGTTGTTCTGTACAACTTACTAACCAGTTAACAAATGTCACCAACCATAGTAGACCTAATTTTTGTAATTTTTTCTCAATTTTCACAACTACCACTTTCACAATCATTACTGGAGATTGTTTACAATTGCAAGATCAATAAGTTAAAAATAACAGTATTCAGCATTCAAATATCAGCTAATACTTAAAAACTAGCTCTACTAAATGCTTAAAATTAGCACCCTAAGACATTTTTACACCATCATTTCCCATTTCTCCAGAAAAATGGAACTTTAAAACTACTAACAAAAAGACTTAAAAGACTAAAAAACTTATGGTATTACAAATAGAAACCAGCAATTACGAATCTAAAACCCAGGAAATTGCTAAACAATTGCTGATATCCACACAAGAGAAACAATCTTTTTTTGCTTCTTTGCGTGACCAAATGCGCTGGGATGATAAACTTTTAGCCTGGGCCATGAGTAACCCCGGTTTACGAGTACAATTATTCCGATTTATAGATACACTTCCTGCTCTTCATAGTAAATCAGAAATTGCATCACATTTGCAAGAATATTTAGGCGATGATTCCGTAGAATTACCATCAGCACTGAAGGCATTGTTAAATTTTGCTCATCCTGATTCTATGGCTGCACAGGTAGCAGCTACTACTGTGGAGACTGCTGTGCAAACTTTAGCACATAAATATATTGCTGGGGAAAATATCTCCCAAGTGATTAAAACGGTGGAAAAGCTCAGAAAAGAAAAGATGTCTTTCACTATTGATTTATTGGGAGAAGCGGTAATTACTGAAACTGAGGCTGAATCCTATTTACAAAGATACCTGGATTTAATCACCCAATTGGTAGCAGCTTCTAAAAATTGGTCCTCTATTCCCGCTATTGATGAAGCTGATGCCGTAAGTATTCCTAAAGTACAGGTTTCAGTAAAGTTAACCGCGTTCTATTCCCAATTCGATCCTTTAGATGCAGAAGGTAGCGAAAAGAAAGTGAGCGATCGCATTCGTATTTTACTACGTCACGCTCAAAAATTAGGCGCAGCAGTTCATTTTGATATGGAACAATACGCCTATAAAAATATTACTTTCAATATTCTCAAGAAAATACTCTTAGAAGAAGAATTTAGACAGCGTACAGATATAGGTATGACAATTCAAGCCTATTTACGCGATAGTGAACAAGATGCTAGAGATATTATCGCTTGGTTAAAATTACGCGGTTATCCTTTGACAATTCGTTTAGTTAAAGGTGCTTATTGGGATCAAGAAACTATCAAAGCAAATCAAAAACATTGGCCGCAACCAGTTTATAATGATAAGTCTGCCACTGATGCAAATTTTGAAACAATTACCCAAATATTGCTAGAAAATCATCAATATGTGTATTCTGCCATAGGTAGTCATAACGTGCGATCGCAAGCTAAAGTTATAGCGATCGCCGAAAAGCTGCAAATTCCGCGTCGTTGCGTAGAAATGCAGGTTTTATATGGTATGGGGGATAAAATCGCTAAAGGTTTAGTTGACAAGGGTTACAGAGTGCGGGTTTACTGTCCTTATGGTGATTTATTGCCAGGAATGGCCTATTTAATTCGCAGATTATTAGAAAATACGGCAAATAGTTCTTTTTTACGGCAAAATTTAGAAAATCGTCCCGTGGATGAGTTATTAGCGCCTCCTCTGATGTCTCACGCAGAGGCGCAGAGTCGCGGGGATGAGGGGTTTAAGGGTGTTGCTGATACAGATTATGCAATTGAGGAGGAGCGGAAAAAGTCTCATACAGCTTTTGCTAAGGTACGTCAACAATTAGGACAATTACATTTACCATTTATTAATGGGGAATATGTGAATACAGAGACAATTATTGATTCTGTAAACCCTTCAAAATTTACTCAAGTAATTGGTAAAATTGGACTGGCAAGTATTGAACAAGCTGAGTTAGCTATGAAGGCGGCTAAAGCTGCTTTTCCTGCTTGGAAGAAAACTCCAGTTAAACAAAGGGCGGATATTTTACGTAAAGCTGCGGCATTAATGCAAGCTAAACGCACTGAATTATCAGCCTGGATAGTATTAGAAGTTGGTAAACCAGTTAAAGAAGCTGATGCAGAAGTATCCGAAGCTATAGATTTTTGTCTCTATTATGCGGAGGAAATGGAAAGGTTAGACAAAGGTATAAATTATGATGTTTCTGGAGAAACTAATAAGTATATTTATCAGCCTAAAGGAATTGCGGTGGTTATTTCTCCCTGGAATTTTCCTCTTGCTATTGCTTGCGGAATGACTGTATCTGCTTTAGTTTCCGGGAATTGTACAATTTTAAAACCTGCGGAAACCTCGACTGTGATCACGGCAAAATTCACAGATATCTTAATAGAGGCAGGAATACCTAAAGGTGTATTTCAATACGTTCCCGGTAAAGGTTCTCAAGTCGGTGCTTATTTAGTCAATCATCCTGATACCCATGTCATAGCTTTTACAGGTTCGCAGGAAGTAGGATGTAGAATTTACGCAGAAGCGTCCATATTAAAACCTGGTCAAAAGCATCTGAAAAAGGTGATTGCGGAAATGGGAGGCAAAAATGGCATCATCATTGATGAAAGTGCTGATTTAGACCAAGCTGTGATGGGAGTTGTACAGTCTGCTTTTGGGTATAGTGGACAAAAATGTTCAGCTTGTTCGAGAGTAATTGTCCTTGCACCAATTTATGACACATTTGTGGAGAGATTAGTAGAAGCGACAAAATCTTTAAATATTGGTGAAGCAGAATTACCAAGTACCCAAGTAGGACCAGTGATTGATGATCAGGCACAGAAACGGATTTTAGAATATATTGAACAAGGAAAACAAGAAGCAACACTGGCGTTACAGATAGATGCACCAGCCCAAGGTTATTTTATCGGACCTGTGATCTTTTCTGACGTTCCTGGAGATGCAGCGATCGCTCAACAGGAAATATTTGGACCAGTTTTAGCAGTAATTAAAGCAGATAATTTTCAACAGGCTTTAGAAATTGCCAACTCTACCAATTACGCCTTAACAGGAGGATTATATTCTCGCACACCATCCCATATAGAACAAGCGCAAGCAGAATTTGAAGTTGGTAATTTGTACATTAATCGTACTATTACCGGAGCAATTGTAGCGCGTCAACCGTTTGGTGGGTTTAAACTTTCTGGAGTAGGTTCAAAAGCAGGAGGACCAGATTATTTATTACAGTTTTTAGAACCGCGACATATTACGGAGAATATTCAACGTCAAGGTTTTGCACCGATAGAAGGTAATGAATAATTAATTCGTAGGGGTTTAGCACTGCTAAACCCGATACATTTATAAATGTATAAAAATCCCCGACTTTTTTAAGAGATTGGGGATATACAGCACTTCCCGATATCATAGTATTAGGAGTTAAAAACCAAGAAGTTTGACTCTACCTCATAACAAAGGAATCTGCTGTAATTGACTTTGTGTACCAAGAAAGCTACAATTATACTTAATATTGTTCAGAGAAAAAGATAATGAAAACAAGTTGACTTTACTTTTAATATTAGTTTTACCTTTCTGGATAATTAGACAGTAACTAAAGATTGATCTTCTTCCCACGAAAACAAAAATTCAAGTTCATCAGATTCAACAAAAGCGATCGCAATTATTATTAACCATAGTTCAGTGTTATAGTATAACTAGCTGTAATCGCAATTTATAATTGCTTATACTCAAAATAACGGAGTAATCATGATGCTACAAGTTAAACATCAATTTCAAAGTTTTGAAGAATATCTATCTTATGATGATGGTACAGATAAATTGTATGAATTGTTTAATGGGGAGTTAATTGAAATGCCACCAGAATCAGGAATTAATGTGCAAATTGCCACATTTTTATTAATTCAATTTGGATCACTATTAGGTTATAAAAGAGTGCGGGGACATGGTTTGGAATTAGAAGTAAGAGGAGAACCTAGAAACCGTTATCCTGATCTAACTATTATTAGAGAAGAACATATTAAACAATTAGCAAACCGTAACACAATTCGTTTATCAATGTTACCACCTTTATTAGTAGTTGAAGTAGTTAGTCCTGGAGAATTACAAAGAGATAGAGATTTTATTGCTAAACGTTTACAATATCAAGATTGTGGTATTCCTGAATATTGGATTGTTGATCCACAAAATCGCACTATATTAGTATTAGAATTAATCAATGAGATTTATAATGAAATTGGTGTTTTCTCCGGTGATGATTTAGTTATATCTCCACAATTTAATGAGCTAAATTTGCAAGTATCCCAAATTTTTGATTAAGGATACATAACAACATCTCCAACTTCTAACATAATTCTTTAGCATTCTTTAGCAAATCGGGTATTCTCGGATAAATTATACCTATCCTTTACTCTTTTTCAAAGCCGCAATAATTTCTATATTCGCTGCTGGAAAAGTAAAATTATCCAACTCATCCACCATTACCCAGCGAATTTCCGCACATTCTATAGTTTGAGGAATACCCATTAAATGATCACAAAGATATACCTTTAAAGTAACTCGTAAATGTTCATAAGTATGATCAATAGTAATCAAATGTTCCCCCACTTTAATCTTAATTCCTAATTCCTCTAAAATTTCCCGTTCAATACATTCTTCTATAGTTTCCCCTGGTTCAATTTTCCCCCCAGGAAATTCCCATAACCCTGCCATTGTACCTTGAGGAAGACGACGATCAATTAAAATTTGATTCTTGTCGTTACTAATAACAGCAACACCAATAATTTTATGCGGAATACTAGATTTTTGATTCATGATTAATAGATAATTAAATAAGTGTAGATATCCTGGAAGTAATAAACAATTATAACAGTAAATAGTCAGATCCCCGACTTCTTAAAGAAGTCGGGGATCTCAACCTGAATATTACCTAACTAGCAGAAGTATTTAATTCCTGTTGACGCTTATCTCGTTTTTTGCGATCAGCAGAAAGTATATCTTCCATTACAATTAATGCTTGCGCTATCTTTTCCAGATTAGAACTATACAATTCTAAATCTTTACTTAGTTTATCCTCGGATAGATGTAAACCATTAGCGATCGCTTTTAATGTATCAGCACGCTGTTGAGCATCCTTGACAATTTCTGGATCTGCCTTTTCTAACAATGAAAACAAACCAATAGCTAACAAGCGACTATATTTAAAGTTAGCATTGGCAATAATGCCTTGTAGTTGATCCTGCAAATCCTGATTTTGTAAAGTTGCTGATTGTGTCAACCCAGCAATTAAATCCTGACCTGGTAAACTAGCTGCTATACTTTGTAATCTCGACGCATCTTCTCGATAACGTTGAGGATCTTGTTCTACAGCCCGACAAATAGCGTTGAAAATAGATTCTTTATCTCGTTCTGGTTGGTAGCCATCCATAAAACGATCAAAAGCAGTAACAACGCCTAAAGCATAAATCCCATTGTAACTAAAATCTACATTGACTGACAGTAGGTGCATTTCTACCATCAACTCTTCCACAACCCGACGGTAAATAGTATTAATAGGGCGGGTATGGAGGGAGTAAAAGGTTTTTTTTGTATCAGATACAGTACGGACGTTATTCACGCAAAAAATATTAACGAAACTTATTATTTATAGTAACAGGGAATAGGTGATAGATGATAGGTCTTTCTCCTGAGTGCGGAGGAGGAAGTTCTTTCTTCTGACTCTTAACAAAAATCGTAAATAAACTTAACAAATATACAACTACATCCCCATTTAAGGCACAATTTACAGTAGTTCAGATATTTAAGGATCTTTAACCTCAGTTACTACAGTTGAAAATTGGACTTGTGCAGGTAAGTTAGGTGTCAGTTAGGAAAACTATCAACATTACCCTTTACCCCTCTCATCCTTCTAATTTCTTTGAGGTTATATATTTGAAATCTGACTAGTCAAGAATAGCTATCATGTTTAATCTTGACAGATTGTACACAAAAATCCTATCCGCTCGAAAATTGTTACTTTAGGTTCGGGAATCTATGTCAACCAACTTGCAAACCCCCACTCTTACAAAAGAATCATCTCATTTTTTGCCTCCAGCTAACGCTAAATCTCGTGTTAGCCAATTTATGCAAACTTTACAAGATGAAATTACTCAAAGTTTAGAAAAATTAGATGGTAGCGGTACATTTCATCAAGATAGCTGGGAACGTCCTGAAGGTGGTGGTGGGCGATCGCGTGTACTGCGTGATGGTACAATCTTTGAACAAGCAGGAGTAAACTTTTCAGAGGTTTGGGGTTCTCATTTACCCCCTTCCATCCTCGTACAACGTCCAGAAGCAGAAGGACATGGTTTTTATGCCACTGGTACATCCTTAGTATTGCATCCACGCAACCCTTATGTACCTACAGTACATTTAAACTATCGCTATTTTGAAGCAGGTCCAGTATGGTGGTTTGGTGGCGGTATAGATTTAACACCTTACTATCCCTTTGCTGAAGATGCCATTCATTTTCATAAAACTTTAAAACAAACCTGTGATCAACATCATCCAGAATATTATCCCATATTTAAACGTTGGTGTGATGAATACTTTTATCTGAAACATCGCCAAGAAACTAGAGGTATTGGAGGTATATTCCTAGACTATCAAGACGGCCAAGGTACTATCTATCGTGGACCAGATCCTAAAGGACCAGCAGCTAATTATAGCAACCAAGTAGGAGAACCCGAACCTCGTACCTGGGAACAAATATTTAGTTTAGTAGAAGACTGTGGTAGAGCATTTTTACCAGCTTATGTTCCCATAGTAGAAAAACGTCATAAAATGGAATATGGCGATCGCCAACGTAACTTCCAATTATACCGTCGGGGTAGATACGTAGAATTTAACCTAGTGTATGATAGAGGTACAATCTTTGGTTTACAAACCAACGGTCGTACAGAATCAATTTTAATGTCACTACCCCCCCTAGTACGTTGGGAATATGGTTTTCAACCCGAACCAAATACACCAGAAGCCCAGTTGTATGAGACTTTCCTTAAACCTCAAGATTGGATAAACTATACTCCAGCCTAGAAAGAATGTAAAAGTCAAAAGTCAAAAGTCAAAAGTCAAAAGTCAAAAGTCAAAAGTATTCCAAGTAAAGGCTTTTGACTTGTTGTTTTGTATTTTTTTCTATTGATTTTTCATTGTTTATTACTGATTTTTAACGATTTTTATGGATTTTTGATATTTTCACACTCAAGACTTTTATATTAGTAGTATTGAGTTTAAATCACAAAAATATAGTCAAACATAGTCAAATATTGACTGCTAATAAATTAATAAACTTATATACAAAAATAACAGAGGCTCAGTGATCAAGATAGACCAAAAAACCTGTACAACCAAGGATGGTGACACCATCATGGTATTAACACCTGAAGGACGCTTAGACATTACCACAGCCTGGCAATTTCGCCTAAAATTGCAAGAATGTATTTCTAAACATACATCCCATGTAGTGGTGAACTTAAGTAAAGTTAACTTCATTGATAGTTCAGGCTTAACCTCCTTAATAGCGGGAATGCGTGACGCTGATAAATTTAAAGGAAGTTTCCGCATTTGTAATATTCATCCTGAAGCAAAATTAGTATTTGAAGTAACCATGATGGATACAGTATTTGAAATATTTGAAACCGAAGAACAGGTTTTACAAACAACTCCTAAAAAACAATTTTTATAAATAATTATAGCTAATGGGAAAATGGAGAACAATCTGGAAATTAATCTGCAAGAAGTGAAGTAATTTGGATATAGCAGCTATCATACCAATACCGCTATATCACTAATTCAAAATTAGTAATTACCGATCATCAGCAACTTATTCATCATTGAGATTATCTGTAAAAATAATATAGATCAATTGGTAATTACTCCCACAGAATCATTAACTTTTTTTGACCATTACTTTAGCCATTTTACATTAGGTTATGATTATGCGATTTGCCAAACTACCCCGCTCCCTAAAACAAGTTAGTACCCACATTTTAGCAGTTGTACTAGGTGCTGTGTTAACTGTTAGCTCACTGCGAGTTCTACCCTCCTCCGCAGAACCAGGTCCATTATTGGCTAATGAAGTATCAACAACAGTTGCACAAAAACCATCTAAAGCTGCGTCCATAGTTAGTAGTGACAGTTTTGTAACAGCCGCAGTAAATCGTGTAGGTGCGGCGGTAGTAAGAATAGATACAGAAAGAACCGTAACCCGTCGCAATGATCCTTTTATGGATGATCCATTTTTTAGGCGGTTTTTTGGCGAAAATATACCCCAACAGTCACCAACAGAACAGTTACGTGGATTAGGTTCTGGGTTTATACTAGATAAAAGTGGGGTAATATTAACCAACGCTCACGTTGTGGATAAAGCTGATAAAGTTACAGTCAGACTTAAAGATGGTCGCACTTTTCAAGGTAAAGTTCAAGGTATTGATGAAGTCACAGATTTAGCTGTGGTTAAGATCAATGCAGGTAATGATTTACCAGTAGCACCTTTAGGATCTTCTAAAAATGTTCAAGTGGGAGATTGGGCGATCGCAGTAGGCAACCCATTAGGATTTGATAATACTGTAACATTAGGTATAGTTAGTACATTAAAACGGTCTAGCGCACAGGTAGGAATCAGTGATAAACGTTTAGACTTTATTCAAACAGATGCAGCTATTAACCCTGGAAATTCGGGCGGACCATTATTAAATGGCAAAGGGGAAGTAATTGGTATTAATACAGCAATTCGTGCTGATGCGATGGGTATAGGTTTTGCCATTCCCATTGATAAAGCTAAAAATATTGCTACTCAATTACAACGAGATGGAAAAGTCGCCCATCCCTATTTAGGTGTACAAATGGTGACATTAACACCAGAATTAGCTAAACAGAATAATGATGATCCTAACTCCATGTTTGAAATTCCCGAAGTTAAAGGAGTTTTAATCATGCGGGTAGTACCAAATTCTCCAGCAGCAAAAGCAGGTATCCGTCGTGGTGATGTAATTGTACAAGTTGATAATCAGTCCATTACTAGTGCTGAACAATTACAGTCAGTAGTAGAAGATAGTGTTTTAGGACAAAACTTGCAAGTGAAAATACAAAGAGGAAATCAAACACAAGTTTTATCAGTACGTACTGCGGAACTTAAAGACATTTCGTGACACACTCCACACACTCCCTTTCAGGTGAGTGTGGGCTTCTCAGTCACTCTTCTATGAAGACATTGACTGAGCTTTAAAACCGTGTCTCCCACGGTTCTTGATATTTATAGCCCCATTCAAATCCCTGCACAAACTAGCATGACACACAGGGCAATTGTGCATTCTTTGAGATAGCGGTTTTTTGACTATTACTTTAATAAGCTGTTGTGCCTTTAACTTGAATAATTAATACAAGCAAGATGCTTGTGCTACTGTAACTTCAGGTTTTTTAATTATACAGTGAGTGCTGCACATTAGCTTATCACCTATTTTAGACAGTGTAATTCTGTTGTTGATAAAATGATGTTGCTTGAATTGAGGAAAGGTCAATGTTTTGTATTGCCCCGCACCTTTAAATCTGGGGCTACCTGATTTTTTACCATTAACATCACTTTTTAACCATCTATCAACAGCTAATTCAACTTTCTTAGGGACTTCCTGTAGCACCTGTGATGATCACATATTGTCTAAAAACTGGAGACAATTTAAACAAGATTTTATCTTCTTTAATTTTCGTTACTAAATACCGTTGTTGTAAAGATTGTAAACCTTTAACAAATTCCACAGAAGATAAGGATAAATTTTGTTTTAAGTCATCTCTTGATATAGGTTGATTTAATTTACTTAACTCTAAAATTATTTGTTTTTCAATTGCTGATAGTCTGTTAAATAAATCGTGAAAATGAGATTGCATATTTTGAGTAATAATTAAGCTATTTTCTGCTAAAAATTCAGTTACTTCACCATCATAAACATCTTGAATTAAAATAACAATATCTTTTAAGTAAGTAGCATTACCTTCATAAATTTGAATAAGTTGTAACCAACTATCTTGATTTTTTAAACCTATATTATCTAAAATATTAATATCATTTAAACCTGATAATTCTAAACATTGACTTAGATTTAATTGTTGATATAAACAGTTCATTTCAGGACATTTTTCTTGACTAATTAACATAACACTACTTTGATGATTTATTTCTGTGATCATCTTAAAGAACTTTTGATAATCCAGATATTCTGGTTGATATTGTCCAGCAAATTGGCCATTAGTAAAGATAGTTTCTATGTTATCAAGAATGATTAAACATCTTTTTTGTATCAATATATCAAATAATTGTTTTAGATTTGCTTGTAGAGTTTCTTCATATTTTTGTTGATAAGTATTTAATAAATCAGTAATTAATGAGTTTAAAGATTGAGGATATTTTAAACTTTTCCAAATGATTACTTCAAATTTATCTAAGTTTAAATCAATAAATTTCCTAGATAAAGTTGTTTTACCTATTCCTGATAATCCTAATACTGAGATTAAAGAGATATTTTGATTTAATATCCACTTAGAAAGGGTTTGTAATTCAGTTTCTCGGTTATGAAATTTGATGATTTGGGGTGCTAAGGTCAAATCGTGGTAAACTGATTGAGATTTAGTATCTGTATCCTTTTCTTGATATTTTTGAATAGCTTGATCTGAATTAAGCACACTAAAATTAAAAGTATGATTATTATTTTGCTTATTGTTATTTTGTATAATAATTGGTAATGCTGTTATTTGTAATCTTTCAAAAGTAGAACGAACATTAGTTTTTTTAATATCTTCACCTAATGTGGTAGATAAAAATTTCCACAATTCTCCTCCTATTTCTCCCACATGACTTTTATTAAAATGATTATTTTCTGCAATCTCATGATAGGTTTGTCCTTTGTAAGAACCTTCAATTACTGCTTTTTGTACATCATCTAAGTGTTTTCCAGTACGTTCAAAAACCAACTGATCTACAAATTGTAAAACTTCTGTTACATTCATAAAAGCCATATAGGGTAAAGGTGACAACTATTATAACTTAATTTGATCCCGATTTTTCCGAACTTTTTAGCTTTTTGTATGGGTATTTTGTCAAAAACAGCCGTAAAAACAGCCGTAAAAATCCGAACTTTTGTCATCGCATAGTGAGTAAAAATGGTTTATTTTACCAATAAAATGCGGGATTTAATGGAATAAGAACTATGGCTAATCAACTTTATTATGGTGATAATTTAGAAAATTTACGCAAATATATCAAGGATGAATCGGTAGATTTATGTTATATTGATCCGCCGTTTAATTCTAAGCGTAATTATAACCAAATTTATAATAATATTGGCCAAGAAGATAAGGCACAAGCTCAAGCATTTATTGATACTTGGACTTGGGATAATCATGCTAATCATGGTTTAGATGAAATTCTGTCTAATTATGATGGTAAATTTACTCGTCAATGTATTAGTTTAATTAATGGTTTAACTGATGTTTTAGGTAAGGGAAGTTTACTAGCGTATTTAATTAGTATGACTTTAAGAATTACAGAAATTCATCGAGTTTTAAAGTCAACCGGGAGTTTTTATTTACATTGTGATCCTAATGCTAGTCATTATTTAAAATTAGTTTTAGATGCAATTTTTTGCGCTCAAGGGGGTGATTTTTTAAATGAGATTGTTTGGTGTTATCGTGGCGGTGGTGTTCCTAAAAAAGATTTTGCACGAAAACATGATATTATTTTTAGGTATTCTAAAGGAAAAATTTATTATTTTAATGTTGATAATATTCGCATTCCTTATTCTGGAGATAGTGAAGAAAGATTAAAATATAAAGCTAGAGCTTTTAGAGGTGATAAAGTATATGATAATTATCAACAAAATGATAAGGGAAAACATCCTGAAGATTGGTTTGAAATTCAGCCTATAATGCCTTCTAGTAGAGAAAGATTAGGATATCCTACCCAAAAACCAGAAGCATTATTAGAAAGAATAATTAAAGCAAGTTCTAATGGAGATGATATCATATTAGATGCTTATTGCGGATGTGGTACAACCGTTGCAGTTGCTCAAAAATTAAATCGTCAATGGATCGGAATAGATATTACTTATCAAAGTATAAGTTTAATCTTAAGAAGATTAGAAGATACTTTCGGTAAAGAAGTTTTAACTAATATTAACTTACATGGTATTCCTAAAGATTTGGAAAGCGCGATCGCCCTAGCACAAAAACAAGACGATAGAACTCGTAAGGAATTTGAAAAATGGGCAATTTTAACCTATAGTAATAATCGCGCAGTAATTAATACCAAAAAAGGAAAAGATCAAGGTATTGATGGAACAGCTTATTTTAATGGAGATCAAGGTAAACAAGAAAAAATTATTTTTCAAGTCAAATCAGGTAAAGTTCAATCAAAAGATATCAGAGACTTATTAGGAACAATGACTTTAGAAAATGCCAGTATTGCTATATTTATTACCTTAGAAAATCCAACTAAAGATATGATTAACACAGCTAAAAAAGCCGGATTTTATCAAAATAAATACTTTACTCAAACTTACGATAAAATCCAAATTGTCACAGTGAAAGATATAATCGAAAATCAGCAAAGATTAAATATTAGATTAGGATTAGAAGTATTAAAAAGTGCGGAAAAAATTATAGAAACAAAAGCCACTCAAACCCAGTTAAATTTTTAGTTTTTAGTTTTTAGTTTTTAGTTTTTAGCGAATGTCTTGAATGTCGAGCGATCGCCCGTACCACTCAATCAATATTATTATTTAGCTACATTTACAGCAGATTTGATGTAAATGAGGTACACTATTAACAGGCAAGATGCCTGTGTTACAGTGGTTTGATCATTTGCTGCTCTATACTAACACTCTTGAATCACAAAAAGCAGATTTAATAAGGATTTAATAAATTCATTCTTGAATCAATAATCGAAATTATCAATTATCAATTACCCTACCTATGTTAAGCTATCTGCTTAAAGAAATAGAGAGGAAAAATAGATGAGTAAATTAAAAGTAGGTTTATTATTTGGAGGAAGATCAGGAGAACATGAAGTATCTATTATTTCAGCAAAAGCGATCGCTCAAGCGTTAAAATCAGATCAAAATGGCGGTAAATACGAAGTTATTCCATTTTATATTCAAAAAGACGGTATTTGGCAATCAGGAGAAACTGCGGAAATAGTTTTAAATTCAGGTATCCCCACAGAAAAAAATGACGAATTAACAAACCTATGGCAATTTCCCCCCCAAGTACAAAATATTGATGTCTGGTTTCCCATACTTCATGGACCTAACGGAGAAGACGGTACAATTCAAGGTTTATTAACATTAATGCAAGTTCCCTTTGTTGGTTCAGGAGTGGTAGGATCAGCCACAGGGATGGATAAAATAGCCATGAAAATGGCATTTTCTCAAGTTGGTCTACCTCAAGTAAAATATTTAGCAGTAACTAGATCACAAATATGGTCCAACCCTTGTATATTTCCTAAATTATGCGATGATATAGAGGCAAAATTAGGATATCCATGTTTTGTAAAACCTGCTAATTTAGGTTCATCTGTGGGTATTTCCAAAGTGCGAACACGTTCAGAATTAGAAACAGCCTTAGATCATGCAGCTAGTTATGATAGAAGAATAATTGTAGAAGCTGGAGTTATTGCTAGAGAAGTAGAATGTGCGGTATTAGGTAATGATAACCCCAAAGCATCAGTTATTGGAGAAATTGCTTTTACCAGTGATTTTTATGATTATGAAACAAAATACACTCAAGGAAAAGCAGACTTATTTATTCCTGCGAAAATACCCGATGAAATAGCCAAAAAAATCCAGGAAATGGCTTTAAAAGCGTTTGCTGCGGTAGATGCTGCTGGTTTAGCGAGAGTGGACTTTTTCTATGTAGAAAACACTGGAGAAATATTAATTAATGAAATTAATACTTTACCTGGTTTTACATCTACTAGTATGTATCCCCAACTTTGGGCTAATAGTGGAGTATCTTTTGTAGAATTGGTAGATACATTAATTCAATTAGCAATAGAAAGAGGGTAATTGGTAATTGGTGATTGGTGATTGGTAATTGGTAATTGGTAATTGGTAATTGGTAAAATAATTAATTAATTAATTAATTAATTAATTAATTAATTAATTATCAATTATCAATTGTCGATTTTTCTACACTTTAACCATCACTCCTAAACTTTCATTACCCAACCTATCTACCGCACAAATAGCATAAGTACCTGGTTGTACAGTAGCAAAAGTAGTACCAGTAGATAAAATACGCTGAATTATCCAACTGTCTCCACTTTGACGGTACAATATCCAAGAACGTATAGGTTGATCATTTCCTGGTTGCCAATTTATTTTACCATCCACAAATTTTACATCTTTTGGTGGTACGGGTAAATTGTTATTGGTTTGATTATTTTGATTATTTTGATTATTTTGATTATTTATCCATGAAATTGTAGGAACTATAGCAGGTTGTGAATAATAAATACTGGCAAATTGATCAGCAATACTTTCACGATTATCTATAATTGATTTCATGCTAAAAAAGATATTACCTAAAGAAAGATTATTCACTAAATTCCGAGAAATTGTAATTTGTTTACCAATTTCTGTATTTTTCCAAGCCTTACCATCTAATGCTTCCACATTATTTCCTACATAAATATGACGTTTTTTAGTATTAATTTCTGTCCACCATTTTAATAATACCTCATAACTTTGTTTAGGTTGATCTGTGCGCCAATAAAGTTGAGGTGCAATATAGTCTATCCAACCCTCTTGTAACCATTTTTTAGAATCAGCATACAATACACTATAGGCATCTAACCCAGAAATTTCTGCGGGTTCTCCAGAACGATAAATACCAAAAGGACTAATACCGAATTTCACATAAGGTTTAATTTGTTTAATACCTTGAGAAATACGAAATACCATTTGATTCACGTTTTCTCGTCGCCAATCTGCTAAACCCAATTTACCTCCTGTTTGTTGATAAGCTGCATAGGTTTTTTGATCGGGAAAAGATTGTCCAGCAATAGGATAGGGGTAAAAATAATCATCAAGATGAATACCATCAAGATCATAACGATAGGTAACATCAATAATCACATTATAAACCCGATCTTGCACTATTTTTGATCCGGGATCCATCCATAATTGATTACCCCATTGATAAACTACTTCTGGGTTAGTAATTGCAATGTGAGGATTAACATTAATACCGCTTTTTGTGGTAGTTTTAGCACGATAGGGATTGAACCACGCATGAACCTCAATATTGCGTTTATGACATTCAGCGATCGCAAATTCCAAAGGATCATAAAATGGTTGGGGAGCCTTTCCTTGTTTTCCTGTAACCCAAGCACTCCAAGGTTCTAAAGCTGAAGCATAAACAGCATCCCCTTCTGGTCTTACCTGGAAAATTAAAGCATTAAAATTCAAGCTTTGCAACTTTTTAATAATATTTAATAATTCTTCTTTTTGTGCTTCTACAGATAACCCAGGTTTAGAAGGCCAGTCACTATTCCATACTGTTGCTAACCAAGCACCTCTAAATTCTCGACGATGACTCACTTTAACAGTATTTATTGTATTTGGTAATGTTGGCGGAACAACAATATAACTACTAGGAATTACTTCTGCTTGACCTAAATATACTAAAGTTTGATAAATTATAGCTGCTACTTCACCACGAGTAGCTGGTATTTTGTAATTAATAACTTTCACATTCGGATAATTAACAACCCAACCAGCACGAGTAGCTAAAGCAATTTGATTAATACCGTAATAAGGAATTAAAGCAGCATCTTGATAAAGATTAGGTAATTCTTTAATTAAGTCAAGATTAACCTTATTAGCAATATCTAAACCATTCACCAAAGCTACCAATAAATCACCCTTAAAAATCGTTTCACTAGGACGAAAACTGTTATCTGGATAACCTACCAGAAAACCCATTTCATAAGCCCTTTGTACCACATTTTTTCCCCAATAACTATCAGAAATATCTGCAAAAGGGATATATTTTCGTTTCACGGTTTGATTAAAAACGGCACTAATAATAGCAGCTAATTCTCCACGAGTCAAAGAATTATCTGGACGAAAAGTACCATCTTTATAACCATTAACAATGCGACGTGCAGCTAAGGCTTCAATAAAAGGTTTAGCCCAGTGATTGGTAATATCCTTAAAAATTGTCATAGTAGATACCATTTTTATTAGCGATTTGTTGCGGAAAATTATTTCCCAAAAATTATTTCCCAAAAATTATTTCCCAAAAATTATTTTAACTTGCTCTATAGAAATCAAGTTATCCATCTGGCAAACCCTCATATATCAGGCAATTATCTTATGTAACCCCAGTATCCTTGTTTAACCGTGATACCACTAAGCTGTTGTGCCTTTAACTTGAATAATTAATACAAGCAAGATGCTTGTGCTACTGTAACTTCAGGTTTTTTAATTATACAGTGAGTGCTGCACATTAGCTTACCTGTGTATTTTCATGATATATTCCTCACATTGACAATTAACATTAGTATAATTTAGTAGTGGTAATGTGCAGCTTTAAATAGGGGTCTAACTTTAACATAAATTAGATCACTGACTTCTTTAGGACTTACCCAAGTGTCACACTAAAAAATCTGTTGAGTGGGTGCGTCAGGTATCAACAATTTGGTTATTTACATGATTTATACTGTCTGACGTGGTTGGTGAGCTTGTCGAACCACACCGTACCAATGTGCCAGTTGCGTAAGTCCTGTTCTTAAAGAAGTCGGTGATCTAAAATTCTACTATGCAGGATAAATTCTCAATCTGCGGTTTGGTTCTTCACCAAAACTATCCGATTTTAGGCGATAATGTTCCACCAATTCATGCTGCATTTTCCTCACTTGGGAAGAACGTGGTAATAATTCCACCGGTTGTCCTTTCGGTATAACTATCTGTTCTACCGCAAGTCTTGCTTCTTCTAAAGCGTCCATTTCATCATCGCTACCACTATGCAATAACAATTGTAATTCGCGTTCGTCGCTATTTTCAGGATCATCCATATTCAATAAACGACGTAAACCGCGAGTAATTTGGGGAATTGTACTGGACTTGATGATGTGAATTGGTAGATGACGAGCTTTGGCCATTTGTCTGAGTTTGGCGTGATTCTTGATGTGCGATCGCAATGCTAAAATTGCATCAGCATTATCTAAATCCTTAGTCAAAATCACTGGCAAATTTAACACATCAACTACCTGTTCTAACTGATGCCGACTAACCCCATAGGGATAAATATGCAACGGCAAATCTTCCCCATTAGGACCTGCGGAAGCATGATGTACCTGGGGAGTTTCATAATAACTAAAAGACTCATCCAATAAGCGATCAAATTCATTTCTTACTGGTAGTCTTTCTCTCTCCACAGTCAAAGGAGGTAACGCTAACATCTGTCCAGAAGCACGCAAACCCCCTGGACGCGCTATGGGAAGGGATTCATCCTCATTGGTAATATGTCCATTACGACCGTTAACCACTGTTAATTGTCTTGTTGTTACAATATTACCCTGGTAATCAACACTCCTGATCTGGGGATTAGGTGGACGGTGACGTAATAAATTATCTACCGTATCCGCTACGCTTTCATGTACTACCCAGCGTTGCCGTTCTAACATTTCTACAGCAATATCAAAAGTAGGCGGAGCTTTGCGTTCTAATACAGTTTTTTGTGATCCTCGTCTTCTCGCTTCCTCATCTCCTAAAGTTACAGCTTGAATACCACCCACTAAATCAGCTAAAGTAGGGTTTTTAATCAAATTCTCAATTTGATTTCCGTGAGCAGTTCCTACTAATTGTACTCCCCTCTCCGCAATTGTACGGGCAGCTAAGGCTTCTAACTCTGTACCAATTTCATCAATGACAATCACTTCTGGCATATGGTTTTCCACTGCTTCAATCATCACTTGATGCTGTAACTCAGGTTTAGCCACTTGCATCCGTCGAGAACGGCCAATAGCAGGATGGGCAACATCACCATCTCCAGCAATTTCATTAGAGGTATCAATAATTACCACACGCTTGTTTAAATCATCGGCTAGGACACGGGCAATTTCCCTTAAAGCGGTAGTTTTACCCACTCCAGGACGACCTAACATGAGTATTGATTTACCAGTTTCTACTAAATCACGGATCATGCCAATTGTACCGAATATTGCCCTACCAACGCGACAAGTTAAACCTATGATTTTACCTGTACGATTGCGGATAGCACTAATACGGTGCAGAGTTTGTTCAATTCCTGCCCTATTATCTCCACCAAATGTACCAACTCGCTCTATACAGTCATCTATCTGTGCCTGTGTAACAGAGGATTCGCTCAGATACTCAGCTTCATGAGGAAAGCGAGCTTCTGGACGGCGACCCAAATCTAAGACCACTTCAACTAAACTATCCCGATGGGGATGGTTTACTAATGCTTGTTGTAGGTCTTGAGGTAATATATCCAGTAACTTTTGCAGATCGTCAGTAATCGTCATGCGCTTTCTATGGTGACGTTGTGAGAGTATGGGATGATTTAATCTGAGAAACAAGACTATAAGCAAGTTCTACGCACTGCCATAATAATTCTTGTTCTTGTTCTAGTGGGATGGTTGTACTTAGTCCAGTATGATTCACCTCCTTAGCGGTTACTTGGTCAAGAATTGATGACAATAATACACGAGCATAACTACCATAGCCAACTCCAGCTATAGTTGATGGTATATTATTATCGTCCTTAATGGACAAATCTTGTAGTAGTCCCAGGGTTTTCAGTTTAGGAACAGTGTAATTATTTGTACCTCCAGCTAACTGTACATATCCTGGTAGGTTAGCTTTTAATACTTTTTCGCCCAGTTTAATTGTAGCGATGGTTGTACCAGAACCAATATCACCGCTCATAGAACGCCCATCGGTTTGCCAAATTAAAAATTTGGGTGGGGGCATAATTAAACGGTAAATTGTTTGTAAATAATCAATGAGCCCTTCCCCATCATTACAACTTATGGCGATTAACTTTAATTGTTCCCTATAGGGAGTGATTGCTTGCCATAATTCCTGAAATTCTTTAGTTCTACCTATTTGTGTATGTATTTCTATTGCATCTATTCCCTGGGAAAATATCACAGGGGCAATTTCTTGTGGTTTGACTACAGAGGATTTTGTCTCTATAATCCCGTAGGGACATATAGGTAAACAACGTCCACATCCATAACATTTCTCCCGAATTATTCCTGAAAAATCTTCTTTTATATTGTTAAATACTATTGCCTGGGCTGGACAAACTTTTTCACAAGGTCTGGGGCAGTTTATGGGACAATTTTCATAATTAAACTCTGCTTTTCTAAAATGGGGATCTTTTCCATCATTGAGACTTACCATCAGCAATGGTAAATCATCTGATACATGATAACCTCTTCTTCGCGCTTCTGGTTTTAGCGTCTTAGCTACTTGAAAACCTGCTTTAACAGCAGCTATTACTGCCGTATCCGCAGCAATATCTATGCAGTCAGCACCCGCCAAAGTGTAGGCGATGGTTAAACTTCTGACAGCAGGGAGGTGTTGATAACTAGCTCCACAAATTAGTTTGAACCAGTTACCATGTTCGAGGGATTGTAAAGGTGTTAGTAATTGAGTCACATTACTACTATAACAGACATAGGGAAAAATTTGTAGGGTGCGTTAGCAAAGCGTAACTCAGCATATTATATTACAAATAAAAATTAACTTAAATAACTACATTAATACTAAAAGCGGCTATTGTAAATTGCGGTTCATATCGCACACAGACAAGACCTGCATACACAGGTATACTTATTTTGTGTAGTACCATATCCCTAAAAAGAGGCCTAAGGAATATTATATTCCCCCAATACAATAATTTTAGAAAATAATTTTAGAAAATAATTTTAGAAAATAATTTTAGAAAATAATTTTAAAACATCTTCTTATATTAAAATAATAATAATAAATTACAGCACTTTGCGTAATGGTTAGGTACAACAATACTCCTACAATACTTCTACAATACTCCTACAAATATGCTCAACTTTAACCACGAAATCAAACGTTATAGAGTATTGAGTATTAAGAATATTTTTTCGTAATTACGTATTTTATCATCAATGATTTAGGATTGCTATAGAGGTTTTTACTGTTAAAAATTAAAAAATAGCTAATTATAAAAGAAAATATTTACTGATATTTTAAAAACAAAAGAAAGAAGCAATACAAGTAAAATTTTTGCTCTTTCTTCTGCTAAATTTTTGAGAATGAAAACGCCCTGCTAGTACCGCTGCCAGTTATGCATTCAAAACGAAGACAGTATATTTGGACGATTTAGAATGGTTGGTTTATTTACGCCAAGGTGTGCTAGTGTTTGGAGATGAGTTGATTTATACATTAAAAACTTTTAAAATATCGTCTTAAACTGTGAGATTAATTACTATCAAAAATTATCCAATCTGATATTTTTAAATAAACATAATTAATCAGTGTCAATGAGTAGAATTAACGGATTTATTGGTAGACGTAAGTTTTTAAGAACTATAGGTTTAGGAAGTTTAACACTAACTGGAATTACTGGTTGTAGTCAATTAGTCCAAAAATCAGATATTTTTAGAGAAAATTTTGATGTTATTAATGCTAATAAAGCCTTAAAAATTTTACTAGCAGGAAATCAAAGATTTGTCAGTGAAAAAAATCAACATCCACATCAATCAAAATCTATCTTAGCAAAATTAAGTCAAGACCAGTATCCTTTTGCAGCAATATTAGGATGTGCAGATTCTCGTGTACCAGCAGAAATTATTTTTGACCAAGGTATAGGAGATTTATTTGTAGTGCGTGTTGCTGGTAATGTGGCTAATGATATAACTATTGGTAGTTTAGAATATACAACAAGTGTTTTAGGGACACCATTAATTGTAGTATTAGGTCATGAAAGATGTGGTGCTGTTCAAGCAGCTTTAGCAAAAAAAACTGCCTCTGGTAAAATTAATTCTATTATTGCACAAATTAAACCAGCTTTAATTAATGTTGAAAATATTGGTGATAATGCGGTATTAGCTAATATTAAATATCAAATGCAGAGATTACAAAGTAAGTCTCCAATCTTAGAGAAGTTAGTCAAAGCGGGTAAGTTAAAAATCATTGGTGCTATTTACGATTTAGATACTGGTAAGGTAAAATTGCTCAGTTAGAATAATTATGAAATCATTATGAAATCATGATCAAGTAATCAGATTTTCTAAAAAACCCATTTCTAATTCTGACGCTGATTTACCTCCTCCTTCTTCAATTAGTTTTAGATACTTGCGTAACAACTTTTGCATATTAGGAGTGCGATATTGAGGACTAATTTCAGTTAAGGCATTTTCCCAATTAGTCTTATTAGGAATATTACCATATTCTGCTAAATAAATAGCTTCTTTAACTAATTTATCTAATTCTGCACCAGAATAACCGGGAGTTTTTTCTACTAAATATTCTAAAATAGAAGCAGGAGTGGGAGGTAATTTATAAGCCATAGTGCGTTTTTGCAAAATTTGATATCTTTCCTCAGTATTAGGAGGCATAACTATAAATATTTCATCAAAACGTCCTGCACGAAATAATTCTGGAGGTAATTTTTCTCTATCATTAGAAGTAGCAATGAAAAAAATCGGATATTCGTGATCATTTAACCATGATAAAAATGTTCCAAATTGTCTGGTACTTACTCCAGAACTATCTCCTCCAACTCCGGCAAAAGCCTTTTCAATTTCATCCATAAATAGAATATTTGGGGCAGATGCTTCAATGGCTTTTAAGGCTTGAAAAGTGTTACTTTCTGATTCTCCTACCCAACGAGATTGTAAACGAGAAATTTCAAAATTTATTTGGGGTACGTGCCATTCTTGAGCGATCGCTCTAGCTATAAATGTTTTACCACAACCTGGAAAACCTTCCAATAAAATAGCACGAGGACGTAATTCTGGTTGTCTATCTTGAGTAAACCAACACTCACGATTATATATCCACTCTTTGACTTTAGTTAATCCTCCCACATCATTTAAACCTTGACCAGAGGGAGCATAATATTCTAAAACTCCTGTTTTTCTAATTTCCTGTTTTTTGGCTTCTAATAATAATTCTGCTGCTGCATTGGCATCATGCCACAAATTACGAGAAGTTGATAATTTAGCGGCTTGAATTGCAGCTTGTAAAGGCATTCCTTGAGCTTGTTCTGCTAATCTCCAGGCATCATCTGTACTTAAACCATATTTTTCTACAGCCACACTAAAAACATTTTCATAAAGTTCTTCTTCCACAGGTAAAGGTAAATCTATAATATGTACCATATTCCGTAAAATAGTAGGGATATTCCAATCAGCACCAATGATAATTAAAGACATTCTGACTACAGGTCTTTTTTGGTCTATGGCTACTATTAATTCCTTCAATTTTCGGGCTATTAAATGATCATCAGCACGTAATAAAACCGACCAATCAGGTAATAAATAGGTATGTTGTCTTTGGAGATTTTTACTAACTTGGTGCTGTAAATGATTTTGCAGAAAATCTAAAGATTGCAAAATTGGATTACCGTTTCTATCAATAGCATTACCCAATCTTTGCCATTCCACTTGTTTTTGAGGTGCTTGTTGAGGAGATCCGGCATTTTCTAATCTTTGTTGAAAACCTTCTGTACTATTCCATTGTGCTAATTCTCCATCTGGAATATCTGGACTATTTAAAATTGCTAAATGAGCATCAATTATACAACGAATAGCGCGATTTTCTTCTGATGATCTCACAAAAATTAACGGATAACGAGATTTTAATAAATCCTGTAATTCTTGTTGACATTTATGATAGGGTAATTCAGATTTCATAGTTTTAAATTCCTCATTTTTCAAAATTTTTAGAGATACAGCAGTTTCCGTTATTATGAGGTACAGATATTAATGATTAAACCCTTGTAACACAGGCATCTTGCCTGTTGATAGTGTACTGTCCTGGTATGTAGATATTCATACCAGCAGTAAGCACCTGTAACACAGGCATCTTGCCTGTTGATAGTGTACCTCAAGTTATTTGATATACTTAAAAATCTGCTTTATTGGTATCAGTTCTAATATCTGGTACTGGTTCTGGTGTTTTTTCTGTAGGAGAATTTTCAGCTTTATTGATAGAATTATGATTAGGAATTGTGGCAGGTTTTACTTCAGAATTGGGAGTTACTACTGGTCTTATAGGTTTTTTAGCAGGAGCAACAATAGGATTATTCACAGGATTATTAACAGGATTATTGACAGGATTATTGACAGGATGATTTTGACTATTTATGGTATTATTCTTAACATTATTCACAGGATTATTGATAGGAATTACAGATTGTAAAGGAATAGCAGTATCCACAGGTAAATCTAAAGTTACCAGAGTACGATGACGGCCAACTTTAATATCTGTAATCCAACTAGAAATTATAGCAGTTAAATTATCTGAAGTTAATGTTCTAGCTGATTTTTGTTCAATGGTTTGACTAATTAAAAAACGATGATTTTCTTGACGGAAATAATCTTCTGGATAACTTTCATGTAGTTTAGTTAATTGGATAGAATAACTAATTTCCTTATTTCCTGCTTGTGGTATTCTGACAATTAAAGTATATTCAGACATGATGCAAACCTCTTATTAATGATGGATTTTGTATGACTAGAGAAGATCCAATAATAGATCCCGGACTTCTTTAAGAAGTCCGGGATCTGAATATTCACTAAATAAACCTTTCCGCTTCCTCTTTTAAATGTTGACTCCAACGTTTAAAACCCCATAAACCTCCCCCTAATATCCCTAATGTTAATATTAAAATAATTAACCGATCTGGAATTAATGGTAATTTACTAATGAAATTTGACATCCTAATTTGTACAGGTTCAGCATTAATATTTAATTCTCTCTTAGCTGAATTAACGCTAACTTGTACTTGATATTTTTCTGCTGGTGCTGCATTAGGTTGAAGATATTGTAATTCATATTCTCTCAATGCCTTAAAAAAGGTTTCTAAACTATTAACTGCTTCATTGGAATTGTCAGGAAATTTACTAATTCCTCCGGTTAATTCGGCAATTTGTTTTAATCTTGGTTGATCTACAATATAGTTGAATATGTCACCATTGGTTAATTTACAAGATTGAATTAAATCCACTGCTTGTTTTTCATCTAACAATCTATTGGGAATATTACAATTAATTGCCCTATCTCGCAAATGTTTTAAAGATTCTCCATAACCTAATGTGTAAACTCTCACGGTAGAATGTTCTTTAAAGACTTTTTCTAATTTGGCAAATTGTTGATCTTCCGTGCCTCTATCAATATTATGATAGCCATCAGATAATAAAATTACTGCTAATTTAGGAGGAATTTTTTCCTCATCTTTTCCCAGATCATTTTTCAGATCATTACTACTATTTGCTTGTCTAGTAAATTCCTCCACATTATTACCTAAATACTCCACAGCTTCTTGTAAAGGTTGATATAAATTAGTGGCTGCATTAGTAGAAGAAGATGCTAAATCTGAGACTCTTTTATCTAAATCTGGTGAATTTGCAGGAAGTAAATGTTTAGCAATTTCTTCTTGTGTAACTTCATAATGATACTGAGCTTTATTTGATTCTCCAAAGGGTACTAAGGAAATATGTACAGGTAAATTTTTCTCCCGCACTAATTTAATAAAACCGCGAATAGCCAGAATTGCACCATCTATTTTTTTGACTCCACTAGCATCTTTTTCTCTCATACTTCCACTCATATCTAAAAGTATGACGACATAAGCAGGATCAGATTTTAATTGTTCTCCTGGAGGAATTAATTGAAATTTCTCAATTTCTGAGTATTTTAAATTAATAGGAGTATCATCATTACTTAAATTCGTAATTTTGCCAGTTTGGATTTTAAAATCAGATTTTTGTAATCCTACAATGGGAATATTATCATCATTAAGTACCTTAACTTTTAAGGTGATAATATCCCCATCTGTACCCCGTGGTGATACTTCCATTTTGGCATTTGCTAGGACTGGTAAAGGTAATAATCCTATGAAAAAAGCGATAATGCTTAATTTAAGCCTGGGGATCCAGGAGGCGATTATAGAATATGAATCTGTAGAATTTGTTTTCATCGTTTTCGTGGTAAAGGGTGATAATTTGATTATGTTTTAGGGTAGTGGTTTTATTTTCTTGTAACATTCTTTGTTGAATTTTTACAGAATCTTCTGCTAAACAATGAAGAATTACACCTCCAGAAGTTATTTGTAAAGAAGCAGATTGTTCTGGTAAATGGGGGATATAAATATCTACATCGTCACCAGAACCAATAATCAGAGGTTTTTTGCTTTTTCCAGGTAATTGAATAGAAATTCCTTCTTCAATATGTGTGTAATTACCATCGGGAATATATTTGAGAGCTTGATTATTTAATGTTGGTTTTTGTATTTGTGTGGGAGCATTATTAGTTAGTAATTGTGTATTTTGGTTTCTTCTTTTAGGTGTTCTTTTAGCTTCAAATCCTGTTCCTGCTCTCAATGCTACTTGATAACCTGGTGTGGATGCAAAGGATAAAAATAGTCCTAAAAAAGTACCAAATAAAAAGAAACCAAAGGGTTCTTGATATCCACCTAATGCGGTGTTGACTCCTTCACAACATAAGGCGGCTAAAAATCCAGCAATAGCCCCAAAACTGGTACTTTGAATAATACGTTGTTGGACTCTATTTCCTGTGCCTTCGATGCTGCGCCAACTCCAACTAATACTTTCAGAAAGTCCGGCGAAAGCTCCTATAGTTATCCAGGAAATGATTCTCACTACACCTGCTGGCCAGTTACTTATTAATAGCATCCAGTTGATAAAACTGAGGATTAAACCTATAAATGCTCCTACAACAAATACTATTTTTAAAGATGTACGAGTAAGCACTTTCCAGTTAATTTTATAGCGGGTAGGGTTGCTGATGAAAATTTCCGCAATTACCATACCAATGGCTATACATGGCGTGATGATTACTAATAAGATGATGTAGGAAGGAATGCCAAATCCTTTGGGTACATAAGGGGCTAATAAAGCGCCTATTTCTTGCCATACTATTTGACTGATGTTCCACCCTATGAGGGCGGAAGTTATGCCAGCTAGGGTGTAAAACCCGTTTCTAATGGGGAGGTTTTTCATGGTTTAGGGAGGGGTAGTTAATAAGAAATTTTGCTTTTTTTTAGTTGGTTTAATTGGAATTTTTACCAGAGTTAAGTTTAATATCATCCATTTGTTTAGTTAATATACATTCTCCAAAATCACTGAATACTTTATTTTTACACTCTCGAAATTGAGCAATTTTAATATTAAAATGATCTTCATCTTTAATACCGCTAATATAACTCATAATCATAGCTGATTCAACTTCTGTATTGTATGAATTTGGGTTGAGAAAAAATTGTTTAATTTGTTGTATTTGTGTTGTGTAGTCTGCTGTTAAGTAACATTGGCTGTATGTTTCATAATTTTCAAAAAAATTCATATTCTCTGCGTTACATATATTAGTGTTATCTTTAACTTCTGTTATTAGTTGTCTCTGAATTACTCCAATAGAAATACCAATTATCAAAAATGTTACTGTTAACATAATATATATATAACTTAAAACGGATTTTAACTTAAATTTGTTTCCTATTTGCAGAGGATTTCCTGTTAAAAGAATAGCAATAATACTAGATAAAATTAGAACTGTTATAGGAATAAAAATGAATATTCCTGTCCAATCTTTAATATGATCGAAAAAAATAGCAGAACCAAAAACAAATAAAAGAAACCCGAATATAGATTTACTTAAATGATATTCTCGTTGATGATGATTTGGATTTTCTTTGTAAATGTAAATATTAGGCATATTTTCATTACTATTATAACCACTAATACGGTAAAATAATTCAGAAGATTGATTATAACCCATTTCTGCAAAAATAATAGCTAAATTTTTATATTGACCATACAAATTTTTCCTATTTTCTAAAGAAGTATATTCAATATTATCAATTATACTTATAATTGGTTCACAAAAATCTAAGATTGTCACATAATGAGTATTTTGTAAATTTCGATAATGATCGAAAATAATCTTTTCAAATATTTGGGCATATTGTAGAAAATAGTAACTCCACATAGTTTGTGATTGTTTGAAAAAGTAAAGGAATTTTTGAGCTAGTTGTACATCCATATTTGGATTAATGAATTTGCCTAATAAAAAATTAATACCACAATACATAGAATTTTCTATTTTATCAATTACTTGATAATTGTTATAATCATAACTATATTCTAAAAAAACTTGTTGAAATTTTAAAATACTATTTTGAATTTTATCGTCAGATAAACCTAAAAAAGTTTTAGTTTTATCTTTAACCTCATCAAAAAAAGATGTTGATTTACTTTCATTTTCCCATGATTGTATCATTGCTAATAACCATTCTTGAGATGCTGGATATTCAGGAACAATCATATATATTAACTGTGGATAACTGTCATTAATAGCAGAATTTTTTAACATAGTTTTATCTATACATTGAGATAAATCCGCCTGTGGATATTCTGTTAAATATCCAAATAATTCCTCAGTTTTCTTGGTATCTAATCTATTTTGATGATTAAATATTCTGGCTATATCTAGTAAACAAGTTTTAATTTTTTTAACCATTTGTGATGGTAATTCAATAGGATTAATTACTGGTAAAGGTGCATTTTCCATAACAACATTATTACTCTGATAATTAAACTCATCATTATTTGATTCCGTTACTAATTGGCGTTTAGAAATATTAGATACATACTCTCTTTCAGCGTAAGATATAGATATAAAATTTTCTGGATGTGCGATTTTTCTAACATTCCAAGCCCAAGCATTTAAAAAATTAGCACGCTGACTTAAAGCTAAAGCTAAATAGTGTATTTTCATATATTCTGGTATTCTATTCCAGTCGTGTTTTCTGACTGTAGTTGTACAGGGAATTTTGTTTAATTTTTCAGCAATTTGCCAAGTATCTTGTAACCAAGGTTCTTGAAAAGTTGGCTTTAAATATTCTTGATAGTAAAATATTTCTGGTTGTGATGTTTCAAATAATTCAGCCATATCAAATTGAGGCTGTTTTTCAGACCACCAATAAATTAAAGTACCAATACCATCAACCTCTGGAGATGATTTTTCTAACCAAAAATATTTATAACCAATTGTAGGCCAACCATCATCATTTATTTGCCCATTTGCTACTGCTAACACAGAATATTTATCATCTATTTCTCTAGCAATAAGCGCGAAATCATTTTCTTGTGGTGGATAATTATCATGTAATTTAAAATAACCATTAATTACTGCTTGATGAATTTGTTCTGGTATTGTTTGATTAGGAAGGGCGATTTGGTTAAAAGCATAACCACCAGATACATAACATTTATATTCGTCTGAATAATGGACATTATTAAATGCTTTACAGAATTGGTAAATGGTAACTGTCATAATTTTTAATTTCCATTAGAAAATATATAAACCTATTATTAAAAGTGCTACTGCTAAAACAATATATAAATATTGTACATATTTTTGTATATTAAAATCCTTGATTACAAGTGGTTTATTTGTAAATAAAAAAGCAGAAGCAGTACATATAATTAATGACATAATACCTATACCAAAAAAAATATTTTTCTGTGAAAGTGAAATATTATTATTGGGGTTATTGGCGAGATGTATAAATATTACAAACAGGACAACTCCTAATATAAATATTATCAACAAAAGTATTGAGATACCCCAACCATCATCATCATTGTTATGAGTCCGATTTTTTTCCACCTTAGAGCGCTGTTTTTTTTCACTACCTATGTGTTCTGTGATTTTATTCTCAGTAATATCCTCAAGCAATTTAGCTACTTTTGTTTTTCCTATTTTATGAAATACCTTAGCTAAATTCTTATATTTACCATAGGTCTTATGTTCTGAAGGATTATCTTGATTATCTTTAATAATTTTTTTAATTATATTCAAAATTGGTTTACAAAATTCTAAAACAACTTCATTATCATCATTTTCTATTTCAGTTTTTTCTATTTCAGAACTTTGATTTTCTGAATCTTCATGTAACATTTTATTAATTTCAGTTAGCATAATTTTTTGAAAAACTTTAGCATATTTTTGAAACTCATCATGCCAAATAGTTCCAGATTTAGTTAAAAAATAGTGTACTTTTTGAGGATCTATTTTCTTATTCATTAGGTCTTCTAATAAAAACTTAATCCCCAAAAATATAGAATTTTGTAATTTTTTATTTACTTCTGGATTATCTTGACTATCATTTAATAATGCCCATTGAATATTATTATTACTTTCTTGATTTGTGTTCTCTGATAAATGTAATATACCTAATACGCTTCTAGCTTTTTCTCTACATTCATCAAATATTTGATTAAGTTGAGATTTTTTCTTACTTTCCATTTTTACTGAATTAACCATCTCTACTAACCATTGTTGAGATGCTGGATATTCAGGAGCAACCATATATATTAATTGTGGGTACATATCATCAATAGCAGAGTTTTTTAACATCTTTTCATTGATACAATCAGCCCAATTTATATCTGGATATTCTCTTAAATATCTAAATAAATCTTGAGTTCTTTTACGATCTAATCTATGGTGATTATTAAATGTTGTCGCTATGTCAGTTAAACAATTTTTAATTTTTTGAATTGGTGCTGTTTGACTAAGATTTTTTGGACGTGAAGCTATATTTTCTCTATCTTCTGTCAACTCAGTATTACTGTCTAAATTAGATTCAGAATTATTTGGTTTAGTTGTTAATGGAAGTTTAGAAATATGAGGTATATCTTCATTGCTACTATAAAAAATAGCTAAAAAACTTGTAGGTAATTGTAGTTTCTTAACATTCCACGCCCAAGCATTATAATAATGAGAACGCTCACTCATAGCTAAAGCTAAATAGTGTGTTTCTATATATGGTTCATATTCTTGCCAAGCTACTTTTTTAGCTACTTGAATCTTAGGAAGTTCATGAATGTTTTCTACAATTTTTAGTATTTGTGCAAAATTTTGTGCAAAATTAATTTTTGGCTGTTCTTGCGTATAAGAGAAATGAGGTATAGATTTAGATTTTTCTGATGTTTCATCTAATTCCTCCATATCAAATTGAGGCTGTTCTTTAGACCACCAATGGATTAAAGTACCAATACCATCAACCTCTGGAGATGATTTTTCTAACCAAAAATATTTATAACCAATGGTAGGACGACCTCCATCATCTAATTGTCTATTGGCCACTGCTAACACAGAATATTTATCATCTATTTCTCTAGCAATAAGCGCGAAATCATTTTCTTCTGGTGGATAATTGTCATTTAATTTAAAATAACCATCAATTACCGCTTTAGTAATTGGTTCTGGTATTTTTTGATTAAAACTAGCGATTTGGTTAAAGCAATAACCTCCAGATACATAACATTGATATATGTCAGAATAACGAACATTATCAAATCCTCGACAAAATTGGTAAATGGTAACTTTCATAACTTGATCCTCCTGAGTTTATATTAAACGGTATCTCTTAATTGATCATCTTCCTTACCAGTTGCTAACCAATATAAAGGAGCAACTAAACCTAAAGGTCGCCATATTCGTGGTTTATCAATAACTCCATAAGTGGCTTTTTCATTTTTATTTTTCTTAAAGTTTGGTTTAGGCGGTGTTCCTTTTGTACCAAAAGTAGAACAGAAAAAGTAGTTTATTGAACATCCCCAAGTGTTACCCCATTTAGTGAATGTAGTTTTTACAGTGGGAAAATTTAACCCCATAAAAGTTGGTATATTTTGCCAATAACCTGATGCTGGAGGTTGTTCACATTTAGTAAATACTACCGCTATGCGATAGTTTTGTAATCCTCCATTATTAATAGTTAATCGTTCATTTAATTCCCTTTGTAAATTATCCAAGGCTTGGGCATATTCCCTTTCTGCACTTTTTTTAGCAGTGCTATCAATAAGTATTAATAAACCCGATGCAGAAGCACAATCATCTAAATAATCACTTAAATGTGAGCTACAATTGCTCATATTCCGTAATTCTGTAAAGAGTTCTCCTGAATATTCTCGACAAGATACCCGCATTCTAATAGGTTTATCTCTTAAGGCAGCTAAAGGATGATTAAGAAATTTAGCTTTTAAAGTAATTAACAAGCTGTAAGTTTTAATCTCATCAATATCTTCAAATCTTGTACCTGCTAACTCTCTACCATCTTCTAAAATGTCCTGAGCCATACTGATTAATTCCCCCGCTTCGTCGTTGTATGGTTCAATAGAAAGAATAGGACTATCAGTTCTAGCATTTGGCCAACGAGCTAAGGCAGCCATTAAAGCTGTTTTTCCACAACGACGAGGACCAATAATGCGAAATTCCTGGTTTCCCCCTATTTCTAAAGGAATATTAGAGGCGTTCGTCATGAAATACCCTCCCGGTGGTTAACCAATAAAGTGGCGAAATTAAACCGAAGGGTTGCCAAATACTTGCATCTCTTAAATAGGCACTAAATTCAGCAGAACTTCCATCATCGGGTATCCAACGATTAGGACGAGGATCATGTTCTCCATAACTATTACTTAATACGCCAAAGGAAGAACAGGCAAAAAACCGTAATCTTGAAGGAGGTAAGTTTTCTTTCAAAACTTGATAGGTTTCCTTTAAACGGACTCGAAATAAATCTTCTTCCGCATCTAAACGACAAGGCCACAATTCGCCCCGTTCACATTTACTCATTACCACTGCCACTTTTAACTTTTTTAAATGTTCATTTACTTCTGACTGTTCAGATAGTTCTTTCAACAACTTCTTTAAAGCTGGTGCATAGATTTTTCTATCATTTTCTGTTTCCCAGTCTGTTAACATTATCATCCAACTTTGGGCGCTTAACCAATCTTCTAAATATTCTTCAAATTCAGATGATTTCTGAGGTATAGCAGCACATTCAAAAGTTTCTCCTGAATAATCTTTTACATTCAAATTTAATGTAATTGCTGGTGATTTTTTAGTAGCAGGAATCGAAATTTGAAAAGCAAAATAGGGTTCATCACCAATATCTGTACCAGTGAAAATAGCTCCTTGTTCTAAAATATCTTTAGCTGATCCAATTAAGTCTTCTGCATCGTCAGATATGGCTGTAATTTTTAATCCCTTAAATTGCTTTTTTAGCTGTTCTGGCATTCTTAATAATGAAGCCAAATAAGTGGTTTTCCCCGATTTACGAGAGCCAATAATTCTAATATCATTAGCAGTTACTTGTGGTTTTTTAATGATTATGCTTTGAGTCATAATGGAATCGTTATCTTTGTGAGTAGTTAGCTATAAATCAGATAGGGAGCAAGATATAACCAGGGCAATTCTAGTAATTCTATGCTTTCGGTGCTGGTAATAAAAAAGTTAGTCCGCGCACCAATTTCTGTACCTTTGTATTTACGAATTACTTGATTTCCTACTCCAAAATATGCCTCCAATACATAATCACTATATTCATACCAAGGTGCTGATCCTCCTTTGTTGGGGTTATATTTCCAAGTCTTTCCTTCCGCTGCCACATCACAAAATAAATCGGCTTTATGGAGAGCAATAATTATATGTTTGACTCGTTTACAATGCTGTTCCAAAAAGTCTAACCAATTTTGTAAACCATTTACCCATTGATCAGAATTTGGTAAAGGTTCATAAGGTTTGAGATAATCAGGAGATAGATTAATTCTCGTACTAGAAACTAGACTTTCATGGGGCGGTAACATTAAAATTACAGCTTTACTTTGTTTAACTTTATCTTCCATTGCTTGCCAAGCAGTGGGAGAATCTTTTCTTTGTTGGGGGTTACTCCAAAACTCTCCAGGAGTATCTATCCATAAAATGTTTAATTGTCTTGCTCCCGTTGCGGGTAAGTCCACCTCCATTTTTAATGTTTTTGTTGTCAATGCCTCTGTACCAGCTATTGCCCTCGTGCTGGGATTGTATAAATCTCTAGCTAGTATATCACCATCTGTGATTTGTACATATTTACCATTTTCAGCTAATGCTCGCACCATGCTAGTTTTGCCAGTTTTGCGATCGCCTATCACCACTATACTCATCTATTTTATACCATATCCTTATCAACTTGTTTATATTCCACTGGAAACAATGCCTCTGTACCAGCTATTGCCCTCGTGCTGGGATTGTATAAATCTCTAGCTAGTATATCACCATCTGTGATTTGTACATATTTACCATTTTCCGTCAATGCCCGCACCATGCTAGTTTTGCCAGTTTTGCGATCGCCTATCACCACTATACTCATCTATTTTATACCATATCCTTATCAACTTGTTTATATGCCACTGGAAACCCCGTATATGTCAATGTTTCCCCACCTACTACCCACTCCTGACGCGGTATATTTAATAAATTATCCTCCACAATTCGCCCAGATAAAAAATGTAATTTTTGATTATTTGAACCCCTTAATATTTCATCACTAATTTGCTGCTGTATAAACAAACCATCAATTAATAAATCTATATGATTTAGGAACTCTTGGCTACCAGGAAGATGATTTAATTGTAACTGTTGTAATTGATACCCACTCCAACAAACAACGGTTTTTCCCGCAGATTGCACTCGACGCGCTAAATCAGCTAATGCTACCGCTTGGGCAAAAGGTTCACCACCAGAAATAGAAATACCTGCTAAATCAGGAAATTGTTGGAATTTTTGCCAAATATCCTCCACAGTCACCACTTGAGTTAATTTAAACTCTAAATACTCGGAATTTTGACATCCTACACAACGAAAAGGACAACCTTGCACCCATATTACCATCCGAGTTCCTGGACCATTAGCACGAGAACGAGGCATCAACGCGGCTATATTCAATAACAGAGATTGTGTCATAATTTACTATTTTTATTCAAAATCCTTCGCTTTCAGAACGTCTTGTAGATGTATTATTAGATGTATTATTAAAATCATATTCACTAGTGGTTTTCACGGAAATAATTCCCAGATCCACATTGCGCCATTCCTCATCCACAGGTTGACCATTCCATTGTGTCCATTGCACATCATAACCTTGCTGTTTAAAGATTTCTATCACATCAAAAGTCCGACTTGAACAGGACGCATCACCCTCTTCATCATGGGGACCAGCCAAGTCAATTTGTTGACCATCAAACTGAATCCGCATTTGCGTATTTACCCCTTCATGGGTTTCAATATTAATAATTACATCACCATCGCTAATTTCCGCAATATGGGCAACATAACCAACCTGTTCCCAGGATGCTACTAAATTGTTAGCCGCCGTTTGTACCTGTTCTGCTTGTAGTTCATAGCTACTAATTTGCTGATGTAAATTTTCGATATCTTGATCAGAAATATTCAAGATATTATTACTAATTTCCTGAATTTTTCCCTGTAGTTGTTGATTAATAAAACCAGGAATATGTGATTTTAAATCATGCAATCTGATCTCAACAAACTCAAGTTGTTCTCTCCACTGATTTTGTGCTTCTTGCAACTGTTGAATTACTTGTACACGGGCATCATCTAATGTTTGTAAATAGGTTTGTGCCGCTATTAAATTATTATTTTGTAATGCTATTTCCGTTTTTTGTATAGTTTCCTGAAAACTGCTACTATCTAATAATTGCTGATCAATTAAACCTTGATATTCTGCCTTAATTTGCGGTAATTGCTGCTTTAAACTCTGTAATTTTATTTGGTTATCGTGAGATAATGCTTGTTTCATTTCATCATCTATTTGCACATTATTAAATTGAGGTTGTACAACAACTATTTTTTTGTGGGAATTACTGGAAATTTTAGCCCGAATTTCCGCTATTTTCCGTTGAATATCCTGCTCTTTTTTAATAATTGCTTCTTTTTCTTGACGTTTGCGTTCTTGATATGCTTGTATAGCAGAAGTCACACCATCAAATAAACTTGGTTGGGTAGAAATACCAGAAACGTTAAAGGTCTTTTGTCCACTCATAGTTTTTACTTAATATACCGCAGTTTAATTATAGCTGAATTTTTTATATAGATCCACAACTTCTTTTTAAACCAGTCAGTAAATTAACATATTGATATTAAAACTCAGGTATCTAGTAAAACGGACATCTTTACAAAACTCAACATCAAAAAATACCCAACATGGTAAAATATATCTTGCAAACATTTTGCAAGTATCTTGCAAACATCTTGCAAATCCAACCATTCAACGATAAAATTACTAACTCTCAGTTAAGATAAATACTTCATTGTAAATCTTATTGCTATGCTCAATCCTAACCTGGATGATATCCAGCTAACACCAGATGATTATCAACGCTACTCCCGCCACCTGATTTTACCAGAAGTGGGATTAGAAGGACAAAAACGACTCAAAGCTGCCAGCGTTTTATGTATTGGTACAGGCGGCCTTGGTTCACCATTACTATTATACTTAGCCGCCGCAGGTATTGGCCGCATCGGTATTGTGGACTTTGATGTGGTTGACTTTTCTAACTTGCAACGTCAAGTCATTCATGGTACTTCTTGGGTGGGTAAGCCAAAAATAGAATCTGCTAAGGATCGTATCCAAGAAATTAACCCTTTTTGTCAAGTTGACTTATACGAAACCCGTCTCAGTTCCGAAAACGCCCTAGATATTATTAAACCTTATGACATCGTTGTAGATGGAACTGATAATTTCCCTACTCGATATCTCGTTAATGATGCTTGTGTTCTGGCTAATAAACCTAATGTTTACGGGTCTATTTTCCGTTTTGAAGGACAATCAACCGTATTTAACTATGAAGGTGGACCTAACTATCGTGACTTATATCCAGAACCACCACCACCAGGAATGGTTCCCTCTTGTGCTGAAGGTGGCGTTTTAGGCATTCTACCAGGAATTATTGGCGTAATTCAAGCCACGGAAACGGTGAAAATTATTCTCGGTAATGGTAATACTCTCAGTGGACGATTATTACTATACAATGCCTTAGAAATGAAATTCCGGGAATTAAAGTTACGTCCTAATCCCATTCGTCCTATCATTGAAAAACTCATAGATTATGAGGAGTTCTGTGGTATTCCCCAAGCAAAAGCTGAGGAAGCTAAACAGCAAACAGAAATTCAGGAAATGACGGTTACGGAATTAAAGGCTTTAATTGATAGTAATGCTAAAGATTTTGTGTTGCTAGATGTGCGTAACCCCCATGAATATGAAATTGCTAAAATTCCTGGTTCTGTATTAGTACCTTTACCAGATATTGAAAATGGTAATGGTGTCGCTAAAGTCAAAGATTTGTTAAATGGACACCGCTTAATTGCCCATTGTAAAATGGGTGGGCGTTCTGCTAAGGCTTTAGCGATTCTCAAAGAAGCAGGTATTGTGGGAACCAACGTTAAAGGCGGTATTAACGCCTGGAGTGCGGAAGTAGATCCTGCCGTAGCTCAGTATTAGGAGTCAGTAGGGGTAAAGCAAAAAAACATCGGTGTCTAGTGAGCAACTAAGCCATAGCTTGAATTGACACTAATGAAAATTGCTAAACCTCTACTTAATACTATGGAGTTAAAAAAATAGTTTATTTGCCTAATAATGCTTATTTGCTAACTATTATGGCTTAGACTCATAGTATTCATAATTTTTGTGATACTGTTATAGCTTATGATAGTCTTGGTCTTGGCAAGTACACTTAATCAAGGCTCAACCCTACTAATTTGTGACTGCTATGAAAAATTACCGCACTGTCCCATTGACAAATAGAAAAAATGTGTTACAGTGACCTGGGACAGTGATCGGTACTTATAGTTAGCCTAGTTAGTTGAGGGAGAATTGGATCACTAACAAAGTTTGAAGTATCTGGAGATATTCAGTAATAACCGCTAGTAATAACCCCGTTGCCTTTCTGGTTCTGGTTGCACCACCGCGAAATTTGAAACATCGCATAAATAGCGACTTGCCTCTTCTTCTAAGCGATGAATCAGATATGGTTCAATAGCATTGCTATGTCTGAGTGCGGCGAGATATCCGTCCAAATACATTCGCATATCATCCATGCGATAACCGCGATTCCATAATTCGACGAAGGCATCTGTGAGTTTTTGGTAATAGCGGATGGTTTGTGTGTCTTGGAGCATAACTGCTGTATTAATCTCTCTAAAATGAGAACTGTAGATCATTCATGCTAAAAAGAGAAATTTGACCTCTCTCTTTAGTATTAACTTATAAGTCACTAAATTTACTTTTGGTGAGACCCCCCAGCAGCTGAAAACCTAATTATATCCTGATGTAGAAAATCACAATAGATGGCTTTTTCAAGGCTTTTCTGTGATTTTCTTTTGCAATAACTACCAGTGAATAATCTTAACTGAGAATGGGAATTTCCTGATTTTGGTAGTTTTCCAATATCCTCAATTGGGAAGATTGTGCAGTTATGGCTAATATAGGATAGTGATAATGAGTGTACCATAACTTTGGAGATGTGAGGATTGATGAAAAATTAAGAAAGGAGTTCTTGGCTGCGGAGTGTTGAAGGGTGAATTATCACAAGCAATAGCTGACTGTGGTTTTTATGAGTTTAAACGATGAGTTTAAACGATGAGTTTAAACGTCAACTAGAATATAAAGCTAAAAACTTTGGTTGTGAAATTATAATTGCTGATAGATTTTATCCATCTTTTATCCATCAAGTAAAACCTGTTCTCACTGTGGTTTTGAGATAGATAGAAACTTAAATCCAGCAGTTAACCTATCGCTACTGGCTAAAGTGTGTAACTCTACAGAGGGATAGCTGATCCCATGCGCCCCGTTGAAGTAGGAAGTAAAGTCTAGTTTTGCCTAGGTTCATATAGCAGAATTGTAAAAATATTCATTAGGGTGCGTCAGACTACTATATAAATCCTGTAAATAAACAGATTCCTGATATCTGAGACACCCTACAACTAGTAAATATTAAGACTTTAGAAAATTTTGCCAAAAAATTCAGAATTGGATCAAGAAAAAGATTAAGAAAAATTTAATAAAGTGATTAATTCGCTGATTTATCAAAGAAACATAAATTTATTGCAAGGTTTTTTCAAGGAAAATGTAAAGAAAGTAGGACTTGAGGTAACAACAACTACAAAACTAGAATCATGAGATTGTTAATTTGAGATTCATCAACACTAAGGGGTCTTGCCACTGTGGGTTCGGTTTGTATAGAAATTGTTGAGGGGAATCCCCATCTAAGGTCTTTGTTGGGTTGGCACTTGCAACAACTGGAGTACAAAATCCATCAAGCTGCCAGTATTTATCAAGCAAGGGAAGTCTTTTTAAGTCACCAACCAACTTTAGTGATTTTAGATGCAGATTTAGCAGATAGTGACAGTATTGAGTTTTGCCGTTGGTTGCATCGTCAAGATCAACCATTGATTCTCATGTTATCTGCACGTACGAATGAGTCTGATATTGTTGCTGGCTTAAAAGCTGGTGCGGATGATTATTTACGCAAACCTTTTGGGATGCAAGAATTTTTAGCTAGGGTAGAGGCTTTAGTGAGACGGAAACGTACACCTACTGCACCTGCTTTTTTAGATTATGGAACATTGCAAATTGATTTAGTACAAAGAAGAGTACGTTTTCAAGGGGAGTTTATTGATTTAACGCCCCAAGAGTTTAGTTTATTATATGTTTTAGCGCAAGCAGGAGGAGTACCTTTAAGTAGATCGGAATTGTTGCGACGTGCTTGGCCGGATGCAATTGATAATCCACGTACTATAGATACTCATGTTTTATCTTTACGAAAAAAAGTTGAACTTGATCCGCGTCAACCAAATTTAATTCAAACTATCCGTAATGTTGGCTATCGCTTTAACATGGAAATTTTGAATACTCATGTTTCCCCAATACCGAATAAGTTAGTTAAAGAAAGGTTTGCGAATCAAATTCCTGTTTTGAGCTAGTCCTAAGTTGACAATTTTATAGACTAAGATATCAAGTATTGAATTAACACTGTCAAGTAAAGCGAAAACCAAGCAATGACGGTGATAGTCTTTTCAAGAATCTTTGTAAAAGAAAGACGCGTTGGGCACTCATAGTGTAAGTCTACAGAGGGATAGCTGCTCCCATGCGCCCCGTTGAAGTAGAAAGTAAATTCTAGCTTTGTCTAGGTTTTATATAGCAGTACACAGTAGGAGTTACCGAGTTAGGAGTTTAGGAGTCAGGAGTCAGAATACAGAATTTTCTCCTCCGCTCCTCCGCTCCTCCGCACTTACACCCATTCTGTTTCATATTTAGCTTTTTTCAATGTTTCTCTTACATTTTCCCAGTTAATATGATCAACTGTTTGATTTGTCGCTAGTTGACCTCCTTCTAAGTGTAGAAGATGATCACAAAATTGTTGAATGAAATCTAGGTCATGGGTTGCTATGAAAATAGTCGTAGAATGCTGGTTATTTAGGGCTGTAAGGGCATTAATTAGATGATTATGAGTATTTGTATCTAACGATGTTGTGGGTTCGTCTAATAGCAAAATTTTGGGTTGTGTGACTAATGCGCGAGCGATCGCTATTAATTGTTTTTCTCCTGTGGATAATTCTAATTCATGGCGCGTTAACCACTGATCAGGAATTTTTAACAGTTCACACCAATAATTAATTCTTTCTTCAATATCTGTGATTGATAAACTACGTAAAGCTAGGGGATAACTTAAAGCATCTTTTACCCTCATTCCTAGTAACTTAGCTTCTTGTTGCACTAAAATTATTTGCCGACGTAATTCCATAACAGGAATTTTTTGATATTCTTGATTTTCCAGATATATTTTACCGCTCGTTGGTTCATTGAGACGGTTTAATAAACGTAATAAAGAAGTTTTTCCAGATCCAGAATTACCGACAATGGCCAAGCGATCGCTCGTATTCACTTGAAAAGTGATATTCTGTAAAATAGGGTATTGATTTTGATGGTGTAAACGCTGGTAAAAACTAACAGAGTCTAATTTAAGCATAAATTAGTCTAAGGAGAAATATTAAATAATATCATTTTAATTCTACAATCTTACAGAACAAAAGTAAGAAAGTAAGAAAGTCAAAACTTATCCGCAAAACCAAGCAGCAGCAAAATTGCGATTATACTATACTAAATTCCATATTTACTGGTATAGTACAAGTTACAATCAGTCTCTCAATCAAGCGGTACAATTCAGCAACAGTGAAATTGGGTACTTTCATCTATATGAGGACTTACGCAACTGGAACATTGGTAGGGTGTGGTTCGACAAGCTCACCAACCACGTCAGACAGTATAAATCATGTAAATAACCAAATTGTTCATTTCTGACGCACCCACTCAACAGATTTTTTAGTATGACACTTGTGTAAGTCCTGTATCTAATGAATTAAAACAGACGATTCAACTAGCAGCTATCTGTAGTATAATATCTGTAACCCAGTTTTCTTACCAGTATATTCCCAGATTCCCGCATTTACTAAATACTTTCTAAAAATGAACCTTGTCACAATTATTGGATTATTAGCAGCCACATTAACCACCATTGCATTCCTACCACAACTATGGCAAATATGGAGAACAAAATCAGCAAAAGATGTTTCTTATGTGATGCTGATTATTTTTATGAGTGGTTTATTTTTGTGGTTGATTTATGGCATTATTTTAGGCGCTTTACCTGTAATTTTAGCTAATAGTATTACATTATTTTTAAATTGTATAATTCTCTGGCTAAAAGTTAGATATAGATAGGTAATTTGCCTTTGAATGTTTTTGATAGTCGTACTACATAAACTAAGTTGCTAGTTGTTAATTTTCGGATATTTTGTAGTCTGTAGGGTGCGTCAGACAGAATAATTTAGGTTAAAATTACCAATTTTAAGACTCTGACGCACCCTACTTCATCTAACTGGCAACTTACCTTACATATTACGTATATTTATAAATTTAGGTTATAATTTAGGTTATAATTTAGGTTATAATTTAGGTTATAATTAGATCGTAATCTGTTTTTAACCCATATAAAACCTGTGACATCATCTGTATTTAATTCCGAACATCTGTTATTTACTGCTGCTACTCCTGAAAATAACGCTATTCCCGTAATTTTTGCATTTCCTAATACTTATACTGTGGGAATAACTAGTTTAGGTTATCAAATAGTATGGTCTACTTTAGCTATGCGAAAAGATGTACAAGTTAGTCGTTTATTTACTGATAACCATGAACAACTTCCCCGAAATCCTCAAATATTAGGTTTTTCTGTTTCTTGGGAATTAGACTATATTAATATTTTCAATCTTTTGGAGTTTTTAGAAATTCCTCTGCGTGCAAATTTAAGAAATGAAAATCATCCTTTAGTGTTTGGAGGAGGTCCAGTTTTAACCGCTAACCCTGAACCTTTTGCAGATTTTTTTGATATCATTTTATTAGGTGATGGTGAAAATTTACTGGATAATTTTATTAATGTTTATAAAACAGTCCACAATGCTGATAGACAAACTCAATTAATCACTTTATCTCAAGTTCCTGGTGTTTATATTCCCAGCTTATATCATGTTGAATATGTCAGTTTAGATGGAGAAATTGCCAGTATTAAACCTATTTTTGATCATGTTCCTGCGGTTATTCAAAAACAAACTTATCGGGGAAATACCCTTTCGGCTTCTACCGTTGTGACGGAAAAAGCAGCTTGGGAAAGTATTTTTATGGTGGAAGTAGCGCGAAGTTGTCCAGAAATGTGTCGCTTTTGTTTAGCAAGTTATTTAACTTTACCTTTCAGAACTGCAAGTTTAGAAAATTCTTTAATTCCTGCTATTGAACGCGGTTTAAAAGTCACTAACCGTCTGGGTTTATTGGGTGCTTCCGTTACCCAACATCCTGAATTTTCCGATTTATTAGATTATATTAGTCACCCAAAATATGATGATGTGAGATTAAGTGTTGCTTCCGTAAGAACAAATACGGTGACAGTGAAATTAGCCCAAACTTTAGTAAAAAGAGATACAAAATCTTTAACTATTGCGGTAGAAAGTGGTTCAGAAAATTTACGTCGAATAATTAATAAGAAATTAGATAATGATGAAATTATTCAATGTGCTATTAATGCAAAAATTGGGGGTTTATCTAGTTTAAAATTATATGGCATGGTGGGTATTCCTGGGGAAATTCCTGAAGATTTAGATGCTACTGTTGCTATGATGAAAGATGTAAAAAAAGCTGCCCCTGGGTTGCGGTTAACTCTGGGATGTAGTACCTTTGTACCTAAAGCACACACACCATTTCAATGGTTAGGAGTTAATAAACAATCTGAAAAAAGGTTGCAATTTTTACAGAAACAATTAAAACCGCAAGGTATAGATTTTCGCCCAGAAAGTTATAATTGGTCAATTATACAATGTTTGTTATCCAGAGGCGATCGCCGACTTTCTGATCTGTTAGAATTAACTCGTGATTTTGGTGATTCCTTGGGGAGTTATAAACGTGCTTTTAAAGAATTGAAAGGAAAAATTCCCGATTTAGATTATTATGTTTATAGTAATTGGTCATCTGAGCAAATTTTACCTTGGAATCATTTACAAGGACCATTATCACAGAGTACATTAATCAAACATTTAAACGAAGCACAGAGTTATTTTCCCACATCATATATAAAGTGAAAAGTTTAGTTTTTGGTAAAGTTATATAATTACCGATAGTCTGTATTTTTGTTGTGGTTGTGAGGATTTTTATGCGTAATATTTGGGCGTTTGCTTGGGGTGCTTTAGTCGGGATTATTGGCGGATTAATTGGTTTGGGTGGTGCAGAATTTCGGTTACCAGTTTTAGTTAGCATTTTTAACTATCGAACCTTACAAGCAATTATTATTAATCTCGTTGTTAGTCTGGTTACCGTCACTTTTTCCTTCATTTTTAGGAGTGGCGTTATTGGACTTGAGAATGTTTTTTCAAATCTGACAGTAATCATGAATATTTTGGCAGGTTCTCTGATTGGTTCTTATGTTGGGGTGAACTATGCCACCAAAATCAACGAAAAAACTTTAAACCGAGTTGTTGTGGTTTTTCTATTGTTTCTGAGTTTTGTATTAATTGGACATAATTTTATTTTCAGTCTTCAAATTTGGCAACTTCCAAACTTATTAAGAATAGGTATCACGTTTTTAGCAGGAATTGTGATTGGGATATTCAGCAGTATACTTGGTGTTGCAGGTGGTGAATTGATTATCCCAACAATTATTATGGTGTTTGCAATTGACATTAAATTAGCAGGAAGTTTGAGTCTGGCAATCAGCATTCCGACAATTATTATGGGTCTGTACAAATATAAAAGTCAGAAACGATTGAAGGAAGTAAAATCAGAACAGAAATTTATTTTTTCAATGGCATCTGGTTCAATATTGGGAGCATTTATTGGTAGTAGTTTTTTGAGGTATATAGATAGTTCCTCCTTATATTTAATTTTGGGTGTCATTCTCTTGTTATCGGCATTGAAGTTGGCAAAACATAAGCATTAGGAAATAAATGTAGGGACGTTATTAGGACTTACGCAAGTGTCACACTAAAAAATCTGTTGTAGGGTGCGTTAGACAGTATAAATCATGTAAATAACCAAATTGTTGATATCTGATACGCTTTACCAATGTACCAGTTGCGTAAGTCCTGGTTTAGTAAATTTCATCGTTAATTAATTTCTTAATGCACCCTATCATCATTCTCTCATAAAATTAATACCCCTCATTTATTTAATCTATTACTATTAACAATTCTCAATCAGTCTGATTCAATAACATCTTCATTATTGCAGTACACATATACTAATAATTAGCGATCGCTGTGCCACTTGCGTAAGTCCTGATTTTAACAAACTTTCAATTTCCTCATCAGTAAAACCAAACTGCCGAAAAATTCGTAAAACATAACCTGGAGACATTTCTCTAGCACCCATATCTATAGGAACTACTCTCCTTTTCCCTTCAAATTCACGAGTATATAAACAATGATCACCTTTTCCTTCTCTATGAAAAGTACAACCTGCTTTTTCTAATAATTTAATTAATTCTTTGGGTTTTAAAGAAGGTATATTTTTAGGCATAAACCTTCCTCAATTCATAGATTTCTGATTGTTTTTCCTTTTCCTCAACTAACAAAAATTCATGTAATTCATCTATAGAAATAGCAGATTTATAAATATTCTCTTCTGATTCATAAACATCTGCAAAAGATGCTATTGCTTCCTTTAATTTATTAACTGCATCTTCTTGAGTATCTCCCTGTCCAACAATACCATTTTCTAAACACAAACCCACCCAAAAATCAGAACTTTGTCTGAGAACAACTGTGTAAAAGTTCATTTTTATTTCCCTATAGATTAAATTTATGATCAAGAGAAAGTATTAAGCAATAGCAAACTCAGTAAACTTACGAGTTTCAGGATCATGAAAAGCTAACACAATATCTTCTTTTGGTACACCTTCCCTTAATAACTCCGTTGCAATACCTTCCTGGGTCCAATCTTCCTCAATGTAAATCTTCTCATTTTTAATACGAATATGAACATGAGTTGATTTTAGTCTTTTATCTTCTTTCCAATCAACTGTTAACCACAAATAATGATCGTGAGTTTCATCAAATACTAAACAGGTTTCAGTATTATAATCAGGAGATTTATGAACCAACTGATCATATTCTGTTAAAATACTTTTAATTAACTCCCGATATTTTATAATTTTATCCATGATTGAATCTCCTGTTTTTTATCATTAAAAACAATAAAGTTAAGTTGATGACGTTTAATTACAGGTTGGATGGATTTTCTTTGAAAGAAAGTATTAAAAATTGTACTTCTTACTGCTAAATACAGTTCATAATCTTTATGAGAAAATTCGAGAAAATCACGATATAAAAGATATTGCCCTAAAGCATTTTGAAAATCATTCATTGGTGAAGGATTAATAAAACTTTTGATTTCTACTACAATTATACGTTTTTGTTTTTCAGGCAATAAAGTCTTTTCAGCTAATAAATCAGCATAAAGGTTATCATCTTCATATTCAACAGTATAAGGATCAGCCGTAATTGTCCAACCATCTTTAATTAAAGCATTTTTCACTGCTTCATGGTATATGTCCTTTGCTGGCATTTTTCACCCCGATAATCAACTATTATATTATATAGCAATCCTGAACAGTTTGTGAGAAAATACGTAGATAAAAATCCTTGTTTTATAAGCATTTTAGCCTTGTTGAACTCTCACGTATCATTTAGGATTGCTATAACATTCAGGTGAGTTCATCAAGACCCACCCTAACCTAAATTATACCAAAGCCGCTTCTCCTTACTAATCACCCTCCCCTCGTCCTCAAAACCAACAATTTGATCACATTAACAACATACTTTTCACATCTTCTAAAGACATTGAAACACTATTCTTTTCTTCTTCCTTAGCATCTCTCAAATCTCGTAAATCTTCCAGATCTTCTAATAATTCCTGAATCTTCAAAAATTCCTCATAAGGTAAAACCGCAAATTGTTTTTCACCATTTTTTGTTAAAAACTCAGGATGTAATTCAATCATTTTTTAACCTCCTATTACTCATAAGCTTTACTACGATGCTTAACCCTATACACGATTATAGTTTGTTCTGCTAATTCAAACAAAATTCGATAATCACCAACTCTTAAACGATATTCTGGAGTAAAATTTGTTAAGCGTTTCACATCTCCTTGTAAATCATCTTGCATTGCTTCAATTTTATTGATAATGCGTTCTCTGTCATTTACAGGAATTTTCTGTAAATCTTTAATCGCTTTGGGTTTAAATTCTATTTGGTAATGCACATATTTTAACCTTTTTCAAAACATTAAGGTGAGTCCATCCAAACTCACCCTAACCTAAATTATACTAACAAATTTTTTCTCGATTAAGCCACAGCAAATTCTGTAAACTTCCGAGTTTCAGGATCATGAAAAGCTAACACAATATCCTCTTTTGGTACACCTTCTCTTAATAATTCCGTTGCAATACCTTCCTCAGTCCAATCTTCCTCAATGTAAATTTTCTGATTTTTAATACGAACATAAACATGAGTATTATTAACTCTTTTTTTGTTAACCCAATCAATACTACGCCAAAAATAATGATGATTATTGTCATCAAAAATTAGACAATTTTCCGGGTGAAAATCAGGAGCTTTTTCAACAATTTGATAATATTCTGTTAAGATTTTTTTGATTATTTCTCCATATCTTGTGAGCTTATCCATGATACAATTTCCTCCTGTTCGTTATTAAAAACAATAAACTCTACCTGATGACGTTTAACAATAGCTTTAACTGATTTTCTTTGAAAAAAGCTCTCAAATACAGTGTCTTTAACAGCTAAATAAATGGCATAATGTTTTTCAGACAAATCTAAAATATCACGATATACAATATATTGTCCTAATGCCAATTCAAAATCCCTCATCAGAGAAGGATTAATAAAACTTTTGATTTCCACAACAATGGTACGATTATTTTGTTCAGCTAATAACGTTTTTTCAGCAAGTAGATCGGCGTAAAGTTGGGCATCTTCGTATTGTAAAAAATAAGCATCAGCTAAGATTGTCTAACCATCTTTAATTAAGGCATTTTTAACCGCATCATGGTAGATATCTTTTGCCATTTTCCTCCTTGTAATTTAGATTAGGTAGGGATTGCGACGATTCTATTATTATACTCTAAACTACCTTACCAAAAAGCGATTTTGACCTCTCCCCCAGCCCCTCTCCTAAAAGGAGAGGGGAGTAAATCTTGCTCCCCCTTCCCTTTCAGGGAAGGGGGTTGGGGGGTTAGGTCAGTTTGGGATGTTGGAGGAATGAGATCGCTCTTCCAAAACATAACCAAAGAGCGATCTTGACGAATTTCTTGTTGCCATTTCTGCGGATCAATTTCAACAAAAATATTCTTTTTTGATATTTTTCTTAATGCTTCTGCCATTTTTTGTCCATTAGATATGGTAAGATATGAAAAATCTATTCCCATTAATTCTAAAATTTTCAAAAATATGTCTGTATCCATTTCCATGATTTCGGCTGCTTTGTGTAAACTAATTAACCGAGATGTTAAAGCACCAAGTACAAATATAAAGGTTTCTTTTTGTTCTATACTCTGGAATAATTGTACTTGAGAGGCAATTTCTTTAAAGGTAGTTTGGTGATTCATTTATTTGATACTGGTTAATGGATTAAGTCTATTTTTATAATTATATCAACTTTGCTCTACCAAAACCATAAAACAAAACGACAAGTTGGATATTCAGAAGAAATAACCTTAATCATCTGCTAAAGTTTCCAACTCATCGGAAATCAAATTTTGCCAATCTTCATCACAATGGGAATGTAAATGAATTGATGCTACTAATAATTCTGAAAGTATTTTACCCTTTTGGCGATCGCTTAACTCAGAAAGTTGTAATTGATTAACCAGAGAAATCACATTTTCGCATTCTTCCTGTAATTCCATTAGTAACTGATTAAGCGTTGAGTTGTCACTGCTAATTTTTTGGTTTGCGAGTTTCATTAGTTTTTACCCAATCTTTTTAACGCTTGTTTTATTCCTTTTTCAAAAGCTCTAATTTCCTTTTCCCAATGGTTAATTAAACCCTGGTCTGGAAATTCTTTCTCTAATTCTACCCTAATTTTTTCCTTGTGTTCAGCAATACGAGATTCTAAAGATGATATTGCTTTTTTAAAATGACTTTTACCCATATAAGATAACTGATAACACTTACATTATACTAGGAGGACAGCGATCGCACTCACAAAACCACAACCAAAAAGCGATCGCACTTCAAACTCCCCACATCAAAAAGCGATCTTGACCTCTCCCCCAACCCCTCTCCTGCAAGGAGAGGGGAGTAAATCTTGCTCCCCCTTCCCTCGTAGGGAAGGGGGCTGGGGGGTTAGGTCTTTTCACAACAAGTTTGATAAATTCTGACTAAAACTTGATCAAGTTCATTGATTACTTCTTCGTTTTTAATTCTCAATAAACGCAAGCCTCTAGCTGTTAAAACTTTATCTCTTTCTAAATCATATTCTATTTGTTGATCATGAATTTTTCCATCTATTTCTATGACTAAACTAGCAGCATGACAATAAAAATCTACTATAAAACCATCTATAATTTGTTGTCGGCGAAAATGTAAACCATGCAAGCGGTTGGCGCGAAGATGTTCCCACAGTATTTTTTCTGCTGGTGTCATTTGGCGACGCATTTCTTTGGCGAGTTCGAGTTTTACGGGTTCTATTTTTTGTCCAATGACTATGTTACGAAGTCCGTCTTTTTTCGGTGGTTGGTTGTTCATTTGTGGGGTGTGTTTTTATATCGTGTTTGACCTCTCCCCCAGCCCCTCTCCTACAAGGAGAGGGGAGCAAGATTTCTCCCTCTTCCCTTGCAGGGAAGGGGGTTGGGGGGTTAGGTTAGTAGGTTAAGGGATATCACGAGTAAACTTTACAAACTAATGGAATTTCACACAATATCTTCCTCAATAAATCCTTTAAAAAAGTCATGATAACGCTGATTTGAAATATTAACAACTATCAGGTTATTTCTACATCTTGTCAATCCTGTATATATCAATTCATCTATAGAAAATGCGCTCTCACTATCTTCATCATAATCATCTTCAATTATCAGAAAAAGTGTATCTATTTCCCAGCCTTTAAAACTATGAATTGTAGATAACTTAACAGTACCTGGATTCATCCAGAAATGAATTTTTTTATTGTTTCTAATTTTTTTAATTTCTAAATTAGCATATTTATTGCTTGACTCCATTTTCAATTTTTCATGAATTTCTTGAGATTCAAACATTGCTTTAGTCTTTTCGTGCTTATTATTCCTAATAGTATAATCTATCTGCCTAATAATTTCTATTCTTTGTGACAAGAAGCAAATATCATTAGGGTGCTTATTTAATTGAATTATCAAAGAATACATATCATCAACTATTTTGGTGACATGAACTGATTTATCATAATATATATATTGGTAATATTCCTCTGCCTCAAAAATACTTTTCTGTCTGAATTGGGTTATTTCATCTAAATTATACTTACCACTAAAAAAAGTTTTTTGAAATTCAGTAGCTATATTTGCTACTTTTGTTGTCAACCTAAAAGATTCTTTAAGAACGTTCCATACACCACCTATGCCTACTGCTTTAAAGTCTTTATATTCATCCAATGGTAGATCATAAATATTTTGCTTTACATCGCCAAATACTACATATTCACCTCCATTATCCCAAAAATATTTTCTGATTATTCTCTGCCATTCTTCCTTGTAATCTTGAATTTCATCTATTAATATAATTTGATATTTTTGTATTTTTCCTTTCACAGGCTCAAAAATTGTCTCGTTAGAGTAATATTTTTTCTCTAAATATTCTGTTCTTTCTTCACTACTCCAATTTTCAAAATCTCCTGGTATTTCCCATTCTATACCTAAATTATTAAGTTGTGTTGTTAAAAAATTGTGATAATTATTTATATCAAATGCACGCCAGTTAAACTCTTGTCTTACATCATTAATTTTATCGCGAATATAATTTTTTAGAGTTATGTTATAGGTAAGAATCAAAACTTTACTGTCAGTTCTTTTATGTGCATTTACCGCTCTTTGAGCTAATATGTGTGTTTTCCCAGAACCAGCTACTCCTTTAATCTTTCGACCTGTCTTAGTAGGTATACTAGTTACTAATTTTTGTTGTTCTTTGTTAAATTGTATTTTGATACCTTGTTCAATAGTATGTAAAGATGGTTGAAGATATCGTTTAAAGCTATTATAAAGGTTATCATCAAAAAGTAGTGATCGTCTAGAAAGACCTTGTTCACTAAGAATTACATGAAATTTTTGAGGATTTATAGAGTCATTACCGAAAATTTTTATAAATCTTCTGTCACTTTCTGATTCAAAATTATTATCTATAAATTTCTTTATAGTCTCTTGAGTTTCATTGTGAAAGTAAACTGCACAAGAAACAAGTCCAAAAAATTTTGGATTATCTATTTTCTTTTCTAGCAAATTCTCAATATGTAAATCATATAGATTTTCCTTGTAAGTTTTCACTTGAGAAATAGGAGATTTTATAATTGAGTCATTTGTTTTTAACCTCCACTTTTTATTCTTATCTATGTAATAATAACTTAAATGCCAGTCCTTAACTTCTATTATCATGACACCATAATTCTTTCTCATGATAATAATATCTGGTTGATCTCCATTCAAAAATGGCTGATAGTAGATTTCATATTCATCAGAAAGCCGATGTAAGAAATTAAGTAAATATTCCTCTCCTGTAGTTGGTGGAACTTTTAGCCGTGAAATGTTTTCGTCAGAAGGAAAGAAAATTGCCATTTTTAAACCTACAATAAAAAAATGATTATGGAATTGAGTATCAAAATAAAGGTGTTACTTATAATTGAGTATAAATTTAATTGTATATAAATTAGATTAACCCTCTTTACAAGGGTTATGATGACTTTATTCATCACATTTTTACATCAAATAAGCAACACTAAAATAAATATTATTACTCACATTTTAAAATTCACTAGAGTAATAATACTATAAAGTAAGTTATTAAAATATACAAGATTCACGGATATTATAGGCTTTAGTCCTCAAAAGTTTGCTACTTTACCCTAAAATTACACGATGTTATATTTTTTTGCTGGCATTGTTTACCCCAATAATAAACTATTATAACATTTCAGGTGAGTCCATCCAGACCCACCCTAACCTAAATTATACCAAAGCCGCTTCTCCTTACTAATTAACCTCCCCTGATCCTCAAAACCAACAATTTGATCACATTAACAACATACTTTTCACATCTTCTAAAGACATTGAAACACTATTCTTTTCTTCTTCCTTAGCATCTCTCAAATCTCGTAAATCTTCCAAATCTTCTAATAATTCCTGAATCTTCAAAAATTCCTCATAAGGTAAAACCGCAAATTGTTTTTCACCATTTTTTGTTAAAAACTCAGGATGTAATTCAATCATTTTTTAACCTCCTATTACTCATAAGCTTTACTACGATGCTTAACCCTATACACGATTATAGTTTGTTCTGCTAATTCAAACAAAATTCGATAATCACCAACTCTTAAACGATATTCTGGAGTAAAATTTGTTAAGCGTTTCACATCTCCTTGTAAATCATCTTGCATTGCTTCAATTTTATTGATAATGCGTTCTCTGTCATTTACAGGAATTTTCTGTAAATCTTTAATCGCTTTGGGTTTAAATTCTATTTGGTAATGCACATATTTTAACCTTTTTCAAAACATTAAGGTGAGTCCATCCAAACTCACCCTAACCTAAATTATACTAACAAATTTTTTCTCGATTAAGCCACAGCAAATTCTGTAAACTTCCGAGTTTCAGGATCATGAAAAGCTAACACAATATCCTCTTTTGGTACACCTTCTCTTAATAATTCCGTTGCAATACCTTCCTCAGTCCAATCTTCCTCAATGTAAATTTTCTGATTTTTAATACGAACATAAACATGAGTATTATTAACTCTTTTTTTGTTAACCCAATCAATACTACGCTAAAAATAATGATGATTATTGTCATCAAAAATTAAACAATTTTCCGGGTGAAAATCAGGAGCTTTTTCAACAATTTGATAATATTCTGTTAAGATTTTTTTGATTATTTCTCCATATCTTGTGAGCTTATCCATGATACAATTTCTTCCTGTTCGTTATTAAAAACAATAAACTCTACCTGATGGCGTTTAACAATAGCTTTAACTGATTTTCTTTGAAAAAAGCTCTCAAATACAGTGTCTTTAACAGCTAAATAAATGGCATAATGTTTTTCAGACAAATCTAAAATATCACGATATACAATATATTGTCCTAATGCCAATTCAAAATCCCTCATCAGAGAAGGATTAATAAAACTTTTGATTTCCACAACAATGGTACGATTATTTTGTTCAGCTAATAACGTTTTTTCAGCAAGTAGATCAGCGCAAAGTTGGGCATCTTCGTATTGTAAAAAATAAGAAATGGTAGATATCCTTTGCCATTTTCCTCCTTAGTTTAAGTTCATTGATATTATAGTAACATTTTTTTGACATCGGCTAAATATACAGAAACACGATCTTTCTAAAGATGATATTGCTTTCTTAAACTGACTTTTCCACATAAAATATTAATCATAACATAAATTATAACATTAAGGTGAGTCCATCCAGAACCACCTTAACCTAAATCATACTAACAAAGTTTTTCTCTATTAAGCAATAGCAAACTCAGTAAACTTCCGAGTTTCAGGATCATGAAAAGCTAAAACAATATCCTCTTTCGGTACACCTTCTCTTAATAACTCCGTTGCAATTCCTTCCTGGGTCCAATCTTCCTCAATGTAAATCTTATCATTTTTAATTCTCACATAAACAGTAATTGCCTTCACTCGTTTTCTTTCATTCCAACCTACATCAAACCATAAATACTGATCTCTTTCATCATCAAAAGATAAGACTGTATCAACTCCAGAAATATTAGGAGTTTGACTAGCTATTTGCTCATATTCTGTTAATATTTTTTTAACAATTTCACGATAATTATTTAATTTATCCATTGGACAATCTCCTCCTGAACAATATTAATTACAATCAGTAAAATTTTATATTCTTCTATGACAAGTTGAATCCCTTTTGTTTGAAAAAAAGTTTCATAAGCCTCTTGTTCAATTGCTAAGTAAAGACGATAATCAGGATGTAATTGTCTTATCAATTGCTGGCATGGTTTACCCTGGTAATAAGCTATTATAACATTCAGGTGAGTCCATCAAGACCCACCATAACCTAAATTATACTAACAAAGTTTTTCTCTATTAAGCAATAGCAAACTCAGTAAACTTCCGAGTTTCAGGATCATGAAAAGCTAACACAATATCTTCTTTTGGTACACCTTCCCTTAATAACTCCGTTGCAATACCTTCCTGGGTCCAATCTTCCTCAATATATATCTTATCATTTTTAATGCGAATATGGACAGAAATTCCTTTAATTCTTTCCTCTGTTGTCCAACCAACTTGAAACCATAAATACTGATCTCTTTGCTCATCAAAAGCTAAGAGCATTTCTATATTATGAGGAGATGCAGAGGAAAAAAGTTGATGATATTCTGTTAAGATTTTTTTGATTAAAAATCGGTAATTTTCTAACTTATCCATTTGGTAATAACCTCCTTTTCTGTATCTACAATAATTAATTTAAGTTGGTTTTCATCAACAACAACTTGAATTGTTTCATCGAAATTAGCTTTATAAACAAGTTGACCAAGTGCTAAGTAAATCTGATGATCTGGTGCGGTTCTTTTAAGATAATTACGATTAATTACGATAAATGATATACTGACCTACAGCCCTTTCTAAATCATAAATAAATGATGGATTTAGAAAACTTTTAACTTCTATCACTATTTTATCATCACCTTTTTGTGCAGATAATGGACGTTCAGCACCTAGATCTGCAACAAGTCTTAATTTTCCATAGATGATATAATAAGGATCTGCTGTAATTGTCCAACCGTCTTTAATTAAAGCATTTTTCACCACATCATGGTAGATATCTTTTGCTGGCATTTTTACCCCGACAATAATCCATTATAACATTCAGGTGAGTCCACAAAGAACTCACCTCAATTACATTATACCAAAGCCGCCTGTTCCTCCTTACTAATCACCCTCCCCTCGTCCTCAAAACCAACAATTTGATCAAAATTCAAATACTGATACAAATTATCAGCAAAAGGATTAATTTTCTCCCCTACAATCTCCATATATTCCTTAACTGTAGGAATACGTCCCAACAACGCACAAACTGCTGCTAATTCCGCTGAACCTAAATACACTTGAGCGCCTTTTCCCATGCGATTATTAAAATTACGAGTTGAAGTAGAAAACACCGTTGTATTATCATCAACTCGCGCCTGATTTCCCATACATAAACTGCATCCAGGAATCTCCATTCTCGCATTCGCACCTACAAAAACATCATACACTTTTTCTACTTTTAATTGATGTTCATCCATTCTTGTCGGAGGTGCAATCCATAACCGCGCTTTCACCGCACCAGCACCTTCTAAAACCTTCGCTGTTGCTCGATAATGTCCGATATTTGTCATACAAGAACCTACGAAAACTTCCTGTACTGGATCATTCGCAACTTCTGATAATAACTTAACATTATCAGGGTCATTGGGTGCAGCTACAATTGGTTCTTTGATTTCGTTTAAATCAATCTCAATTACTTCTGCATATTCCGCATCTGCATCTGCTGATAATAATACAGGATTGGCTAACCATTCCTCCATTTTTGCCACGCGCCGCATGATAGTTCTGGCATCACTATAACCCCGTGCTACCATATTTTTTAACAGGGCAATATTTGACCGCAAATATTCCGCTATTGTCTCTTCACTTAACTTAATTGTACAACCTGCACAAGAACGTTCGGCGGAAGCATCTGTTAATTCAAATGCTTGTTCTACTTTCAAATTTGGTAATCCTTCAATTTCCAAAATTCGCCCGGAAAAAACATTTTTCTTGTTCTGTTTTTCCACGGTTAATAATCCTTTTTGCATGGCTACATAAGGAATTGCATTCACAATATCTCTCAAGGTAATTCCTGGTTGTAATTCTCCTTTAAAACGGACTAATACCGATTCTGGCATATCTAAGGGCATTACACCCAATGCACCAGCAAAGGCCACTAAACCAGAACCCGCTGGAAAGGATATTCCCAAGGGAAAGCGGGTATGGGAGTCTCCTCCTGTTCCCACTGTGTCGGGTAATAACATCCGGTTTAACCAGGAGTGAATGATACCATCTCCAGGACGCAAAGCCACGCCACCACGAGAGGAAATGAAGTCTGGTAATTCCTGATGGGTTTTGATATCTACAGGTTTAGGATAAGCGGCTGTGTGACAAAAACTTTGCATGACTAAATCTGCACTGAAACCTAAACAAGCGAGTTCTTTTAATTCGTCTCTGGTCATTGGTCCTGTGGTGTCCTGAGAACCCACTGTAGTCATGATTGGTTCGCAAGATGTTCCCGGACGCACTCCTGGTAAACCAGAGGCTTTACCGACCATTTTCTGCGCCAATGTGTAGCCTTTTCCGGTGTCGGTTGGTGCTTGAGGACGGATAAATAAATTGCTGGGTGCTAAACCCAATGCTTGACGGGTTTTGTCGGTGAGGGTACGGCCAATTAATAGGGGAATGCGTCCACCTGCGCGAACTTCGTCTAAAATCGTGTCAGGTTTGAGAGAGAAAGTTGCAATGACTTTTCCCGCTTTGGTAATTTCGCCTTTGTAGGGGTAAATGGTAATTACGTCACCGGTTTCCATTTGGGTGACATCGCATTGTATGGGTAAAGCTCCTGCATCTTCGGCGGTGTTAAAAAAGATAGGTGCGATCGCACTTCCTAAAACATAACCTCCGGCGCGTTTATTGGGAACAAAGGGGATATCATTGCCTAAATGCCATAATACTGAATTGATTGCAGATTTGCGTGATGAACCTGTACCGACCACATCGCCAACATAAGCTACGGGATGTCCTTTTTTCTTTAAGTCTGCAATGGTTTCTAAACTTCCCGGTTGTCGGGTTTCTAACATTGCTAAGGCGTGTAAAGGAATATCTGGACGAGTTGTAGCGTGGGTTGCGGGTGATAAATCATCGGTGTTGGTTTCTCCGGGAACTTTGAAAACCGTGACGGTAATAGCTTCTGGTAAAGTGGGACGTTCGGTAAACCATTCTGCTGCTGCCCAAGAGTCTACCACTTTTTTGGCGTATTTGTTGGTTTTTGATAGTTCTAATACATCATTGAACGCATCATAAACTAACAGAATTTTGCTTAATGCTGTGGCGGCGTTTTCTGCTACAGACGAACTGAGTAAATCAATTAAGGATTGGACGTTATAACCGCCTACCATTGTTCCTAGTAATTCTACTGCGGCGATGGGAGAAATTAAAGGACTGCTAATTTCTTGTTTAGCAATGGCAGTGAGGAAACCAGCTTTAACGTAAGCTGCTTGATCTACTCCGGGGGGTATGCGATCGCGTAATAAATGTAACAATAACTCTTCCGTGCCTGGGGCGGGATTTTTCAGTAATTCACATAATTCTGAAGTTTGTACTGCGTCTAATGGTAAGGGGGGAATACCGAGTTGGGCGCGTTCTTGGGTGTGTTGTTGGTATTCTGCTAACATGATTTAGCTTTTCTCCTGCAATGTCTTGTTTTCTTTATTTTATTGTAAGGGAATTGTTACAAGAGTTACTGGTAAACGAATTTGTCAGAATTAGACAGTTTATAGTTATAATCTGAACAGTAAAGTTTACATTAGGTAGGTTACTATGGTTACAAAACAAATAATTAAAGAGAAATTAAAAGGTTTAACGCAAGAAGAACTGAATCAAGTTGATGATATAATTTAACGTTTAGATAAAAATTAAACAAAGGAGTAAATTAAATTCATGTTAATTGAATTTCAAGTTGGAAATTTTCTATCTTTTAAAGACATAGTTACTTTCAGTATGGTTGCTTCTGATATTAATAGTCAAGATACAGAATTAGATGAAAATAATGTATTTTCAGTTAATCAAGAATTAAAATTACTAAAAACAACAGCTATCTATGGAGCTAATGCAAGTGGAAAGACTAATCTTGCCAAAGCATTTAGTTTTATGAGAAACTTTGTTATTAATTCTTCTAAAGAAATGCAAATAACAGATTTTATTACTGTTGAACATTTCCGACTTAGTACAGAAACTGAAAATAAACCATCATTTTTTCAAGCAACTTTTTATCTAAACAAAAAAACTTATAAATATGGTTTTAAAGTATCTCAAGATAAAGTAGTCGAAGAATGGCTATTTTTTCAAAACAAGATTAAAGAATATCAACTCTTTCAAAGAAATGTCAATAACAACAAATTTAAAATAAATAGAAAATCTTTTCAAGAAGGATTAGATTTAAAAGAAAAGACTAAGCATAACTCTCTTTTTATTTCTGTTGTGGCACAATTTAATGGTAAAATTTCTGCTGAAATAATCAAGTGGTTTGCTAATTCTCAAGTTATATCTGGTTCAGGAACACAGGATGATTTTTATAAAAAAGTTACTTTAAAATTGTTTGAATCTCCTTTAATTAAAAAAGATAGTATTAATCTAATTAAAGATTTAGATTTATCAATTCAAGATATTGATATTACCAAAGAAAAACTATCTTTAGAAAATTTGCCATCATCCATACCAGATGAGTTGAAAACTATGATTCTCCGATCATCTTCTGGTGAATTTTCTAGCATCCAAACATCTCATGAAAAATATAATGAAAATGGTGAAATAATTGGATTTGAAAAATTTGACTTAGAAAAAAATGAATCTGAAGGAACGAAGAAACTATTTTATTTCTCAGCTTTGCTTTTAAACGCTTTAAGATATAATCAAGTTTTAATTATAGATGAATTAGATGCAAGATTACATCCTATCATTACCCATAAGATTATTGAATTGTTTAATTCAAAAAAATATAATCAAAAATCAGCACAGCTTGTTTTTATGACTCATGATACTAATTTGCTTAATCCTAATCTATTTGGTAGTAGATTATTAAGACGAGATCAAATCTGGTTTACAGAAAAAAATCAACAAGGAGCAACTGATTTATATTCTTTAGCTGAATATGATGATATCGCAGAAGATGATCCATTGGAAGCAGATTATATTCGCGGAAGATATGGAGCAATTCCCTTTATTGGCAATTTTAAAAATTTATTATCTAATGAGTAAAAATCAATAAATATGGCAAGACAAAATTCAAGAAATAATTCAATGTATTCTCAAAGAAAAGTAAGTGGTAGATCAAAAGGAAAAACATTTTTGATTGTTTGTGAAGGTGAAGAGACTGAGCCGAATTATTTTAAAGGTTTTCAGAAAATAGCACACACTAAGAGAATTGCATTTATTAAAATTAAAGAAGGGGTTGGAGTAGGAATAACAGTAGTTACAACAGCTAAACAATTAAAAGAACAAGGTAATTATGGAGATGATGAGGTTTGGTGCGTATTTGATAGAGACTTAAAAAAGGAAAACAATAACCAGCAAAATTTTAATGAAGCAATTAAATCAGCAATAGAAAATAAATTAAATTTGGCTGTTTCTAATGATGCTTTTGAATTATGGTTTTTATTACATTATGAATTTTATCAAAGTGAAACTCATCGAAGTGATTATAAAACAATGCTAAGTTTCAAAACAAGATTAGGTGAAAAATATGAAAAAAATTCTGAAACCATGTATGAAAAACTAAAAGACAAAGAATCTAATGCTATTAATTTTGCTAAAAAACTTTGGTCAAGCCATTGTAAGTTATATGGAATAGATGATTCTGATCCTGATAAATTAACCGTACAAGAAAGAATAATAATACACAATATTAATCCATCAACAACAGTTTATCAATTAGTGGAAAAACTTAATGAAGTTATTTTTCCCAAACCACCAACAGAACTTAATTTTGTAAATCCTGATTCTGACAAAATGATATATTAACTTAAAAGAGCGTTAGCGGTAGCTTACCGTAGGTATCGCTATCACCAATGTTTATACTATAATATAGTAGTTTCCAATTCACAAAACCCAACTTCATAACTTATGACAATTCAAATTCCCGCATTTCAAGTAATTCAAAACAACATATCCATGCTTGTGTTTGTAACTACTGTTAAGATGATTTATGAACGTTTCGATGTTTCTCGGAGAATTGATGATAAAAAATTAGGATATCAAAGATCATTTTCTAAAACCAGAATCAAAGAAATTAAAAATTATATTAATCAAGAACAGGGTATTATACCTAATTCTATTTTAGTCAATATTGATGAAGGCAAATTTGACTATCAAGAAAATGATAACTTACTCATATTAGAAGATACAAATTCTCTCGGTCTAATTATAGATGGACAGCATAGAGTCAATGGTTGCTATGATGCAAACCCTGATTTTAAATTAATGGTAATTGCTACTTTGGGATTATCTGTTAAGGATCAAGCAAGACTTTTTGTAACAATTAATAAAACTCAAAAAGGTGTTCCTGCATCTCTTTATTTAGATTTAATGAATTTGTTAGAAGGAGATATTGAAGATTTTGATGGAGAAGGAGTTAGTGCTGAAAGACGTGGTAGAGAAATTGCTATTAGATTAAATGAGACAGATGAAAGTCCTTTGTATGAATTAATTAGAACAACTGGAGAAAGTGGTTTTGGAATATCTTTAAATGAATTTGTCAATCAAATTAAAGATTATGTAGAACCGAAAACAGGAAAACTTGCTAATTATGGTTTTGAACAGCAATATAAAATTTTTGAAATATATTTCCGTGCTGTTAAAGCAGTATTCTTAGAACAATGGGATAATCCTAAATCTTATATTTTAAAAACCGTTGGATTTGGTGGACTAATGCAAGCATTTTATGAGATTTTTAATGTGGTTATGCAAAAACACAAGATGTTTAATACTGAAAATACCATTAAAGTTCTGGAACTAATTCAAGACTTTAAATTTGATAAAGATAACTTACCAAGTGGCGGTGGTTTTAAAGCGCAAGAAAAAGTTGCTGAAATGCTAGAAAGCAAATTAAAAAAAGCAGTGAGAGAAGATTTTGTAGTGATGATTGGAGATTAGCTGGAAGATTAATTTGGAGATTAAAAAAGGTGTCATTAACATTTGAGGAAATTGCTATTGCTTTTAGTAATTGTAATAGTGATGCTAAAAGTTCTTTTAAAGATTATTTGATTAACTTATATAAATCAAAAAGAGATTATAAAAACGGATTTACTATTTCTTATGTAAACAATTATATATTAACTGATATTGAAAAACTTTTATCTAAAGCAATTTTGAATATTTGTGCTGCTGACAATTTGATTAAAAAAGGATATTTTAGTTGGGGTTTTGTGACTTCATATTATGCTAATTTTTTCTTAATACAAGGTTTAAATAGAACACAACTTAACTTTACAACTTGGGTATCAAGTTCTATAGATTGTATAGAAAAAGATTATCAAAAAAAGAATATTCATATCATAGGTATTGCTAACTCATCAGATGAACATCAAAGACAGTTCAAACGGTTTTTTGAAAATTTTAGTCATTTCAAAAATCGTAAAGGAATTGATAGGTATTGGAATATCGGAATTAAACCTTTTGAATTAGGCAATGAATCAGAAATAAGAAATAAAATTAATTATGAAATTTGTAGTGATGCTTTTTATGAATTAGATTTAGATAATAGAGAGTTTAAGAAAATCATTAAAGATAATCTCTATTCTCCTTTTACTGAATATAAAGAAAATTCACGAACATTTGATAATTATTCCCGTCGTAATTTAAAATTAGCAATAGCTAGATTAAGAATGCTAACCTACACATTAAATTTTATTGCTGTGAGAAATTTAGAATATCAAAGTTATTATCAAAGGAATATGAAAAATAGACTAACAGCTATTAATGAAAAATATCCTGATGTCAGTTTATGGATTAAAGAATTTTTTAAACAATGGTTAATTTTTGATTCAGAAATAGTAGATAATGATGATGTATTTTAAGTTGTCGCTCACTATCCTAGCATCGAAAATAACCCATCCTGTAAATCCTAAAATCCTGGATATCCTGATTCTGACAAACTGATGTTGATATTATGCTAACCGACATTCTGCACTTCATAATGTAGTATAAGCATTTTCAAGCATTATTCTTAATAAGGGTGGAAAAATTACGTATTAAAACTTCAAAATACTGGTATTCTGGCTTTGTATAGGTGAAATATAAGTTGAATTTTGGAGCTTTTAGCAAGTTTTAGCGTTTAGTTGTAAAGGAATTGTTACAAGAGTTACTGGTAAACGAATTTGTCAGAAATAGACAGTTTGTGGTTTATAATTTAAGAAATAAAAGTTTTGAACTAGCTTGTTAACATCTGAATTAATATAAAAATCATAAAAAGGTAGATGAATTTCTATCTACCTTAACATTTTTGCATCAAAATTTATTAGTTATTTGAAATTCGACCTACAGCTTTACCAATAATTGCTAATTCTTTCATTAATTCGTCAAATTTATCCGGTGTTAAGGATTGTGGTCCATCAGATAGTGCTTTAGATGGATTAGGATGCACTTCTATCATTAAGGAGTCCGTACCAGCAGCGATCGCTGCCATTGACATAGATGGTACAAATTCTGACCACCCTAAACCATGACTAGGATCAATCATAATCGGTAAATGAGTTAATTTCCTTAATACAGGTATTACTGACAAATCTAAGGTATTTCTGGTATATTGCCGATCAAAAGTTCTAATTCCCCTCTCACATAAAATTACGTTAGCATTACCTGCCGCTAAAATATATTCTGCGGCCATTAACCAATCTTCAATGGTAGCAGCCATACCCCGTTTTAAAAGTACCGGTTTTGCTTGCGCCCCTACTTGCTTCAATAGGGAAAAGTTCTGCATATTTCTTGCCCCTACTTGAATAACATCCGCAATTTCCGCAATTTTATCTAAATCTCCTCCATCCATTACTTCCGTAATAATACCTAAACCACTTGCTTCTCGTGCCTTAGCTAACAATTCTAAAGCACTTTCTCCATGACCTTGAAACGCATAGGGAGAAGTTCGTGGTTTATACGCACCACCTCTTAAAAACTTTGCTCCTGCTGCTTTTACCCGCATAGCGGTTTCAATAATCATCTCCTCGTTTTCCACTGAACATGGTCCAGCTACCACTACCAGAGGATGATGTTCACCAAATATTACACTACCATTAGGAGTATTAACTATTACTTCAGATGCTTCACCATGTCTAAACTGTCGACTAGCCCTTTTATATGGAACTTCTACCCTTAATACTTGTTCTATCCAGGGACTATTTTCTTGAATTTGCAAGGGATCTAAATCTGCCGTTTCCCCAACTAAGCCGATTATTACTTTATGTTGTCCAACAATTTTTTCTGGTATTAATCCCCAACCTGTTAATTCTTGTATAATACGATCTATCTCTGTTTGTGGTGAACCAACTTTCATGACAATGATCATATTTAAAGTCCTATGTATTAATTAGCTATCACTATTGAGCCAACCCTACGCATATCTATCTGTTTAGCTATCACCTTGATATAGGGGCAATAATCAACTTTTTGGTATTGCTGAACTCAGGTATGAAATTGAGAAATTCAGAATTTGAAACTTTGCATCTAACGCAAGTGGTTCGCTGATGCGCGAAACAAAATTTCTACAGCCATTATGTAATGCCAACTTTTTTTATCTTAACTCTTGTAATAGTTTAGCAGATAGGTTTAGCGGATGGGTTTACCAGTGCTAAACCACTACTAAATTTTGATGTAGGTTAATAATTGGTTTATTTTGATACGTCAAACATTTTTTTTACGAGTTTCACGCCAAACTTCGGCCATTCGTCCCCAATTGGTAGTAAATTCACTGAAACCTAGCCAACTCCCTGTTCTTTCTTCATCCCAGGAAGCAGAAAGTACACCATAGGTAATTCCTAAAACTCCTAATCCAAATAATCCCATATTGACTAATAACACAGCAATAGGCGGAAGCTGGATGTGAGCCAAGGTAACAAGCAAATAACTAGCTACTAAGGAAGCAATACCTAAAAATGTAGGTATGCCACAAAACGCTGCTACTCGGCGAATCATCCTTTGACTAACTACTTCAGGAACTGCCATTTCTGCCTTAGTATAAGGTGGTTTTTTCAGTTCCTGACTAGTTTCTGGGGTTTTCACCGCAGCCTGACTGGTGATTTTAGCAGGTTTAGGACGCTTTTTATTTGGTTCAAAAGGTAAGCGACTACGTTCTGATTCTTCAGCAGCCATAAATATATATTCCTAATATTAACCGCGAATGCCCAGACGAGTAATTAAAGCCTGATATTTTTCTCGGCTATTCTTTTGAATATAAGACAAAAGACGCTTACGTTGACCAATCATCTTTAATAGTCCTCTACGGGAGGAGTGATCCTTTTTGTTAGCTTGCAAATGTTGACTAAGGCGGTTAATACGATCAGTTAACATTGCCACTTGGACATCAGAAGAACCTGTGTCGGTTTCGTGAACTTGGAAATTACTAATTAGTTCTTGTTTGCGCTGTTGCGTCAGAGCCATGATAAATGAGATTTGATTGTTTTTAAGGTATCTAGCAATTTTCTATGATATCACAGTTATTTTAATTGACAATTGGTGATTGGTGATTGGTGATTGGTGATTGGGTAAAATTTAATTTTCCCTGCACTCCGCATCCTGCACCCTTGCACCCTACTCCAGACTACCGCACCCTAAAGATAATACCTAACAGTTGTTACCACACGGCTTTTTTTAGCTCTTAAAGCATTCTTTAAAAACAACGTGGTTTGATTATGTAAGATACCATCCCACCAATTGCGAGTGACGAATGCAGGAATAATGATAGTTGTAAATGTGTCTGGATACCTGTCTTCAAATTGACTGACAAATTCAACTATGGGATCAATGACAGAACGATAGGGAGAGTCTACAATTTCCAAGGGAATATCTGACTCTAGGTTATGCCATTTTTCCTGTAGTTTTTCCCTGTCTGTACCACCAATATCTACGTGAATGGCAACTATTTCATCCGCTATTGTTCGTGCATAGTCTAATGCTTCCACTGTACCTCTGTTTAATTGTCCCACTACCACTACTGCTGGATGGGTAATAACCGCAGGTTTGGGCTTAGGAAGATAACTACGAGGTGCTAGTTCTTGTACGCTTAATCGTGAGGCTACGTATTCATAGTGGCGATGAATGGCTAAAAATATGCTCACTACTATGGGTATAGCTACTACTACTAACCAAGCACCTAAGAGAAATTTAGTGGAAATGATCACTGCTAATACTATTAACGTAGCGATCGCTCCTAAACTATTCATCATAGCGCTAGAGTGCCAATTACGACTTTGTTCTTTAAACCAATGGCGCACCATTCCCGCTTGTGATAGGGTAAAGGAGGTAAATACACCCACTGCATATAAGGGAATTATGGCGTTCACCTGTCCTTTAAAGATAATTGCCAGAATAGCAGCACAGACACTTAACAGCATGATGCCATTAGAATAGACTAAGCGATCGCCTAATAAACATAATTGTCTTGGTAAAAATCCATCCCTTGCCAAAAAGTAACATAGTCTAGGGAAATCAGCATAACTAGTATTAGCTGCTAACAATAAAATTAACAAGGTAACTAATTGCAGGAAAAAGTATAACGGTCCACCATCACCAAAAATTTGTCTACCTAATAAAGACAGTACGGTTTGTCCTTCACCTGGTACAATGTGATAGATATTTGCTATACAAGTGATGCCTATAAACATTACCCCTAAAATACCACCTAAATAGAGCAAGGTTAACCGAGCATTTTTCCATTCTGGAGGTTTAAAAGCTAACACTCCATCAGAAATAGCTTCTACCCCAGTTAATGCCGTACATCCTGCGGAAAAAGCCCGTAAAATGAAGAATATACTTAAACTTTCCTTAGTTGGTAATTCAGGATAGGCTGTAATTGGTTCTCCTGTAAAATACTTAAACAAACCGACAATAATTAACAAGAAAACACTTACCACAAACCCATAAGTAGGAATCATAAATATTTGTCCTGATTCCTTGACACCTCGGAGATTGACTAACATTAATATCACAATAAAAATCAAACATAACAGCACTGTGTGAGATTGTAGTTGAGGAATGGCGGAAGTTAACGCCGCAGTACCAGCAGAAATACTGACTGTGACTGTTAAAATATAGTCAATCATCAGTGAACTACCTGCGATTAATCCCGGATAAAGTCCGAGATTTTCCCGGGCAACAATGTATGAACCACCACCTAAAGGATACGCACGAATAGTTTGCCGATAGGAAAGTACAACTATACTTAACAGGAAAATAATGGACACAGCTACGGGGATGGATAAACCTAATGCACCACTACCTGCTGCTACTAATACGAGTAGAATTTCCTCTGTTGCATAAGCTACGGAAGATAACGCATCGGAAGAAAGCACAGCTAAAGCCGCAGCGATAGTTAGTCTTTCTTCACTATGGGCACTAGTAGGTAGAGATTTACCCAGAATAACTTGTTTAAATTCAGAGTACAAGGACATATATAGCCCAATTTAGTAGTTGGTAATTTCTGGAAATTGCCCATAGCAACCTCACAGAAATAAAGTGATTATATCAGCGATTAACAGTCGGTTATTAGTATTTAGCTATCAGCAGTCACTAAATATCAGAAGTTAATACTTTTTTCAGAAGTTCAGGACTTATGCAACTGGGGCATTGCTAAGGTGTGGTTCGACAAGCTCACCAACCACGTCATACGGTATAAATCATGTAAATAAACTGATTTTTGATATCTGACGCACCCTACAACAGATTTTTTTAGTGTGACACTTGCGTAAGTCCTAAAGTTAATACACTTACTTTATGGCATGATCTGTCTTTAAGTATTAGCTGATAGCTGATATAGCAATCATATTTGATTTGTAAACCGTGAGGGTTTCAGATCCCCGACTTCTCGAAGAAGTCGGGGATCTCTGTGTTCATAAATCCATTATCTCATCTTTTCAACCTTTCATGGGCAACTAAAATAATTCTTTCTGTTTCTTCCCAACCAATACATTTATCAGTAACAGAAACACCATATTTTAAATCTTCCCGCTTACCAGTAATTGCCTGATTACCTTCATACAAATTAGATTCTAACATCATGCCCACAATAGAACTATTACCATCTACAATTTGTTGAATAATGTTCTCAAACACAGCACTTTGTAGTTTATAGTCTTTATTAGTATTACCATGACTACAATCAATCACAATTCGTGGTGATAAATTAGCTGTCTTTAATTCTTGTTCTACTAATTTAACATTTTCCGCATCAAAATTAGGTTTACTTCCTCCTCTTAATATTACATGGCCATGGGCATTTCCTCTAGTTTGAAAAACGCTCACTTGTCCTTTTTGATTAATACCAAGAAAATTATGAGGTGTTTGGGCAGATTTTAAGGCATTTACCGCTACTTGAATATTACCATCTGTACCATTTTTAAAACCTACTGGCATAGATAAACCACTGGCCATTTCTCGATGGGTTTGTGATTCGGTAGTTCTTGCTCCAATAGCTGACCATGCTACCAATTCACTGATATACTGGGGAATAATGGGATCAAGGGCTTCTGTAGCTGTTGGTAGTCCTAATTCTGCTAGTTTTAATAATAGACTTCTGGCAATTAATATGCCTTTTTCCACATGAAAAGAATCGTCCATTTCCGGATCATTAATTAATCCTTTCCAACCTACAGTAGTGCGAGGTTTCTCAAAATAAACCCGCATGACTAATAATAAAGTATGTTTAACTTCTTCTGCTAAGGCTAACAGTTTTTGGGCGTATTCTATAGCTGCTTGGGGATCATGAATAGAACAAGGGCCAACGACTATAAATTTACGATGATCTTGAAAATCTAAAATATGTTCTATTTCCTGGCGAAATTTTAAAATTGTATGTTCCGCAGTCTTGGTTAAAGGTAATTTTTCTTTGACTTCATTAGGAGTTAATAAAACATGAGAACTCTTAATGTTAGTATTAATTAACTTGTGAATCATGGTAGAAGTCTCTTAATTTGTTTTACGGGTATTGCATTCCTAAAAAATTTGTATGAGTATTTTTTCTCCTTGACTAAGAAGTAATTAGTGGGGGAAATAACTTTGATCGGATTTTCTAGTCTAGCAATATGCAAGGGTAATTTACAATTATACAGTTTTTTCAATCATTATACAACATAAAAAGTGTATTTTTCATAACATTAATCTCTCTTATTTGAGAATAAATCTATCTAAATAGAGTAATTAAAAAACAAATCAATAATAAAAAAGCTAACAATAATAAAGCCTGATAACGTTGTAACCATCTTTTGAGTTTAATATCAAAGCTAATATTGCTAACATTAATTTGTTGTTCTAATTCTAATTGACGATTTTGTAAATTTTCGTAAAGGATACAATCTTTAGCATGGGGATATTGGGGGAAAGTACAGCTATTATCAGCGTGATAAGTGCAAGTATCACATAAGTAACCCTGGGTAGCACGATGTAAAGTAATACCAGGATGTCCGTAGGCTTTTAATGTGATGCGACAATGGGGACAATTTATAGCTTCACTGTTAATAAGTTGCTGACAATGGGGACAGGATATTTTAGCCAAAATTTAGCCTCCGACAGTGTAAAAGTGGCATAGTAAATAAACCCCAAGCTAAACCAGTAATTAAACCAAAAGGGGTAATGATATAATTATTAAAATCCCATAAATGGAAGATTTGGGCGGCTAATTCCACAGGATAGGCCATCATTAGCATACTGGCAAATATAGCACCTGTTAAACCATATTGATGTAACCAATAATTACCTCTTCCACCAGTTAAACTATACAAAATGCGCGTAATTAGTAATCCTGTAACTGTACCATAACAGCGCATACAAACTGCCATTATAAAAGGTGGAGATAATTCTAATCCCATTGTAGGTTGTGGACAAACATGATTACCCATAAAATAGATAATATTGGCAATATTAGGAAGTAAAAACACACCTGACGCAGCGAGAAAAGGTGCAATAGCAGGACCAAATACCATTCCAGCTAACAAGAAATCAGCCAAAAAACTCACCCAATTAATTTGCTTAATTTGTTTAATTTGTAAATTCCTGGATAAAATAGCCCGTTGCATCTTTTCTCTGTGTCCTTTGTAGTTCGGTTTGTTGTTCAGTTTGTTTTCTTCAATGTCCAAAATGTCCAAAATGATTATATATCATCATTTGGATCTATGCCCATTGCCCGTAAACGTTCGGCTAATTTTGCAGCCTTGAGTTCTGCTTGTTCAGCCCTTAATTTTTGTAATTTGGCCTCTTCTTTACCTACCAATAATAAATTACCATCTAAATCCCACCAGCGCAGCCAAAGTTGTGTAGGATTATTCAAGTAACTTCCTTGCCATAGTCCTAATTCTACACCTAATGGCGCAATTGGGTAATGTCCACGTTCGTTAGGCTGCATTTTTTGGTAAGCAAAATCTACCAAATGATAAACTTCTAATTTGTCATTATTCACCTCATAAATGGCATAATAGGGAACACGGATAATGCGTTCATATACCCAAAATTTACCAGGTTTTTCACCTTCTTGTAAACCCGTTAAAGGTGTTTTATCTCTTTCTTCGTCACCATTACCACTAGCTAATTCTATGGCAATTAATGGGGGAATATATTCCCGCCATAATACATAAGAACGGCGAATTTTACCTGCTAATCTGGGAGGGACATCAGGAACATAAAACCAGTCTGGTGCTACTGTACCTTTTTCTGGTGGTTCTGTTTCTCGCCAATAAATGCCACAATCTTGACCTATACAAAATTGTCCATCAGGATGTTTTTTTTGTAAAGTTTGAATTATGGAATCTGTGATAATTATGCTTTGGGGATGTTCTTGAAAATTCTTCACAAATGTACCATCAGACTCCGGTAATTGAGTATGATCAGGAAACTGTGGAGGTATGGAAATATCAGCCAGGGTTTCACTCATACTATTTAAAAGATTGGAATTGTTAATTTATATTATATCAGGAAGGGAAGCAGAATTACTTATGTTGTATAATAAAGCTTATACAGTTATCTATCACAGATTATGATCTGCTGCCTGAACCCGGATTGTTCCCAGCCTATTAACCCTGATCATAACAAGGTTTGTCAATCTTGCAATACCCCATTGATACCATTATTAATCAATCGGTTTCGGGTGTTGCGGGTGCTTTCTACTAAAGGTGGTTTCGGGAGAACCTATTTAGCGGAAGATAGCCAAAACTTAAATAAACAGTGTGTAATCAAGCAACTTGCACCTAAACAGTCAGGAACTTACGCTTTGAAAAAAGCCAAAGAGTTATTTATCGAAGAAGCAAAACGCTTACAAGATTTAGGAGAACATCCTCAAATACCAACGCTGTTTGCTTATTTTGAAGATAATGGTTTTCTCTATTTGGTGCAAGAGTTTATTGAAGGGGATGATTTATTAGATGAATTAAGACAAAAGGGTAAATATAACGAAAGTCAAATTCGGGAATTATTACTAGATTTATTACCACCTTTAAAATTTATTCATGAGCGTAATATTATTCATCGGGATATTAAACCAGAGAATATCATGCGCCGAAAAAGTGATGGTAAATTGGTATTAATTGATTTTGGAGCTTCTAAACAATTAACTACCACAGTTCACACCCGAATAGGAACACAAATTGGTACTCGTGGTTATAGTCCACGGGAACAAATTGAGTTTGGTGAAGCTTATCCAGCCAGTGATTTATTCGCTTTAGGTACAACTTGTTTTCATTTATTAACAGGGGTTAATCCTTTTAATTTATGGAAAAAAAATCCTCTTAGTTGGGTGAATAATTGGCGACAACATTTACCTAGTCCTGTAAGTAATGAGTTGGGGGTAATTTTAGATAAGTTGTTGACAATGGATATTCAAGAACGTTATCAATCTGCGGATGAAGTTATCAGAGATTTACAAATTTCTCCTACATTTGTTGTATCCCCAGATGGAAATGAAAATCAAATTTCGGGAGATTCTAAAACTAGAATAAATGGTAAAATAGATCGTCGCGTTTTTATCTATGGAGGATTATTTTTAGGTGGTGTAACTGTTGCTGTTATAGGACAAAGTTTATTTTTTAGGAAGCAAAATCAAACTTTAACAGGACTTACGCAACTGGCACAGCGATCGCTAATTATTAGTATATGTGTACTGCAATAATGAAGATGTTATTGAATCAGACTGATTGAGAATTGTTAATAGTAATAGATTAAATAAATGACGGGTATTAATTTTATGAGAGAATGATGATAGGGTACATTAAGAAATTAATTAACGATGAAATTTACTAAACTTAATTA